>JAPUEL010000001.1 GCA_027492545.1 Propionibacteriaceae bacterium
CTCCCCCGCACCTCCCCACCCCCAGGCCGCTGCGCCCGCACAAGCCCCTAGATTGCGGCCCCCCCCCCCCGGGGGGGGGCGCCCCGCCCCCCCCCCCCCCCCCCCCCCCCCCGTCTGTCAGGTCAGAGCTTCAGCTCACTTGGCGCCCATGGTGGTGCCGGCGGAGCGGAGGTTCTGGCAGGCCTCGACGATGCGGGCGGCCATGCCGGCCTCGGCCAGCTTGCCCCACGCGCGGGGATCGTAGGCCTTCTTGTTGCCCACCTCGCCGTCGACCTTCAGCACGCCGTCGTAGTTGCTGAACATGTGCCCGGCCACGGGGCGGGTGTAGGCGTACTGCGTGTCCGTGTCGACGTTCATCTTGATGACGCCGAAGTCCACCGCGTCGGAGATCTCCTGGGCGGTGGAGCCGGAGCCGCCGTGGAAGACCAGGTCGAACGGCTTGTCCTTGCCGTACTTGGCGCCGACGGCGTCCTGGATCTCCTTGAGGACGGACGGACGCAGCTTGACCGCACCGGGCTTGTACACGCCGTGCACGTTGCCGAAGGTGAGGGCCGTCATGTAGCGGCCCTTCTCACCCAGGCCGAGCACCTCGATGGTGCGCATGCCGTCTTCGACGGTGGTGTAGAGCTTGTCGTTGATCTCGGCGGACACGCCGTCCTCTTCGCCACCGACGACGCCGACCTCGATCTCGAGGATGATGTTGGCGGCCTTGGTGAGGGCGAGCAGCTCGTCAGCGATCTGCAGGTTCTCCTCCATGGGCACCGCGGAGCCGTCCCACATGTGGGACTGGAACAGGGGCAGCTGGCCGTTCTTCACGCGCTCGGCCGAGATGGCCAGCAGCGGACGGACGAACGAGTCGAGCTTGTCCTTGGGGCAGTGGTCCGTGTGCAGCGCGATCTGGACGGGGTAGTTCTTCGCCACCTCCTGCGCGTAGGCGGCGAGCGCGGCGGCGCCGGTGACCTTGTCCTTGATGGTGGCTCCGGAGGCGTACTCGGCGCCACCGGTGGACACCTGAATGATGCCGTCAGAGCCAGCCTCCGCGAACCCCTGGATGGCCGCGGTCACCGTCGACGATGAGGTGATGTTGATGGCCGGGTAAGCGAACATGTTCGCCTTGGCCCGATCGAGCATTTCGGCATAGATCTCGGGAGTTGCAATGGGCATGGATGCCTCTTTTCTGGGTGAGACTTCGGGTCGCCCCAACCTTATCGTCTCAGCGCGCCGCGAGGGAGGGCGGGGTCAGCTCCCGCAGGCCCGCGCTCAGAGCACCTTGTCGAGCGCTGAGACGTCCAATCCGACGCGGCCGAGCGAGTACGCGCGGGCCGCCGAATCGATCACGGCAGGGTTGGCATCGACGAAGCTGGCGGGCACCTTGCCGACGGCGGCGCCGTCGGCCTCCAACACGATCGAGGGACCGGCCCCCGACAGCCCCCCGGCAAGCCTGAGCGCAGTGACGCGGTCCCACGGGACGGGCGGCGCGGGCGGGTTGACGAACTCGACGCCGTCGGGGTCGAGGTAGAAGGCGACGCCGTCCTGGATGCGGCCGAGGTCGCGCTTGGCCCGCTGGAGCCCGACGACCGACAGGACGAGCCAGAAGGCCGACGACCCCACCCAGATGGCCACCATGGCGATGGTCCACTCCCGCGGCCAGTCACGCCCGATGGTGAAGATGAGCACCGCCAGGATGGCCAGCGAGATGAACGTGGAGATGATGCGCCAGCGCAGCGCCGCGCGCTTCTGCGTCACGCGCGCGGCCGTCGGAAGGGGCGTCAGGCCTGCGGCGAATCGCTCTGGCTGCATGCCGCCCACCCTAGCGGGCGACGGCTCAGGCGACAGTCGACCGCGACGCCGCCGCGGAACTGGTCGCTATCTGGGTGGGTAGACCAACCCTGATTGCGACCAGTCCTGTGAGCCGGCTGGCTCACCGTGCTGGAGGGACCAGTGGTACATCGCGATGGCCGCGGCCGCACCGGCGTTCATCGAGCGCGTCGAGCCCCGCTGAGTGATGGCGACGAGGCGCTCACACCCGGCGACCATCGCGTCCGTGAGCCCAGGCCCCTCGGAGCCGAAGACCAGGCAGCAACGCTCCGGCAACTGGGCGGTCTCGAGCGGCACGGAGCCCGGCAGGTTGTCCACGCCGACGGGAGTCACCCCCTCGGCCTGCAGATGCGCCAGCAGCGACGACTCGTCGTCGTGGTGGATCACGTGCAGGTAGCGGTCAGTGACCATGGCTCCGCGCCGGTTCCATCGGCGCCGGCCGACGATGTGCACCGCCGCGACGTTGAACGCGTTGGCCGTGCGCACGATGGAGCCGATGTTGAAGTCGTGCTCCCAGTTCTGGATGGCCACGTGCAGGGGCACGCGCGTGTGGTCGAGGTCGGCGACGATGGCCTCCATCCGCCAGTAGCGGTACCGGTCGATCACGTTGCGCCGGTCCCCCTCGGCCAGCAGGGTGGGGTCCAGGCGGGCGTCGTCGGGCCACGGCAGCGGGTGCGGTCCCACGCCGACGGTGGGGGCTGTCGGGTCCGGCGGTTCTCCCGCCGCTCCGGCGTCAGCGGGGTCGGCGACGACGGGGCCTGCCACGGATTCGGTCACGGTGCGAGCTTGGCCCACACCGCCGGGCGAGGCAACCCGGGAACGCGACAGCGCCCCGACCGACCGGCCGGGGCGCTGGGCAGCGGGAGGATCAGGCAGCCTGCTGGATGGCGGAGATCTCCACCTCGATGGCCACCTTGTCGGAGACGAGGAAGCCGCCGGTCTCGAGCGCGGCGTTCCAGGTGAGGCCGAAGTCGGCGCGGGAGATGGTGGTGGAGCCCTCGAAGCCGACGCGGACGTTGCCGAAGGGGTCCTTCGCCGCGCCCTGGTACTCCAGCGGGAGGGTGATGGAGCGCGTGGTGTCCTTGATGGTCAGGTCACCGGTCACCTCGACGACGTCGCCCTTGATCGCGAAGTCGGTGCCCTTGAAGGTCCAGGTGGGGTGGTTCTCGACGTCGAAGAAGTCGGCGGAGCGGATGTGGCCGTCGCGGTCGGCGTTGCGGGTGGTGACCGAGCCGGCGTCGATGGTGACGTCCAGGGTGCTGTTGGCCAGGTTCGCCGGGTCGACGGTGGCGGAACCCTCGAAAGTCTCGAAGGAGCCGCGGACCTTGGTGACCATCGCATGGCGGGTCACGAAGGAGAAGGCGCTGTGCGAGGCGTCGAGGATGTAGGTGCCGTTGAGCTCGTTGATGGTCATGTGTGGTTCCTTTCCTGGGCTGTTGGTTCAACCTTAAACGAGTCTCATTGAATTGTCAACCATTTGCTGAGTGCCCTCGTCACGTCCGTCTCGACGCCGCAGCGGGCGTTCGGCTCTGAGGCGGGCTCACGCAGCAGCGCATCACCGCCTGGGCAGGACCGAGGCCCGCCCCCAGGAGTGGGAGCGGGCCTCGAGCTGCTTGTCAGTTGGAGAACGGGGGGCGGTAGCCGCCCGTGTCGCCCCGCCCGGGATCCTGGGCCGGCGGGGGCACCGCCGGCTGGGCGGGGGGCTCCTGGGCGCGCTGCGGCGGCTGGTAGGGCTGGGCCACGTCGTCGTACCGGGGCGCCTGGATCTGCTGCTGCGGCGGCTCGGGCGCGGCGGTGGGGCGCTGGGAGATCTCACCGAAGTTCACATCGGGTGCCTGGCGCACGATCGGGTCGTTGACCTCGAAGTAGGTGGCCTTCTCGAACTTCGCGAACCCGGCGATGATGTTGCTCGGCACCGACTCGATGCGCGTGTTGTAGTCGCGCACGTTGGCGTTGTAGAAGCGCCGCGACGCCGCGATCCGGTCCTCCGTGTCCGTCAGCTCGCGCTGCAGCTCCAGGAAGTTGGTGTTGGACTTCAGGTCCGGGTACGCCTCCACCGAAACGAGCAGCTGGTGCACTGCCTGGGTCAGCTCGGCCTCGACGGCGGCCCGCTGCTCGCTGGGTTGCCCATGGCTCTGCTGGGAGAGGGAGCGGGCCGTGTTGCGCAGTGCGGTGATCTGCTCGAGCGTGTTGCGCTCGTGAGCGGCGTAACCGCGGACGGTCTCCACCAGGTTGGGGATCAGCTCGTAGCGACGGTTGAGCTCGACGTCGATCTGGCGCCACGACTCCTGGATCAGGTTGCGGCTCTTGACGAAGCCGTTGTAGGCGCTGACGCCCCAGCCCACCACGGCCAGAGCGATGACGACCAGGACGATGAGGATGATCAGGACGATGTCCACAGGGGTCTCCTTCTAACAGTCGACTTCACGGTAGCGCAGCCGAGGATTCACCCGCAGCAACGCCACACGCGCTACTGGGCGTGATGAGCGTCGAGGAACTCGTACACCTCGGTGTCGTCGACTCCGGGGAAGGTGCCGGGAGGCAGCGCCGCCAACAGGTGGGCGTGCGTGCGTGCGCTGGGCCAGGCGTGGCCGGACCACCTCGTCGCCAACTCCTCCGGGGCGCGCCGGCAGCAGGCAGGGTCCGGACACCTGGACACCGAGTGCTCACGGGTGTCGCGGCCGCTGAACCACTTCGAGTCCCGGTAACGAACCCCGATGCCGGTGGAGAAGAAGCCGGACCCGGTCTGCTCGACGCGCGCCGTGCACCAGAACGTGCCGGTGGGCGTGTCGGTGTACTGGTTGAAGGCGTTGAACTTGTCCGCGACACCGAACACCTCGCGCGACGTCCAGTACCTGCACGCCGGCTGGCCCTCGATTGCGCCCAGATTGTCCCGCGGGAAGGCCACGCCGTCGTTCTCGTAGGCCTTGTAGATGATCCCGGACTCGTGGACGCGCTGGAAGTGGACGGGCAGCCCCAGGTGCCTCGTCGCCAGGTTGGTGAAGCGGTGCGCGGCCGCCTCGTAGCCGACGGCGAACGCGTCACGCAGGTCCTCCAGCGCCAGCTCGCGGCGCGCCTTCGCCTCCTGCAGGAAGGCGACAGCAGGCGCCTCCGGGATGAGGAGTGCCGCGGCGAAGTAGTTGGTCTCGATGCGCTGGCGGAGGAACTCCCCGTAGTTGGCCGGCGGCGAGTGGTCCAGGATGTGGTGGCCCAGAGCCTGCAGAAGGACCGAGCGGGGGTCGTACTCCCTGGACCAGGCGGCCGCCAGGTAGATGCGCTTGTTCTTCAGGTCCGTCACCGAACGCGTCGAGTGGGGCAGGTCCCCCACGTGGTGGAGCGTGAACCCCAGGTGCGCCGTGACCTCGCCGATGAGCTTCTGCGACAAGGGTCCGGACACGTATCCGACGCGCTTGAGGAGGGCTGCGGCCTGCTCCTCGATCGCCCCGAAGTAGTTGTCGCGGGCCCTCATCTCGTCGCGGAGGTGCGCGTTGGCCCGCCGCGCCTCCTCCGGCGTGGCCATGCGCTCGGCGGCGTCGTGGGCGAGCTCGCGGTGCAGCGCGACCAGCGACTCCAGCACGTCCATGGGCATCCGGGGCGAGATCCGCACCACCGGCAACCCCTTGGCCCGCGCCAGTGGCGAGCGCATCATCCGCTCCAGCTCGATCTCCAGCTGTGCCCGACGGCTGGGCACAGGCGCCGTGAGATCCGCCAGCGAGGCGCCGTAGACGCGGGCGAGGGTCTGGAGCTGTGACAGCTTGGCCTCGCGCTTGCCGTTCTCCATGAGCGAGAGCTGCGACGACGCCAGCCCGGCCCGCTCCGCCACCTGGGCCAAAGTCAACCCACGCTCCTTGCGCAGATGGCGGAGCCGTCGCCCCAGCGAAAACGGGTCGAAAGGGCTCGGCTCGTCCGGGCCTGCGGCCGAGGCGTCGTCGTCGACAGTCATGAAATTGAGCCTAACGGAAATTCTGCATTTCTTCTTCCAGAATTTCAGGTCAATTGCCTGGACGTGCTTGCAGGATGAGTTCATCGCACCGCACACGGCAGCAGGGACGCTGCCACCACCGGAAGGACCACGATGATGATGAACGAGCCGATGTCGGCAGAGCTCCTGCAGTACGACTGGCGGATCAACCCCCGCTGGACGCACGTCCAGCGCGACTTCAGCGCCGAGGACGTGGTCCGCCTCCGCGGGCGGGTCCAGGAGGAGCACACCCTGGCCCGCCGGGGCGCCGAAAAGCTGTGGCAGCAGCTGCACAGCGAGGACTTCGTCAACGCGCTGGGCGCGCTGACCGGCAACCAGGCCGTCCAGCAGGTCAAGGCAGGGCTGAAGGCCATCTACCTCTCGGGGTGGCAGGTGGCCGCCGACGCCAACCTCTCCGGCCACACCTACCCGGACCAGTCGCTCTACCCCGCCAATTCGGTCCCCCAGGTGGTCCGCCGGATCAACAATGCGCTGCTGCGCGCGGACCAGATCGAGCACGCCGAGGGCATCCGCACCGTCGAGGACTGGCTCGTCCCCATCGTCGCCGACGCCGAGGCCGGCTTCGGAGGCAGCCTCAACGCCTACGAGCTGATGAAGGCCATGATCGCCGCCGGCGCCGCCGGCGTGCACTGGGAGGACCAGCTGGCCTCGGAGAAGAAGTGCGGCCACCTCGGCGGCAAGGTGCTCATCCCCACCCAGCAGCACGAGCGCACCCTCAACGCGGCCCGCTTGGCGGCCGATGTCGCGGGAGTGCCGACGGTCATCATCGCCCGCACCGACGCGGAGGCCGCAACCCTCATCACCTCGGACGTGGACGAGCGGGACCGCGAGTTCCTCACCGGCGAGCGCACCGGAGAGGGCTTCCACAAGGTGCGCCCAGGCATGGCGCCCAGCATCGCCCGCGGCAAGGCCTACGCGAAGTACGCCGACCTGCTGTGGATGGAGACCGGCGTGCCGGATCTCGAGGCGGCCAGGGAGTTCGCCGAGGCCATCAAGGCCGAGCACCCGGACCAGCTGCTGGCCTACAACTGCTCGCCGTCGTTCAACTGGCGCAAGCACCTCGACGACGCCACGATCGCCAAGTTCCAGCGCGAGCTGGGCGCCATGGGCTACGCGTTCCAGTTCATCACCCTGGCCGGGTTCCACGCCCTCAACTACTCCATGTTCGACCTGGCCCAGGGCTACGCCACCCGCCAGATGAGCGCCTACGTGGAGCTCCAGGAGCGCGAATTCGCCGCCGAGGAGCGCGGCTATACCGCCACCCGGCACCAGCGCGAGGTGGGCACCGGCTACTTCGACACCATCGCCGCCGCGATCAACCCGGCGAGCTCCACCACCGCCCTCGAGGACTCCACCGAGTCCGCGCAATTCTGACCCCACCTCGCGTGCAAGCAAGGAGCACTCCCATGACGATGACCCTCACCGCCCCCACCCAGCCCCACCCCCCGCAGGAGACCCACGCCCCCGTCGGCCGCCTGTGGGTGGACCGGACGCTCGTGGACTTCCTGGACCGCGAGGCCCTGCCGCAGGCCGGCGTGGACCGGGCGCAGTTCTGGGCCGGCTTCGAGCGCGTCTTCGGGGAGTTCTCCGGCCGGAACAAGGGCCTCCTCGACGAGCGGGACCGGATGCAGCGCGCCATCGACGCGTTCCACCGCGCCACCCCCGGCACCCCGTACGCGCCGCACTACGAGGCGATGCTGCGGGAGATCGGGTACCTGCTCGATGAGCCCACCGAGGTCCGTGCCCGCACCACGAACGTGGACGCGGAGATCGCGGAGATGGCGGGCCCGCAGCTGGTCGTCCCGGTCACCAACCGCCGGTTCGCGATCAACGCCGCCAACGCCCGCTGGGGCTCGCTGTACGACGCGCTCTACGGCACCGACGCCATCCCCGACGAGGACGGGGCCGGCCGTGGAGCCCGTTACAACCCGGTCCGCGGCCGACGGGTCATCGCCTGGGCCCGGGAGCTGCTGGACCGGGCGGCGCCGCTGGCCTCGGGATCGCACGCGGAGGTGGTCCGGTACCAGGCGGGACGGGACCTGAGGGCCACGCTGGCCTCGGGAGAGGTCACCGGCCTGGCCACTGCCTGGGGGTACGTGGGCTACCAGGGGCCGTCGGATGACCCGACCGCCATCCTGATCGAGAACAACGGCCTCCACATCGAGCTCCGAATCGACCCCACCGGGCCGATCGGCCGAACCGACCTGGCCGGCATCGACGACATCGTCCTAGAGTCCGCCGTCACCGCGATCATGGACTTCGAGGACTCGGTGGCCACCGTCGACGGGCCTGACAAGGTGGTCGGCTACCGCACGTGGCTGGAACTCAACACGGGCACGGCGGACGAGGAGATGTCCAAGGGCGGACGGTCGTTCCTGCGCACCCTGGCCGACGACCGCACCTGGACCAGGGCCGACGGCGGGGAACTGACCCTCCACGGGCGGGCGCTCATGCTCTGCCGCAACGTGGGTCACCTCATGACCACGCCGGCCGTCCTCGACTCCGAGGGCAGGGAACTGCCGGAGGGCATCCTCGACGCGCTTGTCACCAGCCTGTGCGCCATGCCGGGCCTGTCGTCGCACAACCCTCGCCGCAACTCGCGCACAGGCTCGATCTACATCGTCAAGCCCAAGCAGCACGGGCCTGAGGAGGTGGCGTTCACCACCACGCTGTTCGCCGCCGTCGAGGACGTCCTCGGCCTGCCCCGGACCACGCTGAAGATGGGGATCATGGACGAGGAGCGGCGCACCACGCTCAACCTCGCGGCGTGCATCGCTGAGGCGGCGGACCGGATCATCTTCATCAACACCGGATTCCTCGACCGCACCGGCGACGAGATCCACACCTCGATGGAGGCGGGGCCGATGATCCGCAAGGCGGAGATGAAGCAGGCGGCCTGGATGCAGGCCTACGAGGACTGGAACGTCGACGTCGGCATCGCCTGCGGCCTGCCGGGGCGGGCGCAGATCGGCAAGGGAATGTGGGCCAAGACCGACCTCATGGCCGACATGGTGGCCGAGAAGATCGGCCACCCGAGCTCCGGCGCCACCACGGCGTGGGTGCCCTCCCCCACCGCCGCCACCCTGCACGCCACCCACTACCACCGCGTCGACGCACGCGGGAGGCAGGACGAGATCGCCGACCAGGGGCGACGGGCCGCCCGGGAGCAGCTCCTGCAGATCCCGCTGGCCCCCTCCACCAGATGGACGCCCGAGGAACGCCAACAGGAGGTCGACAACTCGTGCCAGTCCATCCTGGGCTACGTCGTCCGGTGGATCGACCAGGGGGTGGGCTGCTCGAAGGTGCCCGACATCACCGACACGTCGCTCATGGAGGACCGGGCCACCTGCCGGATCAGCTCCCAGATGCTGGCCAACTGGATCCGGCACGGGGTCGTCTCGGAGGCGTTCGTGCTGCAGGCGCTGAAGCGGATGGCCGCGGTGGTCGACGCGCAGAACGCCGACGACCCGGCCTACCGACCCATGTCACCCGGGCCCGACGGGGGGTCGTTCCGGGATTCCATCGCCTGGTGCGCCGCCCGGGACCTGGTCATCCAGGGCGCGTGGTCGCCCTCGGGCTACACCGAGCCGATCCTCCACGCGCGGCGCCGCGAGTACAAGGCGCGGTACGGGCTCAGCTGAGGCCGAGGTCCGTCAGGTCCACCGCGTAGCGGTACTCGAGGCCGGCGTCGCCGACACGTTCGGCGGCGCCGGTCCCGCGGTCCACCACCACGGCCACCGCGACCACCTCGCCCCCCGCCTCGCGCACGGCCTCGACGGCGGTGAGGGCCGAGCCCCCCGTCGTCGAGGTGTCCTCCACCACGAGCACCCGGCGGCCCGCCACCTCGGTGCCCTCGATGCGGCGCTGCATGCCATGCCCCTTGGCGGACTTGCGCACCACGAAGGCGTCGAGCCGGCCCTCCTCGGCGGCCTTGGCGTGCAGCATGGCGGTGGCGACGGGGTCGGCCCCGAGGGTGAGCCCGCCGACGGCGTCGAAGTCGAGGTCGGCGACGAGCTCGTTCATCACGCGACCGACCAGTGGCGAGGCCGCACCGTCGAGCGTGACGCGGCGCATGTCGATGTAGTAGTCGGCCTCCTTGCCGGACGCCAGCGTCACCTTGCCGTGCACGACGGCGAGGGCCTTGATGTGTTCGATGAGTTCGCTGCGGTCTGTCATGTCGTCTCCGTCGTGTCCAGGACGCCGAAACCGACGGCGCGGTCCGGGGTGTCGATGAGGTCTTCGTGGGTGGTCAGCGTGAGGATGGCCTCGGTGGGCGCAAGGTCGGGTTTCCCGGGGACGGGCTCGAGGACCCAGGAGTCATCGCGGTGCACGGTCAGCTGAGCGAGCGGCAGGGTGATGCGGTAGGTGTAGGTGGCGAGGGGGGTCTCGATGATCACCTCGTCGTCCACCTCGAGGCTGAGCAGGTCCGCGAAGGGCGCGCCGTGGGTGAGCCGGAGCCCGGCAAGGGCGACGTTGCCCACCTGCCCTGGCAGCGCCGTCGAGGGGTACCAGCCGATGGCCGCTTTGAGCAGGTCGTCGTCCACCCCGGCGGCGACGGGCCACTCGACGCCGCGCGACGGGATGCGCAGGATCCAGGCCACCTCGCCCGGGGCGGGGGCAAGCTCTGCTGGGAGTTCGCCATCCTCGTCGGGCGCGGAGGGTGTCGCGGCGGCCCACTGGTCGCGGAGTTGGGCGACGCCCTCCGCTGCGGCGGTGCGGGCGAGCCACGTGGTGCCGAAGACCTGCCAGCCGAGGAAACCGCTGACGGCGAGTGTCGCGGCGAGGAGGACGAGCCCGAGGAGGGCGAGGGGCGAGACACCACGTCGCCGGGTCGGCGCCGGCTCGCCCCGGGTCCGCTGTGGCTCTGCAGCCCGCGACGGGGCGGTCACCGTTTCCCCGGACGAGTCGGGAGCAGGGACGCCGGGAGCCGGCTCCACGCCGTCGTCCGCGGCCCGCTTCGCTTCCATGCGCGCCATTCTTCCCTACCGGGACCGCAGAGGCGGTCCCGCTCCCGGCGCACGATTCGCGGAATGAGGCGCGACGTCGCGGCAGCGGGACGCCAGTGCGAGCCCTCACGCTCAATGAGGGGTGGGGTGACCGGCACTACCGGCACGATTCCGCGCGTCCATGCCCCTCACCAACCACCTGATGAGTGTCGATAGGGGCACGACTCCGCTCGGCCATCCCACTGATGGCCCACGTGTGAGGGGCCCCACTCCGCGGAGTCGTGCCGGTAGTGCCGGTCACCCCACCCCTGCTTGAGCGCAGAGGGCTGCACTGGGGTCCCGTTTCCGCGCTTGGGCGTCCCGGACCGCGGGAGAGAGGCGAGGCGCAGGGCCGTCACCCCTCCGCGACACCCGCGGAGTCGAACGTCGCCATCTCCCGCAGGATCCGCGCGGCCGCCTGCACCGTCGGCAACGCCAGTGCGGCGCCGGTTCCTTCACCGAGCCGGAGATCCAGGTCCACCAGCGGCTGCAGGTCCAGCCACGTCAGCGCCGCCTTGATGCCGGGCTCGACGCCCGCGTGCCCCGCGATCAGGTAACCGGCCACCGCCTCGTCGAACCCCGCCGCGACGCAGGCCGCCGACGCCGCGATCACCCCGTCGATGATCACGGGCACCCGACGGGCAGCAGCGCCGAGGATGAAGCCCGCCAGGGCACCGTGCTCGAGGCCCCCGACGGCGGCCAGAACCCCCAGCGGATCCGCGCGGTCCGGGCGGTGAAGGGCCAGCGCGCCCTCGATCACGGCGATCTTCCGGGTCAGCATGTCGTCCCCGGCGCCGGCCCCGCGGCCCGTCACCGAGGTGACGGGCAGGCCGGAGAACGCGGCGATCAGCGCGCTGGCAGGCGTGGTGTTCCCGATGCCCATCTCGCCGGTGAGGAGGATGTCGGCGCCGCCGTCGATGGCCTCGTTCGCGGCCTCGATGCCCACCTCGAGGGCGGCGCGGGCCTCGTCTCGCGTGAGGGCGGGCTCGACGGAGAGGTCGTGGGTGCCGGGGCGGACCTTCCGGGCGCGGATCCCGGGGTGCTCGGGCACGTCGGCCGCGACGCCGACGTCCGTGACCCAGACGTCGGCCCCCACCTGACGGGAGATGGCGTTGATGGCCGCGCCGCCGGAGGCGATGTTGAGGGCCATCTGCACCGTGACCTCCTGCGGCCAGGGGCTGATGCCCTGAGCGCAGACGCCGTGGTCGCCGGCGAACAGGCCGATGACGGCGCGCCCGGGCAGCGGGGGCGGGCAGGCGTCCGCGATGGCGGCGAGCCGGTTGCCGATCTCCTCAAGCCGGCCGAGGCTCCCGGCGGGCTTGGTGAGGGTCAGCTGCCTGGCCTCGGCTGCCGCCAGGGCGTCGGCGGAGGCGGGGCGGAGGGCGGCGAGGGTGTCGTCGAGGAGGGTCATGGTGTCCTTGTCTTCGATGGTTGGATGGGCTGGTGATTCTGATCCTTGGCGGCACCGCGGAGGGCCGACAGCTGGCCGAGGCCCTGGCGGGGCGCAAGGCGGTGCTCTCGCTGGCAGGCCGCACACGCGCCCCGCTGATGGCGGGAGAGGTGCGGACCGGCGGGTTCGGCGGGGCCGAGGGCCTGCGCGACTACCTGCGCGAGCGGGGGGTGACGGCGGTCGTCGACGCGACGCACCCCTTCGCCGCGGCGATGTCGGCCAATGCGGCCTGGGCATGTGAGGCCGAGGGTGTGCCGCTGGTCCGGCTCGTGCGGCCGAGCTGGGCCACGCACCCTCTGGCGGGCACCTGGCAGTGGGTGGACGACCACGACGACGCGGCCCGCCTCACGGCCGCGCTCGGGGTCCGGCCCCTCCTCACCGTCGGCCGCCAACACACTGCTGACTACTTGACGGACCTCGCCGACCGGGACGTGGTGGCCCGCGTGGCCGAACCGCCCGTCGCGTTCCTGCCTGCACGCTGGACGCTCGTCACCAGCCGCGGGCCGTTCACGCTGGACGGCGAGCGCGAACTGATGGCGGCTCACGGGGTCGACGTGCTGGTGACCAAGGATGCGGGCGGTCCGCACACCGACGCCAAGCTCACCGTGGCCGCGGAGCGAGGCGCCGCCGTCGTGATGATCCGGCGCCCTGCGTCGCCCGTGGGAGTGCCCGAGGTGGCCGATGTCGCGGGGGCGCTGGCCTGGCTGGGCTGACGCGCTCACGGCTTGCCCCTGAGCTCCGAGATGGCGGCGGCCACCCGACGGTGGATGTCGGGGGTGCGGACCGCGAACCGCAGCCAGGTGGGGCCGAGACCAGGGAACGTCTCTCCGCGCCGCACGGCGAATCCGCGGTCTGCGAGCGGCTCGCGCAGCGACGTCGGCGACAGCGCGGCGGCGTCGGCGAGCACGAAAGGGGCGTGGCCCGGGACAACGGCGAGGCCGGCGTCGGTGAGGCGGGCGGCGAGATCTTCCCGGGCGACGAAGGCCTCGTCGGACAGGCGGGCCGCCTCGGCGACGGCGCTCGGGCACGTGCAGGCGATCGCCGCGCGGATGGCCGGGGTGGAGACGGACCAGGGCGGCTGCTGGGCGGCGAGGCGCTCGATGAGGGCGGGGTCCCCGACGACATAGCCGATCCGCAGCCCCGCCAGCCCCCAGGTCTTGGTGAGCGAGCGAAGCACGAGCCGGCCCGGCATCGACGGCGCGATGAGGGTCTCCGGCTCGCCTGGGACGGCATCCATGAAGGCCTCGTCGACGACGAGAATCTCGGCCGAAAGCGCGAGGAGGTCCTCCGCGTGGTGGAGGACGCCGGTGGGGTTGGTGGGGTTGCCGACGATGGTGAGGTCCGCCGTGGGCACCTGGGAGGGGACGAGCCGGAAGCCGGTGTCGCGGCTGAGGAGGTGGCGGCGGGGGTCGCGGCCGGCGGCGCGGAGCGCGGCCTCGGGCTCGGTGAACTGCGGGTGGACGATCAGCGCATCGCCGCGGAGTGCCCGGGCGATGAGGGTGAACGCCTCCGCGGCCCCGGCAACCGGCAGGACCATGGTGGGGTCGACGCGGTGGTGGGCGGCGATTGCGTCGCGGGCGGGGGCGGGGTCCGGGTAGGCGGCGAGGTTGCCGTCGCCGAAGATCTCCGCCGTCAGCCAGGTCGGGGTGGTGGGGACCCGGACGTTGACGGCGAGGTCGACGAGACCTGGGGCGAGGTCGCGGTCACCGTGGTGCAGGAGGTCCGGCTCGGGCCCCGGCGTGGGGATGGGTTTGAGCAAATGGCAGGGCTCAACGGCGAGATCGGGCCTTGAGAGCGCTCGTATCGGCGTTGAGTCGTGCCATTTGCTCAAACCCCCACCGGCACCGAGCGCCGTGGGGTGGTGGACGGCGTCGGCGAAGCGCTGCGCCAGCCGGGGGTGGCCCGCCCAGTGGACGTGGAGGTAAGACGCGTGCAGGGTCTCCCCCGCGACACCGTCGGCTCGCCCGTCCAGCAGCCACGCCGGCCCGACGGCGCCCTCGGCCCCCGCCTCCCCGGCGCCGCCATGCCCACCAGCGCCCACGGTCGTGCGGTGGAACTCGTGCCCGGTCACATCCTCGCCGGGTCGGCCGAGCAGCGTCTCCCGATCCGACACCGCCACCCGGTAGCCCATCGTCAACCGCGGACCCATCGCCGCGTCCGCCTCGACCGCGCCCACCATCGGCCGCCCGTCCAGGCTTCGGCACAGGTACAACAGCCCGGCGCACTCCGCGACCGTCGGCATCCCGCCCTCGACCGCCGCACGGATCTCCGTCGCCAACGCCTCGTTGGCCGCCAACTCACCGGCGTACACCTCGGGGAACCCGCCGCCGAGCCACAGCCCGGCCGTCCCCGCCGGCAGCGCGGAGTCGACGAGGGGGTCGAACTCCACCACGCGACACCCGGCCGCCGCCAACAGCTCGTCAGTCTCCGGGTAGCGGAACGTGAACGCCCGCCCCCCGGCCACGGCCACCACCGGCCGCCGGTCCGACGGCGGCGACACCTCCCGCGCCGGATCCCACGCCACGACGTCCAGCGCCGGCGCCCCCGCGGCCACCGCCAGCAGCGCCGCCACGTCCACGTGCGCGGCCACCACGTCGCCCATCGCCGCGACCCTCGAGTCGTCGCGTTCCGCCACTGGGACCAGGCCCAGATGTCGCGACGGCGCCTCGATGTCCAGCGCCTTCGGCAGCACCCCCAGCACCGGCAGCCCCACCTCCTCGACGGCGGCGCGGGCCTCCGCGGCGTGCCGGTCGCTGCCCACCTGGTTGAGGATCACCCCCGCCACGCGCACGCGGGGATCGAACCGCGCCATGCCCAGCGCCACCGCGCCGACGCTCCGCGACGTGTGCCGGGCGTCGATCACCAGCACCACCGGCGCCTCCAGCAGCCGGGCCACGTGCGCCGTCGACCCGAAGCCGCCGGTGCCGAGCCGCCCGTCGAACAGCCCCATGACGCCCTCGATCACCGCCACCTCCGCACCTGCGGCGCCGTGCGCGAACAGCGGCCCGATCCGCTCCTCGCCACAGAGGAACGGATCCAGGTTCCGGCCCGGACGGCCGGTGGCGAGCCCGTGGTAGCCGGGGTCGATGTAATCCGGCCCGACCTTGAACGGCGCCACCTCCAGCCCGCGCGCCCGCAGCGCGGCCATCAGCCCGGTGGCCACCGTCGTCTTCCCCTGCCCCGACGACGGCGCCGCGATCACCAGCCGGCTCACCATTCGATGCCCGCCTGGCCGCGCTGGCCCTGCTGGAAGGGGTGCTTGACGAGGGTCATCTCGGTGACGAGGTCCGCGGCGTCGATCAACTCCTGCGGGCATCGTCGGCCCGTGATCACCACGTGCTGGCGCCCCGGCCGCGACCCCAACGCCTCCACCACCTCGGCCACGTCGATCCAGCCCCACGCCAGCGGGTAGGTGAACTCGTCGAGCAGCCAGAAGCGGTGCCGCTCCTCCGCCAGGCCCTCGCGGATGCTGCGCCAGCCCTCCCCGGCCTGCTCGGCCGGGTCGACGGCGGTGTGCGCCCGCGACCACGACCAGCCGGTGCCCATCTTCTCCCACGTCAGCCCGCCGCGCTCCGGCAGCGAGGCGAACGCCTCCTGCTCGCCGGTGCGCCACTTGGCGGACTTCACGAACTGGTAGACGCCCACATCCCAGCCCTGCGCCCACGAGCGCAGCGCCATCCCGAGGGCGGCGGTGGTCTTGCCCTTGCCGTCGCCGGTGTGGACCGCGACGATCGGCCGCTGCCTCAGCTCGCGCGTGGACGGCTCGCTCACCGCGATCCCTCCACGACATACCCCCAGCTGACGACGGCCCGAGCGGGCGTCCAGCCCAGCAGGCGGCCGATGGGCGCGGCGTGCTCGTGGTGCAGCCGGGCGAGCTGCCCGCCCCACCGTCGGTACGCCGCGACACACACCTCCTCGGCCTCCACCGTCACCCCGTGCACGACGATCCGGCCCCCGGGCGGCAACGCCTCGACGGCCCGCTCCACCAGCGACGGGGTCGCTCCCCCGCCGATGAACACCGCGTCCGGCCGGGGCAGGCCATCCAGTGCCTCCGCGACACCCGCCTCCACCAGCCGCACCGCCCCCGCGGGCGCCAGCCGGGCCGCGTTCGCCGCGACCCTCGCCGCCCGCTCCGGCACCCGTTCGACGGCGACCGCCCGGGCCCCGTCGGCCGCCCGGCACCACTCGACGGCCACGGATCCGGCTCCCGCGCCGAGGTCCCACAGCAGTTCACCGGCCCGCGGGCGCAGCAGCGCCAGGGCGGACGCCCGGATGTGCCGCTTGGTGATGAGCCCGTCGTGCTCGAAGACGTCGTCGGGAAGGCCGGGGGTGCGGCCGAGGACGGTGCCGTCGGGATCGGTGATCATGCGCAGGATCCTTCCGGGAGGAGCGCGACGAGCTGGTCGAGGTCGCGGGGGGCGCCGGGCAGTCCGAGGCGCGCGGCCAGCTCCAGCGGCCAGGGGCGGCGGAGGTGGGCGTCGCGGAGGAGGACCTCGTCGCCGAGCAGCGACGGCGGCCCCTGCGCCACGCGGCCGCCCACCACCACGGCCACGTCGTCGGCCCAGGCCAGGGCGAGGTCGACGTCGTGGGTGGCGAGCACGATGCCGGCGTGCAGGCCGGCCAGGGTGGCGAGCAGGTCGGCGACCCCGGCGGGGTCGAGCCCGGCCGTCGGCTCGTCGAGGAGCAGGACGTCCGGCCGCATCGCCACCGCGCCCGCCAGGGCCACGCGCTTGCGCTCGCCGAAGCTCAGCTGGTGCGTGGGGCGGGCGGCGAGGTGGGCGATGCCGAGCAGCGCGAGGGCCTCATCGGTGCGGGCGCGGGCGTCGTCGTCGCTGAGTCCGAGGTTGAGCGGGCCGAACGAGACGTCCTGGGTGACATCGGCGGAGAAGAGCTGGTCGTCCGGGTCCTGCAGCACCAGCTGGACGCGGCGGCGGTGCGCCCGCAGCGCGGCCCGCGTGTGGGTGAGCGGCTGCCCGTCGAGGGTGACCCGGCCGTCGGCGGCAGGCAGGGCCCCGGCCAGGCACTGCAGAAGTGTGGTCTTGCCCGAACCGTTGGCGCCGAGGAGCGCCACCCGCCGCCCCGACGCGGCGGAGAGGTTCGCCCCCGTCAACACGGCCGAGCCGCCCGGATACCCGACGACGACCCCCTCGGCCCGGAGCATCACGCCACCGCCCAGCAGGCCAGCCAGATGCCGGCGACGAGGGCGGCCCCCGCAGCCGGGGCCCAGGGGCGGGTGCGGCCCACGGGCCGTAGCGTCGGCAGCGCATCCTCATAGCCGCGCAACTCCAGGCCCGCCTGCAGCCGGGTGGCGCGGCGCCAACTCATCAGCAGGACGGTGCCGATGCCGTCGACGGCGGCCTGGAACCGACGACTGAAGGGCGCGTCGCCCCCGAGACGGGCGGCCTGCGCGGCCTGCAGCGCCAGCGCGCTGCTGAGCAGCACGAACAGTAGCCGGTACATCAGTGCGGCGATCTCCAGCAGCGGGCCGGGGAGGCCGCGGCGATGCAGCCAGCCCAGCACATCACTCATCGGCGTGGTAGTGGCCAGCAGCAGGACGGCCAGGGTCCCCGCGACGCCGTGCGCGAGCATCTCCGCCGCCCGGAGCCCGCCGTCGGCGGTGATGCGCAGCCCGTCGCCCACCTCGACCGCGAGCGGCAACGCCCCCACCACGAGGAATGCCAGCGGAGGCAGCGCGACGGCGGCCACCAGACCCGGCCGGATGCGGGCCGGTCCTAGCATGAGGATCAGCGACGCCCCCGCCACCAGCAGGGTCCCGGGCCAGGCCGGCGTCAGCAGAGCGGTCAGCACCAGAGCGACGGCTAGCCCCACCTTGTGCCCCACAGGGATCGCCCGCCAGGGCCCTGCCCAGGCGGCGTCGTCGACGGCGGTGACGTGGACGCTCACGACCGGCGCCGAGCCGTCAACCGGCCGAGGACGAAGCCCAGCAGGATGCCGCCCAGGCCCGCCTGGAGGGCGAAGAGTCCAGACTCGAGCTCCGCGCTCTCGGGCGCGAACAGCGGCTCGAGCCACGGCACGCCGCCGGTCAGGTCCCCCGCGGCGGCGTCGCTGCCCAGGAACTCCGCCCCCGTGGGGGCCAGCGCCAGGCTGCCGAGGTACACCCCCATGACGGCGACCACGAGCGCCACCCCGATCCACACGTCGCGACGGCTAAACACCCGCGTCCTCCTTGAGCAGACCCAGCCGGGTCAGCTCCGGGCGCGCCGCACGCGTCAGGAACCCGACCAGCAGCACCCCCAGCAGCCCCTCCGCGACCGCCAGCGGGACCTGCGTGACCGCGAACAGCGCGAGGAACTTCACCAGCGCACCCCACACCCCACTCGTCGGGTCCGGGTACGCCAGCGCCAGCTGCACCGACGTCACGGCGTACGTCGCGATGTTCGCCACCGCCATCGCCAGGAACACCGATGCCCACAGCGGGGCCGACAGCCGCGTCACCGCCCGGTAGACCCCGTACGCCGCCCACGGCCCGACGATCGCCATCGAGAACACGTTCGCCCCGAGCGTCGTCAGCCCGCCGTGCGCCAACAGCGCGGCCTGGAACAGCAGCACCAGCGTGCCGAGGAACGCCATCACCGGCGGCCTGAGCAGCACCGCCCCCAGGCCGGTCCCGGTCGGGTGCGACGAGCTTCCGGTGATCGACGGCAGCTTCAGTGCGCTCACCACCAGCGTGAACGCGCCCGCCGCCGCGAGGATCAGCTTGCTTTCCGGATGCTCCCGCACGGAGGTGAGCACGGCGCGGGCGCCGTGGACGACGAACGGGGTGGAGGCGGCCAGCCAGGCCGCGCAGTGCAACGGGGGAAGCATCCCCTCGGCGATGTGCATCGCTGTCTCAGGTCCCTTCGCCCGGGATGACGCGTCCCGGGCAGTCGGCCGTGAGGGTCCAGTTCCTGACTTCCCGCCCGACGGCGGTCCACAGTGGCGCGACCGTGCCGGCTCGTTCCGGCTTCCTGGTCCCCTCGCGGTGTGAATGTGTGAGGCCAGTCAACCAGAGCCCACCGGGCCCCACTATTGCGGGGTCCACTACGGTGAACGGCGTGCGCTACGACTACCTGACCGACGGCTCCGAGATCTACCGCGAATCCTTCCGGATCATCCGCGAGGAGACAGACCTCACCCGCTTCCCCGACGACGTGGCCCGCGTCGTCGTGCGCATGGTCCACGCCGCCGGAGCCCCGGACGTCGCCGACGACGTGGCCTTCACCCCGGGCGTCGTGGCCGCCGCCAACGCCGCCCTTCGGGCCGGCGCGCCGATCCTCTGCGACTCCTCCATGGTGGCCACCGGCATCATCGCCTCCCGCCTCCCCCGCGACAACGACGTCGTGTGCCACATCAAGGACCCCGGCCTCGCGGCGCTGGCCGCCGAGAAGTCGATGACCAAGACCATGGCCGCGATCGACCTGTGGCTGCCCCGCCTCGACGGCGCCGTCGTCGCCATCGGCAACGCCCCGACGGCGCTCTTCCGGCTGCTCGAGGTGGTCGCGGAGACCGGGGTGAAGCCGGCGGCGGTGATCGGGATCCCCGTCGGGTTCGTCGGCGCGGCAGAGTCGAAGCAGGCGCTGGCCGGCAACGACCTGGGCCTCGAGTACCTCGTCGTGCACGGCCGACGGGGCGGCTCGGCCCTCACGGTGGCCGCCGTCAACGCCATCGCCAGCACCGATGAGCTCACCAACACCTCTCGTCAGGCCTGAGAATCGCTGCCACGCAGGCGGGACGGCTACGCTAATCGCATGTCCGCCCGCCGCCACGCTCCCCGCGACGAGGTGGTCTACAAGAACAAGTACGTCGGCACGGTGGAGTACCACACCAGCCGCTCCGGCTATGGCGACGCCTCAATGGTGTCGTACCGGTTCCCCTGCCAGGTCCCGCAGAGGACGAGCCCGGACTTCGTACTCGTCCACGGGATCGGCGTGTCGGCCCGCTCGTACGGCCCGACGGCGGTGGAGCTCGCCAACCACGGTGACGTCCACCTGATCGACCTGGCCGGATACGGCCGTTCCCCCCGCCCCGACCGCGACCTGAGCATCGCCGATCACGCCGCCCTCGTCGGCAAGTACCTGGCGGACAAGGACCTGGACCATCCCGTCGTGGTGGGTCACTCGATGGGCACCCAGGTGGTAGCGCAGCTGGCGGCCGACTTCCCCGAGGAGGTCGACCACATCGTCCTGATCGCGCCGGTGGTCACGCCGTCGGCCCGCTCGCTGGCGAAGGTCGCGGGGCTGCTGATGGCCAACGGCCTGAAAGAGCCCCCGAAGGTCGCGGCGATGGCCATCTACGACTACCTGTTCCGAGCCGGCGTGCCCTACATGGTCCAGCAGACCCCGCACCTGCTTCAGATGGACATGGAACTGGTCGCGGGGCGGATCGACGCCAAGACACTGGTGCTCTGCGGTCTCGACGACCCCATCGTGCCCCTCGACTGGGCCGAGAAGTTGGCGGCCACGTTCAAGCACGGCTGGTTCGCAACGGTGCCCGGGCCGCACGCCACGATGTTCGCGTCGCCGAAGCTGATCGCGGACCTCATCGACGAGCACGCGCACCGCTGAGCGCCAGCGTGACACGGCAGAAGTGAGGCCGAGGTCCCCCCAAGACCTCGGCATAGCCGCAGTGTCGCCGCGATCCGGCTCCAACGCATCCGGGAGGGTACGAAAGTACCTTCCCGCGCTCCTCCGCTGGTCAGGCGAGCGTCGCCCACCCATAGGATGACGGCGTGGGACGAAAAGCACTCTCGAGCGGCGCGCTGGAGATCCTCATCGCGCTCGTGATCATCACGGCAGAGCTCCTCGCTCCCCGGGCCCGCCTCCTCCTGCCTCCAGAGATCGTGGCCCTCGACGTCGCGGCGTTCCTCACTGTGGTGGTGGCCGTACGCTGGCCGCAGGTCGGCGCGGCATTGACCATCACCATGGCCATCGCGGCGGCCGCAATCGACGAGAACTCTCTAGGCTTCTGGCCCTACCTCCTCATGCTCCCTGTCGTCGCCGCCTTACGGAACGGGCGATGGGCCCAGGCAGCGGTGATGGCAGCGACCGTATTCACAGCCTCGGTGACCGCCACGGCTCGCAAGCTCGCGGAGGACTTCAATCCATTCGAGGTGATCCTCGGCTGGCTCGCCCTCGACGGCGTGTTCGTGCTCGTCGGGTTCGGCCTCAACGCCGTCTCGCGCAACGCCGCCGAGGCCGAGTCCAGGCGCCAGCGGGACCTCAGGCTCCAGGCCACCCTCGACCTCCACGACTCTGTGGCCCGCGAACTCACCCTCATCGCGATGGAGGCCGACGCCGCGCACAACGCGGGCGGAGCGTCTCCGGAGGCGCTGGCCGCACTGTCCGAGCGGGCCCGCAACGCTGGAGCCGCCCTCCGCGACACCATCCGCATGATGCAGATCGGAGAGGCCGCGCCGACGGACGCGGACTTCCGAGAGACCCTTGCACAGGAGGTCCGCGAGCTCAAGCGTCGCGGCCACGAGGTCACCACCTCCGGAGACCTCAGCCCCACACTGCCTGCATCCATCGACCGCGCCCTCGCACAGATCCTCCGCGAGGCTCTCCACAACGTGGCCAAACACGGCCTGAAGCACGGGCCCTGCACGATCGTGGGCGAGCTGTCCGCCGTCGACTACCAGCTGATCGTCACCAACCAGATGCCGCCGGATCAGACGAACCGCACGGGCCTCGGCACTCTCGGGATGCGCCACCGCGCCACGCTCGCCGGCGGTAGCCTCCGGCTGGCATCCGCGAACGGCACCTGGACGTGCCTCGTGGAGATGCCGCTGACCGTGCGGCAACTGCAGACATGATCAACGTCGGGATCTGCGACGACGACCCGCTCGTCCTGAGCTACCTCGCCGCGACCCTCGCCCGCGTCGACGACATCGCCGTCGTCCACCAGTGCGCCGGGGGTCACGAGGCATTGGCTGCGCCCCCAGTCGACCTGTGGCTCATGGACATCCGGATGCCCGGTATCTCCGGGGTGGAGACGTGCCGCGCGCTGACCTCCCGCCCGGACCCGCCGCGGGTCCTGCTGCTCACCAGCCTCAGCACCACGAGTCTCACCGAGGCGGTCGACGCCGGCGCCTGCGGCTTTCTCTACAAGGACACCCCGGCCAAGGCGCTCGCCGCGGCCATCCGGACCGCGGACGCCGGGATCTTCGTCCACTCCCCCGACGCGGCGCGGGGGCTGACCACCAGGGTGACCAGCCGGGAGTCGGCCCCCGACGGAGTGCTGCGCGACGCCGTCGACCACGAGCTGATCCGCGCCATCAACGCCGGACGCGGCTACGACCAGATGGCCGAGGCGCTGGGCATGTCGGTGTCAGGGGTCAAGAAGCGGGTCGGCACCCTCATGAGGCGCGCGGGCGTCAGCAGCCGCCCCCAGCTGATGGCACAGTCCGTCTCCTGGTCAACGCAGCCATCGGAGTCGCCCCGCCCGGATAGTCCTGCTCCGTCCTAGTTGACGGTCCAGCGCGGCTTGGTGAGATCGCACTCTTTGGGGATGTGCGTGTCATCGGAGACCTCAGCCGAGGCCGCGGACTCACCGCCGGTCAGTTCAACCGGCCGACCGAGTTCGAAGGTACCGTGCTCTGTCTCGAGTGCACCATGGTCAGCCCAACTCGGGGCGCCGCGGAAGACCGGGAGATAGTCGGTCCCATCTTCGGCAGTCAGGTACAGGCAGCCATCGTTGAGCTGCAGCATCCCGCTGACCAGGGCCGTGGGTCCGCCGTCGTTGAGCGTCGCCTCCCGGCAAGCTGCCTCGGGGGCAGCCTGGCTCGCCGTGCAGCCGAGGCTCAGACCAACCGCAGCCCAAACCAGCCACACCATCAAGTGCTTCATACCGCCTACATATACGCTGCGGCCCGTCGCCGAACAGAAGCGGGACCCCAGAGGGTACTTATGTGCCCACCCATGAGTCCGCGCTACCTGTTCTTCTGCACACTGCAAGGCAGGGAGCGACGCTCGGTCCGACCCCGGCCCACTCACGATGGCGCTCCCGGCTACGCTGGCTACGTGCCCGTCACCGCCCCTCACCCTGTGACTCGAGGCTGCTGAGATGGCGCGCCGCGGGCAACTCGAGGACTCCAAGCTGCGGCCCGGCTGGACCACCGGCGCCTGCGCCACCGCCGCCGCGACGGCCGCCTACGAGGCCCTGCTCACCGGGGAGTTCCCGGACCCCGTAGAGATCGAGCTACCCCAGGGCCGCCGGCCGTCGTTTGCCTTAACCCTCGAGCATGTGACCGACGGTGTCGCGATGGCCGCCGTCACCAAGGACGCCGGCGACGACCCCGACGTCACGCACGGCGCCCTCGTCCGCGCCTGGGTGCGCCCGGGCCCGTCGGGCTCGGGCGTGCGGTTCCTCGGTGGCCCCGGCGTCGGCACCGTCACGCTGCCCGGGCTCCCGCTCCCTGTGGGCGAGCCGGCCATCAACCCCGCACCCCGGGCGATGATCAGGGCGAACCTCTCCGCAGTCGCCCGCCGACACGGCGTGCCCCTCGACCTCGAGGTGACCATCGGGGTCGACGGTGGCGAGGCCCTCGCCCGGCACACGTGGAACCCGCGCATCGGCATCCTGGGCGGGATCTCCATCCTCGGCACCACCGGCGTCGTGGTCCCCTACTCGTGCTCCGCGTGGATCGACTCGATCCGCCGCGGCGTCGACGTCGCCCGCGCCGCCGGCATGCAGCACCTGGCCGCCTGTACCGGGTCGACGTCGGAGCGCGTCGTCGCAGAGCTGTATGGCCTGCCAGAGCTGGCGCTGCTGGACATGGGCGACTTCGCCGGCGCCGTGCTCAAGTACATCTCCCGGCACCCCGTCGAACGCCTCACGATTTGCGGAGGGTTCGCCAAGCTCACCAAGCTCGCCGCCGGACACCTCGACCTGCACTCCCACCGCACCCAGGTGGACCTGTCCCACCTCGCGGGCCTGGCCATCGAGGCAGGCGCCGGAGAGGCCCTCGCCACGGCGATCCGTGCCGCCAACACCGCGGCAGAGGCCCTCGACCTGGCCGAGGCAGACGGCATCCCGCTGGGCGACGCCGTCGCCACCGCGGCCCGCGATCACGCCGTCGCCGTCCTGCGCGGGGCCCCCGTCGCGGTCGACGTCATCTGCATCGATCGGGGCGGCGCCATCGTCGGCAACTCGGCTTGATGAGGGATGCGGCACGTCGGTCCGGTGAATGTGGGGGATGAGCGCTGACGTTTCGGGGTCCTACCGCCTCAGGTTCTTGAGTCCCTCCCCTACGATCTCGAGCCGCTCCACAGCCGAGCGCCGCAACTCATCACGCAGATAGCCGTCGAGATCCAAAACACGTGCAACTTCCTCACGGTCGAGGTGTGGGCTGAGATTCATGGCTCCCAGTCTCTCGCCGGCTCACCTGTCCTTGAGCTGCTCATGAAGGCCGCCCCGCAGCGCGAGCGGAACCAAGGCCACCCCGAGTGCCCACCCGGACGCGGCGGCCGAACCGATGGCGAGAAGACCAGCACCCAACGTCGCCGCGACGCCGGTCAGCGGGACGGCCTGCAGCGAGACGGCCACTGCGAGCGCGGCGACGGTGGCGGCGCAGGCGAGAATCACCGACGGAACGAGGACCAGGGCCACCTCCCCCATCGTGAGGAACATGAGCTCCGCGCGGCTGCTGCCGAAGGTGCGGTAAACCGCGAGCTCAGGGCGCTTGCCCCAGTTGGTGAGCAGGACCAGCAACCCGATCAGCACGCCCGCCACCAGTCCCGGGGCCAGGCCCGCGTATCGTTGCCACTGCTCCTGAGGGCTGAGGAGGGCCGAGTCGTCGACGGCGAACGGGCTGATCGCCACGCCGTGCCCTGCGAAAGAGAAATCGAGCAGGTCGCGACCCGCCTCGAACGCCCCAGGGTCCATCCGCACCCAACACTCGCTCATCGCGAAATCGGGCGGGCGCGTCATCACCACATTGGCCAGGAGCCGGGCCGGCTTCACCGAATCCGGAGTCCGTGCGTCGATGCGATGCGAGATACCCTCCGCGTCGTAGAGCACCATTCCCACGGCAGCGAGCCCGGTGTCGGCGAGGTCCGACCCCGCAACAACATCTCCAAGGGGTTCGGCAACCGCCCAGGCAGCCCAGATTCCGGGGGTCGCGACATCGACGGTCACGCCCCGCGCCCCTGCGAAGGCATGCCACTCACGCTGCTCCTGCCCGACGGCCCCGGCGCCCACCACCCCGGGCTGACCGTTGAGTTGGGCGCAGATTCTGGCCGGCACCGGCTGCCCATCCGAATCGGCCTGAATCCACCAGACAGTTCCTCCACGGACCAACTCACCGTCGTGCTGGTTGAGGACGCTCGAGGCGGACACGACGGTGGCTACCCCGCATATGGCGAGCATTGCGGCTGTGACCACTGCCAGCACGGCATGCCGGGGACCGAGGTTTCGGAATGCCTCGCGCAGCAGAAGACCCGGATGCCACACAGTTCAGCCTTCTCCCAGGGAACCGTCTGGCAGGATCCGCACGATCCGGTCCGCCATCGCCCCGATGCGCTCATCGTGGGTGGCCAGGAGCACCGCCGTGTGGCCGGCCGTCGCGAACAGCGCCTCCGCCACCACGTCCGCGGTGCGGGCGTCGAGGTTCGCAGTCGGCTCGTCGGCAAGCAGCAGGCTGGGGCGGGAGATCAAGGCGCGGGCGAGAGCAACGCGCTGCGCCTCGCCTCCGGAGAGCGTTCGCGCATCTCGTTGATCCGATGGATCCAGCCCGACGCTGAGCAGCAACTCGCTGGCCGTGGCATCGGCGGTGCCCGACGTGGAGCCCGCGGCCAGCGCAGGGAGCGCTACGTTGTCCAGAGCACTTCGCCGTGGTAACAGGTTGACGCTCTGGAGGATCCACGCGATCCGCAGCCGATGGCGATCCTGCACCGAGCACGCGACCCCATCGATCTCCACCCGCCCCGTGGTAGGCACCGCGAGAAGACCAGCGACGTTGAGAAGTGTGGTCTTCCCTCTCCCTGAGGCCCCCATCAGGGCCACCGACTCCCCTGAGGCCACCGTCAGATTCACCCCGCCCAGCACGGCCCGGTCTGCGCCCGCGTACCTGAACCCCACGTCGACCAGCCTCAGGGACATTCAGCCTCCGGTACGACCTCCAAGGGATTGACCAGCACCCGAGCGCCCTCGCCCAGCTCAGGTGCGATCAGGGCGCTGCCGTCGACCGCCGAGCCGATCAACGTCACTGCCGCAGGACTGTGGTCACCGGCCAGCAGAACGCAGGACGCACCGGACGGGTCCAGCACCAACGCCGCCGGGGGCACTGCCTGCCCCGGCTCCGGATCGGTCAGTGCCACTCTGCCATCCACCGTCACACTCCCCGTCATGTCCGAGGGGGGAGTTGTCTCCTCCTCGACTGCACCCTCGGCATCAGACGTTGCGCCAGGTTTCGGATCCAGCAGTGCGGCCAACGCGGCTTCGTCGACAAGCGTCCAAGCCCCCTCGCTCAACGTGACATCGTACGAACTGCCCAGGTAGGAGAACCGGTACGCTCCATCCGGCCCACCGCCCTCCACCTCAAACCTCAGACCCTCGACGGCCGTCACTCCGTCGAGGAAGGCCGCACCGGGGGCCGGCGCCGGCTGCCCGACGCGCAGGGAGACGGAGCCGACGCGGTACGTGTCGGTTGGGAGCAGGATGAACCACCGCGGATCCAGGACTCCGGTGGGCGACATCCCGAGCGATTTCTCGTAGGCGCGCACAGCCGAGGCCGTTGCACGCCCGAAGGTGCCCGACACAGACAGAGATGCTTCGGGGACGAGATCGTTGAGAAGTTCCTGGGCCACTTTCACGTCGGCACCCTTGTCTCCCCGCGACAGTGACCTGAACAGTGCAGTGTCGGCGAAGTAGGCACGCAGCGTCACCCCGTCGACATCCACGATCGCGCTGCCCGTTCCCAACTCATCCGAGCTCCCGGCATGGACAGCGGTGACAGTGCCCGCCGAGCCGTTCCACAGCACCGGCTCCGGCGCGACCCTGCGACCCGTCAGCGACGCAGCCGACGAGTAGTCGAGCTGCGCCTCGCGCACCTCGGCGACCACCGGTACCGGCGGTGCATCGAGCGCCGCCAACTGGCCGCGCAGCGCCATGACCAGCCAGGCACCCGCGCCGATCAAGACCGCCACCGCGATGAACACGGTGACGGGGTACAACCACGACCGACGCCTCACGGGTTGTTCGCGTCTCCCTTGGGCCAGACGCCGCGGTAGCGCTCCATGCACGCCATGGCCTCGATCTCCTCTGGGGTGTCCGACAACTGCTCCCAAATGGCCTTGACGAAGACCCGCGAATCGTTCGTCCCGGCATCCAACCCTGTGACACCGAGGTCCCCCAGGCACTCCATAAGTTCTCGCATCACCGATTCACGCTCGCTACCCGAGACCCGTTTGGTCTCCTGGTATGCGTTCACAATCTCGTCCATATGCTCCGCATAGCACTCGTTGTAGGCTTCATCGAGCTCAGCGTCACGACCCTGTGTGTTCTGGATTTCCATGGCGTAGTCGTTCGACAGCTCGCTCCAGTCAACGCGCGCATCGAAGCCCTTGGAAACGAGGCAGTCCGCACCTGCCTGCCACGCCGCGCGATACTCGGCCTCGGTTGGCGCCTGAGAGTCCGTCGCAGAAGGGGTGCAAGCGCTGAGCAGTAAGACCGCGCACGCAGCGGTCGTAATGCGTTCTAGCATGTCAACGATGCCGAGGGGCTGTGCCGTGTCAGGGTGGTTTCGGAGCCCACCACACATCCTGCGGCGACAACGCTGACAACCAAACCCCGAAGCCCCATGAGCCCCAACTCCTTCGATCGAGTGGGGACGGCGGAATGCCGCCCCACAGACAGACCCTGCACGATCCGAGAGATGAATCGCGGGACAACCGCAGAACGCGGATCGAAAGTACATGGACACGGTACAGAAGTGCCGTGAATCAGGCCGGTGTGCTTCTTGTGCATCAAGGTTGCGATCCGCGCCATCCACTGCAGGCCGGCACTCTCCTACCGCCCGAGGTCCAGGTCTCGGAGCTTGGCCATGAGTTGGGGGCGCGAGTGGACGTCCAGGCGTTTCATGAGCGCCGCGACACGCTTCTTCAGCCCGGACTCGGACATGCCAACACGCGGAGCAATCTGCGCGTATGTCTGGCCGGTCATCACCTCGGTCACGATTCTCCGTTCGTCGGCGGCCAGGTCGGGAGCCTCGACCGGGAGACGGGGCGAGGCGGCGTCGCGTGACCGGGGGATGATGACCGCGGCTTGCGGAGATTGAACCTGGAACCCCGCTGCTGCGGCCCGGACAGCGGTGTGGAGTCGTTCCGGCTGTTCGTCCTTGAACAGGTAGCCCGAGGCTCCTGACCGGTACGCCTCGGAGACCGTCTCCGAGGTGGAGGCTGTCAGGATCAGCACGCGGGGCGGATCCGTGCCGGCAGTCAGGACGGCACACGCCTGGATACCGGTCATCTCCGGCATGCGTTGGTCCATCAGCCACACATCAACCGGCTCATCGACAGCGATGGCTTCGTCCCCGGAGCGGCAGACCGCAACCACGACAAGGTCGTCCGCGCGGCCGATGACATCGGCGACCAGCCGAAGGACCAGCGGATCGTCATCACAGACGCCCACCCTGATCATGCGACGCCACTGCGGGTGTCCTGCACGAGCGGAAGACTGGCCTCAAGTACCCACACGCCGTGGGAAAGGCCAGCCGACACCAAGCCCCCTCGCGCCCGCGCCTGGTTCCCCATGCTCTCCAGCCCCAGCCCCGAGTGGCCGCCCGCTGCCCCGGCGCGGGGTGTGTTGGTCACCGCGAAATCGAGGGCATCGTCGGTGGCCTCGACCATGATCAAGCACGGCCCGTCGGGGTTCCCGTGCTTGGCCACGTTGTGCAGCGCCTCCAGCATGATCCGGCCCGCCGCGTGATCCACCGCGGTGCGGAGTGGAGCGTCCACCTCGATGCTCACCCGAACCTCGAACCCGAGCCTCTCCAACTCAGCACGCCCCACATCCACCGCCATAGACAAACCCGTGTCCCGCTCAGGGGCTGCGGGCCGACCCCCCAGCAGCTGCATGGTTCGACGGATCGCGACACTCGCCTCGCGCGCCATCTGCGCCATCGACTCCAACTGCTCCGGAGTGGCCGAACCCGCCACAACGGCAGCATCCGCCTGCATGGCCAGAACAGCAAGATTCCGTGCGGTCGAATCATGCAGGTCCCGGGCCAGGTCAAGAGCACGCTCCTGGTAGTCACGGTGCACGCGCTCCTCGGCTACCCTCGCGAGCGCGCGACCCGCGAACCCGACCGCCCACACCAGCCCGTACGTGAACAGCCAGGTGATCGTGATCCCGATCAGGTCCCTGTCGTCCGGGTGAACCCGATAACTCACCCACCACCCCGCGGCACCCCCGATTGCCGTCGCAGCACCCGCCAGTCCGATCCGGCCAAGCCGGATCGCCGTCACGGTCGGCAGCGCGCACAGATACAAAGCCATTCCCGAACCGTCAGGATCCAGCCAGAGAACCACAGCCAGCCCGGGCAGCAGAAGGCCGATCCCCAACCCCAGCCAGCGCAGAGCGACAAGCGCCAACACCAGCGCCAGCACATCCGCCGCCAATGCAGACACAGAGATCCGGCCGCCCACGAACGCAAACAACGAAGCCGCAATCATCAGCAGCGCGACGGCTGACTCAGCCCCACCCCACGCCAGCAGGCGATTCACCACCATTGCACGCTTCACGAGCCCCCACCCTAGGACGCCCACAACTCCGACACCCGCAAGAAGGATCTTTCGTACCCAATCCGGGCACGAATGAACCCACCAACACCCCACGGGCACCTACGTCCACCGGGACCCCTGTCTACTTGGGCAGCATGCCGATCATGGTCTCGCTCCTCGCATTGCTGCTCCTCATCGTCGCCCCCGCCGAGGCGCCCCCGCGCCCCGACGCCGAGGCCCGGGACATCTGCACGGTCTTCCCCTGGTACCCGGGCTGCTGACCGAGGTCAGCCCTCAAACGCTGAGAGAAGCCATGCCCATATGAGTGATACTCGCGCACCTGAAGGAGATCATGCAGGGCCCAGCATTCAAAGGTTCACGAAGGTACTTAAGTACCCTGAGGCGTGCAGCCGCCTATTGAAGCAGTCGACCCACGTGTTAGTGTCCGACACGTGCATAGAAGACGTTTCACGACTGAATTGACGATCATCGCCGCTCGCTCACTGTCTGTGGCTGCACCACTGTCCGCCGGTGCCGCCACGGAATCCGGAATCACACCGACGTGTGTTGCCGGGGCGCGGCCTCTTGTGCGGGGAGAGCAGACGAGTCTCAATATCCTCCGTGTCGACATGCCCAGTGGCACAATTCGTCACAACAACGCGACAAAATACTACCTCGCCTATCAGCATCCAACCATGACCCGCGCTTCATGGTACGCGTCGTCCATCTCCTTGAAGGACTCAGGAACGTATGGTATTTGCGCGCCGGTCTAGTTCGATCGCAGCTGCGCTGCTGGCAGTTCTTGGTCTCTGCGGATGTGTTGCGCAGGAACCGGTTGCTGCCGCTTCCAGCTCGTCGGCGCCCGTCTTCGACCGCAATGAGCCTTGGGCGCCTTATCAGAGCATCACTCTCCCGCCGATGACAATGGAGCAGAAGCTGGAGTTCCGGCAGCAGTGGCTCGATGCGGAGTGGCAATCCGTTGTGCAGCAATGGCCAGAGCTGGCAGAAGAGGATGCACGACCGACGGTGGAACTGGTCTCGTTCGGGGATCCCCTCGGCGGAGATGAATTCTTGGCACAGTGTTTCACAGATGCTGGATACCCGGCCGTCGCGGAGGAGGGTGGAGTCAGTTTCCCGGGCGGGGTCCAGGCGTCGCCACAGTACGGCCTGGCACATTACGTCTGCTACTCGAAATTCACGCCGGATCCGCTGATGCTTCGCGATTGGAACGATGATCAACTCGGTCTCCTGTGGGAGTATCTGACTCAGTGGCGCAATCCTTGCCTGGAATCCTTTGGGCTTGTCACCAGTGAAGGTCCCGACCGCGCGTCGTTTATCAACGAGTTTTTCACAGACGGCTCCGAAGCCCGCGCTTGGGCATTCAGCGACCCCACCATCGGATCCGACAACCGAGACGACATTCTAGCGGCGTGCCCCTCGCTCCCCCGGGAACACTTCTATGGCTCCTGACATCGCCACATCCGACACGGCTCCGCCAGGTCCGCCTCGCCGATGGCCAGTGATTCTGGTCGGTGCCCTGCTGCTGGCCACCGCGGCCTTCTGGGCGGGAAGGGTTACCCTGACTCCGCCGCCCGGGTTACTTGAGACTGCGGACGAGGATCTAGTGGTCACGGTGACCGAGCGCACGATCGGCCAAACCCTCGACTACGGTGCCCGAACATCCCGCGCATCCCGAACCATCGCCACCAACGCTCTGGCTGGGGTCGTCACGGCGGCGCCGGACCAGCCGGTGGCTGTCCGCGCCGTCGGCGACGTGCTCTACGAAGTGGGGGGCATTCCAGTGCGCATCGTCGAAGGAGAGGTACCCTTCCACCGCGATCTGTCCCTGGGCATGGCCGGCCGGGACGTGGAGCAGCTGGAGGGCGCGCTCGTCGCTCTGAAATACCTCGACGTGGCAGACTCCACCTTCGACGAGGCCACCGGCCGCGGCGTGTCCGAGTGGCAGCGCAACCTCGGCGTCGCCCCTACAGGGATGGTGGGCCTCGGGGAGCTGGTCGCCGCCGACTCACTGCCCGCCGGCGTTGTGGTCGACGCGCAACAGGTCTGGGCGGGGGCGGTGCTGGGCGGCGGCGAGGTGGCGGTCTCGATGACGACAGGCGACCCGCAGTTCATCCTGCCGTTGTCACCCGGACAGATGGGCCTGGTCTGGGCTGCGGGATGAAATCCGGACCGCTTGATATTCATGTTTCAGGCTGCCT
>JAPUEL010000002.1 GCA_027492545.1 Propionibacteriaceae bacterium
CGAGGTGGATCGGACCCTCATACGTCGCGATCTCCACCGCAACCGCGCGCACCTTCTCCTTCGCCACCTTCTTGGGCAGGTCGTCGAGAACCTCAATGCCACCGAATCGGACAACGCTCCATGGCTCGAACTCCAAGCGGCCGGCGCCGATCACTGTGGGTTCACTGGTGAGGACTTCGGGGTCCGGCACAACCAGTTCCGCCTCGTTGTCCTCGTGGCCGGAGAGGGCCTCCGCCACCGCCGGTAGCGGCGTCACGAGGTACGAGTCCGCTTCCTGCTCGGCTACGCCCTCTAGGGCGGCGAAGGCGACAAGTGCTTCATGCCGGATGCGTCGTGCCTCATCGGCTCCCGCTTGGTCACTGAAGTACTCGAGCACTCGCAGACAGAAGTCGTTCGCGCGGAACGCTTCTTCGATGTCGAAGTCGTGCATATGTGCCAGCTGGTTGCGGACGATCCGCAGTTCGCTTCCCAGTGTGCTGATCGTCCGCTGCTTGTCGTCGAAGGGATACCCGAGATCACCCAGCCGCTCGGTGAGCATGCGCAGCTGCGCTTGAAGGTCATAGGGCCAGTGCTTGTAGTTGCTGGCGAAGCCCTTCTTCTGGTCGAGGATGTCGAGCACTACAGTCCAGGGGTGCCCGCTCAGTTCTGTTGCCAAGCGCGTGGCGATGATGGGGTCCAAGCGTTTCGCCAAGTGGTCGAGGCCCTCCTTGACCGAGAGGTTTGGGTTGAACGTCATCGTGGTGCAGACCTTTCGGCTTCGGTGGGCTGGGGCAGCTCCGACGCGAGGAAGACGTCTCCAGCAAGCACCCTGTCGAGAAGGGTCTGCGCCTCAGGTGTGACGTCAACCGTGTATTGGAGAATCGCGATGACAAGGAGGAGTTCATCGGTGAACTCCCATTCCTCGTAGCGGATCGAATCCAGTGGGCTGGAGGTTCGTCCGCTTCCGGACGCCGAGCGGTTGTCGAGCCAGGATTGCAGCACCTTCAGGCCGGAGACCTCGAACGCCCACACCTCCGGGCTCACATTAGCGATCCTCCCAACGCCGGCTGAGATCTCCCGCTTGCTCGAGTCGTAGGTAAACCGATCGGGCCGGCCGACGATGGGCGCCACCACTTGAGCTGTGCCATGCAGCGCTCCGCCCCCGCAGCGTTCACCGAATGTGTGCCAGCGGAGCAGTTCGCGTCCGAACTGGGCGGTCTCGTCGAAGAGGCTGCGGTCTTTCGTGATGGGGACGTGGATATGCCCCTTCTGTTCCGAGAGCGGCCCCGAGAAGGTGTCCGTGAAGGCAGAGGTCCCGGCAAGCCCGTAGACGTAGGCCAGAAGGCCGTCGGGATCAAGCGAGCCGAGGGCACCTTCAAGGACCTCGCGGGCTTTGTGGTTGAGGTTTGCTCTGGTCGCCGCAGCATCCCGCCAAAGCGGGACGATGTTCTTCGCGCCATACGAGCCGCGGAAGAAGTGGAGGTCCGGGACGTACGGTGTTGCGACGAGGGCAGGGCCTCTGCCGAGCTTGGTGGACGTCAGCGTTCCGAGGAAGATCTGCGCATCTCCCTCTATTGACCAAGCCGTGCCCGGCCGATCCAGGAACCGAGGGTCCGCCACCAGGAACTGCCGGTCGAATGATCGGTAGGCCCCGATCCGAATGGTCGGATCATCTGTCATCTCGCGGACGGCTGTGCTGTTCCAGACACCAGGCATTATGGAGGTGCGGAGCGCCGAATCGACCTTCCTTCCCGTCGGGGAGTCCTTGAACAGAGCTTGGCGCTGGTGGCTGTGGGCCGCTTTCAGAGTCGATAGACGCTGCTTCAAGGTTGACCTTGCGGGGTCGATGACCCATGTTCTGCCAGCTTTCGAACCGTTCATCGACCAGGGTAGAAGCTGTTCGAGACTTGGCCAGGCCCAGTAACCCGCGTCGCTGACCGGTGTCATGACGTCGATGTGTGAGCCTGATACCCGAGTGAAGCCCACGTCACCAAATGCATGTGCACGCAGCCAATCCAACTTCTGCGCGCGGGTGCCTGGCACGCGGACGTATTTCACGTCGCAGGGATGGAGTTGTTGGCGCTCTCGACCCGTCCTGACCCCGATGCCGATCGTGACTGGAATCCGGATGTCGAAGACGTTCTCCTCAACCTGTGTGCCGAGACTGTCACCACCGAGGTCGACGATGTAGAACTCGTCGAACCACGCGCGCATGGTGCTGCGCAGGCCAGCCATCGAGATGCCGTCGAGGTAGCTCGATGGCGTAATGAAGGCCGTGATGCCTGGACCGCTCGGACGTTCTGTGGTCCGCCACATTCCCCAGCGCCAGAAGTAGACGTAGTCGTTGTAGAGGTTCTTCGAGTGCTGGCCGAGGCGGGCCTCTCGCATCACCTGGAGGATGTCGCCCAGCAGCGGGGGCAGACTGTTGGTGCCGTACCTGACGACACCGCCTTTCCGATGCCCACTGGCCTCGCCCTGCTCTCGTTGTTCGCGATCATATGGCGGGTTGCCGATGCAGATGGTGAAGCGTTCGTGAAGCTTGAGTTCGGCAGCACGCTCGCCCTCGGCCGCCACCGGGTCGTCGGTTGGGCCGAAGATGAGCTCATCTCCGGGGTGCTCCAGGCTGTCTGTGAGGAGTATCGAGATCTCGGAATCAATGCCGGCGGACTCGTTGGATTCCAGCGCGACCTTCAGGTGGGCCACGGCGAAGGGGGCCAGCATGATCTCGAAGGCATGCATGGAGGGCATGACAACCCGTCGAAAGTGCTCGGTCCACTCGGCGCGAGGTCGTCTGGCCAGGAATGAGCGCTTAGCTCGCCGAATCCACTCCACGAGGAAGGTGCCGGTCCCCGTGGCGGGGTCGATCATGGAGATGAAGCGGTGGCGAGGGCTGATCTCGCGAGGAACCTCAAACCCGGTTGCCTTCGCAACCTCGCCCCACGTCGCGGCGTCCGCTATGCCGAGGTCCAGGCCGAACAGCTCACGCAGCAGGTGATCGACGGCTTCGACCATGAACTCGACGACAGGGGTGGGCGTGTAGAACGCCCCCGCGTCGATGCGCTGGGCGTGGTCGTACCGATTGAGGAACTCCTCGTAGAAGTGCACGACCGGATCATCGCGGCGGTTCCCCGCGCCGAAGTCTGAGAGCATTCGCTCGACATCCAAATCAGGTGACGCGAAGTCTTCCGCAAGCTCCTGTAGGCCGAGTGCGCTCAGATCGATCCCGGTACTGAGATCGTCGCTGAACCTGCCATAGAGCGCGTCGAGGAGGGGATTGTCGAAGTCGATCTTCAGTGAGGCCGTCGCATCGAACTTCTCCGGATGGGAGATCCGAGCTGACAGCAGCCCGTAGACCATGGTCTGAGCGAACACGTCCGCGAACTTCTCCGGGGTGAGGTCACCGATGAGCTCGCGCTTGAACTCGCCATACATCGCCCGGATCGGGCCGTCCTCGAGTTCGACCTCGTACATGTCCAGCAACTCTGCTCGTACCCGCTGGGCGATGCTGGCCATATGGGCGGCCAGCGCCTGAGCGCTTCGGATCGATCCGCGATAGGAGCCAAACCCGAGGGTTCGGTTCTGCGTGCCGATGATCGCCGGACCTTTAACACCACTCCACCGGAGCGACGCGATGTCCCGCTCGGCGATCAGATCCAGTTGGGTTGCGCTGGAGTGTGAGGACCACGAGAGCACGCGGAGAGTCGCGTTGCCGTGCTCTTCATGGAAGTTCACGACGTGGACGACTTTCTGGGGGGTGCTGCCCAGGCAGAAGAAGAGCAGATCGTTGACGTCGCTCCACTGCGGGAGCCTTCCTGCTCCCGTGCGGCTGCGTCGGTTGGCGATGAGCCTCTCAACGACACGGCGCACCGCGCCGATTGGCAGCCGACCTCCGGTGAAGTTCAGTAGGAAGACCCCACACTCCTGCGCCTGCGTGAACTTCGGTACTTGGAGGATGTCAGCGATCTTGGCGACTTTGGCCGGGTCGAGATGGAGTTCCTCCGGCTGCCAGTCAATCAGTACCTCTTCAGGCTGAAGCGAACTGGGCTCCATCTCGGGAAAGGGCCAGCCCAAGCCATCGCGGAGCAGGTCGATGAGGGTCCAGATGTCATTGGGTGCGTTTCTGATCAGCCCCCGCAACTTCTCCGAAGTGGTCATCGGATCTCCATCCAGCAGATGGTCTTCGGGGTGGGCGCGTCGAGCGGGAGTTGGATCTCCTTGCGAAGGCGCTTGGTCTCGTCGCGCTCGAACTGGCGCAGCGATGCGTGGACTGTGGACCGGTCGCTGAAGGTGGCGGCCGCGGTCGAGGGCTCGGATGAGATGGCTTTGTCCAGCGAGTGAAGGCGTCGATCGACACCGTCAGGGGTTCGCAACGCCCACTCGACCTGGCCGGGCTGCATCGACCACGCGGCGTCGACGTTGTTGTGCTGCTTGGCGA
>JAPUEL010000003.1 GCA_027492545.1 Propionibacteriaceae bacterium
GTCCGCTTCCGCTGGCTGAGGTGCTGCGGAGGTCCGCTTCCGCTGGCTGAGGTGCTGCGGAGGTCCGCTTCCGCTGGCTGAGGTGCCGCGCAGCGGCCTCGAAGCCTAAGAAGCGCAAGCTGACAAGGTCACTTTTCTGAGGCTTCGAGGCTCGTCGCTGCGCTCCTCGCTCCTCAGCCGGCGGGGAGGGATCAGCGCGTGGCCGCGACCTCCGCATACAACCGCAACAGCTCGGCCGCCTGGGATTCGATCGACCACTGCGACGCCAGCTCGACGGAGCGCTCCGACGCCTGCCTGCGCCAGGCGTCGTCGTCGAGCTTGTCGATCACGCGCATCAGGCCGGCGGCCAGGGAGGCGGCGGTGGGCCGGGTGATCTCCCCGTTGACCCCAGGGTCGATGACCAGCTGAAGCTCGTGGTCGACGCTGACGATCGGCAGGCCGGCGAGGGCGGCCTCGTGCAACACCAGCGCCTGGGTGTCGGTGAGGCTGGGGAACGCGAAGACGTCCGCCATGGCGTAGTAGGCGCCCAGCGCCTCGCGCTTCTGCTCGCCGGGCAGGATGATCCGCCCCGCGGCACGTCCCTCGGCGAGGACCTTCTTGATGCGCGAGTAGCGCTCCCAGTCGCCCACGACGCACAGCCGCGCGTCCGGGCGCTGGGCGTGCACCAGGTCGAAGGCCTCGGCGAGCAGCGGGATGCCCTTCTCCGGCGCGATCCGGCCCGCGTACAGCACAAGTGGGCCGTCCGGGTGGGGGAAGGGCGGAGGCCCTGGCGGGAGCGGGTCTACGCCGTTGGGCATCACGCGGATGTTGGCATCCGGCGAGATCAGCCGAAGCCGGCTGGCCGTCTTCGGCGACGGCGTGGTGATGAGCGTCGACATCTCCAGCATCTTCTCGCAGATGCTCAGCAGCGACGCCGTGGACCGGCCTCGGTCCTCGTAGCGGATCTCCGCGAGCCGGATGTCCTCGGCGCTCACGAACTTGCCCTTGGTGAGCCGCGCGAAGGCCCGCAGCACGCCGGTGAGCAGCGGCAGGACGGCCGAGTAGTGGTCCCCGTAGGCCTCGAAGTCGGTGTGCCAGGTCATCATCATGGGGATCCCCAGCCGCCGCGACGCCCAGGTGCCCAGGAGGCCCACGGTGCCGAAGCCGTGCACGTGCAGCACGTCCGGCTTCATCTCGCCGATCTGGTCGATGGCGCGCTCGAAGTGACGGCCGTTCGCCACCCTGGTGGGCATCTTCGGCACCCTCACCGAGGGGAGCCGCACCTCGGTGCGCCCCGGGCGGCCGTGATGCGGGTTGGGGCCCTTCGCCTCCGGCGCCACCACGATCACCTCGTGGCCGGCGTCCAGGAGGTTGCCCTCGATCTGCTGCACCGCGAACATCAGCCCGTTGCTGCCAGGCCCGTAGTTGTCCGTGAACTGCGCCACCTTGAGGCGCCGGCCAGGCGCTGCGTCGGGAGAGGTCACCCGGTCACTCTAGCCCTTCCCGCCGCCGCCGTCGCAGGGCCCCGGAGGCGGAGCGGGGGGCTCGTTCGGGGCCCCGGGGCGCCCTAGGCTTCGGCACATGCACGTCGTGATCGCGCCGGATTCCTTCAAGGGCACCCTGACCGCAGCGGAGGCGGCGGAGCGGATCGCCGCCGGCTGGTTGTCCGTCCGTCCCCGCGACACCGTCGCGCTGCGCCCCATGGCCGACGGCGGCGAGGGCACCCTGGACGCCTTCGCCGCCGTGCCCGGGTCGGAGCGGGTGCCGGTCGCCGTGGTCGACGCGGTGGGTCGGCCGCGCGAGTCGTCGTGGCTGCGGTTGCCGGACGGCACGGGCGTGGTGGAACTGGCGGACGCGTGCGGCATCGTCGGCTTGGACCCGCTCGACCCGCGCGGCGCGCACACCACCGGCTTCGGGATGGCCATCCGGGCGGCGTTGGGGGCGGGGGTGTCGCGGCTGCTGCTGGCGGTGGGGGGCAGCGCGTCGACGGACTGCGGCGCGGGGCTGCTGGTGGCGCTGGGCGCCCGGCTGGTCGACGACGGTGGCCGCGAGGTGACCTCGCCCGGAAATGCCGCGTTGGCGCGGGTGGCGACGGTGGACCCGTCCGGTCTGCTGCGGCCGCCCGCGGGCGGTGCGGTGGTGCTGTCCGACGTGACGAACCCTCTGCTCGGACCGCTCGGGGCGGCCGCGGTGTTCGGACCGCAGAAGGGCGGGGCGGGGATCGTCGACGAGCTGGAGCTCAACGTGGGCCGGTACGCGGAGCTGCTGGGGGGCGACGCCGAGGCGGCGGGCGCGGGCGCGGCCGGCGGCGCCGGATTCGCGTTGCAGCGCTGGGGGGCGACGACGGCGTCGGGAGCGCGGGCGGTCGCCGAGGCGGTGGGCCTCGTCGAGGCACTCGACGGCGCGGACCTGGTGATCACCGGCGAGGGACGATTCGACAGCCAGTCCGCGGCCGGCAAGGTGGTCTCGGTGGTCCGGGAGCTGGCTGGGGACTCGAGGGTCGCGGTGGTGGCGGGACGCATCGACGCCCCCGTCGACACCATGGCCGGTGCGGTCTCCCTGTGGGACCTGGCGGGGGAGCGGGCGCTGAGCGACGCCGCGGGTGTCGCGGAGGAGGCGGGGAGGGCGTTGGCGTCGCGGCTCGAGTCTCAAGGGGCCCTGGCCTGATCCTCGTGGCCTGATTCCTCCGGCCGGTTCGTCTGGCCCGGGTGTTCCTGGCTTGGGTGCTGTGGTCGGGCTGGTGGCGGGTGGTGGGGGCCGGGCCCGCCCGTGACTCCTCGATTCGGCGCTGACGCGCCTGCCCTCGTCGCACATGCCCGAGCCAACCCGGCCGGCCCCCACCACCCGGCACCTACGGGGACGTGCAAGTCCCAGCCCACCCGGCACCCACCCACCCGGGGGCGCGGCTGTGGGTGGAACTCCGCCTCTCGCAGAGATGGCAATGGCAAGGGGCGCGGCCCCGCGACTGCCGAGACCGCGCCCCTGGTCGCATCAGTTGACGCGGATCAGCGAGGCCTCACCGCCCGCCGGGTTGTCGAAGGACACCACCATGAGGCCGAGGGGCTTCTGCGTGCCGAAGGCCGCCACGTCCTTGGTCACCGGGAGGTTCACTCTGGCGCCCGGGGCGACAACTGGAGCGTAGAGCCCGTCGCTCAGCGCCTTGTCGGCGGGGTCGTAGACGGCTCGGGTGTCGAATTGGTCGAACGAGTCCCCGTAGAAGGAGGCCACCGTGTAGGCGAACGGCCCGTCGACGCCCAGGTCGCTGGCGAACACGGGCAGCAGGACCGTGCTCGAGTCGGTGGGTGAACCGGCCAGGAATTGGATCTTCAGATCCCCGGTCGCCAGGTTGTACACGAACACACCGTTCCGCCCGTCGGCGTCGCCCGCGGTGACCAGCCCGTAGTCGTAGCTGAACACCGCGAAGTCGTCGGTCCCGTCCCGATCGGTGTCGATCAGGATGTCGAACTCCACGCTCGCCGCGTTGCTGTAGCGATCATGGGTGGACACCGCGAAGACCATCAACTGGTCCGATCCCGATTCCAACGACTGGACCCCAGCGGCCTGGAGGTCGAAGCCGCCACCGATGCGCTGGTCCTTCCGATCCTCCAGGCCCCACGTGTAGACGTCTGCGTCGCCGGGGGAGACCGAGCCCATGTTCGAGGCGACCAGTGTGGCCGAGGTCTTCGACCCGTTGAGGGAGCCGCTGATCGACGCCGAGACCTTCGTCGACGGCCGCGGCACCAGCAGCGCCCCCACCGTCAACGTCTCGGAGCCGGAGGTCAGCACCACATGGCCCGAGACCTGCGCCAGGTCGGCGTCGACAGACGCGGGCACGTCGGAGGCGGGGACCTTCAACGTCACCCGCAGGGTCGCGGTACCGCCGGCGCGGACGGTCACCCTCGACTTGTCGAAGCTGACAGTCCCGGGCAGCGAATCGGCTCCCGGCTCGTACTCGACCGCGTAGGTGCGCGCCGAGGAGCCCCTGTTGACGAGGGTGATCGTCCTTGTTGCCCGGAAGTCCCGCGCCAGCTCGGCGAACCCAAAGCTCAGGGTGGACTCGCGGTAGGCGTTCCTGCCCTTGGCTGAGTCGCCGTAGGCGAACGCGTCAGCCTCCACCAGTGCGGCGGCGTCGACGAGACCGCCGCCCAGGGTGAGCCGGTAGCCGGCGACCTTCTCGGGATCGGCCGTGGAGACCAGCGCGGCGGAGACGTCCTGGCCGGTCCAGTCGGGGTGGGCCTCGACGCCCAACGCCGCGACACCCGCGACGTGCGGCGCCGCCATCGACGTGCCCGACAGGAACACGGCGCCAGCGCCGGAGCCGACGGCCGCGGACGCGATGGAGACGCCGGGGGCCGTGACGGAGGGC
>JAPUEL010000004.1 GCA_027492545.1 Propionibacteriaceae bacterium
CGAGCAGCAGCGGCAGGTAGAGGCCGGAGAACAGCGAGGCGTACCAGCCGGGGAACGCCGCGAACATCGCGCCGCCCGCGGTGAGCAGCCACACCTCGTTGCCGTCCCAGACGGGGCCGATGGTGTTGACGAGGACACGCTTGTCCTTGTCGTTCTTCCCCAGGACGGGGATCAGCATGGCCACGCCGTAGTCGAAGCCCTCGAGGAAGAAGTAGCCCAGCCACAGCACGGTGACCAGCAGGAACCACACGATGGGCAGGGTCGGAACCGACACCGTCGCTTCAAGCAGGGTGATCATCTCTGGTTCTCCTCTCTCAGTACGCGAAGGTCATGGGGGCGTCGGGATCCGTCTGCACCTCGATGGGTGCGACGTCTGGCAGGCCCGCCTTCGCGTACCTGAGGAACAGCCACACCTCGATCACGGCCAGGCCGCCGTAGATGAGCGTGTAGGTGATCATCGAGAACAGCACCTCGCCCACGCTGACGGTGGGGGAGACGCCTGACGCCGTGGGCATCACGCCCGCGACGATCCAGGGCTGGCGGCCCATCTCGGTGAAGATCCACCCGAAGGAGATAGCGAACAGCGGCAGCAGCGGCATGCCGAACATCAGCCACGTCCACAGGGCGCTCGGCTTCGGGAGCCGATCCTTGCGGGTGACCCACAGCGTGAGCGCCGCGATGCCCATTCCCGCGAACCCGAGGCCCATCATGAGGCGGAAGGTCCAGTAGGAGATCGGGATGATGGGCGTGGGGGCCAGGCCGGGGTAGTTGGCCGCGACCACGTCGGCGTACTGCTCCTGGATGGTGGTCTGGGTGCCGTCGAACTGGCGGAAGCCCTGCTCCTCGAACTCAGCGCGGAGGTCGTTGATGCCCTTGACCTCTTCATGGCCGGACAGGATCGACAGCAGGCCGGGGATCTTGAGCGCCCAGACCTCCTCGGTGCCGTCCAGGGAGCCGATGGTGATCACCGAGAACGAAGCGTTCTTTTCCGTGTAGAACAGCGCCTCGGCGGCGGCCATCTTCATGGGCTGCACCTGAGTCATGGTCTTGGACTGCAGGTCCCCGGTGAAGATCACCACGATGGAGGCCACGAGCAGCACCCAGGCGCCCATCCGGACGGAGAAGCGGTAGGCGCTGGTGTCGCCGGGCCTGGACTCGCCGTCGCGGTTGATCTTGGCGAGGTGCCACCCCGCAATGCCCGCCATCAGGCCGCCGGCCACCATGTAGGACGACGCGATGACGTGCGGGAAGGTCACCAGGAGGACGGGATTGGTGAGCACCTCGAGGAATCCCGCGACACCGTCGAGTTCGGCGCGGCCGTTCTTGAACACGGTGCCGACGGGGTTCTGCATCCACGAGTTGGCGGCGAGGATGAACACCGCCGAGAGCATCGTGCCGAACGCCACCATGTAGATCGTCATCAGGTGGATCTTCTTGGGGAGCTTGTCCCAGCCGAAGATCCACAGGCCGAGGAAGGTGGATTCGAGGAAGAACGCGAGGAGGGCCTCGAGCGCCAGCGGGGCCCCGAAAACGTCTCCGACGAAGCGCGAGTACTCGGACCAGTTCATGCCGAACTGGAACTCCTGCACGATTCCCGTGACCACGCCGAGCGCGAAGTTGATGAGGAAGAGCTTCCCGAAGAACTTCGTGAGCCGCAGGTAGGCGTCGTTGCCGGTGCGCACCCAGAAGGTCTGGAGAACTGCCACCAGCATCGACATCGCGATGGTGATGGGGACGAAGAGGAAGTGGTAGACGGTGGTGATTCCGAATTGCCACCGCGCCAGGGTTACAGCATCCATAGCTGGACGGTACTACCCAGGGTCGTATTTGCCCAACGAGTGCACCCCGGGGGGTGAGATCGCCCCTTATGCTTGGCCCCATGCCCTCACGTGGAGAACTCGAGCAGCGCGTCATGGAGCTGCTGTGGTCCTCCGGGGTGCCCCAATCCGTGGCGGACGTGCATCAGCAGCTCAGCCGGGAACGCGAACTCGCCTACACCACCGTCATGACGGTGCTGGACAGGCTCGCGAAGAAGGGCCTGGTGTCGCGGGAGCTGGTGAACCGCGCCTGGCAGTACCGGCCGGTATCGCCGCAGGCGGATGTCGTGGCCCGCGACATGGAGCGCCTGCTGGAGCCTGTGGCGCCGGACGTGCGCATCGACGCGCTGCGTCGCCTGGCTGAGAGCCTGAGCTCGGAGGAGCGGGCGGCGCTGGCTGCGCCGTTGGCCACGGCCTGACCGGCGCCGCCGCGCGTCACTTCTTCTTCCCCTTACCGCCCTTCTTCTTGTTCTTCTTGCCCTTCTTCTCCTCCTCGGCAGCGTCGTCGTCTGGGGTTGGAAGGAGATCGGGCGCGACGGCGGCGAGCAGCTCACGCTTGTGGGCCAGCGTCCGCTCCAGATCGGCCAGCAGACCCTCCCGCTTCGCCCGGAGCCCCTCCAGCGCAGCCCCATGGGCTTCGTCGGCCTGCCCCTTGACGCGCAGCATGACCGCCTCCTCCCGGACCTCGGTGCTGGACTCGAGGGCCTTCATGACCACACGCTCCGTGTCGGCCAACGATTCGGCCAGGGCGTCCGGGGACATCGTCGCGGCCAGTTGCCGTCGCTGGACCTCCGGCTTCCAGCGCGGCTGGGGCCACTTGAGATCCATGTCGACGAGGGTGCGGGTGAGGATCTCCGTGGCGGCCAGCCGCGAGTACCACTTGCGGTCCGCCGGAAGGACGTACCAGGGGGCGTGATCGGTGTCGGTGAGCCGGAACACGTCGGCGTAGGCCTCCTGGAAGTCGTCCCACCTCGCGCGGGTGGTGAGGTCGCCGGAGCTGAACTTCCACCGCTTGTCGGGGCGGTCGAGGCGCTCCATGAGGCGCTTGCCCTGCTCGTCGTGCGAGACCATGAGCGCGAGCTTGATCACGATCGTCTCGTCGTCGACCAGAGACTTCTCCCACTTGTTGATTTCGGCGTAGCGCTTGCGCCACACCTCCTCCTCCACCAGTTCCTCGACCCGCACCACGAGCACGTCCTCGTAGTGGGAGCGGTCGAAGACGCCGATCAGCCCGGGGCGCGGCAGGCCCCGCTTGATCCGCCACAGGTAGTGGTGGCGGCGCTCCTCGGCGGTGGGCACGCCGAAGCTTCGCAGCGAGACACCCTGCGGGTCCACCAGGCCCATGACGTGGCGGGTGATGCCGCCCTTGCCCGCGGTGTCGAGACCCTGCACGATGACGAGGACCTTGCGGTTCCCACCCGCGCGGCCATGGGCGAACAGGCGCTCCTGCAGCTCCGAGAGCAGGCCGCCGCGGGCCTTCATGGCCGCCTCGGCCTGATCCTTGTTGCCCGTCCAGGCGGGTGCGCCGCCGCGGTCGAAGGTGGAGAGGTCGAAGTCTGCGCCGACCCGCAGCGCTGTGCGGGGGTCCTCGCTCCAGAGTTCTGTCATGGGTTGGTCCTTTCGCTGTGGCTTCCCATTCTGGCGCGGCGCGCGGCATCTGGGGAGGGGTTGGCGTCAGGCGTCGTCGGTCAGGCGGCGGCGGTTGCGCCCGGAGGTGACCCAGCGGGCCAGCGCCCCGCCCTCGTGCAGCAGTTCGAGCCGGCGCTGCGTCCGTTCCACCAGGTCGGTGCGGACCGCGAGGAGCAGCTGATCGTCCTCGTGGAGGCGGGTGCTGCGGTCAGGCACGAGCACCTCGTCGCCGCGGATCACCATGGAGAGGACCGCGCCACGGGGCAGGCGGAGGTCGTCGGCGTACATCCCCGCCATCCGGCTTCCGGCCGGGACGCCGACCTGCACCAGGGACGCGTCGATCCCCTCGAGGGGGGAGGAGTCGAACGTGACGGCGTGCTGGGAGATGGCCTCGGTGACGCCCATCCAGCGCGCGAACCGGGGCAGCGTCGGCCCCTGCAGGAGGGTGAAGGTGACCACCAGCAGGAAGGTGACGTTGAAGATGTGGCTGGCGTGGGGAAGGTTCTCGGTGAGGGGGATGGTGGCCAGCATGATGGGCACCGCGCCCCGGAGGCCCGCCCAGGACGTGAACGCCTGCTCCCGCCAGGGCACTTTGAAGGGCGCGAGGCACAGCCAGACCGAGAGCGGGCGGGCGATGAAGGTCAGCACGGAGCCGATCACGAGGGCGTCGACGACGGCGCCGGGCAGCTCCGACGGGGAGGCCAGCAGGCCGAGCATGATGAACAGGGCGATCTGCGCCAGCCAGCCGAGGGACTCGGTGAAGCCCTCCGTCGTCGAGTGGTGGGGGAGCGCCTGGTTGCCCAGCCAGATGCCCGCCACGTAGGCGGCCAGCAGCCCGGAGCCGTGCGCGACGCCGGCGGTGGCGAACGCGGCCATCGCGATGGTGAGCGTGGCCAGCGGATAGAGGCCGGCCGACGGCAGCGAGATGCGGCTGAGCAGCACCTGCCCGATTCGGGCGATGATCAGGCCGATCAGTGCACCGGCGACGAGCTGGAAGACGGCGGTGCCCACCATCGCGGAGACGGAGCCCTGGTTCCACGCGTCGGAGGCGACGACGCTCACGAGCACGATCGTCGGCGGATCGTTGAACCCTGATTCGCCCTCGAGGGTGGTGCGGACGCGGCGCTTGACCGGCAGGCGGCGCAGGATGGCGAACACCACCGCCGCGTCGGTGGAGGACACCGTGGCGGCGAGCAGGATGGCTGTGCGGACGTCGAAGCCCAGCAGGAGGACGCCGAAGGTGGCGGCCACCGCGACGGAGATCATGACCCCCGCCGTCGCGAGGAGGCCCGAGCGGACGGCGACGGGGCGAAGGTCAGCCCAGCGGGTGGTGAATCCGCCGTCGGTGAGGAGGACGGCCACCGCGATGAGGGCGAGGTTGAAGGCCAGCTGGGTGTCGTCGAAGCGGACGCCCAGGCCCGATTCGCCGAGGATCAGCCCGATGCCCAGGTAGAGGAGCATGCCGGGCATGCCGCTGCGGGAGGAGAGGCGCACCGCGATCACCGCGGCCAGGAAGATGCCGGACACGGCCAGCACGACGAGATTGAGCTCCTCGTGGGTCATGGTCTGGCTCGCCTGGTGCGCATGGGGACCCTTCGGCCGGTGGGCAAGAGCTTAGCGGCCGAAGACGGGCTCAGCTCGAAGGTTCATGGGCCGTGGAGCGCGGAAACGATCCGCCAGTGGGGTCGTCCCCGCTCCCGGTTGAGCAGGGACGACCCCGCTGGGGGATCGTTTCCGCGGGTGAGGCGACCTAACCGACGGTGAGGCGGATCTCGTTCCTCCACGGATCCAGCACCGAAAGCGTCTGGCCGTCGAAGGTGGGCGCATGGCCCGCGAACCGGAGCCGCTCGTCGGCCTTCCCGATCTCCTCGACGGTGGGGACCAGGATGTCGACCACACCCATGCCGAGCGTGTTGTGCCGCGGGCCCGCGCCGGCCGAGTTCCACACGTTCATCGCCATGTGGTGGTGGTACCCGCCGGCGGCGACGAAGAGCGCCGACCCGCCGAGCATGGCGGTCTGCTCGAACCCGAGGGCGTCGACGTAGAACGAGCGCGACGTCGCGACGTCGCCCACCTGCAGGTGGACGTGCCCGAGCTGGGCCTGCGTGGGGGGCAGCGCGTCGGGGTTCAGCCCGGCCAGGTGCTTCGAGACGAACTCGGCGGGATCGATGTAGAGCGTGGCCATCTGGACCTGGTTGCCGGTCCACTGCCACTGGTCGCGCGGTCGGTCGTGGTAGAGCTCGACCCCGTTACCCTCTGGGTCGGTGAAGTAGAACGCCTGGGAGACGAGGTGGTCACCGGTGCCGGCGTAGGAGTGGGCGTAGCTCTGGTACATCCGCACGAGCGTGGCGGCCAGGGCGGGCAGCTCCTCGTAGAGCACCGCCGTGTGGAACAGGCCGGCGTCGGTGCGGCGCGCGGGCCGCAGGTCCCTGGACTCGGTGAGCCGCACGATCGGGGTGCCGGCGTGGCCGAGGGTGACGGAGCCCGGCTCGTCGGCGAGCGGCTCGAGGCCCACGCCGTCGGTGTAGTAGGCGAGCATGGTGGGCATGTCCCGGACGCGAAGCTCCAGGCGGCCCATGTGTGTGTCTGCGGCGAGGCTCATGGCCCCATTCTATAATTTAAACTTCAACTAAGCAACACTTCCGCGACCCTCAGGGGCCCAACGCGCCGGGTTGTCCAGCACCCGCTCCAGCGCGATGTAGGCGGCACCGAAGGCCGGGGTGGCGTGGTCAGGCGGGACGGCGAGCACCTCGGGGTCCGAGAAGGGGCGGGCGAGCAGGCGTAGGTCCAGTTCGCCGAGGATGTGTGGGCGGTACTCCTCCGCGAAGAGCGCCAGGTCGCCGCCGAGGACGACGGTGGTGATGTCCAGGAGGTTGCAGGCGTTTGCCAGGGCCAGGCCGAGGGCCCGCCCCGCTGCGTCGACGGCGGCGACAGCCCCCGGGTCGCCCTCGTGGAACGCCAGCCGCACCTGCTCGATGGTCTCCACCCCGACGAGCTCGGTCAGCGCGCGGGTGCCCGCGTAGCGCTCGAGGCAGCCGGTGGCGCCGCAGCCGCAGGGCGGGCCGTCCGGGGAGATGCACACGTGGCCGATCTCGCCGGCCCACCCGCGCGTCCCGAGCGACACCTTCCCGTTGTTGACCAGGGCAGATCCGATGCCGGCCTCACCGGAGAGATAGAGGAAGGTCTCGAGCGGGCCGGGGTGACCGGGGCGCTCGCGGCTGACGTAGATGGCGGCGCTGTCGGCCTCGTTGGTGACTCCGAAGCCGACGGAATCCACCTCCGGGAGCCCGCCGTCGCGCAGGAGCGGCCGCGGGTCCACGTTGCGCCAGCCGAGGTTGGGCGCGCGCAGGAGCGTGGAGGTGGCGGCGTCGACGAGGCCGGGGACGGCCACCTGGATGCCGACGAGGGTGGCGCCGCCAGGCATGCGATCGAGGCACGCGCGGCCGAGCTGCGCCAGCTGCGCGAGGGCGGCTGCCGGGTCCGAGCCGACGTGGTCCTCAAGCAGGTCGGCTTCCGCGACGACGGCGCCCGCCAGGTCCACCAGCCGGGCCGCGCTGTGGCCCACGTTGATCTCCAGGCCCAGCGCCAGGAGCGTGCCCCCGTGCGGGCTGAGCGGGACAGAAGGACGGCCGCGACGGTTGGAGGGGACGGGCTCCGACTCGGCCACGATGCCGGCGGCCACGAGCTCGTCGACCATCCGCGACGCCGTCGACCTGGTCATGCCGGTGGCCTTGGCGACGTCCGCCCTTGCCATCGGCGTTCGGCTGGCGTAGATCTGGCGCGCGACCAGGGAGAGGTTGCTGGCGCGCAGATTCCCCTGCCTGGCGACGCCGCTGGAACTCTCAAGACCTGTCTGCATGGGCTTGACTCTAGCCCAGATTCGTTATAAGTTCAGGAAAGAAACAATATTGCTCTCGATGAGGAGAAACACCATGACGGATCACGACTACAAGTTCTCGTTCGGTCTCTGGACCGTCGGGTGGCGCGGCACCGACCCGTTCGGCTCGGACACCCGCCCCGAGTTCGACCCGTGGCACTATGCCGACAAGCTCGCCGAGCTGGGCGCCTGGGGCATCACGTTCCACGACAACGACATCTACCCCTTCGACGCCGACGAGGCCACCGCCAAGGGCCGGATCAACCAGCTCAAGGACGCCTGCGACAAGTCGGGCCTGACCATCGAGATGGTCACCACCAACACCTTCAGCCACCCCATCTTCAAGGACGGCGGGCTCACCTCCAACGACCGCTCCGTCCGTCGCTTCGGGCTGAAGAAGATCCTCAACGCAGTCGACATCGCCGCCGAGGTGGGTGCCTCCACCTTCGTGATGTGGGGCGGCCGCGAGGGCGCCGAGTACGACACCTCCAAGGACTACTTCGCCGCCCACGCCCGCTACGCCGAGGGCCTCGACACCATTGCCGGCTACATCAAGGACCAGGGCTACGACCTGAAGATCGGCCTCGAGCCCAAGCCCAACGAGCCTCGCGGCGACATCCTGCTGCCCACCATCGGGCACGCGCTCGGCCTCATCGCCACCCTGGAGCACGGCGACATCGTCGGCCTCAACCCCGAGGTCGGCCACGAGCAGATGGCCAACCTCAACTACACCACCGGCCTCGCGCTGGCGCTCTACACCGGCAAGCTGTTCCACATCGACCTCAACGGCCAGCGCGGCCTGAAGTACGACCAGGACCTGGCCTTCGGCCACGGCGACCTCATGAGCTCGTTCTTCACCGTCGACCTCCTGGTCAACGGCTTCCCGGCCAGCCCGGACGCGCCCCGCTACGAGGGCCCCATCCACTTCGACTACAAGCCCAGCCGCACCGAGGGCGTCGAGGGCATCTGGGACTCGGCCCGCGCCAACATGGAGACCTTCACCCTGCTGGCCGAGCGCGCCCGCGCCTTCCGCGCCGATCCGGCCGTCCAGGAGCTCATGCGCCAGGCCTCGATCTTCGAGCTCGCCGAGCCCACGCTCGCCGAGGGCGAGACGATCGCCGACCTGCGCGCCGCCGAGATGCCGAACGCCGACGAGAAGGGTGCCCGCGAGTACCACTTCGTCGAGCTGCAGCAGGCCGCCGTCCGCCACCTCCTCAAGGCCTGAGGGGTTAAGCCGTGACGCTGGTCGCCGGCGTCGACACGTCGACGCAGTCGTGCAAGGTGCTGGTGGTTGACGCCGGCACCGGTGAGATCGTCCGCCAGGGCGCCGCCTCCCATCCCGACGGGACGGAGGTGCATCCAGACCACTGGTGGACCGCCTTCCAGTCGGCCTCCGCCACCGCGGGTGGGCTCGACGACGTCGCCGCGATCAGCGTCGGCGGCCAGCAGCACGGCATGGTCGCGCTCGATGCCTCGGGTGAGGTCATCCGGCCGGCCCTGCTCTGGAACGACACCCGCTCCGCCGGGGCCGCCCGCGAGCTCCGCGAGGAGTTCGACGGGTGGGTCCCCGCAGTGGGGTACCTTCCCTTGGCGTCGTTCACCAACACCAAGCTCCGCTGGCTGGCGGACGCGGAGCCGGACAACGCCGCCCGTGTGGCCGCGGTGGCGCTGCCGCACGACTGGCTGACCTGGAAGATCCAGGGCTCCGGGGTCCTGACGGACCTGGTGACCGACCGGTCCGACGCCTCGGGCACCGGCTACTTCGACTCCGTGGCCAACGAGTACCGGCGGGACCTGCTGTCGCTGGCGCTGCGACGCGACGCGTCGTCGGTGATCCTGCCGCGCGTGCTCGCGCCTGACGAGGGCGTCGACGGCGGCCGCTGGGTTCTCGGACCGGGCTGCGGCGACAACGCCGGAGCAGCCCTCGGGCTGGATCTTCGGCCCGGGCAGACGAGCGTGTCGCTGGGCACGTCGGGGGTCGTCGCGGCGGTGTCGTCGACGCCGGCCTACGACGAGTCCGGCCTGGTCAACGGGTTCGCCGACGCGTCGGGCTCCTGGTTGCCGCTCACCGCCACCCTCAACGCCGCCCGAATCCTCGACGCGGCGCGTCGGGTGCTGGGTGTCGACTTCGACGAGCTGTCGCGGCTGGCGCTTGCGGCGCCCTCCGGGGCCGAGGGCCTGGTCATGGTTCCGTGGTTCGAGGGGGAGCGGACGCCCAACCTGCCCGAGGCGACGGCGTCGCTGCTCGGCATGACGCTGAAGAACTTCACGCCCGAGAACGTGGCCCGGGCCGCCGTCGAGGGCCTCCTGTGCCTGATGGGCGAGGGGCTTGAGGCGATCCGTCGCCTCGGCGTCTCGATCGAGCGGGTCAGCCTGATCGGCGGAGGCGCGAAGTCCGATGCCGTCCGCCGGCTGGCCCCCGAGGTGCTCGGGGTGCCCGTCGACGTGCCGGCCCCTGCGGAGTACGTTGCGCTCGGCGCGGCACGCCAGGCGGCTTGGGCGCTGACGGGGTCGCGGCCGGCGTGGGAGTCGTCGTCGACGGAGACCTACGAGTCGGTGTCGCGGCCGGAGATCGCAGACCGCTACCGCGAGGTCGCTGGTCGCCTGGTGGAGTCAAACGGCTGGTGAAGGTGGTCGCCTCGCTGTGGCCAGGAAGGTCGTCGCTCGTGAGGCATGGCAGTCCTGCTGACAGGTGCGGGGAGCCCTGACACGAGGCCCGTGCGGCCCTTGACCACAGCCTGCTCCTCGACCGCGAGCCGGTCCCGGGTCGGGTAGGTGAGGCCGCCCGGCCCTCGTGTCACGTCTCCCCACACTCGTCTGCCTGTGGCGTGGTCCATACCGGGCGGGTCTCGACAGGGCGGCCTTGGTGCCGGTCTGCTCAGGCGGGACGCCAGCTGAGCGACCCTCAAGCTGGGCAACCCTGCGCCGAGCCGCCCCGTCGACCCCCACCCTCGTGGTCGGCCGCGGCCGGGGCGCGCCGTGGTCTCCCTGCCGCTCCTCAAGTGTCGAGCTCCATGCGCGGAAACATGTCGCCAGTGCGGCCCTTCACGCTCGACCTGGTGCCAGGTGCCAGCCTCTACGGGCACATTTCCCGGCGGTGGGGTCTTTGCCGCTTTCGGGCGTGGGAGGGTCGGTGCGCGGAAACGTGTCTTTACTGGCACTCTCTGGTCTGCCCGCTGAGCGTGGACGCTGGCACTGGCGTCCCGACTCCGCGGACGTGGGCTTGGACGCGAGGGTGGGGGACGGCAGGGCGGCTGGGCGCAGGGATGCCCAACCCGAGGGGCACCCGGAGGAACCCGCCTGAAGCAGGCTCGAGCCACGGCCGCCCTGACGTCACACGCCCGGGGCCAGCCACGCCAGAAGGGGACGAGTGCGGGGAGACGTGGGACGAGGCCCGGGCGGCCTCAACTACCCGGCCATGCACAGTCCGACAGCCGACGAGGCGACCGTGGACAAGGGCCGCACGGGCCTCGTGTCAGGGCTCCCGGCACCTGTCAGTGGGACTGCCGTGGCCTCCCCAGCGACGGGTGGGACTGCGCAGGCGTCGGGACGTAGGGCAGGCGTCGGGACGGAACGCAGGCGTCAGGCGGCGGTCTCCTCCTCGATCGCCGCGTTGAACTGGCTCTGGTAGAGGTCGTAGTACGCGCCCCGGGCATCCAGAAGCTCGTGGTGGGTTCCCTGCTCGACGATGCGCCCCTCCTCCATGACGAGGATCAGGTCAGCGTCGCGGATGGTCGAGAGCCGGTGCGCGATGACGAACGACGTGCGTCCGGTGCGCAGCGCCGCCATCGCGTGCTGGACCAGCACCTCGGTGCGGGTGTCCACCGACGAGGTGGCCTCGTCGAGGATCAGCAGCGCCGGATCGGCGAGGAAGGCCCGCGCGATGGTGATGAGCTGTTTCTCGCCCGCCGAGACGTTCGAGCCCTCCTCGTCGATGACCGTGTCGTAGCCGTCGGGCAGCGAGTGCACGAAGCGGTCCACGAACGTGGCCTTCGCAGCGGCGCGGATCTCCTCCTCCGTGGCGTCAGGGCGGCCGTAGGCGATGTTGTCGCGGATGGTCCCACCGAACAGCCACGTGTCCTGCAGCACCATGCCGATGTTGCCGCGCACCTCCCCGCGGGGGGCCGACGCGATGTCCACGCCGTCGATGAGGATCCGGCCCTTCTGCAGGTCGTAGAAGCGCATGATGAGGTTGACCAGCGTGGTCTTGCCCGCCCCGGTCGGGCCGACGATCGCCACCGTCTGCCCCGGCTTCGCCGTCAGCGACAGGTCCTGGATGAGCGGCTGCTCCGGCTTGTAGGAGAACCCGACGTGGTCGAACACCACCTCTCCCCGCGACACCTTCAGCTCACCGGTGGGCTCCTCCGACATCTCCTCGGAGTCCAGCAGCTCGAAGACGCGCTCGGCCGACGCGACGCCGGACTGCAGCAGGTTGGCCATCGAGGCCACCTGCGTCAGGGGCTGAGTGAACTGGCGCGAGTACTGGATGAAGGCCTGCACGTCGCCGATGTTCATCCGGCCCGACGCCACCCACAGGCCGCCCACGACGGCGATCACGACGTAGTTGAGGTTCCCGACCAGGAACATGACCGGCATGATGATGCCGGAGATGAACTGGGCGCCGAAGCCCGCCTTGTACAACTCCTGGTTGCGGCGCTGGAACTGCGCCTCCACCTCCTTCTGGCGGCCGAACACCTTCACCAGGGCGTGGCCGGTGAAGGCCTCCTCGATGTGGGCGTTGAGCTCGCCGGTGGACTTCCAGTTCTGCGCGAAGAGCTTCTGCGAGCGCTTGCCGATCACGGAGACCACCAGCATGGCGATGGGCACCGACACCAGCGCCACCAGCGCGAGAATGGGCGAGATCCAGAACATCATGATCAGCACGCCGATCACCATGAGCAGCGAGTTGAGCAGCTGAGACAGGGTCTGCTGAAGCGTCTGCGACACGTTGTCGATGTCGTTGGTGACGCGGCTCAGCACCTCGCCGCGGGCCTGCTTGTCGTAGTAGGACAGCGGCAGCCGGTCCAGCTTGGCGGCCACCTCGCGGCGCATCTGGTAGATGGACTTCTGCACGGAGCCGTTGAGCACCCAGCCCTGCACGTAGGAGAAGACGAACGACACGACGTACAGCCCGAGAACAAGCAGCAGGATGCTGCCGATGGCGCCGAAGTCGATTCCCTCGCCGGGCACGAAGTCCAGGTTGCGCAGCAGGTCCGCCAGCTGGGTGTTGCCGTCGGCGACGGCGGCGTCGATCACCTGCTGCTTGGTGGCCCCTGCAGGCATCTGGGCCCCGATAATGCCTGAGAGCATGAGGTCGGTGGCCCGGCCGAGGATCTTGGGGCCGACGACGGCGAGCGCCACGGACGCCACGCCCAGGGCGATGGCCAGGATGATCCCGGCGCGCTGCGGTCGCAGGTGCCCGAGCAGCCGCCGGACGGAGACCTTGAAGTTGGCTGCCTTCTCGCCGCTGCCGGTCATGGGGCCGTGGCCTGGGCCGCCGCGGTGGGTGGGCGCGTGCTTGGGGCGCTCGTTGGCCTTGACGGGGATTGCCTTGTTCTCGCTCATGCGGCGGCCTCCTCGGCGCTCAGCTGGGATTCGACGATCTCGCGGTAGGTCTCGTTGGAGGCCAGGAGTTCGTCGTGGGTGCCGCGGCCGACGATCTCGCCGTCGTCCAGGACCAGGATGAGGTCTGCTGCGGTGATGGTGGAGACGCGCTGCGCCACGACGAGGACCGCCGCGTCGGCGGTCTCCGGCCGGAGGGCGGCGCGGAGCCGGGCGTCGGTGGCGACGTCGAGGGCGGAGAAGGAGTCGTCGAAGATGTAGACGCTCGGCTTCTTCACCAGCGCCCGGGCGATGGCGAGGCGCTGACGCTGGCCACCGGAGACGTTGGTGCCGCCCTGGGTGATGTGGGTCTCGAGCTGGTCGTCCTTCTCGAGGACGAACGACTCCGCCTGCGCCACCCGCAGGGCGGCCCAGAGTTCCTCGTCTGTGGCATCGGGCTTGCCGTAGCGCAGGTTGCTCGCCACCGTGCCGGTGAAGAGGTAGGGCTTCTGCGGGACGAGGCCGATCCGGGCCCACAGGGTATCGGGATCGAGCTGGCGCACGTCCACGCCGTCGACGAGGACCGAGCCCTGCGTCGCGTCGAAGAGCCGGGGGATGAGGCTGATCAGCGTGGTCTTGCCGGCGCCGGTCGAGCCGATGATCGCGGTGGTGGTGCCGGGCGTCAGCTCGAAGGAGACGTCCTTGAGGACGGGCGATTCGGCGCCGGGGTAGGAGAAGCTCACGCGGTCGAACACCACGTGGCCGCGCTCGCCCGAGGGCGCGACGGGGTTGCTGGGCGGCGCGACGGAGCTCTCGGTGTCGAGCACCTCCATGATCCGGTCCGCACAGACGGCGGCGCGGGGCGCCATCACCAGCAGCATCGTCGTCATCATCACGGAGATGAGGATCTGGATGAGGTAGGAGATGAAGGCGGTGAGCTGGCCGATCTGGATGTCTCCGGACTCGATGCGCTGGGCGCCGAACCACATCACGCCCACCGTCGAGATGTTCATGATGAGCCCGACGAAGGGGAACAGGAAGGCCATGAGCCGGCCCACCGTCGTGGTGGTGTCCACCAGCTCGGCGTTGGCCTTGTCGAAGCGGCGGGCCTCGTGGGGCTCGCGGACGAAGGCGCGGACCACCCGGATGCCGGTGATCTGCTCGCGGAGCACCCGGTTGAGGGTGTCGATGCGCTTCTGCATGATCTCGAACAGCGGGCCCATGTTGACGATGAGGACGGTGATGCCCGCACCCAGGACCACGACGGCGGCCAGGATGATCCACGACAGGCCGGCGTCCTCGCGCAGCGCCATGAAGACGCCGCCCACCATGGTGATGGGGGCCGAGACCAGCATGACGGCGCTCATCAGCACCAGCATCTGGACCTGCTGCACGTCGTTGGTGTTGCGGGTGATCAGCGACGGCGCCCCGAACTTGTTCAGCTCGCGGGCGGAGAAGGAGAGCGCGCGCTCGAAGATCGCGGCGCGGACGTCGCGGCCGAACTGCATGGCGGCGTTCGCGCCGGCCCAGACGGCGGCGATCTGCGCCGCGCCCTGCACCGCTGACAGCAGCAGCATGACGCCGCCGGTGCCCCAGATGAAGTCAGTGTCTCCGGTGACGACGCCCTCGTCGATGATGCGGGCGTTCAGGGTGGGCAGATACAGCGACATGATGGTCGCGATGGTCTGCAGCACGATGACGATCGCGAGCAGCCCCCAGTAGGGGCGAATGTAGCGGTTGATGAGCCGCCCTAAGCGGGAGATCATGCGATGTCCTTTCGGAGCGCCCCGTAGAGCGCGAGGCGGGCGAGGTCGTCGAGTGACAGCGACGACGAGACGAACCTGGAGGCGTGCCCGACGGCGAACGTGCGCAGCAGCGTCGCGAAGGCGCTGAGGGGGATGGTGATGTGGTCGCGGTTGGGGGCGAAGGCGTCCGTCATCCAGGCGTCGAGCTCGGCTGTACGTGCCTCGAGTTCGGTGCGGGCGCACTGCGCCGCGTGCGGCGCGGTGTGTTTGGCGGCGCCGTGCGCGGCGACGAACATGGTGTGCACCGAGTGCAGGTACTGCTCGATGAGCTCGATGGCGGCGCGGGTCTGGGTCTCGATGTCGCCGGAGAGGTCCGTCGCGGCGAGGCGGGCGGTCAGCCGCTCGGAGGACAGCGCCTCGCTGATGGTGGCGGAGACGAGGTCGTCGAGGGAGTCGAAGACGCGGAAGATCGTGCCCTCCGCCACGCCGGCCGCCTCGGCGACCATGCGGGTGGTGAGGGCCTGGCCGTGCTCCTCCAGGAGGGGGATGCTGGCCTCGACGATGGCCGCCCGGCGCTGCTCGGGGGGCATGGGTGTTGCGCGGGTCACGGAACGAGTGTAGTGAGTGAACACTCACTCATCAAATGGGGACGCGTTCCATGGCGAAGTCGGGCTCCGCAGTGCGGAGATGACGCAGGCCCCGCAGGGGCGGGGCCTACGTCACGCGGTGAACGTCACTCGTCGGGCTGCACCGTCCACGCCGGTGGCTCGTCGGTGCCCGCCTTCTCGTCGGCCTCCGAGTCCTCCTCCGTCTTGTGCACCTTGCCCTTCGCGTGATGCGAGGGGGCGTAGATCACGTAGAGCTGCATGGGCTCGTCGCCGGTGTTGACGATGTCGTGCCACGTCCCGGCCGGGACCTGAACGGACCAGCCGTCCTCGACGTCGACCTTCACGTTGAGGTCGTCCTTCGTCGGCCCCATGAGGCAGCGGCCCTTGCCCGCGTCGAGGCGGATGAACTGGTCCGTGTCCGGGTGCACCTCGAGCCCGATCGAGTGGGCCACGGGGATGGACATCAGCGTGACCTGCAGGTACTTGCCCGTCCACGCGACGGTGCGGTAGTTCAGGTTCTCCTTGGTGGCGGTCTCCAGGTCGAAGACGTTGGGCTCCGGCCCCTTGTCCGTGATCTTCATCAGTCTCCCTCCAGTGGTTTCACACCAATCTAGTGCCCTGCGCCAGCGGTTCGCTGTGATTACCGGCGCCCCAGCGGCGCCTCGCCGCAGGTCAGCGGGTCAGCCGCCGAGCCGGGCCAGCTCGTCGGCGAGGTTGAACCGCGCGGATCTTTCCCAGAGGTCTCGGCCTCGGGCAGTCCGGAAGAGGGGGTCGAGGTCCAGCAGGGAGCGCAGGACGGCGGAACGCCCCGCCCGCCAGGCGTCGTCGTCGACGTGGGCGTAGTCAAGCCGCACGTCGCGGACGTAGACGTGGTAGCGGCCGGGCACCTGGCCGAGGATCGACAAGTCCGCGTCGGAGAGCAGCGCCCCGTGCGCGTCGTCGGGGGAGTGGTCTGCGGTCATCCGCACCAGCCGCGACACCTGCGCCACGTCGTCGTCAGGGATCAGCCCGGCCAGCGACGCCTCGGCCAGCGCGGCCGAGCGCTCCTCGTCCTGGCCAGGGACGCCGTCGTAGACCGCGTCGTGGAACCACGCGGCCAGCTCTACGACGGGGTCGTCGCAGCCGAGCTGTCCGAGCGCGCTGAGGCACTGCGCCAGGTGACGCACGTCGTGATAGTGCCGGTGCGGCTCCGACCAGCGGACGAGCAGGTCGTCGCGGAGGGTGGCAGGCAGGCCGAGCCGATCCCACGCGGGGACGACGGCGGCGCGGGCGGCGCCTCGGGTGGGGGTCTTCTCGTGGGGACGGACCCGCAGCCCGGACCGGGCGAGGCGACGCACCAGCTCCCGCTCGTCGAGGGGGAGGGCGCCGGCCGCCACGAGGTCGTCGTAGCGCGACACCGGCACGTCGTAGTGGTCATGGTCGAAAGCCCCGGGCGGAATGCCCGCCCTGGCAGCGAAGGCGTGCAGCTCGTCGAGCGAGGCGTCGGAGACCAGGTGCCCGAAGACGGTGCCGTGCGCCGGCCAGCGTGGCGGGTCGATCAGCACGGCCATGGTCGATCCGCCTCAGCCGCCGGCGAAGGGCGGCAGGACGTCGAGGACGGCGCCGTCGGGCAGGGGTGTCGCGGGGTCTGAGACGTACCGGCCGTCGTGGAGGATCGAGCTGACCTCGAGCACGCGGGTGAGCCTGGCGTCGTGCCGCCCGCGCAGATCCGCCAGCAGCCCGCCCAGCGTGGCCGCCTCCACCTGTTCCTGCTCCGTGCCCGCGGCCTCGGCCGCCGCCGCGAAGTACCTCACCGTCGCCATGGGGACCAGTCTCGCATCAGTAGTGGGGATAGCTGGGGTCGATCCGATCGGCCCAGGCGATCATCCCGCCGTCCATGAGCGATACGTCCGGATGGCCCAGCGCCACCAGATGCGCCGCCGCCCGTCGGGCGCGGGGCGAGATCTTGCAGTAGACGATCACCGGGCCGTCGGGGAGATTGTCGTCGAGGCGGTCCCAGCTCAGCACGTCCCCGAGCGGCACGGCCAGCGAGCCGGGCAGGGTGCCCAGCGCGTGCTCGGCCGGCTCGCGGACGTCGAGGAGGGTGGGGCGGGCGGGGTCGTTGAGGATCGCGGCCACGTCCTCGACGCTGAGCTCGTTCAGGTCCATGGGTGCCTCCGGGATGGGGGTTGGGGCGACGGGGGGAGCGGGGCGCAGCGGCACCTCGCGGGTGCGCTGGGTGAGGGCGTCGATGAGCAGGATGCGGCCCACCAACGGCTCGCCGAAGCCGCAGATCAACTTGACCGCCTCGGCGGCCATGATGGAGCCCACCTGTCCGACGAGCGCGCCCAGCACACCGGCCTCCGCGCAGGACGGGACGTCCTCGGGTCGCGGGGGGATGGGGTAGAGGTCGCGGAGGGTGACCGCGTCCGGCCCGCCGGGCACGAACGCCGAGACCTGGGCGTCGAACCGCAGCACCGCCGCCCAGACGACGGGGAGGCCGAGGGCGGCGCAGGCGTCGGCGACGGCGTAGCGGGTGGGGAAGTTGTCCGCGCCGTCGAGGACGAGGTGGTGGCCGTCGAGCAGACTCCGGGCGTTGTCGTCGGTGATTCTGGCGCGCCGGGTGGTGACGGTGACGTCCGGGTTGAGGGCTGTGACGAACGCGGCCGCGGAGTCCACCTTCGGGGAGCCGACGGCGTCGGCGCGGTGCACGATCTGCCGCTGGAGGTTGCTGGCGTCCACCACGTCGTCGTCGATGACGGTGAGGTGCCCGACGCCGGCCGCGGCCAGGTAGGCGAGGATCGGGCTCCCGAGACCGCCGGCGCCCACGACGGCGACCCGAGCCGCGAGCAGGCGGCGCTGCGCCTCGATGCCCATGCCGGGGACCAGCAGGTGCCGCGAGTAGCGGGTGAGCTGGGCGCGGGTGAGCTCCGGGCCGGGTTCAACGAGCGGGGCTGGCACGCGTTCGAGCCTACCCTCGGATTCCTCGGAGGGCCCCCTGGTGGAGGGTTTGAGCACATGGCACGGCTCGCGACGGGGGCCACGCTCGTCTTGAGCGCGGAGCTGACCGCGAGCCGTGCCATGTGCTCAAGCCCGCCCACCCACCCACGGCTGAGCTCCAGGGGAGGGATCGTTCAACACCGCTTGTCGGGATCCTGGATGCCTACGCTTGCGTAAGTTACGGTACCGTAGGGACATCCTGTAGAGCGTTGTCGAGGAGAAGCCAGTGCCCATCACACATCCCCCAACCCTGATTCAGGGCGGCATGGGCGTCGCGGTGTCGTCGTGGCAGCTTGCCCGTGAGGTGTCGCGCTGCGGTCAGCTCGGAGTCGTGTCCGGCACCGCGCTCGACGGCGTGCTCGCCCGCGAGCTCCAGGACGGGGACCCGGGCGGTCACCGTCGCCGCGCGTTGGCGCACTTCCCGTCGCAGGCCATGGCCCAGCGGGTCCTGGACACCTACTTCCTCGAGGGCGGCCGCGCCGAGGGCCAGCCGTACCGCCCTCACCCCACCCTCACCATCTCGCCCCGCCGGGCCGCGCTCGAGCTCAGCCTGTGCGGCAACTTCTCCGAGGTGTGGCTGGCCAAGGAGGGCCACGCGGGCACCGTGGGTATCAACCTGCTGGAGAAGATTCAGACCGCCAATCTCTCGGCCATCCTCGGCGCCATGCTCGCCGACGTCGACTATGTGATCATGGGCGCCGGCGTGCCGCGAGAGATTCCGCGCGTGCTCACCGAGTACGCCTCCCATCGCACCGGGCACATCACGATCGACGTGATCAACTCCACCACCACGCACCGGGCGGCGCTCAACCCCGTCACCATGCTCGGTGACGAGCTGCCGCCGCTGCGGCGACCCAACTTCCTCGCCATCGTGACCCTCCACGTGCTGGCCGACTACCTCAACCGCGACCCGGAGATCCGGCCGGACGGGTTCATCGTGGAGGGGCCCACAGCCGGCGGCCACAGCTCGCCGCCCCGCGGGAAGGTGGCCCTCGACGAGGCCGGCGACCCCATCTACGGTCCCCGCGACAACGCGGACCTGGAGAAGATCGCCCGCGTGGGCCTTCCCTTCTGGCTGGCGGGCGGGTTCGCCTCCCCGGAGAAGGTGGCCGAGGCCCGCGCCGCCGGAGCCGCGGGCGTCCAGACCGGCACGCTGTTCGCGCTGGCCGACGAGTCGGGCCTCACCCAGGACCTGCGTAGCCAGCTCCACGCCGAGCTCGACGCCGGGACGCTGGTGGTCCGCAATGATCCGAGGGCCTCGCCGACGGGCTTCCCGTTCAAGGTGGCCCAGCTCGCGGGCACGCTGTCGGAGGAGCCGGTCTACCAGGAGCGCGAGCGCATCTGCGACCTCGGCTACCTCCGGATGCCCGTCGAGCGCGAGGACAAGTCCATCACCTACCGCTGCCCCTCGGAGCCCCTCACGCCGTACCTGCGCAAGGGTGGCACGGAGGAGGAGACGGTCGGAAGGAAGTGCCTGTGCAACGCGCTGATGGCCAACATCGGCCTCGGGCAGCTGCGCAAGGACGGCTACCAGGAGCAGCCCGCCATCACCCTTGGCCAGGACCTCGACAGCGCCCGTGAGCTAGCCGCCCGGTACCCGGGTGGGTGGCCGGCAAAGGCAGTGGTGGACTGGCTGCTGTCCGGCGCCTGACACGCCACCCGCTCGTCGCGTTCGTGTTCGTCTCGGGGGCCATCACGCTGAGCCAGGCGCTCGCCTGCAACGTCGGCGGGGTCGTGGTGTTCTGGGCCTTCCCGTCCTCTGGTACGAGCGCCGCATCCGGCGCCTCAAGGTCTCCGACCCGGCTGCCGCCGAGGCCGAACTGGCCCCGTCGGCCGGGCAGATGGCCCGCGCGGAGGTAGGTCTCGCGGCCTGACCTCTGCAGGAATCTACCTATGCAGCGGCATCTGCACATATGCGCAGATGCCGCTGCATGGGTAGCGCTCTGCAGATCACTTGCCTCGCAGGTGTCGGCGAGTGCGGATCTCCTGAGTCAGGCTCTGCTGGGTGGCCTTCCAGTAATTCCAGATCTGCTGGTAGCTGAGGCGTAGCGTGGTGAAGCCCAGGTCCCGGGCGGCGAGGTCACGCCGCCGATCGTTCTCGTAGTTGGTCTCGCCGTGGTGGGCCTGGCTGTCGCACTCGATGATGAGCCGGTCTCCGACCAGCAGGTCGACGATTCCCACTCCGTCGATCTTGGCCTGGGCGCGCACCGGAATGCGGCGTTGCACGAAGAACAGCCTCACCCTGGTCTCGCTTCCGGACTGGGCCGGGGCCAGCCGCTCGCGGTAATGGAGGTACTTCGACGGCAGGCCACCCAGTGCCCATCGTGCCTCTGCCTCCGTCACCAGCTTGAGGTTGACGGCTGACTCGGCCACGATCATCGCGTCCTCCACCGAGTGTCGGCTGGCCACCTGGCGGAGACAATCGCCGAGGGGCCACACCGCGCCGAGGGGACAGGGCGCGTTGTAGGGATGTGCGACGAAGCCCTTGCGGGCAATGGGATCGGTCCCCCGGCCGTAGACCACATGGAGCCGAGAGCTGGGCGGCACCCACACCCCGTGGTGGCGGCAGCCGCTGAGGCACCCGAGCCGCCCGCCGGCCTTGAGAGCCCTTTCGATGAGAGGGTCCGCGCCGTCGGTGGCGTACCATCCACGCCGTATCCGGCGAAGTTCCCCGGCCTGGATGAGCAGTTCCTGGTGACGCCGGGTGACCCCGGCGGCGCGGAGTTCGCCCGGGGAGTAGATGCCTTGATGCTCCATGCGCCCACTGTGGCCAGTTCAGGGGCGGAAATCCCGGCCCGAATGTGGCCTGTGGAGAGCCGGGCGCTGCAGGAATCTACCCATACAGCGGCATCTGCATATATACGCAGATGCCGCTGTATGGGTAGATTCCTGCAGGCGAGGGCCGCTCCGCAGCGCCTCAGCGGAGGTCGAGGCCCAGGTCGAGGACCTGGGCCGAGTGGGTCAGGGCGCCGACGGCGATGAAGTCAACGCCCGTCGCGGCCACCTCGGCGGCGCGGTCCAGCGTCAGGCCTCCGCTGGCCTCCGTCCGCACCCCCGAGGCCCGGCACACCGCGACCGCCTCGCTGGTCTCGGACAGGGTCATGTTGTCCAACAGCACGAGCTCGGCGCCCGCCGCGACCGCCTCGCGCACCTGCTCGACCGTGTCGCACTCCACCTCCACCGCGATCCCGGGAGCCTGCTCCCGCACCGCCCGGAACGCCGCCGCGACCGACCCCGCCGCCGCCACATGGTTGTCCTTGATCAGCGCCGCGTCCCCGAGCGCCATCCGATGATTCACGCCGCCTCCGCACACGACGGCGTACTTCTGCAGCGCCCGCATCCCGGGCACGGTCTTGCGGGTGTCGCGGATCCGCGCTCCCGTCCCGTCAACCTCGGCCACCCAGGCGGCGGTCGCCGTCGCAACCCCGGACAGCTGCCCGAGGAAGTTCAGCAGGGTCCGCTCGGCGGTGAGAAGGCAGCGGACGGGTCCGGCGATCCGCAACACGACGTCGCCCGCCGCGACACTCGAGCCATCCGCCAGCACCACCTCGGCCGACGCCGCGACGCCGAGCCGTGACGCCACGAGCCCCAACACCTCGACGGCGACCGGGACCCCCGCGACGACGCCAGCCTCGCGCGCCACCACCTCCGCGACCCCGACGGCGTCCGCAGGCACCGTCGCCTCCGTCGTTACGTCCGGCCCGAGCCGGAGGTCCTCGTCGACGGCGACCTCGATGATCCGCCGCACCTCGTCGGGGTCGACGGCGGCCCAGGCGTCTGCCACGTCGGGGTCGAGTGGGGCAAGGTCGATGTCGGTCGACACGGCGTTCATGCTGCGGTCCTTTCGGCGATGGCCAGTGGCGTGGAGGTCAGCTCGAGTCCGCCCTCCGTGAGGCGGACGGCGATCCGTCGCTCCCAGGTGTGAGCTGTGACGGGGAAATCCGAGCGACGGTGCGCTCCCCGCGACTCTGTCCGCTCCGCGGCGGCCGCCGCGACGACGGTGGCAACGGCGTGCAGGTTGGTGGCCGTCAGCGAGGCGTCGTCCACCGGCCCCGCAACCACAGGCGCCGCCGCCAGCGCGGCCCCCAAGGCGGCCAGCCCGGAGCCCGTCCGCGACACGAACGCCTCCCGCTGCATCCATCCCCGCAGTGCGGGCAGGAAGGCCGGATCGACGACTCGGCCCCCGTTCTCAATGGCGCCGGCCGCCGACTGGAGATCCGCCTCAACCGACGGGTGACGAGCGGAGACGCTCTGCCGTGCGCGGTCGAGGTCGGCGAGTGGCACGTTGACCTGGTCGCGCACCGCCGGCCCAGCCCCGGGCCGCGACGAAGCCTCCGCAGCGAGAAGCGCGCCCACCCGGTCGCCCGCGACCAGCGCCTCGGTCAGCGAGTTCGACGCCAGCCGGTTCGCCCCGTGCACCCCCGTCGCCGCGACCTCGCCGACGGCGTACAGCCCCGGCACCGACGTCCGCCCGTGCAGGTCCGCCGCGACACCTCCGCACGCGTAGTGCGCCGCCGGGTGGACCGGGATGCGCTGGGTCACCGGGTCGACGCCCCGGCCTCGGCAGAGCGCGAGGATGCCGGGGAAGTGCGCCTCCCACTTCGCGCGCCCGAAGAACGTCGCGTCCAGCCACACGTGCGGCGCACCCGTCCGCTCCAGGTAGGCCATGATCGCGGCCGACACCACGTCGCGCGGCGCCAGCTCGAGCAGCGGTTGGACCCCGGCCATGATCCGGCGGCCTGCGTCGTCGACGAGCCACGCGCCCTCGCCGCGCACCGCCTCGGACACCAGAACACCCCGCGACCCTGCGTCGGCGTCGGCCAGCACGGTGGGGTGGAACTGCATGAACTCGAGGTCGCGGACCTCGGCGCCGGCCCGCAGCGCCGCGGCCACGCCGTCGCCCGTCGCGCCCAGCGGGTTGCTCGTGACGGGCCACAACTGACCGATCCCGCCGGTGGCGAGCACGACGGCGCCGGCGAGCAGCTCGCCCACCTGGCCGTCGGCGTCCAGCAGCCGCACCCCGCGGGCCCGCCCGCCCGAATCGGTGAGCACGTCGACGAGCCGCGTCCGGGTCATGACCCGCGTCCGCGACCCCGCGAGAGCCGACGACAGCGCCGCCCACAGCGCACGCTCGATTTCCGCGCCTGTGGCGTCGCCGTCGGCGTGGATGATCCTCCGCGCCGAATGACCACCCTCGAGGTGCAGGTCCAGCCCGCCCCCGGAACCCCGGTCGAACCGCGCCCCCAGCCCGATCAGCCGCCGGATCGCGCCCGGTGCACTCGCCACCAGATCCGACACGACCCCCGCGTCGCACAATCCCGCCCCGGCGGTCAGGGTGTCGGCCACGTGGGAGGCGAGCGTGTCGCCGTCGTCCCACACCGCGGCCAGCCCGCCCTGCGCCCAGGCGGTGGCCGAGTCCGTGACCTCGCCGCGGGTGACGGCCACGCAGTCGACGCCGGCGGCGGCCAGGTGCAGCAGAGCGGAGAGGCCCGCCGCGCCGGTGCCGACCACCACGACGTCGGTCCGCCCCGTCCACGCGGGGGCAGCCGCGGGCAGCATCATTCCCCCGACCCGTGGTTGCCGATCGCCACCATCCGCTCGACGGCCTGCCGCGCCCGGGCGGCCACGGCTGCGGGCACGTCGACCTCATAGCCCCTGGTCAGGCTAGGGTCGCCGAGGCATGCCTCCAGCTTCTCGGGGGTGGTCATCTTCATGAACGGGCACGCGGCCTTGGGGTTGACCGGCTGGAAGTCGGTCAGCGGATTGGCCTTGCGCAGCTGGTGCAGCATGCCGATCTCGGTGGCCACCAGCACCTGCCGCGACGTCTCCCGCCGCGCGTAGTCAAGCATTCCGCCAGTGGAGAGCACGTGGGTGCGGTCGCCTGGCAGCTCGCCGGACTCGGCCAGCCACAGCGCGCTGGTGGTGCAGCCGCACTCGGGGTGCACGTACAGGTCGGCGGCGGGGTTGGCGCGCACGGACTCGATGAGGTCCGACGGCGAGATGTCGGCGTGCACGTGGCACTCGCCGAGCCAGACGTGAATGTTCGTCCGGCCGGTGGCGCGGCGCACGTGCGCCCCGAGGAACTGGTCCGGGAGGAAGAGGATCTCGCGGTCCTCCGGGATGGAGCGGACCACGTCGACGGCGTTGGAGCTGGTGCAGCAGACGTCCGTCTCCGCCTTGACCTCGGCGGTCGTGTTGACGTAGGACACGACGACGGCGCCGGGGTGCTCGGCCTTCCAGGCGCGCAGCTGGTCGGCGTCGATGGTGTCGGCGAGCGAGCAGCCGGCCGCCTGGTCCGGGATGAGGACGCGCTTGGCGGGGGAGAGGAGCTTGGCGGTCTCAGCCATGAAGTGCACGCCTGCGAAGACGATGGTCTCCGCGTCGGAGGTGGCGGCGATGCGGGAGAGGGCCAGCGAGTCGCCCACGTGGTGCGCGACGTCCTGGATGATCGGCGCCTGGTAGTTGTGGGCGAGGATGACGGCGTTGCGCTCCGCGGCCAGCGCGTGGACGCGGGTCTGCCATGCGGCCACCTCGTCGGGGGTCCAACGCTCCCAGGCCTCGAGGCCGACGGCGGGCTCCTGGAGGAGAGTCATCTCCTGCTCCTTTCCGGTTTTCGACTATCAGGCGAAAACTAGGGGAACTGTAGCATGCCATCCATGGCTCCCCACACCCCGCGCGATTCCGTGGGCGTCGCGCTGTACCGGCACGAGGCCATCGGGGCGGTCCTGCAGGTGCGCGGGGTCGACGACGGCGCCCCCCGGCTCTCTGTGCTCCTCGCCGGCCGGGACCACGAGCCCTACGCGGGCCGGTTCGCGTTGCCGAGCGGGCCCGTCGAGCCGGAGGAGACCCTGGAGGCTGCGGTGCTGAGGCATCTCGCGCAGAAGGTGGACGTCGCTGGGCTGACGCACCTCGAGCAGCTGGGCACGCGCTCAGAGCCTGGCCGCGACCCGGCGCAGCGCACCATCGGCACCAGCTACCTCGGCCTCGTGCCGACGGTGCTGGAGCCGCACCTGCCCGAGCGGGCGGCGTGGTTCGCCGTCGACGAGCTGCCCGACCTGGCATTCGACCATGCCAGCGTGGTGGCGCAAGCGGTGACGCGGCTGAGGGCGAAGCTCAGCTACACCAACATCGGCTTCGCGCTGATGCCGGCCGAGTTCACGGTCGCCGAGCTGCGGGAGGTCTACGTCGCGGCGCTGGGCCACGACGTCAAGCCGACGAACCTGGAGCGCGTCCTGACGAGGCGCGGCCAGCTGGTGCCGACGGGGGAGATGTCGGCGCCCGGCACGAAGGGTGGCCGCCCGGCCCGGGTGTTCCGTTTCCGCGACCATGCTTTGGTGGTCACCGACCCGTTCGCCGTCCTCCGCCTCCCCGCTGGCTGAGGCGGTCGGCGCGCGATCGTTTCCCGCCGTCTGAGGGCTCTCCCCGCTGGGTGAGCCGGTTGGGCGCGGAGCGCCGCCGACCGTGTCGAAGCCTCCTGCGCCCGGTGCTGGGACCTGTGGCCGGGCTGGGCGGCAGTAGTCGCGTTGGCTTCGACTCGCGCTGTGCCGCTTCGCGGCTTGGGCGCGGCTCACCCAGCGGGGGAGGGTCCACCTCACTCAGCGGGGGGGAGGGCGCGGCTCACGCAGCTTCAGGGGGAGGAGTGTGGCCGTCGCCAGGCGCCGGGATCAAGGGGGCGCCAGCCGCGACGTCGGCCTGCCCACCGCGGATGCCGATGAGGGTGGCCAGCAGAATCAAAGCACCGCCGGCCACGAGGCGGATTGTGACGGCCTCGCCGCCGAAGCCGACGGCGAACGCCGAGGCGAAGACCGGCTCGAACGTCATGAGGAGGGCCACCCGGGTGGGGGTGATGTGGCGCTGCGCCCAGGTCTGCAACAGCATCGTGACGATGCCGGCCATGATCGCGGTGTAGACGATGGCGCCCCAGACGCCGGGGTCCGCGGGCACGTGGTAGCCGCCGGGGAGGCCCAGGAAACCGGTGGTCAGCGCCACGCCGATGAGCTGGACGATGGCCAGGCTCATGGCGTCCATGGAGCGTGACCACCGGTCCAGCAGGACGATGTGAACGGCGTACAGCGCCGCGCCGACGAGGGTGAGCGCCTCGCCGACTCCGCCGTTGCCGAGCCCGGTGAGGCTCAGCACCGCGAGCCCGGCGAGTGCCAGCGCCACCGCCACCCACGTGCGGACGTTGAGTCGGGCCTTGAAGGCGATCCACATGATGATCGGGGTCAGGACCACGTACGTGCCGGTGATGAACCCGGAGACTGAGGCCGCCGTCGTCTGCAGGCCCACGGTCTGGACGATCTGCGCAAGGCCGTAGAGGCAGCCGAGGGCCAGTCCGATCTGCCACTGCGTGGCGGTGAGGCGGCTGAGTCGTCGCCAGAAGACGAAGGCGGGGATGGCGGCTCCGACGGCGAACCGGACGGCGAGGAAGTCGATGGGGTCGATCTTGCTGACGGCGTCCTTGATGATGAAGAACGTCGACCCCCAGATCGCCGTCACCACGAGCAATGCCAGGGTGGCGACGGTTGGCTTCCGCATGCTCCTCCTCCCGCTCTGTGTGTCGCGGGAAGTCTACGGGCGGCTAGCCGGAGGCGCGGATCTTCAACTCCACCGGCAGCGTCACCGGAGACGCGATCTCCCGCCCCTCAACGAGGCCCAACACCATCAGGGTGGCCTGCCGGCCCAACTCGACCGCGGGGTTGACCACCGTCGTCAAGGGCGGGTCGAGTGTCGCGGCGGCCGCGAAGTCGTCGAATCCGATCACCTTCACCTGCTCGCCGATCCGGATCCCGCGCGCCCGGAGCGTATCCATCACGCCTTGGGCCATCAGGTCCGAGGCCGCGAAGATCCCGTCGATCGCTGGGTCTGCGTCGAGCAGCTCAGCCGCCGCGCGGGCGCCCGACTCGCGGGTGTAGTCGCCGTGCGCGACGGCGACCTCGAGCCCCGCATCCTCGAGAACCGTGCGCCAGCCGGTGAGTCGGTCCAGCGCCGCCGACATGTCCGACGGGCCAGCGACGGTGGCAGGGCGGCGCACCCCCGTCGCCAGCATCCGCTCCGCCGCGAGACGTGCGCCGCCCAAGTTGTCGGTGTCCACGAAGTACGGATGCTGATCAGTGTCCGGAAGCAGCGGCGCACCCAGGAACACCGTCGGGATGGGCAGGTTGAGCGCGGCCGCGACCAGCCCGTCGGAGCGGTGGTGCGACACCACGATCGCCCCCGCAACGCGCCCCTCAAGCAGGAAGTCGACGACTGAACCGGACCGGTCCGGGTGTGACGCGAACACCATCACGAGCTGCATGTCTGTGCCGGCCATACCGTCGTTGATGCCGGCCACAGCCAGGCCGAAGAAGGGGTCCGAGAAAACCATCCCGTCCGGCTCCGGCACCACCATCGCGAGCGTGTTGGAGCGCCCCGTCGCCAGGGACCGGGCCGACGCGTTGGGCACGTAGCCCAGCTTGGAGACGGCGGCCCCCACCTTGGCAGCGGTCTCCGTTGCCACCCCGGGATCGTGACGCACGACGCGTGACACCGTGGCGCGCGAGACGCCCGCGAACCGTGCGACGTCCTCCAGCGTCGGCCTCACCATCGTCGGTCCCTTCACTACCCCTGCACGCCATTCTGGCGCGCAGCGTCACGGAAGAATAGAGACGACGCCTTCGGGGTGCGCTGCTGTGTCTCGTAATCCACGCGCACGATCCCGAAGCGCTTGTCGTAGCCCCACGCCCATTCGAAGTTGTCCATCAGGGACCACACGAAGTACCCGCGCACGTCCACCCCGGCCGAGATGGCGTCGTGGACGGCGACGAGATGGTCGCGCACGAACGACACCCGGTCCTGGTCGTCGACAAAGCCCTCCGCGTTCGCCACGTCAGGCATCGCGGCGCCGTTTTCAGTCACGTACAGCGGGATGCCGGCCGGGCCGGTGTACTCCTCCTGCAGCCGCACCAGCAGCCGGGTCAGGCCCTCGGGCTGGATCTCCCAGTCCTGATCCGTGACCGGCAGCCCGCGCGGCACGGACGTCACCCACTCGGAGCCGATGTTCGGGTTCCCCCGAACCCGCCCGTCGGGCAGCACCACCGGTGCGTAGTCCGACGACGGCGTGCCGGTGACGGCCTCACCGTGGTAGTAGTTCACGCCCAGCACGTCGATGGGGGTGGAGATGATCTCCAGATCCCCCAACTGGATGGCGTCCTCGAGGCCGAGCCCCGCCAGGTCTTCCAGCACGTCCATCGGGTACTCCCCGCGGAAGATCGGGTCCAGGAAGAAGCGGTTGAAAATCCCGTCGATCCGCCTGGCGGCCTCCACGTCGTTGGCCGACGACGGGTCCAGCGGGTCCGGAACCGTGTGGTTGGTGGTGATCCCCAGCGTGGCCGACGGCGCCAGCTCGCGCAGCCGCGCCGTCGCCATCCCGTGGGCCAGCAGCAGGTGGTGCGCCGCGTGAAGGCCTTCGCGCCGTGAGGCATGCCCGGGGGCGTGCTCCCCGCACGCGTAGGAGAGGAATGAGGAGCACCACGGCTCGTTGAGCGTGGTCCAGATGTTGACCCTGTCACCCAGCGCGGCGTGCATCGCCTCGGCGTACTCGACGAAGCGGTAGGCGGTGTCGCGGTTGGTCCAGCCCCCCTTGTCCTGCAGTGCGGCGGGCAGGTCCCAGTGGTAGAGCGTCACCCACGGCGTGATGCCGTGGCCGAGGAGCTCGTCGACCAGACGTGAGTAGAAGTCCAGGCCCCGGGGGTTGATGTCCTTGTCGTCGGGGCGCACGCGGGGCCACGACGTCGAGAAGCGGTAGGACTGCAGTCCCAGGTCCGCCATCATGCCCACGTCCTGCGGCATGCGGTGATAGTGGTCGCAGGCGACCGTGCCGTCGTGGCCGCCGAAGACGGCGCCCGGCTCACGGCAGAACACGTCCCAGATGGAGTCCGTGCGGCCGTCCTCGTGGGTGGCCCCCTCGATCTGAAACGACGCGGTGGCGCTGCCCCACAGGAAGCCTGGGGGGAACTGATAGGCGGTCATCCCTTGACTGCTCCTTGCATGATGCCGGCCACCAACTGGCGCCCGGCGACGGCGAACAGGACAACCAGCGGCAGCGTGGCGACGAGGACGCCGGCCATGATGAGCGAGTAGTCCTTGAAGTAGGACGCCTGGAGCAGCTGCAGCGCCACCGGGAGGGTGGGGTTGGCAGAGCCCAGGATGATGAAGGGCCAGAAGAAGTTGGTCCAGGAACCGACGAAAGTGAACAGGCCCAGCATTGCCGCGGCGGGACGGGCCGCCGGGAGCGCGATGGACCAGAATGTGCGGATCATGGAGGCGCCGTCTACTCGGGCCGCCTCGATCAACTCGAAGGGCAGCGCCTCGCGCAGGTACTGGGTCATCCAGAACACACCGAAGGCCGTGACCATGCCGGGCACGATGACCGCCTGGAGCTTGCCCACCCAGTCCAGCTCGGACATGAGGATGAACAGGGGCACGATGCTGAGCTGCGTCGGAACCGCCATGGTCGCGATGACGAACACCAGCAGGCCATTGCCGCCGCGGAATCGTAGCTTCGCGAACGAGTAACCGGCCAGCGTCGAGAAGAACACCACTGAGATGGCGGTGATCGTGGAGACGATCACCGAGTTGCCCAGCGCCGTCCAGAACTTGATGTCCGAGGTGATGACGCGACCGATGTTGGCCATCAGGTTGCCACCAGGGATGAAGGACGGGATGGGGTTGCGCGCGATCTCGGCCGCGGTCGAGGAGGCCAGCAGGATCGTGAAGTAGATCGGGTAGATCGAGATGAGCACGACGGCGGCGAGGGCGGCGTACGTTGCCCAGCCTGGGCGCTTGTCAACGCCGTGCAGCTTGCGTCGCACCGCGCGGGCTGCGCCCTTGCCTGCCAACTGCTCGACCATGGGGGAGGACATCTGCGTGGACATCAACGGCCCGCCTTTCCGCTCGAGGATGACGCGATGGAGCGCGTGATGAGGTAGTTGATGACGCCCACCAGGATGATGATGAGGAACAGGATCCAGGACACGGCCGCGGCGCGGCCGAAGCTCTTCTGGGCTCCCCAGCCCAGCTCGTAGATGTACATCGTCAGCGTCATCCACTGCCGGTCCGCGCCGCCCTGGCCCAGGGTGTCGAACATGCGGGGCTCGTCGAAGATCTGGAGGCCGCCGATGGTGGAGGTGATGACGACGAAGATGATGGTGGGCCGCAGCATCGGGATGGTGATGGAGAAGAAGGTGCGCCATCGGGCGGCGCCGTCGACGATCGCGGCCTCGTAGACCTCCCGCGGGATGGCCTGCATGGCGGCGAGGAAGATCAGCGCGTTGTAGCCGGTCCAGCGGAAGTTCACCATGGTGGCGATGGCGATGTGGGCGGCCAGCGGATCCGCGTGCCAGCCGATGCCGGCCGCGCCCAGGTTCGCGAGGACCGCGTTCACGAGGCCGGACTGGTCGGCGAAGATCTTCGCGAAGATCATGGAGACGGCCACGGGCGCCACCACGTAGGGGAGCAGCACGCCCATCCGCCAGAAGGTCTTCGCGCGGAGGTTGGTGTCGAGCAGGTAGGCGATGACAATCGCGGCCATGACCTGCGGCACGGAGGAGAGAAGGAAGATCGAGAAGGTGTTGCGCAGCGCCTTGTAGAAGTTGGGCTGCTGCAGCACGTCGGTGTAGTTCTTGAGGCCCACCAGGTCGCCCTGGCCGCCGATCAGGTGCCAGTCATGCACCGACACGTAGGCGGTGTACACCAGTGGAAACAGGCCGACGATGAAGAACAGGATGAAGAACGGGCTGATGTACAGGTAAGGCGACGCCTTGACGTCGAGCCGGCTCAGGCGCTGGCTCAGGGTGAGCTCTCTCATGGGGATGTCTTTCGGGCAGCGGGGACGGGGCGGGGTCGGGGGGGGGGGGGGGGGGGCCCCCCCCCCCCCGGGGGGGGGGGCGGGGGGGGGGGGGGGGGGGGGCGGGGGCGCGGCCCCCCCCCCCCGCCCCCGCGGGGGGGGGGGGG
>JAPUEL010000005.1 GCA_027492545.1 Propionibacteriaceae bacterium
CTAGTGGACGCGGATGGCGCGGGTGCCCTCGATGCCTGGGGCCACCGTCAGCTCGAGGACCTCGGCTGAGAGGCGGGACCGCACGAGGACCGCCCCGGCATCGCGGATCTCCTGCTCGGCCGACTCGCCCTTGAGGGCGAGCAGTTGGCCGCCGTCGGAGAACAGGGGAGTGGTCCAGCCCAGGAGGCGCTGCAGGGGAGCGACGGCTCTGCAGACCACGACGTCGAAGTGGCGCTTCAGGTCCTCGGCCCGCCCGCGATGCACCTCGACGCGATCCTCCAGTCCCAGCTCCTCGACGGCGAGGGTGAGGAAGTTCGCGCGCCTGAGCATCGGTTCGACGAGCGTGACGCGGAGGTCCGGCCGCGCGATAGCGATGGGCAGCCCGGGGAGGCCGGCCCCGCTGCCGACGTCCGCGACCTCGACACCCGCGGGGATCGCGTCGATCAGCGCCACCGAGTTGGCGATGTGCCTCTGCCAGAGCTTGTCGCCCTCGCGGGGCCCGAGCAGTCCCCACTCCAGTCCCCTAGAAGCCAATATAGCGACATACCGCTCTATCGTTTCAGCGTTCTGCCCGTAAATCGAGAGAAGGCCCTCGCGGGCCTCCTCCTCGACTGCTGCGTCGTGCGTCACTTCGCCCGGACGACGACTCGACGCGTCGGCGGCTCACCCTCGGACTCGCTCACGAGGCCGGCGGTGGCCACCTCGTCGTGCACGATCTTGCGCTCGTACGCGTTCAGCGGCGCCATGCGAACCGGCTCTCCCGTTTCCTGCACCTCGGCGATGGCGTCCTTGGCCATGGCCACAAGCTCCGCGCGGCGGCGCGCGCGGTACCCGGCGACGTCCACCATGAGCCGCGAGCGGTGCCCCGTCTCGGTCATGACGACGAGGCGGGCCAGCTCCTGCAGGGCGTCGAGGACTTCGCCGTCCTTGCCCACGAGCTTGTCCGAATCGGTGTCGATCGCGACGAACGCTCGGCCGTCCTGCACCGAGTTCTCGATGTCGCCGTCGAGATCGGCGATGTCCAGGAGCTCCTCGAAGTAGTCGGCGACCAGGTCGCCCTCCGCCAACAGCGCGGCTTCGGTCTCGTTGTTCGACACGGCAGGTGTCCTCTCGTCATGCCCACGTGGGGGCGTGGTGGTCTCTGTGGTGGTGGGCGTCAGCGCCTCGGAGTCGGTCACTTCTTCTTCCGCGCCGAGCGGGGTGCCTGCTTGGGCTGCTGCCGGGTGACGACCTGCTTGCCGTCCTCGGTGCGCACCGTCTGACGGGTGACCTGCTGGCGGGCCACCTTCGTCGTCGCCTCCACACTCTCGTCCACGGCGCCGTCCTCAGCCACCGTGGTGGCCTTCGCGACGGGTCGGGACGCGACTGCGCCGGTCCCGTTCTTCGGGGTGCGGCGGCGCTTCTCGGCCCGGGCGAGCATGATGGCCTGCGGGTCCTTGCCCTTGGCCAGCATCCGCTCCTCCCACTCGATGAACGCAGGCGTGTTGGGGGCCGGGTTGTTCCGGATGAGGAGGCCCTGCTGGCCCATGGTCCAGAGGTTGGAGGTGAGCCAGTAGATCAGCACGCCGATCGGGATGACCACCGACGACGCGGCGTAGACGATGGGGAAGAAGTAGAGCATCAGCTTCTGCTGCTGCGCCATGGGGCCGGTCAGCGACTCCGGGGGCAGGTTCTTGCGCATGAGCTGGAGCTGGGTGACGAAGAACACCGCGACCATGGCCACGACGAGCACGATGCCGACGGCCTGCGTGGGGCCGAACGAGGTCATGGGGAAGATGCGGTCCGCGAGGCGGGCGCCGAAGATCTCGGCGTTCTGCAGGGACGACACGAGCTCGGGGTTGACCTTGAAGAAGTGCCCGCGCACGTTGCCCGACGACACACCCTCGAGCACCCGGAAGAGTGCCAGGAAGATGGGCATCTGGAGCAGCAGCGGGAGGCACGACGCGGTGGGGCTGACACCCTCCTCGCGGTACATCTTCATGGTCTCCTGGCCGAGCTTCTCCCGGTCGTGGCCATGCTTCTTCTGCAGCTCGGCCATCTTCGGCTGGAGCAGCTGCATGTTACGGGCGGAGTTGATCTGCTTGACGAACAGCGGGATGAGCAGGGTGCGGATCACCACCGTCAGGCTGACGATCGACAGCGTCCAGTTCCAGCCCGACTCCGCGCCGTTCTCGCCGAACAGCGGCGTGTAGAGCCAGTGGAAGAACACGACGATGCCCGACACGGCCCAGTAGAGCGGCTGCATCATGGCCGACAGCACCCCGTAGAAGCTGTCCCAGATGTTCAGCGTCACCAGTAGATCGACCACTTAAGCCACCTCAGTCTTCGGTTGGGACTCGTGCGAGTCCCGTGATTCGTTGGAAATCTCTTCGGCCCAGGCCGCCGCTTGGGGCGTTCCGGGTACATAGTCGACGCCGCCGGCTGCCCACGGGTGGCAGCGAACGAGGCGCCTCGCGGTGAGCCAGACGCCCTTGACGGCGCCGTGCGTCTCTAGGGCGGTGAGCCCGTAGCTTGAGCACGAGGGGTGGTACTTGCACACGTCCCCGTACGAGGGGGAGACGAACTTGCGCCACCCCTTGACGAACCAGATCAGCGGGTACCTCAGCATGCGGCCGCCTTGGCGAACGCGCGCCGCCAGGCCCCGGCCAGGTCGTCGCCCAGCCGTCCGGGTGAGGCGGCGGCCTCGGGCAGCGCCCTGACCACCACGTCTGCCGCGACAGGCACGGGCAGATCCCCGACGAGGTGCCGCAGCCGTCGCTTCACCCGGTTGCGGGTGACGGCGTTGCCCACCTTCTTGGAGACAACAAAACCCACCCGGCTCGCGTCGGGTGGATTCTGAACGGTGATGCGCCTCACGTGCACCACGACTGTCGGGGTGGCTGCCCTGGAGCCATGCCGGACGGTGACACCGAAGTCAGCTGGCTTCGTGAGCCGACGTGGACCTGGCAGCACCGACGGCCGGCCTCTTAGGCCGACAGCTCGGTGCGACCCTTGCCACGACGGGCCGACAGGATGGCGCGGCCGGCGCGGGTGCGCATGCGGGCGCGGAAGCCATGGGTGCGGCTGCGACGGCGGTTGCTCGGCTGGAACGTGCGCTTAGTCATGGGATTACTCGCTCAGTTTCGTTGGTGTACAACTGCCCTGGTGGGCAGGGGGGAAGAGGCCGCCTCAATGGCGACTGGTCAACGATACGTGCCAGACGGCTGGATGACCAAACCCTGCGGGCCGACCACCCCAACCGCATGCAAATAACATCCGTGTAGTCCAGCGATCCCCCGGCGTGTCGCCCAAATCGCCTTGCGCGGCAGCGCTCTCGGTACTAACTTCGTTGTCCTGCCTTCCAGCTTATCCACAGGTGGGTGCAGGTCGGCGGGGGGCTAGGGTGAGTTATACCCCCTTGTGGACAACCTTGTGGATTAGTGATGATGGCGGGCTTCCGCCGGGAAGTGGGTGAGGTGAGCGAATCACCGATGCCGGACCTGGCGGGCCTGTGGGACGAGGTCATCGCCACGGCCGACGCGCCCACGAAGGCGTGGCTCCGGCGGACCCGCCCACTCGACATGCACGGCAGCACCCTGATGCTGGCGGTGGGCGACGAGACCACCCGCGAGCGAATCGAGACCCGGCTGCGCCCCCAGATCGAGGAGCGCCTCAGCGACATCTGCGGGCAGAGCACTCACCTGGCGGTCATGATCAACCCCCAGATGGTCCAGCAGGCCGACAGCTGGTCGACGACGGAGACGGTCCCCAGCGCCGATGAGGAGCCGCGGCGGGCCGCGCCGCGCTCCCGCCCACAGGACGTCCGGCTGAATCCGCGCTACACGTTCGAGTCGTTCGTCGCCGGCTCGTCTAACAGGTTCGCCCACGCCGCGGCGGCCGCCGTCGCCGAGACCCCCGGCAAGTCGTACAACCCCCTGATGATCTACGGGCCCTCCGGTTTGGGCAAGACGCACCTGTTGCACGCCATCGGGCACTACGTCACCAGCTACTACGAGCAACTGCGGGTGAAGTACGTCTCCACCGAGGAGCTCACCAACGACTTCATCAACGCCATCTCGTCGAACCGCACCGCGGAGTTCCGCAGCTCCTACCGCGACGTCGACGTCCTCCTCGTCGACGACATCCAGTTCCTGGAGTCGAAGATCCAGACGCAGGAGGAGTTCTTCCACACGTTCAACAC
>JAPUEL010000006.1 GCA_027492545.1 Propionibacteriaceae bacterium
TGCGGAGGTCCGAGCGGACCCTCCGTCCTCGAGGTCACCACTGCGGATCCGCTCTTCCGCGGTTGGTTCGGCAGACGAATGCCCTCCGGGAGCGGTGGGAGCCGGCGGCCGGCACGACCATCGGCGTCCGCGATCGCCGCCTGGACGGCGTCCTGGATCCAAGCGGATCGAGTGAGGTAACGGGCGTCATCTTGATCGGCTCGGATGGCGGCGTCCAAAGCGACGACCAGGTCAGCGCGCAGGGGGTGGTGGCGGGTGAGGCCCACGACCCTCTCCGGGTGCTGTGGGTCGGCCTTGCCGGCGAGCTCGCGCCTCGGCGGCGTCTCGAGCTCGCGCCGGCCGAGCACGCCGCGGCGAATATGAAGCTCGATGACCCAGTGCAGCCACTGGATGAACCCGGCCGGCGCCGCCGTGTGGTGACGGAGGTCGTACATGTAGGCCGCTCGAGCTCGCTGCCAGACCTCGGGGTCCCACCAGGCGCCGATCGACTCTCGAGACTCAGTCGCCACGAGCCACCCCGCTAACACCCAGCCGGTTGCATTGACGGCGGGCTCTGGCCCCAAAAGCGGCTTGGGACAGGGGAATCCGCCTCTTCTTGTCCACAGTGCCAAGCAGGCGCGGGGGTCCTCCACAGGCCCTTAGCGGCGCGGGCGGCGGCGTGCTCACGCGACGAGGATAGCAATCGTCAGTTCCATCTATTCGACAAGGAGTCGAAGCCATGAGTAACACCACCGCCACGGCCTACGAGGTGGGCCACCTCTACGAGGTCGACCCCGGCACACTGAAGATCGGCGCGAACGTGCGGACCGATCCCCGCCCCGACGCCAAGGAGTTCGCCGCGTCGATCAAGACCCGGGGCGTGCTGGAGGTGATCAGCGCCTACGTCGACCCCGATGGAGGCCTCACCGTCCTGCGCGGCCAGCGGCGCAGCCTCGTCGCCGCCAAGGTCGGCACACCCACCGGCACCGTCCCGGTGCGGGTGGTGCCCGCTCCCGAGGAGGCCGACCGCATCATCGACCAGGCCAGCGAGAACCTGCACCGCGAGGCCATGCACACCCGCGAGACCCGCGACGCCGTCGAGCAGCTGGCCATGCTCGGCGTCTCGGCTGCTCAGATCGCCAAGCGGGTGGCACTCCCCCGCGCCACCGTCGACGCCGCGCTGAACGTCACCCGCAACCCCGCCACCAAGGACCGGATGGACGCCACCGGCATGACCCTCGAAGAGGCCGCGATCTTCGCTGAGTTCGAGGACGACCCCAACGCCATCGACACCCTGACGGCCGCGTGGGAGGACTCCTGGCGTCGCCGCCAGATTCCGCACATCGTCCAGCGGCTGCGCGACGAGCGCGCCGAGGCCCGCGCGCTCCAGGACGAGGTCGACCGGCTGCGAGCCGAGGGACTGCCCGTGCTCGACCCCGGAGAGGTTCCCGCCGACCTGCACCGCCACGCCATGGCCAACCTGCGCACCGACGACGGCGGGATCGTTCCGGAGGAGACCTGGCCCACCGTCACCGGGGCAGCCGTCGCCGTCACGGTCGAGTGGGTGCAGGCCGACGAGCCCGAGACCGACGACGAGGACGACGAGCCCGAAGACCGGCAGGTCTACGTCCCGGTCTGGGTGTGCACCGACCCCGCCGCCGCCTACCTGCACTACGTCCACGACCTCGGGCGTGAGCACTCCGACACCACCGGCGGGCTGACGGACGAGCAGAGCGCGACACGCTCCGCAGAAGAGGAGGCCCGCCGGGAGGCTGAGAGCGCCGAGCGGCGCCGGGTCATCGCCAACAACAAGGCGTGGAAGGCCGCCGAGGTCGTGCGCCGCCAGTGGCTGACCGGACTGCTCGCTCGTCGCACCGTCCCCGCCGGGACCGAGGTCCTCATCGCCCGCGCCGTCGTCGGGCGGGAGTACACCCTCAGCCACGCCATGGAGCACGGCCATGAGGTGCTGATGAACCTGCTCGGGGTCGTGCCGGTCGAGCGCGAGGCTGCCTGCTACTACGGCAACCGCGCCATGTGCGCCCAGGTCGTCGAGCAGGCCACCACTCCCAAGGCCGCCCTCATGCGCACCTTGGCCGCTGTCGTCGCGGCGTGGGAGCAGCGGGCCGACACCCACACCTGGCGCAACCCCACCGAATGGGACGACACGATCATGACCGCGCTCATCGGCTGGGGCTACCCGGCCAGCGATGTCGAGCGGCTCCTGCTGCGCTCCGACACCGCCGAAGCGGCCCGCTGATCCACACCCCTCTCCCCCGGCTCGCGGGAGTCGCCCCATTGTGGACAACTCCCGCGAGTCGAATAGATCGAATAGATTTGCAGTAGACGTACCCCACCCCGAAAGGACTGAGCACCATGGCACACCAGATCGAGACCCACGGCACCCGAGCCGCCGCCCTGTTCGCCCGCACCGACCCCTGGCACCGGCTCGGCACGACGGTCGACGGCGCAGCCTTCACCGCCGAGGACGCCATGACCCTCGGCCACCTGGGCGGCTGGAACGTGCGCAAGGCACCCGTCACCGCGACCGAGATCCGCGACGACGGCGTCACCTCGATGGAAGTCCCGGGCGCCTTCGCCACCGTGCGCACCAACCCGTTCACCGGAGCCACCGAGCCCCTGGGCATCGTCGGTGGCGGATACCACCCGCTGCAGAACGAGGAGCACGCTGCGTTCCTCAACCACCTGGCCGACGTCTCCGGCGCGACCTTCGACACGGCGGGCAGCCTGCGCGGCGGCCGCCAGGTGTTCGTCACCATGCGCCTGCCGGAGCACCTGAGCATCGGCGGCAGCGACCGGGTCGACCTGAACATCGCGGCCCTGAACAGCCACGACGGGTCCAGCGCGTTCCGCGTGCTCATCACGCCCGTGCGCGTCGTCTGCGCGAACACCCAGCACGCGGCCCTGCGCAACCACCTCTCGTCGTGGTCGATCCGCCACACCCGCAACGCCAAGGCCGCCGTCCAGGCCGCCCGCGACACCCTCGGCCTGACGTTCGCCTACGTCGAGGCCTTCGAGGCCGAGGCCGAGCGGATGATCAACACCAGCGTCACCGACGCCGCCTTCTTCGAGCTCGTGCAGAACCTGTTCCCCTCACCCACCCCGGACGCCCCGGCACGTACCCGCAACGCCGCCAGGCGCCGCCAAGCGAGCCTGGCCCACCTGTGGCACGACGCCGCCACCCAGTCCGGCATCGCAGGCACCGCGTGGGCGGCCTACCAGAGCGTCGTCGAGTACGTCGACCACTTCGCCCCGGTCCGCGACAAGGCCGACGCCGCCATGGCTCGCGCGCTGCGCCTGCTCACCACCGACGAGCCCGCCCGGATCAAGGCCCGGGCGTGGACCGCACTCACCCCGGCCTGAACACCACCAGAGGAGACGCGCCCATGAGCACCCACCCCACCGACCGCAACCTCGACCTGTGGCTCATCGACAAGGACGCCGAAGGGGTCCTCAAGCCCGGCCCCGGGGTCGTCTACGACCGGGCCGGTCTCGGCATCGTCTTCATGGACGACCGAGGACGTGACTTCACCTTCATTGACACCGGCGTCGCGCTCGAGGTGTTCGCCGGGCAAGGCGCCCGCCTCACCCCCGCGCTGGCGCGCGACCTGGCCGCCGCCCTCGAGCGTTTCGCGGACTACGCCGACGGCCTGACCGCCTACGTCCCGACCTCGGCGGCCGCCACCTGACCCCGCCGCCCGAGCCCGCAGCGCCCGGCACGTGACCTCAGCCTCCGTGCCGGGCGTTGCCCATGCTCACCACAGCGCAAGCTGCTCGCCGGAGAGGGCGCGCAGCCGCGCCAGCTCGGCGGCCACCAAGGCCGGGTCCTCCCGCGCCAGATCGCGCAGTTCCCGAGCGCGCTGACGCGACCCTCGCGGGTCACCCAGCGGCGAACCCGCTTGGCCACGCCTGATCGCCCACTCACGCCGGTTCTCGGCATGCGAGGACGCCACCACGTGCCCCTCCCCCACGCGTTGACACAGCGGGTTGTCGCAGCGGTGCCCCAACACCGCGACCGCTGCGGTCGCGACAACGCCATGGACCAGGGCGAAGGCGAACCGGTGAGCGACCACGACCCGACCGGGCGCCAACCAGAA
>JAPUEL010000007.1 GCA_027492545.1 Propionibacteriaceae bacterium
CGTCGGCCACGGCCGCGACGGCTTGCAGCAGAGACTTGTTGATGCCCGCCGTGGCCCGTCCGATCACGACCCGCCGGACGAAGTAGGACATCAGGGATTCAGGCCACTGGTGGTGCCCGTGCCGGGCATTCGATACCTTGATCGGCTCGCTTTGTGGATGTGACTGCCAGCCTGTCCGCCCAGACCAAGGAAGGGAGGTGACCATGGAGCAGGCTCTCGGTGACCGCATGAAGCAGTGGGAGAACGCCTACCGCAGCGTCGTTGAGCCGCACAGCTATCTGATGCTGCGGCTGGACGGACGGGCGTTCCATACCTACACGCGTGGGCTCAGCCGTCGCTCGCCTTCAAGTGAGTGGGTCCCGCTTCGATCTGTTGCTGACCTTCTGGTGCTTGCCGGTCACGCTGCTGCGGGACGCCGCACGCCGCGTGTCTCAGCACCTGTTCCGGCCACCGCTCGTCGGGTTGCTGTGGAAGGGGCGCTTTCTGCTGGGTGTCACCGTTCTCATCAGTTCACACTTGGACGGCACGTTGCCCATCGGAGTTGTTGGCGCGGTCTTCATCGCGCTGAGCTACCTGCTCCCTTGGGTTCGCGAGGCGCGCGAACACCACGTTGATCGCCTCGCTCGTGCCGTGCTGCTGCACTCCTTCGCCAGGACGCCTGCCGGCAGGAGAGCTGTTCTCGGCATCAAGCCGCTCCAACCCCGGAGTGACTGAGTAGCAGGTGTCCGTGTGGGGCTTCCTCGCCCGCCTCAGGTAGGCGAACGAAGGGAGACCTGTCATGGCCGACTCGACGCCGTTCAGTCTCGCCTACGGGCACCTGCGCAATGCTGCCTCCCGTTACCTGCTGATCGACGATGATTCCGATGAGGCGCTGTTCCTTGGCGCTGCGTGTCTTGACGCTGAGGACGCCTTCGAGCGTGCCGCGGTCGTCCCGGCATTCGTCGAGGACGATCTGTCTGCTGAAGAAGCACTTCGTGCAGCCCTGGCATCGCTGGATGGTGGCACTGGGCCGCTGATCCCGCTGCTGCGCGACGCTTTGGTCGGCTTGGCGGGCCGGGCGGGTGTCCGGTGACCGCCTCCGTCTCGGATCTACTCGATCGGCTGCACCGTCAGGCGTTCGCGATGGCGAACCTGACGCCGCAGCCCTCGGAGGAACGGTGGCGCGCTCAATCAGTGGTCTGGCCGAAGCTCGCGGCCGCCACCATCCGAGCGATCAACAACATCCCCACCGACAGCCCTGCCAACAACGAGGATCTGGGTCTGGTCGACTCAATCCTGCATCCCATCGCGCGCAACCAGTGGCTGCCGACATCCACTCGTGGCAAGGTGCCGCAGGTTCCACCTGATCGGCGTCTGGTCGACATGGCCCGCGTCCTGGGTGGCATCGCGGACCTACTCACCGTGAGACTGGAGGGCGTCGAGAGTGATCCTGCCACTGTGCTGGGATTGCGTGCGAACCTGTTGACCCCGGTGATGGTGGCCGCCAACTGGAGCTTGGCGACGGCGCCCGACAGCAAGCCGAACTGGATGGCCCGACGCCACCTTCAGGTGCTGTCCGGAATCGGGACGGCCTTCGCCTTCATACCCGCCGCGCTACGCACCGGCCCCTATGACGACATCGCCGCCGTGCCCAGATCAGAGAACAGTCTGGATGCCGCGATCCACACCTGGCTCGATGCGGCTACGGATGCGCTGGCCACCCGCAAGGGCCTGTCGGGTGTCACCTTGCGGACGATCGCGGCCGACCTCAGCGTCATCTGCGGCGCAGCTGCCACTCTCACGAACACCGCCATCACCCAGGGGGATCTGGCGGAGGACGTGGGCCGTCCAGTGGTTCAGGCCATCAGCGAGGCCAACAGCCAGTGGCGGGAAGCCTCCCGTTGGCCGCAGACGATCTATCTGGGTGGAGCGCGTCACGCCGGCCTAGCCGAGGCGTCGATCCGACTACGGCAGACGGTTGTTGACACCCTGCGAGACGGCAAGGACTGGGCAGACCCAAAGGTCATCGCAGGGCGACTTCCTCGCCAGGATCTTCTTGCTGTAGCCAGGCGGGCAATGCACGCTGCCTCCGGCGCCGGGCAGCAGCACCAGGCAGCGGTGAGCAACTTGTTCTGGGGTAAGGACCGCGTGATGATGGCCTCGCGGGCGCTGGAAGGCGCCACCTACAAGAACAGGTCTGTGTTCATCGCCCGGCGTCGAGGCGATTGGCTCCCGATGCCACGCTACGAACCCACCGGCGTCGAGGTCTATCAGGCTGCGACGAGGGCTTCGGACGTGACGTTGGTGGCGCGCGATCTCACAACCAGCACGGCCCGACCGGTCGAGGCATTCTCAGGTCCGGCGCTCTCTCCGGTGGTTGAACTCAGCCAGGGACGCATCGCAGCACCCGGTGCAGGCCACAGGAACCATCGCTCAGATCGCCTGACAAAGCCGCCTCCTTTCGGTATGGGGGACGGCGGGCTGGCTCCAGGAACGCTGGTTCAGGGGGTAGCCCGCTGAGCCCCGGTCGATCCCTACCGAGCATCAGCTCTGGCCGCGCCCGGGGAGTGCGCTGAGTGTGGGGTTCCACCATCGAATGTCAGTGGAGGAGGGCAGTATTGCGGTCATGCAGCTAGCGCTCCTGCGAGGCGAGCCAATCGTGGCCTTCGACCTCACCAATGAAGAGTTCGACGCATTGAAGGTGGAGGTCCGAGCCGATCGAGGTGTTCTTCGATTCCCTGATGGGCTTCAGGCGATTCCACGACGTGGCACGCGGGTCCACGCGCACTTCGCCCACAAGGCGGGAGAAGGCGGCGGCGGTGAGGCGGAGACGATTCACCACGTTGCCGCCAAGAAGGCGATCCGCGAGGTAGCGCTAGCGCGTGGCTGGCAGGCGCAGCTCGAAGCGCGCAGCCCTGAGGGCGATTGGCGAGCAGATGTGCTCCTCACGAGGGATTCGCGACGGGTTGCCTTCGAGGTCCAGTGGTCCCATCAGGATCTCACCGACTATCGCGATCGCACGCTCCGCTACGCCGCAGACGGGATCGAGACCGTCTGGCTGGCGAAATACACCGACCGAACCTGGGGTGAGATCGAACGTGCCGTTCAGGCCCTTCCCTACCAGCCGGAGAAGGTGGGTGCCTATGGCCCGACGTTCCCGCTGGAACGGGCCATAGATGCGTGTCTGGCCCACCTTGAGGTCGCGGTGACGATCCCGGTCGACGCCCCGAGCCACGCCCAAGCGAAGTGCTACCGATGCGGGAGGAAGTTCGGCTACCACCCAGCCTCGACCTACTTCGGCGAGAAGGTGCCGTTTACCAAGGCGGAGCTGCGTGCGCTGGGCTCCTGGGCAGCGTTGCTGAAACCGACCTACTCCAAGACCGCCAAGACCACCTATCCGGCGTGGCACTGTCCGCATTGCAGTGCCATGCAGGGCGATGTCCCCCTGTCGCAAGAGCGCAATCCACTGTTCGCGCTTGTCAACGAACAGATAGTGCCGGACACCCGTGAGAGACGCTTGTGGGATCTCGTGCGGGGGCGACTGTCTGAGGAACAGGTTCCGGTGACCACTCGTCCCGTTCAGGGATCGATCTCGACGCGTCAAGCGGTCAGCAAGATGTTCGGCGGGGCACGCTACAACTAGCCGGTTACA
>JAPUEL010000008.1:0-17121 GCA_027492545.1 Propionibacteriaceae bacterium
GCTGCGGCACCAGCAGGAACTGCGCCGGCCTCACATCTCCCCGCTGCTCGAACGCCCGCTGAAGCCCAGCGGGGATGGACCACTGCATGGGCGTGACCTGGCCCTTGCGGGCACCCGAACCGATGCGCAGGATGCACAGGACGTTTCGCCAGAACGTGACAGTGGGGAACTGGGAGAGCAGGCCGGCCACGGCAGTGTCGGGCACCGGCGGCATCAGGTACTTCACCAACGCCCTGCCGTCGCCCTTGAAGTAGTCCCCGTTGTTCCTCAGGTACTTCTGGTCGTCGGGCAGGTTCTGGCCCTCTCGGTTGTCGGAGGGCTGGAGGAAGATGTGCGGCGACACCGACGTCGCGGCCACCAGGTGCTTCGGGATGACGGCGTGCCAGATCAGCGGGACGCCGGCGGTGTGCGCGAGGACGCGCATCGCCAGCGGCGCGTCGCGGGTGACCTCCCTGTACAGCTCGTAGATGGGGTTGTCCGCATGGAGCGCCCACCAGCCGTCGGTGATGTCGAGCATGAGCGTGTTGACCTCCACCCGCCCCGCCGCGACACCAGCGCTCCCCACCAACGGGTGCACGAGCAGATTGCTGATCCGCAGCCGCCCGACGGCGTCCACCCATCCGCCCGGGGCGAACCGGTACCCCGGAGGATCGCCCTCCCCTGGCGCGGACGCGATCAGCCGCTGCACGATCCGAAGCGCCGTGAACCGGGTGCCGCCCAGGGTGACGGGGACGGTGTAGATGAGGTCCACGAAGGTGGCGACGACGCCCGTCGGGAAGTCGCCCGGCTGCAGCTCGACGACGAACGTCCCCGGCCCGGGTCCCTTCACCCCCGCGAACGATCGCGACGACCCGTCCGCGAAGCCCACCTTCGCCTCGAGCGCCGCGTCGGCCAGCAGGAAGTGGGTGCGGTTGTCCGGGACGGGCCCCCTATGCCGCTGCGGGGCCACGGTGATCTTCACGCGCTCACTCGGCGATCGGGATCTGCCTGCCGGTGATGGGGTCGTAGGCCACTTCCACGGGCACGATCTGGTCCGTGGGGAGCACCTCGGTCCACTGCGCCATGATCTGGAAGTTGGTGCTGGCACCCTCCTCCGGCGACGTCGTCGGCGTGGCCTTGAAGGACCGCTCCAGCGGGTAGAAGCCGTGCTCGTAGACCTTGTCGATGGGGGTGGCCCACACCTTGTCGCCGTCGTCGATGCCGCTGCGGTCCGGGAAGAGGGCGACGGTGCGGCCCTCGACGTGCTTCTCCCCCACCCGCTTGCAGAGGTAGCGGATCGCGTCGCCCACCGTCGGCGGGTCCTGCGCCGGCTCGGCGGTGCCGGCCAGGCCGTCGATGATCTCGACGGCCTCCTCGGGGCTGCCGGCGTAGGTGAAGCCAAGCCCCTCGGTGCCCTCGACGTCGGCCTTCGTCAGCCAGTTCATCGCGGCCTCCTCCTTGCCGGGCCGCACCGGCATGACGGCACGCACCCAGGAGGCGTTGAGGAAACGGTTGCGCTGGTCGTCGCCGTCGAGCTGCAGCAGCCAGCCGAGCGAGCTGCCGAGCCGGGCCGGCTCGGACTTGCCGGTGATGAGGTAGTTGTCCTCACGGGCCTGTCCGCTCCAGGCCACCACCTTGTCCGGGCCGAACTCGTAGGTGCCGTCGCCGACCACCAGGCCGGAGCGGGCGCGCGGCTTCCACCACTCCGGTGCCACGAAGTACAGCATGCGGTCGATGTCGAAGATGGCGTTGAGGACGGTGGCGTAGGCGTGCCGCTGCCTGTTGCTGGCGTTCTCGTACCAGTGGTTCGGGTTGGACGCCGAGCCCGCCATGAGGTCGGCGATGAGGCGTCGGTAGACGACGGTGCGCTCCTCCTCGCGGAGGTCCTCGAACCGCCGCTTCTTGAGCGACGCCGCCAACTCGATCCGCTCCTGGGCCGCGGCATAGAACGCGGCCTCCGTGGCCTTCGCCTTGGCGGCCTGGACGTCGAGGTCCACCTTGCTGCGCGCCGCCTTGTTGGCATCCGCGACCTCCTGCAGGAACGGGGGCGTGGGGGCCAGCGAGACCGATCCACGCAGGTCGATCTCCTGCGGCTCGTCCCACTTCAGGCCGCCCTGCCCCCAGCCGAGGATCACCTCGATGTTCGCGTCGCCGAGGTACTTCGCCAGGTACTGGTAGTAGCTGAACTGGCCCTCGCCGCGCGCTGACAGGCACTGGAGCTGGAACACCTGGCCGGGCTGCAGCTCGAAGGCGTACCCGTCGGGCACGTCGACGGTGATCTTGCGGTGGCCCAGCAGGATGCCCTCGGGGCGGTTGGCGGGGTGGCCCTTGTGCCCCACGCGGTTGTTCTCCCCGGCCCAGGCCACCTTCACGTCGAACGGGATGCCGGGCTTGCGCTCAGGCGTGGGTAGGTCCGTGGGGTAGGGCGGCGGCGTGATGTCGGGCTGCTTGGCGATGTGCACGAGGTTGGCCAGACCGAGCTCGCGGGCGGGGTCGTCGACGAAGGTCTCCCAGCACAGGTAGGTGCCGATGTCCTGCACCTGCACCCCCACCCGGCGCATCTTGCGGCGCAGCTCGTAGTTCTGCAGCTTGGTGCCGGGGTTGCTGATGACGTAGCGCTTGCTGGACACGTCGGTGGTCTCGGTGACGGTCTTGAAGGTGGACTTGTAGCTGGAACGGATCTCCGTGCTGAGCTTCTCCGACTGCTCGCGCATCCGCTTGTAGGTGGTGTCGCGGGCCTCGGACTGCGTGTTGTCCAGGTTGAACGTGCCGGTGGCGGTTGCGTCGCCGGTGGGCCACGACTGGTTGACGGTGGTGGAGAAGCCCAGCTTCGAGTCCGACTCGTTCTCCTCCTTGACCGCCTGGCTGACGTCCTCCTGCCGCTTGTCCACGATCCCCCGCTTCGTGGTCGACGACTGCTCGATCTCCACCGTCTGCTCCACCAGGTGGCGGCGGGTGCTGGACTCGATCAGCTCCACCGTCGTGCCGGGGGTCAGCCACACATGCCCGACGGCGGGGCCCAGGAACGTGTCCAGCTCGAAGAAGAACTGGCGGAAGTAGTGCACGATGCCCAGCGGCGACACGCCGACGCCGCTGAGGCCGTCGCGGGGATCGAAGTTGAGGAACGGGTCGTTGAGGCGGTCCTGCAAGGCCTTGAACTGGGCGAAGACCTCCTCCGGGTCGGGCGCGGGCGCGAAGAGCAGCGAGCTGAGCACCTCGACGGCGCCGGCGTTGGCCAGGTCGATGAGCGCCGCGCCGAGGCGGGACTCGCGGTCGATGACGGCGTACATCAGGTCGAAGACGCGCTGCGAGTGCTGCCCGGGTGACTCGCCGGGCCGCTGAGGGTTCTGGTCCCAGAGGGCGTTGGCCCACTCGGACCAGGCGCGGATGGTCGCCCTGTCGGAGTTGCCGTAGGCCTCGCGGACCGTGTCGTCGTTGACCAGCTCGCGCCACTCATCCGCGCCGGTGGGGATGGGGCGGTCGCCCAGGCGTTCCAGGATGATGCGTTGCAGCTCGGGGATGATGAAGGTGCCCGAGTCGGCGGGCACGACCCGCGGCTTGGCGGAGGTGGCCAGGCGTCCGAGGTCGAAGGACTCGACGTGCCTGTCGTCCGGCGGGCCTCCGTAGCTGTTGCCGCTGACGTACTTGGCGAGGATCTCCTTCATCAAAGGGGAGAGGGACGCGCCGAGGTCGCGGGTGATGCGGTCGGTCTTGCGCTTCGACGCCCACCCGATCATCGGGCGGTAGGTGCCGAACAGCTCGCTGGCATAAGGCAGGCGGCCGATGGCGAATTCGAGCGACTCTCTGGGCATGCGGACTCCCCATGGTCCTGGCGGTGGCCGGCTGCCCCGCCCTGCGGCCGATTATGTGCAGGTGATGGGGCCGTTGGACAGGACCGCGCAACCCGGGACGCCGTCGAGCATGGTTCTGACGCTGGGGCCAGGTGCGTCGGCCCCCAGAAGAAGTGTCGCGGCAGGACTAATTGCCCGCCACGGCCCCGACGCCTGCCTCACGTCCCGACGCCTGCCCTCCGTCACGACGCCTGCCCTCCGTCCCGACGCCTGCCCTCCGTCACGACGCCAGCGGGGGCGCCAGCGTTGCGTTCAGCCGCCCGTGCTGTAGCGCAGGCGGCCGTAATTTGCGCAGGCGCGAGGGCTCCACAGGCGCGGCCCCCCTCTCCCCCATCACCGCCGGGTTCACACGAGGGGCGCTGGAGCGCGGCGGTACGATCGGGGACGAGACCGCACTTCGAGACCAGGGGGCCCTATGACGGAGCACGCCGGCTTCGTCGTCGCGGACCGCTACCAGCTCAACGACGAGGCGCCCAAGCGCGGCGGGATGGCCCACGTGTACACGGGGGTGGACCGCCGGGAGGGCGACATGGTGGCGGTGAAGTTCCCCACCGGAGCCATGAGCGTCGACGGCGCCTTCCGGGCCAGGCTGCACCGGGAACGCGAGCTGCTCTCGCGCATCGAGCACCCCAACGTGGTGCGGGTCCGCGACGCGGGGACGGGCCCCGCGCCGTGGGCCGGCCCCCACGAGGACCACCCGTACATCGTCATGGACCACGTCCGGGGGGAGACGCTCCAGGAGAAGCTGAAGGTCACCCGTCGGTTCACCGGCGAGGCGGTGGTGGCCATCACCCTCCAGGTCCTGGCCGGCCTTCAGGCCATGCACTCGGATCCGCAGGTGATCCTCCACCGCGACATCAAACCGAGCAACGTCATGATCGACGGCGACGGCCGGGTCACCATCATCGACCTCGGCATCGCCAAGTCCTCCTCGGACGCGCCGGTCACCCTCACCGGCCTGCAGCCGGGCAGCCCGCAGTACGCGTCGCCTGAGCAGCTGCTGGGCCAGCCGCTGGACGCGCGCTCGGACATCTACTCGGTGGGCTGCCTGATGTACAAGATGCTCACCGGCTCCCTGCCGTTCGGGGCGCTGGAGGCGTCCACCGGCACTCGCCCCACCCTGGAGGTGCCGAGCCGTCGCGCGGACGACCCCGGCCTGGAGTTCCTCGACGCCGTGGTGGCGAAGGCCCTGCAGGTCCGCCGCGAGGACCGCTTCGCCACCGCCGACGAGATGGCCGCGGCCATCTCGCAGGCCAGTGCGGCGCAGGAGGAGATCACGCTGGCGGACGTGGGCGCCACCACGCCCGCGCTGCGGGGCGACACCCGCATCGACCCGGCGCGCGTGGCACCCGGACACGCCCCGGCGGACATCCCGGCCGCCCACCTCGTCGTGGCCGAGCAGGCACGGCGGTCGCTGCGGTCCGGGGCGCACCGCCCCCAGGCCGCCTACCAGGAGGTGGTGAGGGCGTCGGTTGCCACCACGGTCAGGGAGCGCGTCACGCGGGCGCTGCTCATCGGGGTGGCGATCGGCGCGGGGGCCGCGATCCTCGCGGGCATGATGGGGGTTCTGGCGGTGCTGGGCCAGTGATAGAACGACTCACCACGTTCGTGATGGGGCTCATCAGCCCCTTCGAGCTCACCCGCGACGAGCTCGGCGCGTTCACCGGGCGCACGGGGCGGCGCTCGGATCAGGTGCCGGTGCGCCTCTCGGCCTACCTCGACGACGTGGACCGGCAGCTGCAGCGGATCTCCACCCTGGTCACCGTCCTCAGCGCGGTACTGACCTTCCTGGTCCTGCTGATCGTGTTCTGGCTGTGGGGGATGGTGAGCTGATGGGGAGACCATGCCTGTTGTGCAGCGCCGACGAGGGCGCCTGGCTGGTCCTGGAGATCAGCAGCAGGCCCGACGGCGCCTCCTACCGCCTGCGCCACCGCGACATCGCCCAGGGCACGCTGCTGCCGCGTGAACCGATCACCGACACCTGGGAGATCTGCCGCTACGGCCACATGCGGCGCGTGGCCCGCGCCCAGCCGCCCGCGCCGAACCTCGCCATGCGCCTGATCAAGGCCGTCGTCGGGGCCACCACCCGCGACGAGCCTGGGGCCGAGGCCACCGACGACCCCACCGTCGTCCAGATCCTGGGCTCCACCGGCGGAGGCAAGTCCCAGATCGTGCGCGGGCTGTGGCAGGAGGTACTGCCGCCGTCGCACCTGGGGGCGCCCGAGATCGCGCCCGGCCAGGAGCGCCAGGTGCGGCGCGTGCTGACCCCGGAGATGGGGCAGCGCTTCACCACCGGCAGCATCGAGCCGACGGCCGACTACCGCGAGACGGCGCGCCAACGGCTCACCACCTACCTGGGCGCGATCAGCGACGATGTCGCGGCCACCGACAGGCTGGAGCACGTCCTGCGCCAGGCGCTGCTGCTGGAGAACCCGGACCCCACCACCATCGACTACCGCGCCCGCATCTGGGGCAACACCAGGGCGCCGTACCTGTTCCGCAGCTCGCACGGCGGGCGGCAGGTCACCACGGCGCTGGTGGACCTGCCCGGCGAGATCATCGACAGGCTGACCCACTTAGGCGACGGCGGGGTGAAGCTCGGCCGCACCGAGAAGGCCCAGCTCAATTACTCGCACCACTTCCTGGGCGTGCTCGACGCGTTGTCGCTGTCCTCGGTGTATCACCAACTGACCGATCCCGAGCGGCTCGCGTGTTCGAGGGTGCGCGGCGGCGAGCCTGGCCGGGTGTTCGCCTCCACCCACCAGCAGGCCAACGAGCTGCTGCGCTCGGTGCTGTTGATGAGCGACGGCGACCTCACGGCCATGGGCCACGCGAAACTGTCCATCGCACTGTCCAAGGGCGATGCCATCCACCGCGCGCTGACCAGGAACCCCGTCGCACCGGGTGGGCAGGATGCGCTCAGGCGATGGGCGTGGGCCTTCCGCCGTCCCGAGGCGGCCCGGGACTTTCAGGGCGCCGCCGCGGATGCGGTCCTGGCCGCGCTGAACCACTACGACCCCGAGTACATGTCGGCCTCCGCGCGTCAGCTGCTGGGCGGGCTCCTCGACGAGCCGGACCGGTTCGAGCGCGCGCGCCTGGCCAACGAGCTGGCCCTGGCCGTCCTGGACCACTTCGGGCATCCGGCGAACTTCTGGGGACTGGTGGCCACCGACTCGTATGCGCCGCTGAGCGTCGGCGGGCGAGAGGTGGCCGTGGAGACCTCCGAGCGGTACTGGTTCACCGGCGCCGACGGGTCCGTCCTGCAGGCCCGCGACATCGTCAGCGCGGTGCTCTCGTCGGCCCTGCTCGGCGCCGACTTCGGCAGGAACCTCATCTCGACCCTCAACGGCACCGCAGCGGTCCGCTTCGTCCTCACCTGCACCCGAGAGTTCGTCACCCCCGACGGGCAGGTCCGGCAGGTGGGCGACCCGGACGCGGTGATCCCCTCCAATGCCGGTCTCCTGCACCTGATGGCGGTCCTGTTCCAGGAGCCGGGGCTATGACCCAGGACTGGCTGGTCTCGACGCGCTCCGACCGCGGCGGCGGGTTCCGGCCCGACCCCGAGCGCAGCTCCCCCTCGCTCCCGGCCCAGGTGGCCGCCGAGTTCGCGGCGCTCGAACCGCTGTATCCGCAGCTCGCCGTGGGCGGCTCCCCCGGCGTCGAGGGGATCGCCGTGGTGACGTACCGGTACTCGCCCCGGCTCGGCTCGTGGGTGGTCGTCGTCCAGGGCTCGGCGGGTGAGTACGGCCCCGCGGGCGCACTCCAGTTGGCCGTCCTGGCCGACGGCGCCACGCTGCTCGACTGCATGACCGGATCGCTGCCCGTGGTGCGGCGCGACGGCTGGCTCATGCCCGGCGAGGCGGCCCGCCCCCGCATCACCCTGAAGGCCCCGGGCCCGGAGGTGGAGCGCGCCGTTGGGGGCATGCTGGCGCTGGACTCGGCGAACCGGGTGCTCCTGCTGCCCGGTGGTCAGGCCGAGGTGGATCAGCTCCTGGGGTGGCTCTGCCGGATCCTGCCCGAGGGGGTGGCGCAGACCTTCACCTGGTCCACGTCCCTGGCCGCGACCCGCATCGAGGCCGGCGAGACCGTGATCTCCGGCGAGTGGCCGGAGGCTCTGCGTGCCAGGCACGGGGACCTCTTCCACGCGTTCTCGGCCCGCGCCCCCGAGGGTCGGCCCGTCGCTCGGCTCCCCCAGGGCCTGGCGTGGGCGCTGGCCGAGGCGGCGGAGCGGCGCTACCCCGGCCGGAGATCGCAGGCGGCGGACCTGGCGCAGTGGCTCGAGGAGCTCGAGGCGCGGCGCCCGCTCACCATGAGCGAGGCGCTGCACCTGCTTTCTGGGCCCATCGAGGGCCCGCAGGCCCGACGGTGGGCCGACGGCGAACTGTCCCGTCGGCTGCTGGCCGGTGACGTGGAGCAACTCGAGCGGCTCCTGACCCACCCGTCGGAGGTGGTGTCGCGGGGGGCCGTCGACTGCCTGGACGCCCCGGGGGTGTGGGGCCACCTGGTGCGGCTGGAGCGCAGGCGGGCGCGTCGCGGGCAGGCCCCGATGCTCCCGCCAGGCCTGCTGGACACCGACGCGCTCGTGCTGCTGGCCGAGGATGTGACCAGCGGCTGGGACTTGGCGCAGCTCAAGCAGGCGCGGCCGTGGCTTGACGGCCTCGGGCTCACCTCAGAGACGGCCCCCGGGTTGGTGCTGCTCACGGCGGCCGAGCAGGCGCAGGCCCTGCAGCGCGACCCGCGACGGATCCGCCGGCTCCTCTCCAGCGGCCAGGCCGCGGAGCTCGGGACGGGCTACCTCGCCGAGCTCGTCGGGCACGAGCCCGGGCTGCTGGCGCCGCTCGCCGTCGAGATGGCGCGATCGGGATCGGGCATGGAGGACGACGTGGCCACGCTGCTGGCGACCTACCCGTCGGCGGTGCGCGGCGGCCCGGGCGCGACGGCATTCCTGCAGGAGTGCTCCCGGCACCTGCCCACCGGCCTCCAGCCCCGCGACGCCAGGGCCCTGCGGTGGCGGATCGCCGAGGCGGTCACGGCGGTCACGTCTGAGCACCGCACCGGGCGGGCCGTCGTCGACGACGCCACCGACGCGGCCATCCTCCGCTTCGCAGTCGGCGGCGCGCTGGACGCGGGGGCAGACCCGGCCGACCGCCTGGCCCGCGGGGTCATGTGGCTGGTGCTGGGCGTCGTCGCCGTCATGGTGGTGGCGCTGATCGTGGCCCTGATCCTGACGTTGTAGCCCTGGCCCTGGAGGGCCCTGGCCTTGGAGTCGAAGGGACGCACCCTGTCCAGCGCCCACGCTGGCGCTGTGGCGAGGAGTCACCCAGCCGCAGCGACGTCCGTCTGCGCGAAGTCCTGACCCTTGAACAAGAGCGGCCTCCCCGAGACCTTCGCCGCCGCGTACGCGTAACAGTCACCGAGGTTCAGACCGGCGGGGTGACGGCCCTTCCCGAACCGGTGCCAGGCCTGGGCGGCGACGACGGCCTGCTCCTCATCGAACGGCAGGACCGCGCATTCGAGGTCCGCGAGCAGTGCCTGGAGGTCTTCGGCCGCTTCCGGCCCGCCCTTCGCCTCCGCGACGATGGCCGCCTCGACGCGGGACGCCGCGGACACCGCCAGCTCTCCGACGTCGGTCATGCGCGCGAGGACCCGCTCCGCGTCGGGCTCACCGAGGATGATCGCCATCAGTGCGGACGTGTCGACGATCATTGCGGCAGTCCGTTGTCGTCGTAGCCGAGGATCTCCTCGGCCGGACGGGCGTCGAGTACCCGGCGGGCGCGCGCCCGCTCGATGTAGCGGCCGAGTTCGGGACGGCGCCCGTGCCGCCGCCGCTCCCGCTCCAGGCGTTCGAGCCGCTCCTCCATCGCCACGCGCACGGCGACGGTGATGCTCTCACCCGTTGCCGCGGCCAGCCGCCTGGCGAGCTCGTCCGTGAGCGGATCCTTGATGTTCAGCGCCATGCTTCCATCATAGAAAGAAGAAATCGACCACGTCAGGAAGACGGGGGCTAGATCACCACACGGACCGCCGGATAGTGGCACGCCACCAGGTGTCCGGGCTCGACCTCGGCCTGGGCCGGCACCTCGGCGGCGCACCGCTCGGTGGCGATCGGGCAGCGGGTCCGAAACACGCAGCCCGACGGCGGGTTCTGCGGGCTGGGCAGGTCCCCCGTGAGGAGGATCCGGTCGCGGTCCCGTCGAGGCTCCGGCACCGGAACGGCAGACATCAGCGCCTGCGTGTAGGGATGCATGGGGCGCTCGTAGAGCGTGTCGCGATCCGCCACCTCCATCATCTTCCCCAGGTACATCACCAGCACGCGGTCCGAGATGTGGCGCACCACGGACAGGTCGTGCGCGATGAACAGGTACGCCAGGTTCCGCTCCTCCTGGAGGTCCTCCAGGAGGTTGATCACCTGCGCCTGGATGGACACGTCGAGTGCGGAGACCGGCTCGTCGCACACGATCAGCTTGGGCTTGAGGGCGATCGCGCGGGCCACGCCGATGCGCTGGCGCTGGCCCCCGGAGAACTCATGCGGGTAGCGGTTGTAGTGCTCGGGGTTCAGCCCCACCCTCTCCATCAGCTCCTGGACGGTGCGCTTCACCCCGCCGGGCGGCTTGATGCCCTGGATCTGGAACGGGGCCGCGACGATCGCGCCGATCGGGTGCCGCGGGTTGAGCGAGCCGTACGGGTCCTGGAAGACCATCTGCACCTCGCGACGCAGCTGCCGCAGCTCCTCCCCGGCCACGTTGGTGACGTCGCGGCCCTCGAATTCGATGGTCCCCGCCGTCGGCTCGAGCAGCCGCAGGATGGTGCGGCCCGCCGTCGACTTGCCGCAGCCTGACTCCCCCACCACGCCGAGCGTCTCGCCGGAGTCGAGGGTGAGGCTCAGCCCGTCGACGGCCTTCACCGGCGCGCCGTGGGTGCGGACGAGCTTCTGGGTGTAGGTGGGGAAGTGCTTTTTCAGATCGGTGACCGTCAACAGGCTCATGGGTCTCTCCTACAGCCTCGGGGCGATCTGCTCGGCGAACAGGTGCGCTCTCTCCGCCACGGGGATGTGGCAGCGCGAATCGTGCTTGGGGTAGGACTCGAGGAGCTCCGGCACCACCGAGTCGCAGGGCGCCGACGCGTACTCGCGGAAAGTGCAGCGCGGATGGAAGGCGCAGCCGGGCGGGATGTTGATCAGCGACGGCGGGTTGCCGTCGACCGGCGTCAACCGCTCCGCCTTGAGCCGGTCCAGGCGAGGCATCGAGGTGAGCAGCCCCCAGGTGTAGGGGTGGTCGGGCTGGTGGAACGCGTCGTCGACCTCCGCGTACTCCACGCCCTTCCCGCCGTACATCACCATGACGTCGTCGGCGATCTCGGCCACCACGCCCAGGTCGTGGGTGATCATGATGATCGCCGAGCCGAACTCCTGCTGGAGGCCGCGCATGAGGTCGAGGATCTGGGCCTGGACCGTGACGTCGAGGGCCGTGGTGGGCTCGTCGGCGATCAGCAGCTCGGGGTTGTTGATCAGGGCCATGGCGATCATGGCCCGCTGCCGCATGCCGCCGGAGAACTCGTGGGGGTGCTGGTCCACGCGCTTGTCGGGATTGGGGATGCCCACGCGGGCGAGCATCTCGATGACGGTGGTGCGGGCGGCCTTCTTCGAGACGTTCTCGTGCACCCGGATGGCCTCGGTGAGCTGCTGCCCGACGGTGTAGTAGGGGTGCATCGCCGAGAGCGGGTCCTGGAAGATCATGGCGAGCTTGCGTCCGCGGAGGCGGCGCAGCTCCTCGTCGGAGATCGAGAGCAGGTCCTGCCCGTCGAGCAGGATCTCGCCGCTGACCTGGGCCCGTGAGCCGCGGTGCAGGCCCATGATCGCCAGCGACGTCACGGACTTGCCGGAGCCGGACTCGCCGACGATGCCCAGCGTGGTGCCCTTGTGGAGGGTGAAGGTGAGGCCGTCGACGGCCTTGACCACGCCGTCGTCGGTGGAGAAGTGGACCTTGAGGTCGTTGACGCGGAGGAAGGGCTCGCTCATCAGGCCACCTTCACTCTCGGGTCGATGAAGCCGTAGGCGATGTCGACCACCATGTTCGCGATCACGATGAACGAGGCGACGATCATCACCATCGCCACGATGGTGGGCAGGTCCATGTTGGTGACCGAGCGGACGGCCAGGAAGCCCAGGCCGTGCATGGAGAACACGCTCTCGGTGATGATGGCGCCGCCGAGCAGGCCGCCGAGGTCCAGGCCGGCGGCGGTGACGATGGGCGTGGTGGCGGCGCGGAGGCCGTGCCGGAAGACCACCCGGCCCCGGGTCACGCCCTTGGCGTGCGCGGTGCGGATGTAGTCCTCGCTGAGCGTCTCGATCATGTAGGCGCGGGTGAGCCGCACGTAGCTGGCGGCGAAGAAGAAGGCCAGCGTGATCCACGGCAGGATCAGGTTGTGCGCCCAGGCCAAGGGGTTCTCGAAGAAGGGCACGTAGTTGGGGATGGGCACCCAGCCCCACTTGATGGCCGGGAAGGTCAGCAGGATCAGGCCCACGAAGAACGTCGGCAGCGAGAAGCCGACGAGCGCGGCGCCGACGATGCCGCGGTCGGCCCATCTGCCCTTGTTGAGCGCGGCGGTGATGCCCCCGCCGACGCCGATGAGCATCCAGAGCGTGAACGCCCCGACGGCGATGGACAGCGACACCGGCCACGCCTCGGCGACCATCTCGTTGATGGTGCGGTGCTGGCTGGGCGAGTATCCCAGGCAGGGGGCGGCGCAGTGGACGACCTGCTCCGGGTTGGACTCGCGGAGCTCAGCGTTGTCCGGGAAGTCGCGGCCGACGAAGAGGCCGGCCACGAACTTGCCGTACTGGACGGTGACGGGCTGGTCGTAGCCGAGGGCCTTGCGGTTGCCCTCGAGGATGGTGGGCGTGCAGTTCTTCCCACAGGTGTACTGCGCCGGGTCGATCGGGGAGGCGAAGAACATCGCGAACGTGGTCGCGGTGATCAGGAACAGCATCGCCACGACCGAGATCAGCCGCCTGAGGATGTAGTAGAACATGCCAGCTCCTAGGAATGGGTGGGGGTGCGCCCGAGGACGCACCCCCACCCCCGTGCCTGTGTCAGCCCTTGATCGAGACGGTCGCGATGTCGTAGTAGCCCGTGAAGGTGCCGTTGACGTAGGCCCCCTGCACGTTGCTGCCACGGACGAACACGAACTGGTCCACGATCAGCGGGATGACCGCGAAGTGCTCGGTCACGGCGTCGGCGTCGAGCTGGCCCCAGGCCGCCTCGCGCTCGGCCTGGTCGGCGATCTGGTAGGCGGCATCGATCCCGGCGTTGAACTCGTCGTTGTCGAAGTAGCCGTAGTCCTGGCCGGGGCCGCCGGCGCTGATCTGCGTGCTGCCGTCGAGGAGCTGCGGGATCACCGTCGAGGCCGACGGGTAGTCGGCGCCCCAGCCGGCCCAGTAGGCGTCGTACTTGGTGGCCGAGTCCGGGGACTGCAGCGTGCCGTAGTACTGCTCGGCCGGGATGCCGATGAGGTTGGTCTCGAAGCCGGCCGCGTCCCAGCCGGCCTTCAGGCCGGAGAACACCTTGTCCATGGTGTCGTTCTTGCGGTACGCCACGTTGATGGCCACCGGCAGGGTCAGGCCGGACTCCTCCAGCGCCGCCTTGGCAGCCTCGGGATCACCGGTCTCACCGGCGAGCAGAGGGGTGTCCGGGAAGGCCTCCAGGGCCGGGTTGATCAGCGAGTTGATCGGCTTGGCGACCTGCTCGCCGCCGACGGCGGTGACGTAGGCGGAGCGGTCAGTGGCCAGGGCCAGCGCCTCGCGGGCCTTGTCGTTGCTCATCACAGCGGACTTGTAGTTCGGCACCACGTACCGGGTGTAGGGCGAGGCGACGATGTCGGTGCGGCCCTCGGCGCCGGTGGAGACGTTGGCCAGCGCGGTGACGGGAGCCTGGTCGAAGGTGATCGCATTGGCGTCGTCGCCCTGGTTGGCGATGAGGCGCTCGTAGACGATCTCCTGCGTGAGCGACTCGTCCCACACGATGGAGTCCGGGTAGGCCTTGCGGACCTCGTCGGTGGCCGGATCCCACTGGTCGTTGCGGACGAAGGTGCCGCCGCTGTTGGGCGACCAGGTGCCCTCCAACTTGTAGGGGCCGTTGGAGAAGATCTGGAAGTTGGACTTGTCGCCCTGGTCCTTGTCCTCGCGGAACGCCCCGAACGCGGTCATGGTGACCGTGGAGTTGAAGTCCATCACCGGCTGGCTCAGCTTGAAGGTGAGGGTGTTGCCGTCACAGCTGACGGCCTGATCGTAGAGCTCCTGGCCGGTGCCCGTGTAGGGGCCGGCGTACTGGGAGGAGCCGTCGTCGTTCTTCGGGATGTCGAGGAACTGGATGGCGTAGTTGGGTCCGCCCGTGATCACGTCGACGGCGAAGGTCCGGGAGATGCCGTACTTGTAGTCCTCGCAGGTGACGTCCTGGCCGTCCTCCCACTTGATGCCGTCCTTGAGGGTGAACGTCCAGGTCTTGCCGTCCTCGCTCACCGTGCCGGTGTCGGTGGCGGCGTCCGCCACAAGGGTGGCCTGCTCGGTGTTCGAGGTGACCGGCGACCAGGTGGTGAGGGTGCGGCTGAACGTGCGGTTGCCGAACTCGATGGCCACGCCCACGTAGGTGCGCTGCGGGTCCCAGTGCTCCGTCGCGGTGCCGATCAGCAGGTTGAGGGTGCCCCCGGCGGCGGGGGTGTCGGTGGCGGCGGACTCGGAGGCCGCCGTCGATCCGCTGCTGGTTGCCGAGGGTGTCGACCCGCAGGATGTGACCAGGCCCAGGGCCAGCAGTGCCGCGACGCTCGCGGCGATCTTGTTACGCCTCATTGGCGCTCTCCTTCATAGGTGGGTGTCGGTGGAAGTTGCGTGGGTGGCGGTCACTGGCGGTCCGCCTTGGGGTCCAGCGCGTCCCGCAGGCCGTCGCCGAGGAGGTTGAACGAGAGCACCACCAGGAAGAGGGTGACCCCCGGGAAGATGAAGTAGGCCGGGTCCGAGGTGGCGTAGTGCACCGAGTCGTTGAGGATGGACCCGAACGACGGGGTGGGCGCCTGGATGCCCACGCCGAGGAAGCCGAGCGCCGCCTCCGTCGCGATGTTCTGGGGCATGACCAGCGTGGTGTAGACGAGGATGGGCGCCCACAGGTGGGGCAGGAGCTCGGTGAAGTAGATCCGCGCGCGCCCCGCCCCCAGCGAGCGGGCGGCCTCGACGAACTCGCGCTCCTTGAGCGACAGCACCTGCCCGCGGATGATGCGGGCGAAGTAGGGCCAGCCGAAGAAGCCCATCACGATGATCATGAACAGCATCGACGCGGGGGTGCGGTCGGTGCCGAGGGCGCGTTGCAGTGCGTCGATCACGATGGTGGACAGGGCGATCAGCATCAGGGTCTGGGGGAAGCTGAGGACGAAGTCGATGATGCGGGAGAACAGCCAGTCCACCCGGCCGCCCGCTGTGCCGGAGACGATGCCGATGACGGTGCCGAGGACCACCGAGATCGCGACGGCGCTCGTCGCCACGACGAGGGAGACGGTGAGGCCGGCCAGCACGCGGGAGAGAAGGTCGCGGCCGGTGCCGGGCTCGACGCCCATCGGGTGGTCCCAGGACACGCCGCCGAGCGGCCCGATGGGAAGCGAGCCGAGGCCGCCCACCAGGTCCGTGTTCGAGGTGTACGGGTCCAGCCAGCCGAGCTGCGTCATGAGGGGGGCGGTGACGGCGAGGAGGATGAAGAAGATGGTGGAGCAGAGGGCCGCCATGGTGACCTTGTCGCGCACGAGGCGCGCCCGGGTGATCTGCCACGGCGTGCGGCCGGTGATCGCGACGGCGCCGTCACGCGCCTCGACGGCGGTGGTCTCTGCCATCCGGATCCTTCTTCCATCCGCGACGCGGCCCTGAGAACTACGGGCCGTCGGCCACACTAGTGGAGTCCTTGTTGCGCGTGGGGACGCGGATGTAACGATTTGATTGCACCGTCACCCAATGTCGCGGGGAGGCGGCCCTAGCCGGCGCAGAGAGGCGGATCTGGTGGCGACTACGCCATCAGATCCGCCTCTCAGCTGCGGGCTGGTCGACGGCGCCGAGGGCGACGCTGACGCTCCCACCCAGCGGGACGACGCAAGAAGTTGCGCTGTACGCAACTCACTGGGATTCCCGACGCACGAAGCGGGCCGCGTTGCATTGAACGCAACCCAACCACCTGTTCCGATTGTGCGGACGCTGCGCGATCTCTAGCCTCGAATCATCGGAACACGAGCCTCGAAGGGAGGGTGGACGTGAGTCAGCAGGGCCTCGAACGCAGCAGCCTTGAGCGGGGGCTGCGCGTCATCCGTCTTCTCATCGAGTTGGAGAGCGACCCCGCCCTGCAACACCGTGGCCTCTCCGTTCAGCAGGTCTCCTACGAGCTCGGGGTGCACAAAAGCACCGCCTCGCGCATCCTGCGGACGCTCGCCCAGCAGGGATTCGCCGTCGCGCCGGCACGTTCCCGGCGGGGTTACCGGCTGGGGCCGGCCCTGCGGTCCCGGTTCGGCCTCACCACCGCCCAGCGGCGTTTTCGCAATCTCGCCTCGCCGTTCCTGCAGGAACTCGTCGGCCTGACCGGGGAGTGTGCACACGGGGCGGTGGCCGCGGAGGGAGAGGCTCTGGTCGTGGACGCCATCGAGACGGCCCAGTCGCTCCGAGTCGTCCTGGAGAAGGGCCGGTTGCTGCCCCTCCACTCCACGTCGGTCGGCAAGTGCCTGCTCGCCTGGGAACTGGCCCCGCTGCCCGTCGAGCTACCTGCCCGCACCGGTCACACCATCACCGATCCCGACCTGCTTCGAGATCACCTGGCAACGGTCCGCTCTCTCGGCTACGCCGTCGACAACGAGGAGAACCACACCGGGGGGTGCGGGATCTCAGCGCCGGTGTTCGAGGGTCGAGACGGACCGCCGGTGGGGTGCATCGGGATAGGCGGCCCCGTCCAACGCATCAACCCAGCAACCGTCGACGAGCTGGCACGGCAAGTCACCCTCGTGGCGGACCAACTCACCGAGGCGATCGTCGACACGCCCGCCTGATCGCCGCCCCACACGCACCCCGGTTGCCGCCGGGACGCAAGCCCACCCACAACCCGGCCTGGCCCCGCCATGCCCGCACATCGAAGGAACACATCATGAAGGCCTCACCATTCGCCGGCGTCAACACCCAGGCCGCCGCCGCAGTCATCGCATTTTTCCTGGTCTTTGCCGTGCTGTTCGGCAACCCCGACCCCACGCCCGGACCCGACCAGGGCACCGTCGAGGT
>JAPUEL010000008.1:17221-118707 GCA_027492545.1 Propionibacteriaceae bacterium
TGCTGTTCGGCAACCCCGACCCCACGCCCGGACCCGACCAGGGCACCGTCGAGGTTTCCCAGCAGCAAAGCCTCGGGTAACACCGGAAGAGGCACGAGACGATCACTACTGCGCGGCGACGCCGGCTCCCTTCATCTCGGTGCCAGTCTGCCCGTCAGAACGGGCAACGAGCCGGTGATGATGGCCATCGCCCACCGTCAGGAGGAGATCCATCCGCGCGAACAGAGGTGCGGGGGGACGTCGGCCGCCGTCTGCCCCGCCTCGAGGGCGATGCCCCTACCCGACCTGACGAATCCCGACGCGCCCCGTCGCCGACGGAGGGCGGCAGGGTCCCGAACCGCGTGCCTCCCACGCGACTCCGTCAGTCGGCGGTCGGGGCCACGTCGCGCGCGACCACCGACAGGATCTCCCACTGGCGGATGAGGAACGACTCCTCGTCGAGTTTCTTCCGCCGCAGCCAGCCGGTCACCTCGCTGTTGCACTTGCTGGTGTTGCAGCTGCGGCAGGCGGGCACCACGTTGTCGACGGTGTAGCGGCCGCCCCGGGAGATCGGTAGCACGCAGTCCTTCTGCAACGGGACGCCGACGGCGCCGCAGTAGGCGCACCCGCGCCACGCGTCACACAGTCCGGCCCACTGCCCCGCGGTGAGGTCCTGGACCTTGGCGCTCAGCCGGCGCTTGCGTCGTCGCGCGTAGCGCTGCTTCATCGTCGCCCGGGCTGCCATGGGACGCACGCTACCGGTGGGCAGTCCCCGGGTACTCGCACCGCGCTGGTGATCCGCCGGCGTTGCGTCCCCATGCGTGCGTGAGGTCCCGACGCCTGCGCTACTTGGCGACGCCTGCGTTATGTCCCCACGCCTGCGTTACGTCCCCACGCCTGCGCTACTTGGCGACGCCTGCGTTAGGTCGCCACGCCTGCAACCCCGCCAGCCCTAGTGCGCGACGCCCGTGCTGGAGCGCAGGCGGGTAGCGATAAGGCAGGCGGGTCCGCCGTCAGCCCGAGCCGAGCGGTTCGTCGGGGTAGGTCACCCGAGACGGCTCGTCGACCACCGGCACGGCGCCCCACTGGCCGAGCTGGTGTCGACGCGGAGCCGCCTCGCCCATCAGGTGCCACACGGTCCAGCCCCTGGCGGTCAAGGTGTTCGAGATCAGCAGCCGGTGGCACCTCCACGGCATAGGCTCCCCGCACATCACCGCAGTCCGGCTGTCCCGGGCCAGCGCCGTCACCCGGGCGATCCCCTCCTCATACCCCTCGGTGAGCGTGTAGTTCGCGTAGTTCCTGAAGCTCGCGTTCTTCCATCCCGCGTTGACCGCCGGGTCCACCCCCTGCTTGCGACGACGCCCGCCCAGCTCGGCGAGGTGGAGGTAACCGATGCCGGCCTCCGGCAGCCACTGGGCCATTGCGTCGCTGCCGAACTGCGGATTCCTGCGGGAACCGGGGTGGGCGCGCACGTCGACCAAGAGCCCGATCCCGTGCTCCTCCAAGGGCTGGAGGAACTCCGGCACGGGACAGGTCCAGTGTCCGATGGTCCAGATCTCCATGGCTCGCACGTTACGCCGTCGCGCCCGACCAATCCCCGAACCGGGCGCGGGAGGCATCGACGCAGCCGACGCTCCACGCTCGCATGATCAGCTGGAGTTCAGCCACCGCGACGAGGCAGATCGGGCGGAGACGACGGCGCCAGACCCTCCGATTCAGCGCAGGGCTGAAATTAACTTGAAGTTTCAAGGACCAGCTATCCTGGAGACGTCATCCACGTGAGTCATGAGGAGCCCCATGTCATTCGTCATCACCGCCGCCACCGGCCAGCTCGGCAACCTGGTTGTCCAGAACCTGATCAAGCGCGGGGTCAAGGCCGCCGACATCGTCGCCACCGGGCGCTCACTGGACCGGCTCGAGGCGCTCCGCGCTCTGGGCCTGCGCACCGCCGTCCTCGACTACAACAACCCCGCCGACGGCGTCATCAACGCGGGCGACACGGTGCTGCTGATCTCCGGCAGCGAGGTGGGCCAGCGGATCGCCCAGCACGGGAACGTGGTCGCGGCGGCGAAGGCCGCTGGGGCGTCCCGGATCGTGTACACGAGCGTGGTCGGCGCAGACGCCACCTCCCTGCTCGTCGCCCCCGAGCACGCGGCCACCGAGGATGCCATCAAGGACAGCGGCCTCGCCTATACCTTCCTGCGCAACGGCTGGTACCACGACAACTACCAGCCCGCCTTCGAGCAGGCCCGCCAGACCGGCGTCGTCGTCTCCAGCGCACAGGAGGGCCGCGTGTCGAGCGCCTCGCGCGCCGACTACGCCGAGGCCGCCGCCGTCGTGCTCATCGGCGACGGACACGACAACGCGACCTACGAACTCGGCGGGGACACCGCCTGGACCATGAGGGACCTGTCCGACACCTTCGCCGATGTCCTCGGTCGGCCGGTCACCCTCCACGAGGTCACCACGGACGAGCACGTGAGTGTGCTGCGCGAGGCCGGGCTCGACGACGCCACCATCGGGTTCATCACCACGTTGGACAGCAACACCGCCGACGACACCCTCCTGGTCACCAGCGGGGACCTCTCGCGCCTCATCGGCAGGCGCACAACGCCGATCGCCGAGGCCGTCCGGGCCTGGGCTGACGCGCCAAACTGAGCCCACTCGGTCAGCCGCCGGCACGGTGGCAGCGACGCCGGTCCGGCCCGCGGCAGCGGGGCGCCAGTGCGGCTCTCCACGCTCACGCTGGGGCAGGGTGACCCCCACTGCGGGCACGTTTCCGCGGGCGCACACACACCCGCCACTTCAGGCCAACGGCGGGGAGCGCGGAATCGAGCCCGTAGTGGCACCCTCTGGTCTGCTGCTGAGCGTGGGGCCCCGCACTGGCGCCCCTTCTCCGCGGCGATGGCGGCAGGGCCGCCGGAGCGACCGGTCAGCTGGAACCGGAGTCCATAGCACTTGTTATACTCGGCTCATGTCCAGCACCCTGGCGGAGGCAGCGCGCCGCGCGGACCAACTGATCGCACAGGGCCGTGGCGAGTTGGTCCGAGCCGTGCGGCAGGCTTCTGCAGCCGGAATGACGCAGACGCAGATCGCGGCCGAGATCGGTCGAAGCCAGCCCGAGGTGTCCCGCCTGCTCCGCTTCCACGGCACGTCTCCGTTGGGTCGGAGGTTGCGCCAGCACGCAGGTGAAGTCAAGGGGCTCGTGGCAGCTGCCGGTGGCCGCGACGTCCGCGTCTTCGGATCTGTGGCTACTGGACAGGACCATGAGGGCTCTGACGTCGATCTGCTGTTCACGATGGCCCGCCCCCTCAGTCTGATGCAGCTCGGTGCGCTTGAGCGCGACGTGAGCCAGGTGGTGGGGTGCCCGGTGGATCTGGTGCCCGACACGGTGTTACGGCCCGATCTTCGGGATCGGATCCTCGCCGAGGCGGTAGCGCTGTGAGCAGAGACACTTCTGATATCCGGGGCGACGCTCTTGCCCTCTTCGAGATCATGCAGAGCCACGCTGAGCAGGACCTCAATGACCAACTGGTCATCGACGCCGTCTGCATGCGCCTCTCGGCCGGAATCGAGGCGCTCGCCGCACTGGACCCAACAGAACGTCAGTCGCTGTTCGGCGCTGATTGGTCGCTCATGTGGGGCATGCGGAACCGGATCGCGCATGGATACCTTCTGGTGGACCCGACCGTCATCCGCGCGACGCTAACGCATGACGTTCCAACGATCGTGCGCCGGATCCGTCGAACCCTGGGCATCGCCCCCATTGATGGCGATCGCACGGAGGAACAGGCGTCCGAGCCTGCTGTTTCGCGCGCCAAGGTCGACCCGATCACCGGAGTATCTGACGAAGTTGACAGGTCCTGATGTCCGGCGATCAACAGCTGGATCCACACGGCCGACGTGAGGAGCTGGAGCGTCAAATCGCCAACCTCCGCGTTGAGAACCGGCGCTTGAGGAACCTCCTCAAGGTGACCGACGGCGTGGAGCCGCCGGTGCAGCAACCGACGCTGACGCCTTCCGATCCAGGTCTGGTGACCAACTCGTCACCGCCGGAGGCCAAACTGGCGTTGTTCGCCCGGATGTTCGCGGCGCGACGCGACGTCTACGCGCGGTACTGGGAGAACCCACGGAAGGGCACGAAGGGCTGGTCGCCAGTGGTGCGCGACGCGTTCGGCAAGGGCTCTCTGTGGGACCGGCGCCCGCTTCCGCTGACCGTCGAAGCCCTTGTAGCGCACCTTAGGTCCGACGATGATCTGTTCATCGGGCTGTATCCCTTGCTGCCAGATGCGACCTGCTGGTGGCTCGCCGCAGACTTCGACGGTCCACAGGCGATGCTGGACGCGCACGCCTACACGAAGGCCGCCAGTTCACTGGGCGTGCCCTGTGCGCTGGAGATTTCCCAATCCGGCAGGGGCGCGCACGTCTGGAGCTTCTTTACGTCTCCGACGCCGGCAGCTGACGCGCGGGCGCTGGGTACGGCCTGCATCCACAGGGCGATGGCGCTGCGTGGATCCATGCCGCTGGCCAGCTACGACCGCCTGTTCCCAAACCAGGACACCGTGCCCACAGGCTCCTCAGGGGTAGGAAACCTCATCGCCGCACCCCTGAATGGCAACCGCCGAGCTGAACGCGGCACAACTCTGTTCATCGACATGGCCACGTGGGAGCCGTGGCCCGACCAGTGGGAGTACCTCTCGCATCTGGACAGGATGACTCCACGCCAGGTGGCAGCGGCGGGACGTCAGGAACGGGTGGTCGTCGGACCTGACGTGACGCGGCTGGAAGCTTCTCCTGCAACCGCGATCCACCCTCGCGTCCCCGCACTGGTGCGGTCGACGCTAGGGGCGGCACTGACGATCCGGGATGGGGACCTGACGCCGGAGTTGTCGGCGGCACTGAGGCACAGCGCCACGATTCACAACCCAGCCTTCTACGAGGCGCAGCGCGCCCGCCGTTCCACCTGGAACATTCCCCGGTTCATCCAGGGCTTCGACGTGGCCATCAACGGCGACCTGATCCTCCCGCGCGGGCTTCGCCACCAGGCAGCGGAACTGATCTCGCAGGCGGCGAGCAACCTGGTCAGCGAGGATCAGCGCTGCCAGGGCACTGAGCTCGAAGTGCCTTTCCTCGGGGACCTTGACGACCGACAGACGGCAGCGGTGGACTCGATGCTGGCCCACGAGGACGGGATCCTGCATGCACCCACCGGCTCGGGAAAGACCATGATGGCCTGCGCGATCATCGCCGAGCGAGCGGTCACCACCCTTGTGCTGATCAACAAGACGGCGCTCGCTTCCCAGTGGCGCGAACAGATTCAAGTCCTCCTCGGAGTCAAGGCCGGGCAACTCGGCGGGGGCCGCGTCAAGACACGGGGAGAGGTCGACATCATGCTTCTGCAGACGCTGGCCAGGCACAGCCCCGACGAGGTCCGCGAGCTCACCGCACCCTACGGCCAGGTCATCGTCGACGAGTGCCACCATCTGGCTGCCGGCTCGTTCGAGAAGGTGGTCTCTCACATCGAGTCGGCCTGGTGGCTGGGCCTCACCGCGACGCCTGAACGCAAGGACGGCCTGGAGCAGGTCACCACCTGGCAACTCGGTCCAATCCGCCACACGATTCGCGACACCCTTCCCAGCGAGGCGACCCTCGTCACCCCCTACGACGGTCCCCATCGCGTCTTGCACGTCCACCAGACTGCTTACTGCAGTCCACGGGACCTCGACATGAGCGCGCCGGGTGCGATCGGCCAACTGGGCGGGCGGCTGGCCGAAGACCCCGACCGCAATCGCCAGATTGCCGCCGACATCAGCGCTGCATTGGCTGACGGCCGCAAGTGCCTGGTTCTGTCGCGCCGTCGCGATCACCTGACTGAGTTGGCCGCGCTCCTGCCGGAGGCAGAAGCGCTGATCATGCGAGGCGGCACCGGGGCCAAGGCCTTGGCCGCGATCAGAGCGAGGATCGCGGACACGTCCGCAGGCGAGTCACTCCTCGTCATGACGACGGTCCCCTATGGAGGCGAAGGATTCGACGCCCCCATCATCGACACCGTCATCCTCGCGGGACCGATCTCCTACCCGGGGCTGGTCATCCAGGCCGTCGGGCGCGCGCTGCGTCGGCACGAAGGCAAGACGGACGTGGTCGTTCACGACTACGTGGACGCTGAGGTCCCCGTCCTCAGAGCGCAGTATGCCAGGCGCCGGTCGGCGTACCACCAGATGGGCTTCGCCGAGGGTGGCCAGCGGTGAGGGGTGCGGGTGGCGATCTTGTAACCAGCCTCACGGAGGAAGCGTCGCAGGGGCATGACAGCGGCCTGCCCGACTCCGCCGCCGCCCGCAGCGGGCGAGCGCCCACGGCTGAAGATCGGGCACGACACGCCGCCAGGCTTCATGCCCCAGAACCTACGGCACAGCGCTGCTCGGGCACCGCATGAAGCGAGCCCCCGGCGGGTATCGGTGCGCACTGTACGGCCAGCCGTCGACCGTGCCGGACTCAGCGATAGACGTCTCGACGATGGTCGATGCGCAGCACCACCACTTCGTCGACGTGATCATTGATGCGGTAGAGCACCCGATAGGTGCCTCGTCGAGCGGACCAGATGCCCTCCAACTCGCGCCGAAGCATCTTGCCCACACGCCGCGGGTTCTCGACCAGCGGTCCGGTCATGAACTCGATCACCGCGGCCGCCACCGCCTCGGGCAGTTCTGCCTGGATCGCACGGATGGCGGGCGGAGTCAGGACCAGTTCGTAGTTCGCCCCACGGCTCACCGGCGAAGGCTCCGGATTGCGTCATCCCCTCGCGCGACGTCGCCTCTGGCATAGGCGGCGTCCGCCTCCCGGATGTCGGCCAGCGCGTCAGGATCCGACAGAACGTCGAGGGTCTCCTCCAGTTCGGCCAGGTCGGCGGGGCTGATCAGCACCGCGACAGGACGGCCATTGCGAGTGACCGTGACCCGTTCATGGTGGAGCTCGACGCGGTCCACGACCTCGCTGAAGTGGTCGCGGACCTCACGCAAGGATTCGGTTGTCATGACCACAATTGTGGCGCCTGATCGTCGGGAGTCAAGGACCTCGGCGGGTTCATACCCAAGGGGCGGACAACGGCCCGAACCGGCGAGTCGGTGGTTGACGGGGAGCCAGAGAGGCGGTCGCTCTGTGGGTTGGTCTACCCACCCTCAGAGCGACCAGTTCTCTCGGGACCAGCCTGCACGTCACCGACCATTACTCCTGCACACCGGAGTCCACCACCCGCCCGATGCCTTGTGAGCGCACCGAACGGCTAAGCTCGCCAAGGTCCCGACGAGAGCGAAGTCGTTTCCTGTGCCTGATCCCACCCATTACGTCGACAAGGCCGTCCGCCTCTTCACGTTCCTCGCGAAGGCCCAACAACTCCGGCAGGCCCCCGTCAGCGACATCGACGCCTACCGTCGCGACGGCGCCGTGCACTGGCTCGGCGACCTCCCCGTCGCGGAGGCCGTCCGCTGGGGCACCGACACCGGACAGGCGTGGGACGAGGGCCCACTGCTCAGCGTCGACCGGCTCATCCCCGCCGACCCGCCCCGCGTCCCGACGGCGCTCATCGGCTGGACCACCGGCGACGCCCTCAACCCCACCCAGCGCCCGGCACTCGCCGAGTGGCGGCCAGCCCCCGACGGTCCGCAGCGCTCCGAGGACCACCCAGAGGTGGCCCAGGCTTTCGACGCGTGGAGCGCGAAATGGGACGCCTGGGCCGAGGTGACGCTGCGCGAGCAGCCCGTCCGCGACGCCTACGCGGAGCTGTTCAAGCTCTACGTCCAGACCACCCAGAAGAGCGAGGAGCTCGAGCTCCTCCTCGGCGTCGGCCTCCTCGCCTGGGCGCCCGCAGGGCACGAGCGGATGCGGCGACACCTGTTCACCGTGCCGGTGATCCCCAAGCTGGAGGAGTCGAACGGCCGTCTGGACTTCTTCCTCGACGAGGGGTCGGTGGGCATGCACGTCGAGCTGGACATGCTCGACCCCAGCCTGATCCCCGATCAGTCGCTGGTCGGCCAGCTCGAGACCCGCGGCCACGACTTCACCGGCAACCCCCTGGACGCGGCGGACATCGAGCCCCTGGGCCGCACCGTCGCCCTGCAGCTGCACGCCCAGGGCCGCTGGGACGCCGCCGCGACGATGCCCGACGTCCACGAATACCCGACGGTGGCCTGGGCTCCCGCGCTGGTGCTGCGTCCCCGCAACCGCACCGGCCTGGTGCAGGCGTTCCAGGAGATCGCCGCCCAGATCGACGCCGCCCAGGAGGTCCCGGCCGGCCTCCTGCCGCTGATCGACCCGGATCAGCTTCCCCCCGTGACCGACGTCTCCGCCCCCGGCGCCATCCTCACCTTCGACGACGAGATCGTCGCTCCCCTGCCCCTCAACGACGTGCAGCGCCGCATCCTCGAGCGCGTCGACCACCACGCCCAGACCCTGGTGCAGGGCCCGCCCGGCACCGGCAAGACGCACACGGCGGCCGCTCTACTCACCCACCTGCTGGCGCAGGGGCAGCGCGTCCTCGTCACTGCCCACACCGACCGCGCCCTCCGCGAGGTCCGCACCAAGCTGCCCGCGCAGATCAAGCCGCTCGCCGTCTCCGTCATCGGGGCCAGCCGCGACGACCTCGCGGATCTGCGCACCGCCGTCGACCACATCTCCCGCCGGGCCGGCGATCCTGACGAGCACGCCTCAGCCCTCCGCATCCAGCAGCTGGCCGACCAGGCAGCCCAGCTGGACAAACGACGGCGCGCGTTGAGCCGCGGCCTCGTCGACGCCCGGTCCCACGAGGTGGCCGAGCTCAGCCACGGCGCCTATTCCGGCACGTTCGCCGCGATCGCACAGCGCTACCAGGCCGAGGCCGGGCAGCACGGGTGGATCGCCGACTTCGTCGGCTTCACCACCGATTCCGCTTCCCCGCTGTCCGACGACGAGGCCCTCGAATGGCTGGCCCTGCTCCGCGACCGTTCGCTGGGCGAAGACGCCGTCGAGAGCAGCCGTCGCCGGATCCCGAGCGCCACCGTGCTGGACGCGGACACGTTCGCCGCGCACGTGCGCGCGGAGTCCGAGGCCGAGGCCAAGGCCGCCCCCCTGGCCGAAGGCCCCACCCACGAGAGCCGCGCCGCGCTGCGCGCCCTCCCCGTCGAGCAGCGGATGGAGCTGAGGCAGCGACTCGCCGAGCACCTCACCATGGCCGCCGATCTGGCGCGGCTGCCCCTCCAGTGGATCGACGACGCGCTCGCGGCCGTGCGCGGCGGCACCGGCGACATCTGGCGCGCCCGCGCCTCCGAGCTGGCCACAGGCATCGGGCGGATCGACGCCGTCCTCGAACACCTGCCGGCCGGGGTCCGCGTCGAGCTCCCCGGCGACATGGACCGCATGCACGCCATGGCCACCGCCCTGGAGCGCCACCTCGTGAACGGCGGCGCCCTGAAGACCCGCGCCGACGGGACGGTCAAGATCGGCGCCTTCACGCCCGGTGTGGTCAAGGAGTGCCGAGAGTTGCTCGAGCAGGCCCGGGTGGACGGCCTGCCCCCGACGAAGCAGGCGGACCTCAGGGTGCTCATGGCCCATCGCGACGCGTCGGGCCTCCTCAATGAGGTGGACCGCGCCTGGCCCTCGTCGGTTGACATTCCTGAGGAGGACACCCCGCGCGAGCGCGTGGAGTGGCACCGAATCCAGCTGAGCTACCTGGTGCGGGTGGTGGAGCTCGGCGACCGCATCCGCGCCGAGGACGAGTTCCTCCGGCGGCGCGGGATCGTGCCCCCGGCATGGAGCGACGGCGCCTCCGTCGAGCGCCTCACCCGGACGATCGACGCCATCGACGCCGCCGACGCCGTGGCGGCCGCGCGCGGGCCCCTGAACGAACTGGGCGACGAGATCTCCACCGTCGCGGGCTGGTCCGACGCGGCCGAGCCGGTCCACCGGCTCAGCCACGCCGTCGAGGCCCGGGACCACGAGGGCTACGCCCGCGCCCTGGCCCGGCTGGTGCGGCTGGAGCAGGTCGCCGAGGCGACAACCCGCCGCGACACCCTCACCCACCAGGTCCGCACCACCGCCCCCGCGCTCGCGGGAGCGGTCCTGACAAGCCCGGACGATGCATGGGACTCCCGCCTCGCCCACCTCGAGGCGGCCTTCGGGTGGGGCGCCGTCGGCGCGTGGGTGCTGGCGCAGGACCAGGTGGACGCCAACAGCATCCAGGCGCAGATCTCGGTGGCGGACCACCAGTTGCGCACGGTGGCGGAGAACATCGCCGCCGAGCGCGCGTGGGGCCACGCCGTCGGCAGCGAGCGCCTCACGCCCGGCCGCCGCGCGGACCTGCGCAGCTACTCGCAGCAGGTCAGCCGCCTCGGCAAGGGCACCGGCAAGTACGCCGCCCAGCAGCGGGCCGAGATCCGGCGCGCCATGGAGCGCTGCCGCCCCGCCGTCCCGGTGTGGATCATGCCGCTCTACCGGGTGGCCGAGCAGTTCCACATGCAGGAGAACATGTTCGACGTGGTGGTGGTCGACGAGGCCTCGCAGGCCGGCCTCGAGGCGACGTTCCTGCAGTACCTGGCCCCGAAGATCGTCGTCATCGGCGACGACAGGCAGGTCTCCCCCGCCGCCGTCGGCGTGGACCAGCAGCAGCTCCGCGACCTCGCCGCGCAGTACCTCCACGACGACCGGTACAAGGACACCTGGCAGGACCCGCAGCGCTCCCTGTTCGACGAAGCCGCGATGCGTTACGGCGGGCAGCTGACCCTCGTGGAGCACCGGCGCTGCGTGCCCGAGATCATCGGCTTCTCCAACCGCATCGCCTACGAGCCCAACGGCATCCGGCTCATCCCGGTGCGGCAGTTCGGCTCCGACCGGCTGGCGCCCTTCGTCGTGACCCATGTGCCCGACGGCGTCGAGGAGGGCACCACGGGCAAGGTCAACCGCGCCGAGGCGCGCGCCCTCGTCGACGACCTCAAGGCCTGCCTCGACGACCCGGCCTTCGAGAACGCGTCACTGGCCGTCATCTCGCTGGTGGGGGATCGGCAGGCCAAGTACATCGAGTCGCTGCTGCTGGCCGAGATCCCCGCCGAGGAGTGGGCCCGACGCAGCCTCCGGGTGGGTACCGCGCCAGACTTCCAGGGCTCCGAACGCGACGTGGTGTTCCTGTCTATGGTGTCGGCGGTGGAGCCGGGCCGACGGCTGGGCGCGCTGACCCGCGAGATGTACGTGCAGCGCTTCAATGTCGCGGTGAGCCGGGCGAAGGACCAAGTGCGGCTCTTCCACTCCATCTCCTTGAGCGAGCTGCCCAACGCCGAGGACCTGCGCTTCCAGCTGCTCGACTACGCATACGGCGTGGCCGGTCGCGTCACGTCGGACGGCGAGGTCGCCTCGTCGGTGGTGCCGGAGGACGAGCGCGTGGAGCCGTTCGACTCGCTGTTCGAGCAGCGGATCCACAACCGGATCGTGGACCGCGGCTACACGGTGGTGCCCCAGATGGAGGCGCTGGGCTACCGGCTGGACCTGGTGGTGGTCGGGGCCCGGGCGCGGCTGGCGGTGGAGTGCGACGGCGACACCTGGCACGGGCCCGAGGCGTACGAGCGCGACCTCGCCCGCCAGCGGGAGCTGGAGCGGTGCGGGTGGCGGTTCTTCCGCGTCCGGGAGTCGGCCTTCTACGTCGACCCGGCCGCCGCGCTCGCCCCGCTGTGGGATGAGCTCGACAAGATGGGCATCCGTCCCTCCGGCTGGGTTGACGACGGCGTGGAGATCGAGGGGGCCGACGCGGCGCAGGAGTTCGAGCTTGACCCTCCGGAGCCGGAGGGCGTCGGGGAGTTCATGGACGACCTCCTTGAGCCATCGGACGCGGCGCAGGAGTTCGAGCTGGAGCTACCGGAGATGGCGGTTGTCGAGGAGGTCGTCGGGGTGTTCGAGGCCGACGACGGCGCCGTCGAGGCGGAGGACCCTGAGCCGGTCTTCCTCGACCACCCCGACGCGGAGCCTGAGGTGATCGTCGAGGAGAGCGACCCCGAGGTAGAGGCGGACCCTCGCGCTCTGTCCGAGGAGGCACCTCTCGCAGAGACCGACGAGGCTGGATCCGAGACCCTCGGGGCGCCCATCCCGGAGACCGACGGGTCTGATGACACCACCCTGTACCCCGAGCTCGGAGCCAACCTGCACCTGGCCCTCGATCGGGGGCGGCGCGGCGTCCCCTCCTCCGCCCCCGCGCCCGCGCAGGCGAGGCGCTCGGCGTTGGGTGTGACGTGGGATCCGCTGGCGCAGCTGGGCGGTTCCGTGGACGCGATCTTCCGTCCACCGGCCGGCTTGGACCGGTACCGGGAACTCGACGGGTCAACCGTGCCGGTCGGCGAGGGCACGAGCGCGGACATCCTGGACGGGCTGCTGCGAGTGGTCGCCGTCGAGGGTCCGGTGCGGGGCAACCGGCTCCGCACCGCGTACGTGCGGGCGTCCGGCGGGTCACGCGTCGGGAAGACGATCGCCCAGGTGCTCAACTCCGCGATTTACCGAGCCGAGAAGCGCGGCCTCCTGGTGGGAGATGACCCGCTGGGCGCCTCCGGGGTGCAGAGCCGTACCTACCGCCTGCCCGAGCAGCCCGAGTTCCGGGTGCGCGAGCTGGGGCCGCGAACGCTCGACGAGGTGCCGCCACGGGAGCTGGTGGAGGTCATGCGCCGGATCCGCGACGCCAACCAGGCGGCCGACGACGAGCAGCTGCTCCGCGAGACCCTGCGCCTCTACGACCGCGTCTCCCTGACCCAGGCGGCGCGCGCGGTGCTCGTTCCGGCGCTCACTCTGCTGCGTCAACCCCGGAACTGAGCCGTTGACAGCGAGGGGCTCCTGCACCCCGCGGAACCGGTCGCTCTGAGGGTTGGTCTACCCACCATCAGAGCGACCGGTTCCCAGAGGGAAGCCCGCATGGAGGTGCCCCAGCGCGACGACGTTGACGCCATCAGGCCGGGTGAAGCTCTCGGCTCCCGCCGTCAGCACGTTCAGGGTGGCCAGGTCCCCCGCGCGCTGCACTGACACCTTGGCGCTCAGCTGCTTCAGGCTGGCCGCGGCGTCGTCGATACTGCTTGCCCCCCCAAGCTTGACCTCGAATGCGCTCCATCTGCCATCTCCGAGTTCGACGACGGCATCCACCTCGAGCCCCGAGCTGTCGCGGTAGTGGTAGACCGCGCCGCCCAGCATCTGGGCGTAGATCCGGAGATCACGGACAGCGAGCGACTCGAAGAGCAGCCCGAACGCCTCAAGGTCACCGAGAAGGGCGCCCGGCCCGGCGCGCAGAGCGGCGGTTGCCAGCGATGGGTCGACGAAGTGCCACTTGGGTTGCACTCGCAACCGGACCTTCGAGCGCAGGTGCGGCGCCCAAGCCGGCTGCTCCTCGACGACGAACACCCGGGTCAGCGCGTCGATGTACCTGCGCACAGTCTGCGCGGACACCTCGGCGTTGGCGGTCCCGGGGGCGGGGATCTCCGCCTCCACGCTCAGCTTGGTGGCGGACACCTCGGTGGCGGTGTTCCGGGCCAGAGCCCTCAGCAGGGCGCCCACCCGAATGGGGTCGGCGCTCAGCCCGGCAAACCGCAGATCCGCGCGCGCCACGTCGTCCAGATAGCCGGCGAGATACTCGGTGGGGGATCGGCTCGGCTCGATCACCAGCGCGGGCCAGCCGCCCCGCACGATCAGCGCGGCGTACTCTTCGACGCTTGGACCCCCCAGACCGGCGATCCCAGTCGCGTGATCGGCGTCGGCATGGGTGAACAGGTCGTGGAAGCTCACCGCCCGGATGCTGTCGCCGCTCTCGTCGAGCGACATCGGTCGCAGGGTGACCCGCTGGAAGCGCCCAGCACCGCTGTGCCGGGTGAGATCGTCGGCGGGCGTTGCCGAGCCGGTGAGGATGAACTGTCCGGCGATTCCCCGTTGGTCCACCTCGTGGCGGACTGCGTTCCACAGCGCCGGTGCCAGCTGCCACTCATCGACCAGGCGAGGAGTTGGGCCAGTCAGCACCGTACCCGGCGAGACTTCCGCCAGCCTCGCTGCGTTCGGCGAGGAGTCCAGACGCACCGAGCTTGCCGACAACTGGAGGCCGGTGGTCGTCTTGCCCACGGCGCGGGGACCCTGGAGGATCACGGCACCGAAGGTGCCTAGCGCTCGACGAACCAGGCTGTCAGCCAAGCGTTCTCGGTACTCCATGAGGCAACGGTATCAGTCCTGCACACGGTGAAGTATTACTCCTGCATTCATTCAATCATCATTCCTGCACACATCCCGCTATCACTCCTGCACTCCATGGTCATGGTTTCGGCACGGCTCAGACCGCTTGAGGTTCCACCCTCCGGCCAGACGACGTGCCAGACTCGGGGTCATGAATCCCCTCGCCAATCACGTCGGCCGCTGGGAGGGCGTCTGCGGCTTCCGCATGATGCCCACCGACGAGTTTGCCCCTGCCCCCTCGTCCGCCACGTCCTCGGCCGAGGCTGACGGCTTCGGCTGGTCGCTGCGCTACCAGTGGACCCACTCCACCGACGGCGCCCAGGCGGGCACCCTGCTCGTCGGCTCCCCCGAGGACGACGGCGCCATCAACGCCGCCTGGATCGACGCGTGGCATCAGAAGCCTCACCTCGGCGTGCTGACCGGGTCGATCGTCGACGGTGGGGTCCACCTCGAGATGGAGTACAGCGGCTGGGGATGGACCATCAGCCTCTCCGGCGACGGGGACGAGCTCCGCATGGTGATGAACAACGTGATCCCCGACGGTGTCGAGGGAGCCGAGCCGGGGCCCTACGTCGTCATGGACGCGCGCTGGACCCGCCAGCCGAGATAGCGCTATCGAGCAGGCCAAGGCGCTACTCGTCGTCGGCGTGACGGACCTGACGCGAGCCACCGCCCCGCGACCCCACTAGCGTGGGCCCATGGCACCGCTGCTCGTCCCGGAGGATCCGCGCTTCACCACCGAGTCCGAGCATGCGGTGTGGGCGCACCTCCGCGACACCCTCGCCCCGCGCGACACCCTCATCGCCAATCACCGCCTCACCGACTCCACCAAGGACCACGAGGCCGACCTGGTGATCGTCATGCCCGACGTGGGCGTCACCGTCGTCGAGGTCAAGGGTGCGGGCCTCAGCAACCGCGACGGCCACTGGTACATGCGCCGCGACGGGGAGGACCGCCGGATCGACCCCGTCGCGCAGGCCCGGGAGGCCCGCTACGCGATCCGCGAGTACGTCGAGTCGGACCCGCGATGGCGGCAGAGCTCCCGCGGGCGGCTGCGCACCGCCCACACCGTCGTCGCGCCGTTCACGGTCCTCGGCGACGGGTTCAGCCTGCCCGACTGCCCCCGCTGGATGATCCACGACAGGGACGACCTCCCCAGCCTGGCGGACCGCATCCGCGACACGGCGCTGCGGTCGGAGACCAACCGCCACCCGCCCACCGCGGACGACTGCGCCGCCGTCGTGGAGATCCTCACCGGGCGCGGTGTCCAGGCCGGCGCCACCGTCGAGGAGGAGTCGGACGAGCGCCACGAGCGCGCCGCGCGCCTCACGCAGGAGCAGGCCCTCATCCTCGACGTGACCCGGCTGCTGCGTCGCGTCGAGATCCGCGGCGGCGCGGGCAGCGGCAAGACGGTGCTCGCGCTCACCCAGGCGCGCCAGCTCACCACGGGCCGCCAGCAGCGCCCGGCCGAGCGTGTGGCCCTGCTGTGCTACTCGATCGGCCTGGCCAGCCACTTCAAGCGCGAGATCGCCGGATGGCGCCGCAACCAGCGCCCGGCCTTCGTCGGCACCTTCGAGGAGCTCGCCAACCTGTGGGGCGTCGAGTCCGGATCCCGCGACGACCCCGCCTTCTGGGAGCACCGCCTCCCCGAGCTGATGGCCGAGCGCGCCGCGGAACTGCCGCCCGGCCAGCGGTTCGACTCGTTCGTCGTCGACGAGGCCCAGGACTTCGCCGAGTCGTGGTGGCGGCCCATCGTCGCGGCGCTGCGCGACGACGTCGAGGGCGGGCTGTTCCTCTACTCCGACGAGAACCAGCGCCTGTTCCAGCGCTTCGGCCGGCCCCCGGTGCCGCTCGTGCCGCTGGTGCTGGACCACAACCTGCGCAACACCCGGCAGATCGCCGAGGTGTTCCGGCCGCTCGCCCCGCTGCGGATGCGCCTCGAGGGCGGCGAGGGGCCGGAGGTCCTGTACGTCCCGGCCGGCCCCGACGAGGCGATCGAGGCGGCCGACGACCAGGTGGAGGCCCTGCTCGACGAGGGCTGGCTCCCGGGCAGCGTCGCCCTCCTCACCACCGGCAGGCGGCATCCCGAGCAGGCCGCGCGCCAGGAGTTGCTCGGGCAGGACGGCTACTGGGCCACGTTCTGGGACGAGGAGCTCGTCTTCTACGGCCACGTCCTCGGCTTCAAGGGCCTGGAGCGGCGGGCCGTGGTGCTGTGCGTCAACGAGGACGGCGCCCGCGACCGCTTCCGCGAACGCATGTACGTGGGGCTGTCCCGGGCGACGGACCGGCTGGTGGTGGTGGGCAGCCTCGACGCCATCGCGCTGGCGGGGGAGGCGGTGGCGAGGTCGCTGCAGCGCGGGTAGGACCCGCGGCCGCGACGGGACCGGACGGGCAACAAGCAGCAACCACAGCGCACGGAGCGCCCGTCCGCCTAGGCTCGAAGAGACCCCCAACCCCACAGGAGGATTCTCTATGACCGACCGACTCAAAGCCCTCAGCAGCGCCGGCGTCTCCATCTGGCTCGACGACCTCTCCCGCGAGCGACTCACCTCCGGCAACCTGGCCGACCTCATCGAGACCAAGTCGGTCGTGGGCGTGACCACCAACCCGACCATCTTCGCCGCGGCGCTCAGCGACGGCGACTCCTACGCCGAGCAGCTCCAGGGCCTCACCGACGTCGACGAGGCCATCCAGCTCGCCACCACCACCGACGTCCGCGACGCCGCGGTCCTCCTCAAGCCCCTCTACGACCGCACCGGCGGCTTCGACGGCCGCGTGTCGATCGAGGTCTCGCCCGAGCTCGCGCACGACACCGACGCCACCGTCGCGGAGGCACAGAAGCTCTATGACACCGTCGGCCGGGAGAACCTCCTGGTGAAGATCCCCGCCACCAAGGCCGGCATCCCGGCGATCGCGGAGGTCATCGGCCGCGGCATCTCGGTCAACGTGACCCTCATCTTCAACGAGGCCCGCTACCGGGAGGTCATGGACGCCTACCTCACCGGGCTGGAGACGGCCGACGCCGCGGGCCGCGACCTCGGCATCATCCATTCCGTCGCCTCGTTCTTCATCTCGCGCGTGGACGCCGAGATCGACGCCCGCCTCACCAAGCTGGGCCGCGAGGACCTCAAGGGCAAGGCCGCCATCGCCAACGCGCAGGTGGCGCTGGGCGCGTTCGACGAGTTGTTCGGCTCCGAGCGCTTCGCCGCGCTCAAGGCCAAGGGCGCCAACCCGCAGCGCCCCCTCTGGGCGTCCACGGGCACCAAGGACCCCTCCTACCCCGACACCCTCTACGTCTCCGAGCTGGTGGCGAGCAACATCGTCAACACCATGCCGGAGAAGACGCTCAACGCGTTCGCCGACCACGGGGAGGTCGGCAGCCCCATGGAGGGCACCGCGGACATGGGTCGCGCGGTGCTGGAGGAGATCACGGAGGCCGGCATCGACCTCGACGACGCATTCCAAGTCCTCGAGGACGAGGGCGTGGAGAAGTTCATCGTCAGCTGGAAGGAGCTCCAGGAGACGGTGAGGCGCGCCCTCGCCTGACGGACCCTTCGCCCGCGACGACTGACGTCAGCACTGAAACGTACTGAATAAATGTTACAGTAAGCCATGACATCAGCCGCCGTCGACGCTGCGCTGGCTCAGACCCCGGACCTGCTCCAGAGCGCCCTCGCCAGGGTGCCCGAGGACCAGTGGTTCGAGCGCAAGTCAGCCCGGGTCTCGCCGCGCGACCTGGCCGTTCCGCTCGTCGCCATGGCCAACGCCGACGGCGGCGTCCTCGTGGTCGGCATGCACGACGGCGTCCTCGAGGATGTTCCGCCCCAGCGTCGCAACGCCATCAGGCAGGCGGCGATGGACTTCACGCAGCCTCCCGTGCGCATGCACGTGGAGGAGCTGACCGTCGGCGAGGACGCCCACCTCACGGTGATGGTACTCCGTGTGGAACCCGGGGAGACGGTGCACCACACCCACAAGGGCGACTGCTACCTCCGCATCGGTGACGAGTCTCGCAAGCTCACCGCTGCGCAGGAGCGCGAGCTAGTCTACGACCGCGGGGCCGCCCAGTACGAGGCGTCACCGACCACGCTGGGCGTCGACGACCTCGACCCCGCCCAGCTCACCAGCTACGCCACGCTCATCGGCGTGGGCTCCCCGCAGCGCGCGCTCGCCGCCCGGGACCTCATCGACCGACGGGGGCGCGTCACGATTGCCGCGGCGTTGCTCTTCGACGAGCGCCCGCAACGCGAACTGCCCAACGCGCTCGTGCGCGTGCTCAAGTACGGCGCGGACGAGAGGGGGGTGGGCGACGCGATGACGCTCGAGGCGGGGGGAGACAGGCGGATCGAGGGCTCCATCCCCCAGCAGATCAGGGAAGCGGCCAAGGCGATCGAACCGCTGATGCCCAAGTGGGAGCAGCTCGGCCCCGCCGGCCTGTTCGAGGCCACCTCACGCATCCCCCGCGACGCCTGGCTCGAGGGACTGGTCAACGCGGTCGTGCACCGGTCGTACAGCATGATGGGCGATCACGTCCGGTTCGAGATCTTCCCCAACCGGGTGGAGATCACCTCCCCTGGTCGATTCCCGGGACTTGCCAACCCGTCGCGCCCGCTGGAGGTGACGCGGTACGCACGGAACCCGCGCATCGCCCGGGTGTGTGCAGACCTGGGAATCACCCGGGAGCTCGGCGAGGGAATCCGGCGCCTCTTCAGCGAGATGCGACGGCGAGGGCTGGCCGACCCCATCTACGAGCAGACGTCCTCCTCCGTGAAGCTCACCCTGCTCGCCGTCGACGCCCTCCCCGCGGAGGTCACCGCGCGTCTCACGTCCAGTGCTCGGGCCATCCTGACCGTGCTCCGGCTCCACCACCGCCCCATGGGCACCGGGGAGCTGGCCGACCTGGCCGGCGTCACCCGGATGACAGCCACCCGGGCGCTGGCCGCGCTGGAGCAGGAGGGCATCGTCACGTGGCGCGGGAACTCCAAGCGCGACCCACGAGCCACCTGGGCACTGGGTCAGCTGTAACACCTACTGCAACATTGGTGTTGCAGTAGGTGTGACAGAACCGGTCGCTCTCGTGGTGGGTAGACCAACCCTGAGAGCGACCGGTTCGCCGCGGCTCACCAGGCGTGCGCCAGAACCTCCCCGAGGAGGTCGTCGCCGTCGACCGCCAGCCCCGCGCGGCTGAACCACGCGGCCATGTTGGTGCAGTCCCGGTGGAGGAAGTCGAAGGCGTACGGGTTGGACGCCAGGTCCACCAGCTGCGGCACGTCGATGATCACCAGGCGCGGCTCGTCGTCGATCCCGGAGACCAGCGTGTTGTAGGGGCTGAGGTCGCCGTGGACGAGGCCGAGGCGGGCCATGGTCTGCATCGCCTCCCGTAGCTGCTCGAAGAGCTGCTCGAGCTGCGCCGTCGACGGCCGGGTCTGGTGGAGGCGCGGGGCCGCCGCGTCGCCGTCGGAGATGAACTCCATGAGGATCTCCGTGCCGTCGATCTGCACGGGGTACGGCACGGGGACGCCGGCCGTGTACAGGGTGACGAGCGCGTTCCACTCGGCGCGCGCCCAGAGGCCCGCCTCGACGGTGCGGCCGTAGGAGGACTTCCGCGCGACGGCACGGGTGTCGCGGCTGTTGCGGATGCGGCGGCCCTCCGTGTAGCCGGTGTCGCGGTGGAAGAGCCGACGGTCGGTGGACCGGTAGCGCTTCGCGGCCATGACGACGGACCGCGTCGGGTCGTCGGGCACGGCGCGTTCGAGCAGGGAGACGTCCGCCTCCTTGCCGGACTTGAGGAGGCCGAGGTCGGTGTCGACGGCGGCCGCGGCGGTCACCAGCCAGTCCGGCCAGGGCTCGGGTCCGCGGCAGAGCCGCTCGATGGAGTCCCAGGTGGACCAGCGTTGGTTGTCGGCGAGGTCAACGGGGTAGGCGGTGGTGGGGGCGTCGCTCCAACTGAACGACGACAGAAGGTTTGGCAAGGGTGGTTCTCCTGAGGAGGAGGCACCCGGCGGGAAACGTCAGGCGGCGGGGGCCTCAAGTGATTGGGGGGTCGAGAAGGCGTACACAACGGCAATGGGTGTCATCTCTCTCCTCCCTTCACGAGGCTTCCTGGCGCGTCCGCGCACTCCGCTCAGGGTAACAAGGCGATCGCCGGAGGGCCAGAGGGAGCAGACGGGAACCCGCAGGAATAGCATGGAAGTAGCCCGCTCCACGCCACCCGCTTCCGGCATGGTCCTCCTTCGGCTTCGGCCTGGTCTCTCTCGTGGCGCTGGCCTGGCCGCTCCTGTTGCGCCGGACCGCACCGTCGGGTGAGGAGGGCGAGGTGACGGCCTCCAACTCGCAGCTGCTGCCCATGGCATCGATCTCCTTCTCGCTGGTGGCGCTCGCGCTGGGCGTGTACGCCCTCAGGCGTGGGGACCGGCACTGGTCGGTGTGGGTGGGGCTGGTCGCGGGCGGCGTGACGGTCGCGTTCTGGCTGTGCTTCCTGATCGCCCACATCGTCTCCCCGGCCTGAGCCGCCCCAGCTGCTCGCAGTAGGTTGACCGGCTAACTAGTCAGGCGTACGATCTAGGTATGGAATCTGACATCGCATGGCCGAGCGAGTGGCTGCGCGGGGTCCTAGGTGTGTGCGTGTTGCGGATCCTCGCCGACGGACCCACTTACGGCTACGAGGTCGCCGCGCGGCTCGCCGCCGCCGGCCTCGGCACGGTCAAGGGCGGAACGCTGTACCCGCTGCTCGGCCGCTTCGAGGATGCTGGCTGGGTCGAGATCGAATGGCGTCCCGGCGAGGGCGGCCCCGGGCGCAAGTACTACGCCCTTACGCCCAGCGGCCGAGCCGCGGCTGCTGATGAAGCCGCCCGCTGGGCCCACTTCACCGACACCACCCGACTCCTCACCGACTCACTCGTCGACCCCAGGAAGGCCTGACATGACCGAGATCACCACCCCGCACATCGACAAGCGCTGGCGCGACGACTTCATCATCGCCATGCGGATGCAGGACGCGACGGGCGAGCAGATCGGCGATGCCCTGGCCACCGTCGACGCGCACTGCGCTGAATCCGGCGAATCCGCCGAGGGGGCGTTCGGTGACCCCACCGACTACGCCACAACGCTGGTTCCCGAGCCCGCCTCAGGATCCCGGCTCGGTTCGTCGTTCGTCGTGGGTGCGTTCATGGGACTGCTCGGGCTTCTGGTGGTTCCCCGCGCCGTCGACGACTGGGCGGCCGGCACGCAGTTCGCCGTCACGCTCGGCGACATGGTGGCGCTCGCCGTCGTCCTCGGACTGACCAGCACCGTCATGGCCCTCCCCCGGCGCGTACTCCCGTGGCTCGCCAAGGCCAGGTACTCCGTGGTGGGCCTTCTGGGCGCGGCACTCATGGCGCTTCTCGTGCTAGCGATGCTGTTCCTGACCGACGTGGTGGCGGAGCTTGACTGGCGTCTCGCGCTCGCGGTGGGCGTCGGGCTGCTGGTGGCCAGCGTGGTCTTGACGTGGCGCGACCTCTCAACGCCGGACCCCGTGGCCGACCCGCGCTCCCCTGACTCCCCGCCCCGCCGGACCCAGTGGCTGGCAGCGTTGATGTTCCCGATCCTGACGCTCCTGGTCCTCGGGATCGACGCCCTGTTCCGGTTGGTCTTCTGACCCGCTGTTCCCCTGGGCGGGGCCGAGGAGTTCCGCGGGCAGGACGGAAGAGGTCACGAGACACCCAGCGACTAAGTCCCTGCGTCGGACTCCCTACACCGTGGATCGTGCAGTGGACACCGGAGCCAAGCATGATCGGTGACCGATTCGCCTTCTCGAGGATCCTCAGGACGCTTGGCTGTTTGCAGGACACTGCCGCCAGCCATGCTCCGCCCCCGCTCCAACGCATGCGCTGACATGCTCAAACGGGTTGTCATTGGAGGCACACTCATGGAGGTCGTCGACAAGAAGAGCGCGTTTTCGGTCCTGGGCCAGCCAGGAATGCCAACTGTCCCACTGCTTCTTGTCGAGCCATTCAAGACGAGCCGCCTCGAACTCGTCCTCACAGAGCTGGAGGTACCGGTGTCGCGCATGTCTGTGCTCTTCGGTGCCCTTTGGGAGGCGCAGGAGGTCGTCGTCGACGCTCCAATACCGCTGGATGTACAGGTTCCCCAGCTCTAGCTGTTGCTGGCGATTCCCCTGACGCAGTTCGATCAGCCCCCACACAACACCAACAACAGCCACTACTAGCGTCCCGAGCCCGAGCCAATCAGAGATCTGCACGAGCGAATGCTAGAGCGTTTCCTGGTCAGCGACGTCTCGAACTGGATCGGTAGGGCTACGGCCAGCAGGGGAGAACCATGAGCCGGGTCTGATCCAGCGGCGGCAGGCCGTCATCGAGGCCGCGGAGCCGCTGATAGAGGTCACGCATCGCGCCACGGTCTGGGAGATACTCGCTCCCGGCAGCCTTCTCGAGCACTGTGACAGTTCCGACCAGCCAGATGGCGCCCACCTTACGGCCGGCGCGGCGAAGCCGATCCAGGCGACGCGCTTCGCTGCCAGCCAACTTCCGACCCCCGCCGTCGTCGATCAGAACGTACACATCATTGCCGCCCTCGGCCATCACCACCGCATGGGCGATGACCATCACCTCACCCAGGTCTTCGCTTCGACGGATTCGCCGCTCAACGGGCATCCCAGAGATGCGGTTCACGGCGGTGGCCAGCTCATCTGTGACGTCGTCGGAGAGCACTTCCATGTAGCGCGGCTCCAGCTTCCTCCACACCTGGCCCGCAGCTTTGAACCGGCTGTCGGTGCGCGACTTCCGCAGCACCTCGTCACGCACCGCCTCTGGGGCGCTCAAGGGACCGAGAGTTGCGATGAGGAGCCGTTCCTTGTTGACAGAGAAGAAGTTGATGCCAGGGCCAGCGTCAATGATCGGCCGCGTCACTACACCGAGTCCGCATCGTCCAAGCCGCTGAGGTCCACCTCGACGTCCGGCAGGTCCGAGCTGGCGATCCCCGCCGGGTCATGTTCGACGGGAGCGATCCCGGCCTCGGCGAGTTCTCGAACCACCGACCCGACGGGCAGACCGCGCAGTGCAGCGATCTGCCGGGCTGTCACGACCCCTTCTGCATAGCCATTGATCGCCCGGGCAACCAGCCGCTGAGGCGCCCGCACGCGATCCGAGTCGTCCTGCAGGGAAGCGTAGTAGTCGCCCCACCCGAAGCGGGTTGCGAGGGCTGGGGTGTAGAGGTTCATCCACGCCTCGCACATCTCGGCGGTGATGTAACCCGCCTGCCGTAGGGCAATTGCCGCGATGGCTGGCGACACCAGAAACCGCTGAACCACATCAGAGAGGTCAGCCTCAGTGGTGACTTTCCGGTCGCCTAAGAACTCCGCGATAGCTTCGGTTGGGATGAGGAGGTGACGGGCGAAGGCGTCCGCGCGCTTCTCTTCGAACGGACGGCCACCCGGGGGAACGTCCCAGTCCTGGAAAGTCAGGTGCCCAAGCTCGTGCGCCAGAGTAGAGCGTTGCCGCATCGGGTTTCGGGTTCGGGCGACGCCGATGAACACCCGGTCTCTGGCGGGGTCGCGCATGGTCAGGCCGTGTTCGTCGGGTCCGACGTCAAGGACGGCAACATCGAGTTCGGTGGTCTGCTCGATCAGGGCAACAAGGTCGCCCAGAGGCTGGATTCCGAGACGGTGCGCACGACGGAACTCCCCGGCCGCCTCAGCTGCCTGATGTTCGATGTCGGAGGTCATCACTGCGCCGCAATGGCCTGGTCGTCGAGGTAGGCGTCGAGTTCCATGAAGTGCAGGAGCCGCTGCCGCATCGAATCCATGTCTGCGCCGTTGGTGGCGCGGGCCGCGCACTGCACGCGGTCAGCCACCGCCGATCTGGTGAGTTGGGCGACGGTGCAGCCGGTGGCGTCGGCGATCAGCATGATCTCGGTCATCTTCGGCTGGCGAGCGCCAGTGAGGATGCGGTTCAGGGTGGGCTGCGAGATGCCGGTCTCGTCCGCCAGCGCGCGCTGGGACAGTCCGGCGGCGGCAAGAGCGCCTCGGATCGTCGCCGTCATGTCCTCCATTACCAGCTCCTGAATCATTTCTTGGAAATTGATTCAATCCTAGCTCAAGGCCGGTTCCCAGACCAGCTCCAGGCTCTCCGACTCTCGCCGGGCGCAACCGAGGCTGACCTGCGCCAGACAGCCACTGGGTGGGGCTACCTACCGCTTGAACCACTCGCGCAGCTCAGCCGCCTGCTCAGGCGTGAGGTGCCGGCGGTCGTAGGGGACTGACTGCCAGCCCTGGTCCCGCAGCCATGCCCGGACGGTCTTGACGCTGGCACCGAGTTCGACTGCCAACTGCTCGGGTGTGACTGTGTGATGCGGCTCGGCCATGCCGCGAGACTACTCAGCCCGAAGCCCGCAGGAGGACCAGCTGGCCGGGCTAGGGTGAGAGGAGATCGACTGCTACGGGGGACGCGGTGAGGGTAAGCACCATTCTGGATCACATCGATGACGGCGGGATCGCTCTGCCCGAGTTCCAGCGGGGGTACGTCTGGAACCGGGACCAGGTCCGCGGACTCTTCACCTCGCTGTACCGCGGCTACCCGGTGGGAAGCTTCATGACGTGGTCGACAGCGGCAGAGACGACAGCGGCGCGGGGAGATCCGACCGACCGGGACGGCACCATCAAGCTTCTGCTCGACGGCCAACAGCGTGCGACAACGCTGTACGGAGTGATCCGTGGGCGCGCACCACGCTTCTTTGAAGGTAATGATTCAACCTTCCTTGGCCTCCACTTCAACGTCGTCGAGGAGACGTTCGAGTTCTACGCGCGACAGAAGATGCAGAACTCGGCTGAGTGGGTCTCGGTGCCCGACCTCTTTGCCAACCCGGGGAAGTACTACCAGCAAGTGTTGGCCCTCGATACTCCCGAAGCCCGCAACGGCCAGTACGTGACCCGTCTGGCGCAGGTCACAGGCATCGGTGACCGTGACATGCACGTCGAGGAGGTGACCGGGGCCGACAAGACCATCGACGTCGTCGTGGACATCTTCAACCGGGTGAACTCGGGCGGGACCAAGCTCTCCAAAGGCGACCTCGCGCTGGCCAAGATCTGCGCCAGTTGGCCCGAGGCACGACACCAGATGAATGAGCACCTGAGGTACTGGCGGGAACGCGGCTACGACTTCAGCCTGGACTGGCTGCTCCGTGTCGTCAACGGAATAGTGACGGGGAAGGCGCGGTTCACCGCTCTTGCCGACCGTCCCGTGCGCGAAGTGCAGACGGGGCTGGGGCTGGCCTTCACCTACGTGAATCAGTGGCTGAACGTCATCGCCGGACACCTCGGGCTTGACCACGCACGGGTGCTCTTCCCCTTCCCGCTCGTCGTGCTCGCGCGACACATGCACAGGAACGGCGGTCGCCTGCCGGACGCGTCCGAACAGGCGCGGCTCCTCTACTGGTACATCCACACGGGCATGTGGGGCCGCTACGCGGCCTCGACCGAGACCTATCTCACGCAGGACCTGGAAGCCGTCGACGAGGCGGGCGTCGAGGGCTTGATCCGCCTACTGGAGCTCTCGCGCGGCGACCTGGCGGTGCGTCCTGAGGACTTCGCCGGCACAAGCATGGGTGCTCGGTTCTACCCGACGCTCTACATGCTGACCCGTGTCATGAAGGCCCGCGACTTCGGCACCGGCGTCCCCATTTCGAACGCGCTGTTGGGGAGGCTCAACGGTCTTCAGGTCCACCACATCTTCCCCAAGGCCAAGCTCTACGCGGCCGGCTACGCGCGGGGTCAGGTCAACGCCATCGCGAACTTCTGCCTGATCACTCAGGACACCAACCTGCAGGTGAGCGATGCCGATCCCGCGATCTACATGCCCGAGATCGAAGCTCGTGTTCCAGGCGCCCTGGCCAGTCAGTGGGTGCCAATGGAGGATCACCTGTGGCAGATCGACAACTACCCCGATTTCCTTGCTGCCCGCCGCGAGTTGCTCTCCACAGCCGCGAACTCCCTTCTGCAGAGATTGCGTTCGGGGCAGCTCGACCCTGCTCTAGTCGGCCCCGGACCGGTAGAGGGTAACTACCCGGTGGTCGTCGGCGACGATGACGCCGCCGATACCCGCAACCAGGAGATCGACGCTCTGGTCGAGTGGCTTACGACCCAGGGCTACGCGGAACCGGAGCGCGACCTTGAGATCGCGCACCCCGACACGGGGAGGGTGCTGTCCATCGCGGAGGCTGTGTGGCCACACGGGCTGCAAGAGGGGCTGGGCGAGAAGGTGGTCCTCGAACTCGACGAAGACGACTTCGACGAGGACGCCTTGGCCGCGTTGGGCTACCGGGTCTTCACCTCGATTGCGGCCCTTCGCGAGTTCGTGGAGCGGTCGAGCAGCGAGGAGTCATCTGCTTCTCTCTGAGTTGCCCTGGGTCGGTGATCTCCATCGGTCCGTGGTGTCACGGCGACAGTCGGTACGCTGCGGACATGGGCAGGTGGGCAGCAGTGGCCGAGCACGTTGGGCGACCCACATGACGACGAACCGAGACAGAATCCTGAGCGCGATCAGGAGCTCGTCGCAGCCGTTGGACGACGACCAGCTCTCACGGAGATCGGGTGTCGCACCACGACAGACCGTCAACATGATCTGCCGCCAACTAGCCGAAGAGGGCGTGCTTCAGCGCGCTGTGGGCCCGGACGGCAAGATCGTGAACCAACTCCGGTCGGAGCCTTTCATGATGCTCGACAACCACGCGACGAGGATCACTCCAACCGCCCGCTCGAGTGACGACACGGTGGAGACCGGGCGCGGCTTACCGGGCGCCTCTCACGAGCAGCGGATGGCCGAGACCATCATGCTGCGACTCCTCTCCGAGTCACTCGGGGTGCAACTGCGCCCCCGCAAGCTGCACCACCCCTCAGGTGCTCGAGTGGAGTTGGATGGAGCAGACGAACAACTCACTACTCTCGTCGAGTGCTGGGCTCACCAGGGGCCGGCCAAGGTGGCCCAGAAAAGCAAGCTCGTCACAGACGCCGTGAAGCTGCACTGGGTTGCCCAGTCCCTCAGCCCCGCCCCGGAGAGGCTGATCCTATGCGTCAGCGACCCGGCCGCCATCAAGCATCTTCAAGGGTCTTCGTGGCACGGAGCCGCCATCGCCTACCTGGGCGTCAGCCTGGAGGTCGTCCCACTTCCGCAAGATGTCGTCGTGGGCATCGTCGCTGCCCAGAAGCGCCAGTACCGCTGAGCGGCAGGCCCGATGAATGTCCAGCGCCGCTGGGGGTTCGCCGATCACGGCGGGGAGGCGCACTCGGCCCGGCCTGGCCTCCGGTCAGCTTCCCTCGTGGGGATCGTCCTCAGTGCGCTCCCCTGTGACGGGCGGGTTCTCCGCCTTCTTCTTGAACAGCCCTCCCAGCGCACCCCCGACCGAGCTCGCTGCCCCCTTGATCGCCGCCCCGGCCTGCTGCGCCGCGGCCGCGGCCCGGGGCTGGTCCGGGACGCCGTCGCCGTCGATGTCCACCGCTCGGAACACCTCGGTGGCGCGGCTGACCCCTTGGGCGCCGAACCGCTTAGCGGCCGCAGCGCCTTCAGCGCCGGTGGTCGCCGCCTTCTGGATGACCTCTCCGGCTGCGTGCTTCCACCGCTTCGCGTCTGACGCGTCGTGTCCTGACTCGATGCCGAGCGCCTCCCGGAACGTGATGACGCCGGTGGCCAGCTGGTTGCTGGATCTGACCGCGGCGGGTGAGTCGAAGGGGTGAAACAGCACCTCCGAGTTGGCCTTGCCGATGGTCTCCCTCATCTGGGTCAGGACCCGGGCTGTGCTGCGGGCGATGAGGTCGAGGCGGTTGCGTCTCGCGGCAGCGAGTCCCAGGCGGTGGCTGTCGAGGTCCTCGGGTGAGACATCGAGGACTCGATCGAGCTCCAGCACTGAGGCCGCATCCTGGAGTTGGAAGGTGCGCGCGAGCACCGTCAGCCACTCCCGGACCCGCGGCTCGGCGGCCTTGGTCTGCTTGGCGAGGTCACCCAGGTCGTCGGCCTTCTCGAGCTTCCCAGCGATGGCGTCAAGCTGACGGAGTGCGTATGCCTGCGTCCGGGCGATCGTCATGGACGTGGCCTGCACCTTCGACCAGGTCACCTCCGAGACCCTCCCCACCTGCTCGCGGACGGTCAACGCTTCCTCGAGGATCAGATCCACACCGATCATGTCCGCCAGGACCGCATCCTTCTGGCCCCTGAGGATGTCGTCGACCTTCGCATCGATCTCCTGTAGGTACTCGGCGATCTGGTCCATCTGCTGCCGCATCGCCTGCTGCTGCATCATCGTGGACAGCGCGGACAGGGCAAACGGGCCGCTGAGGAGCACGCCGGGAGCCTTGGTGATCTGGAGCCACTGCTGAATATCACCGGGCTTGCCGATCATGGCGTGGCTGACGCCGGGCGTCTTGGTGGGCATCAAACCGAAGTGCTTGACTGCCTCAGCGGACTCGGCGGTGAGCTTGACCCAGCGGCCGGAGTTGGCCGCGAACTCCGAGCCGACCTGGAGCGCAGCACCTCCCCCACCGAGGGCCGACCCGAGCCGGCGCACGTCCAGGACCTTTGGCTTCACTCGGTCAAGCCCCTGGTCGAGAAGGAATCGCTCGACATCGTCGGCATCACCAATCACCGCCAGACCCTCGCCGTCGCTGATTAACTCAACTCCGTTACGCATGACCCCCCTAAGGGACACAACCCCCTGTCGACGCCCCACTTCACAGCCTGCGGCGGGCGCCGGCCAGGAAGCGTTCGTGGTTGACCGCCGCGATCGCCGTCAACGGGATGCCCGCAGGGCAGGCCTGCTCACACTCCCCGTACAGTGAGCACGGCCCGAACAGCTCGTCCATCTCGGCCACCATCGCCCTCGCGCGCCGGGTGCGCTCCAGCGCCGGGATCGGCAGGAGCGACAGGTGCGTCAGCTTCGCCCCCGTGAACAGGTGGGCCGCGCCGTTGGGGCAGGCCGCGACGCAGGCGCCGCAGCCGATGCACGCCGCGAAGTCGAGCGACTGCTCCGCCACCGGCCCCGCGACGGGGATCGCGTCGGCATCCGGGGCTGTGCCCGCGTCGACAGCGACGTGGCCGCCCGCGCGGATGATGTCGTCGAGGCCGCCGCGGTCGACCACCAAGTCGCGCAGGACGGGGAACGTGGCCGAGCGCATCGGCTCGATGCGGATCTTCGACCCATCTTCGTAGTGGATGAGCCGCTGGTGGCAGCTCGGCACGTTCTTCTCCGGCCCGTGGACGTCGCCGTCGACGGTGACGCCGCAGGCTCCGCAGATGCCCTCCCGGCAGTCCGACTCGAACGCCACCGGCTCCTTTCCGTCATCGATGAGCTGTTCGTTGAGCGCATCCAGCAACTCGAGTACCGAGAGGTGCGGCTCGACGCCGTCGACCTCGTGGGTCTCGAACCGGCCCTTCGCCGTCGGGTCGGCCTGGCGCCAGACCTCAACCTGAAGCCTCATCGGTAGCTCCTCGTGGCGAGCGGAACGGATGTGAAGGAGAGCGGCTCCGCGTGCCGCGTGAAGCTCAGCTCATGTGAGGCGTGGGAGCTGTGGGTCTCCCAGGCCGACGCGAACGCCCACCGCTCGTCGTCGCGCTTCGCCTCGCCGTCGGCCTGGTGCTCGCTGCGGAAGTGGGCGCCGCAACTCTCCTGCCGGTCGAGCGCGTCGACGGCCATCAGCTCGGCCAGCTCGATGAAGTCTGCGATCCGGCCCGCCTTCTCGAGCGCCTGGTTCAGCTCCGCCCCGGTGCCCGGCACCCGCACGTCGCGCCAGAACCGGGCGCGCAGGTCGCGGATCTCGTCGATGGCCCGCCGCAGCCCGTCGGCGCTGCGCTCCACCCCGACCCCGCGGTACATGATCTCGCCGAGTTCGCGGTGGAAGTGTGACGCCGCGAGCTTGCCGCCGACCATCAGCAGCGCGGACGTGCGCGCCTGCACGCGCCCGACGGCGTCGCGCACGCACGCGTCGTCGGCGCCGGGCAGCCGCTCGCCGAGGTGCCCCGACAGGTAGTTGGGCACCGAGAACGGAAGCGTGAACCAGCCGTCGACGCAGGCCGACAGCAGCGAGTTCGCGCCGAGCCGGTTCGCCCCGTGGTAGGCCCAGCTGGCCTCACCGCCGACGAAGAGGCCGGGCAGCGACGTCATCTGGTCGTAGTCCGACCACAAACCGCCCATCGTGAAGTGCGCTCCGGGCGCGATCCGCATCGGCGCCGAGTACGGGTCCTCGCCGGTGGCGTGAGCGTACATGTCGAACAGGTTGCCGTAGCGGGCGGCGATCACCTCGCGTCCGTGTGCCAACAGGGCGTCGGTGAAGTCGAGGTACACGGAGTTGCGCAGCGGCCCAACGCCTCGGCCCGAGTCGATCTGCTCCTTCGCGGCCCTCGACGAGATGTCACGCGGCGACAGGTTCCCGAACGAGGGGTACTTCCGCTCCAGGTAGTAGTCGCGCTCCTCTTCCGGGATGTCGGCCGGGGCCCGGTCGTCGCCGGGGCGCTTCGGTACCCAGATCCTGCCGTCGTTGCGAAGCGACTCCGACATCAGGATGTTCTTCGACTGCCAGTGCGACGAGATCGGCAGCGCGGTGGGATGGAACTGCACGAACGACGCGTGAGCCAAGTAGGCGCCGCTTCGTGCGGCCCGCCACACGGCGGTCGCGTTGGAGTTCATGGCAAGCGTCGAGTGGAAGTACACCGAGCCGTAGCCGCCGGTGGCGAGGATGACGGCGTGCGCGGGCTGCGCCCACACCTGCCCCGTGACGAGGTCGCGCACGATCACTCCGCGGCACACGCCGTCGTCGACGATCAGGTCGAGCATCTCGGTGCGCTCATGCAGGTGGACGGTGCCGTTCTGGACCTGCCTCTGCAGGGCCTGGGCGCCCGCGATCTGCAGCTGCTGGCCCGTTTGGCCGCGCGTGTAGTAGGTGCGCGACACCTGCACGCCGCCGAACGAGCGGGTGGCGAGCATGCCGCCGTACTCGCGGGCGAACGGGGCGCCGATGGCGCTCAGGTGGTCGATCACGCGGATCGACTCCTGTCCGAGCCGGTACGCCTCGGCCTCCCGGGCGCGGAAGTCGCCGCCCTTGACGGTGTCGACGACGAACCGGCGCAGCGAGTCGCCGTCGACCTTGCGCCCACGCGCCGCGTTGATGCCGCCCTGCGCGGCCACGGAGTGGGCCCGGCGCGGGGAGTCGTGATAGGTGAAGGCGTGCACCGTGAAGCCGAGCTCGCCGAGCGCGGCGGCCGCACCGGTGCCAGCAAGGCCCGTGCCGACGACCACCACGGTGAACTTCTTCGCGTTGAGAGGGCTGACCAGCTTGTATGCGGCCCTCCGAGTGTCCCACGCGGTCGCGGGATCGCCGTCGGGCACCCCGCCCTGGAGTGTCTTTCCGGTGCGGACGCCCTTGACGGTGCTGCGCGGCGCACGCCAGGTTGCGTCGATGCCCGTCGGTTCGGGAGCGGATGGGGCGCAGCGGGGCCACTTCATGCGAGCACTCCCAGCTGGACGAGGATCGGGATGGCGGCGTTGCCGAGCAGCACGGCGACTGCGAGCAGGGCGCCGACGACGGTGAAGGCCGCGCTCCAGCGTCGACCCATCACCCCGAGGTCGGCCGCCATGGTGGTTGCGCCCTTCGCGATGTGCAGGCTGAGCAGCACCATGACGGCAACATAGAACCAGGCCATCAGCGGCCTGGCGAAGCTGGCCACGAGGTTCTGGTAGGCGTGGGCGGTGCCGTCGGCCGGGTGGGCGAAGCCGTCGGTCGCGACGGGGGAGGTGCCCGTTGTCAGGTCGAGCAGATGCACCACGAGGAAGGCGAGCAACACGACCCCGGTGAGCGCCATCAGCCACGACGACCACGACGCGAGGCCGTGCAGCTTCGCGCGGTGCGGGCCGCGGGCCCGGCGCCCACGCCACCACACCATGGCAGCCGACGCGACGTGCGCGACGAGCGAGAGGGCCAGCGCGCCGCGCATCGCCCACAGCACGGATTCCTTCGGCAGCAGCGGGTACAACGCCTCGCGCAGAAAGGCCGCATAGCTGTTGAACGCCTCGGGGCCCTGGAACACCTTGAGGTTGCCGAAGAGGTGGATCGCGACGAAGCCCACCCACAGCGCGCCGGTCACCGCCATGGTCGCCTTCAGCCCCCAGGAGGGGAGCCTGTGGGCGCTGCGGTGTCGCGCCGGACGGGCGGGCGGGCCGATTTGGATCTGGTCGGTGGTCTTCATTGAGCCTCCCTGTGGCCCCGACACTACTCAACCGGTGTGTGGCGACGGGCGGCGGGGATGCGATCGGGCGAATGCCGGAGGGCTGAGCAGTCGGTGGGCCCGGCCTCTGCTGGAAGGCAACACTCCGCTGGAAGCGTCGCCTCGAAGCGCCCTCGCATCGTAAGGTGAGACACGCCCCATCTCCCCATCTCAGGGGATGATCCACTAACCTCGTGCTTTCATGACGGTGGGTGGACTGTAGTGGCCTGAGATAGCGAAAGTGCCCCTGACTTGGGATGATGTGTTTTGCGAAGCACAATCATTCAACAAGCGAGGAGCACCTTCGAGGTGAAGAGTACCGGCTCGTATCCCAGGGTTCATGTCGATACGGCGAAGGTGACCGCGGTCGGGCAGGCGGGCGGGATCCTGCTGACCGAAACCATCCGCGCGGCCGGCCTGGACCGGGCCCTGTCGGAGGCGCTGTCCCGGTGGCGGAAACCGTTGGCGATCCACGACCCGGGCAAGATCATCTGTGATCTGGCGGTGTCGCTGGTGCTCGGCGGTGAAGCGTTGAGTGACCTCGCTACCCTCCGTGCTGAACCAGGGGTCTACGGCCCGGTGGCGTCGGATCCGACTGTGTCGCGCCTGATCGCGACCCTGGCCGAGGACGCAGACAAGGCCATCAAGGCGATCGCCGGAGCCAGGCAGCAGGCCCGCGCCACGGTCTGGGCCCTGGCCGGTGAGCATGCCCCCGACCACGAGTCGACTGCCGAGGATCCGGTGGTGATCGATCTCGACGCGTCGCTGATCACCGCCCACTCGGAGAAGCAGCGCGCGGCTGCGACGTTCAAACGAGGCTTCGGGTTCCACCCGCTGATGGCGTTCGCCGACCACGGACCTGAGGGCACCGGTGAAGCCCTGGAGGTCCACCTACGCCCCGGGAACGCCGGCTCGAACACCGCCACCGATCACATCACCGTCACCAAACAAGCTCTCGCGCAGCTCCCCGACCGCGACCCTCGCCCCGGACGCCGCGTGCTGATCCGCGCGGACGGGGCCGGCGGCACGAAGGAGTTCACCAAATGGCTGACCGGGCGCAGGGTGGCGTACTCGGTCGGTTTCACCCTCCCCATGGACACCCCCGACCTCTACCACCTGGTCCCGGAGTGGGTTTGGGTGCCGGCCCTCAACAGCGATGGCGAGGCTCGCGAGGGGGCCGATCTTGCTGACTTCACCGGACTGCTGGATCTCGACGGCTGGCCTGCCGGGATGCGGGTGATCGTCCGCCGCGAACGGCCCCACCCCGGCGCTCAGCTGCGGTTCGACGACGTCGACGGCTACCGACTCACCGCCTTCGCCACCAACACCACCCTCGGCACCCTCCAGCAGCTGGAGCTCAGGCATCGTCGACGCGCCCGCTGCGAAGACCGGATCCGGATCGCGAAAGACACCGGCCTGGCCAACCTCCCGTTGCACGGGTTCGACCAGAATCGGATCTGGTGCCAGATCGTCGCCCTGGCCTCCGAGTTGCAGGCCTGGAGCGCGATGCTGGCCCTGGCCGGTCATGAAGCCCGCCGTTGGGAACCGAAACGGCTCCGCTACCGGCTCTACACCATCCCCGCGACCCTCGCCAGAAGAGCCCGCCGCACCGTCGTCCACTTCAGCGACCGATCCCGCTGGGCCGAGCTGATCATCGACAGCATCACCCGACTCCGAAACCTCCCGGCACCCGCCACCTGACCCTCAGACCTCCACATGTCCCTCTGAATCTTGCAGCTCCCGGCCTGGAAACCCGCACCGCAGCGTCACGCGGGGTCTTGTCGCACCCACCTGCAAGAATCAGAACAACCTCGACGCCACCAGCGCCGACCAGCCCCACACAGGGCCGTCATGAAATATCGAGGCTAGGGTGAGAGGAGATCGACTGCTACGGGGGACGCGGTGAGGGTAAGCACCATTCTGGATCACATCGATGACGGCGGGATCGCTCTGCCCGAGTTCCAGCGGGGGTACGTCTGGAACCGGGACCAGGTCCGCGGACTCTTCACCTCGCTGTACATGTGCGCAGCGACGAACACTGACTCAACCATCCTCGTGTAGCGGTGGCGGCAGTCCACCGCAGGGAGATAGTACCCGTGCGCCTGCGGCCATCCGCTGTCCCGTGACAGATTGCGGGCGGTCACATTTTGTACGCGTACTACCACCATCGGGCAGCAAGCCCGAATTAGTGCACACCATCTAGCACCGCGCGGCCAGGACAAGATAGGTCCCCACGCCCCAGAACAACTTACCGTCATCGGCATTAACGAGTGCCCTAACTAGAGCGTCAGCCGGGAACCGGCGCCACGCTTCGTTTATGTCCCAGCGAGCGATCGCCCTGTCTGTCCCCACCGATATCGTGAGTCCCACCCACCGACGACGACCACGGGAGACGACGCCTCATGGCACCCACCACGAAGGAAGCCCAGCGCGCTGAGCTGCACAAGACGATCTGGCGCATCGCCAACGATCTGCGCGGCAGCGTCGACGGCTGGGACTTCAAGACCTACGTGCTGGGCATGCTCTTCTACCGCTTCATCTCCGAGAACCTCACCGCCTACATCAACGCATTCGAGCGCGACGCCGGCGTCGCAGGCTTCGACTACACCCAACTCAGCGACACCGAGGCCGAGTTCGGCCGCGACGTCACCGTCGCCGAGAAGGGCTTCTACATCCTCCCCTCCGAGCTGTTCGTCAACGTCCGCTTCCACGCCAAGACCGACGCCAACCTCAACGAAACCCTGGAACGCGTGTTCAAGAACATCGAAGGCTCCGCCCTCGGCACCCCCAGCGAGAACGACCTCAAGGGCCTCCTCGACGACCTCGACGTCAACTCCTCCAAGCTCGGCCCCACCGTCGCCCGCCGCAACGAGAAGCTGGTCAAGCTGCTCGACGCCATCGGCGACCTGCCCCTGGGCAACTTCGAGGACAACACCATCGACCTCTTCGGCGACGCCTACGAATACCTGATGACCATGTACGCCTCCAGCGCAGGCAAATCCGGAGGCGAGTTCTACACCCCCCAGGAGGTCTCCGAACTCCTCGCCCGCATCACCGTGGTGGGCAAGACTTCGGTCAACAAGGTCTACGACCCCGCCGCCGGGTCCGGGTCGCTGCTGCTGAAGTTCGCCAAGGTCCTCGGCAAGGACAGCGTCCACAACGGGTTCTACGGCCAGGAGATCAACCTGACCACCTACAACCTGGCGCGGATCAACATGTTCCTCCACGACATCAACTACGAGAAGTTCGACCTCGCGCACGGCGACACCCTCACCGACCCAGCCCACTGGGACGACGAGCCGTTCGAGGCGATCGTGTCCAACCCGCCCTACTCCATCAAGTGGGACGGCGACGCCAACCCGCTGCTCATCAACGACCCCCGCTTCTCCCCCGCCGGGGTCCTGGCACCGAAGTCGAAGGCCGACCTCGCCTTCACCATGCACATCCTCAGCTGGCTGGCCGTCAACGGCACCGCCGCCATCGTCGAGTTCCCCGGCGTCCTCTACCGCGGCGGCGCGGAACGCAAGATCCGCCAGTACCTCATCGACAACAACTACATCGACGCCGTCATCCAGCTCCCGCCGGACCTGTTCTTCGGCACCACCATCGCCACCTGCATCATCGTGCTAAAGAAGTCCAAGACCGATAACCAGGTGCTGTTCATCGACGCCTCCACCGAGTTCACCCGCGCCGGGAACAAGAACAAGCTCACCGACCCCCACCAGCGCCGCATCCTCGACGCTTTCACCACCCGCGCCGACGAGGCCCACTACGCCAAGCTCGTCACCGCCGATGACATCGCCGCCAACGACTACAACATCGCAGTGTCCTCCTATGTCGAGCAGGAAGACACCCGCAAGGAGATCGACATCACCGTCCTCAACGCCGAGATCGCCCGCATCGTCGCCCGCCAGCAGGAGCTGCGCACGGCGATCGACGAGATCGTCGCGGACCTGGAGGGGTCGTGGTGAGCGAGCCAGCGGGCGAGGTCATCCTCTACAACAGGGATGACGGCAGCACCGCGCTGGAAGTCCGGCTCGAGAACGACACCGTATGGCTGACACAGCAGCAGCTCGCCGAACTCTTCCAGACCTCCCGCACCAACATCGTCGAGCACATCCACAACATCTACGACGAAGGCGAGCTCGATCAGGCGGCAACCTGTCGGGATATCCGACAGGTTCGAATGGAGGGCACGCGTGAGGTTGCCAGGTCCATCCCGCACTACAACCTGGATCTGATCATCTCCGTGGGCTACCGCGTGAAGTCCACCCTCGCCACCCGCTTCCGCATCTGGGCCACCGAGCGGTTGCGTGAGTATCTGGTCAAGGGGTTCGTCATGAACGACGAGGCCCTCAAGGAACTGGGTGGGGGCCGCTACTGGCGCGAGTTGCTCGACCGCATTCGCGACATCAGAAGCAGCGAGAAGGTCCTCTACCGCCAGCTCCTCGACCTCTACGCCACCAGCGTCGACTACCACCCCAAGGCAACGGAGACATCTCAGTTCTTCGCCGTGGTGCAGAACAAGCTCCACTTCGCTGCCCACGGTCATACTGCGGCTGAGGTCATCGCCGACAGGGCGGACGCCACGCAGCCGAACATGGGATTGACGAGCTTCTCCGGCCAGCGCGTTCGCAAGAGCGACATCGCGGTCGCCAAGAACTATCTGACTGAGCCGGAGCTCAAGCGGCTGAACACGTTGGTGTCGGCCTACTTCGACGCGGCAGAGTTCCGCGCCCAGTCCCATGAGCCCACCTACATGAAGGACTGGCTGCAGCACCTTGACCGGCTGATCGTCGCCATGGGGGCAGAGCCACTGCCTGGCGCCGGGTCCGTCAGCCATGCCGCGGCGGTGGGCCGAGCGGCCGGCGAGTATGAGAAGTACCGGGCCGGACTCGATGAGGTCCCTTCTGACGTGGAGGAGACCTACCTAGCGACTCTGAGGCGCGCGCGGCGCGAACTGGATGGGAAGGCCAAATGAGTTCGTTCGACGCCGTCATCCATGAGCAGTGTCCGGAAGGGGTGCCGTTCATTCCACTCGGATCACTCGGCACGTGGTGTGGCGGAGGCACCCCGTCGAAGAGCCGTCCCGAGTTCTGGAAGGACGGCACCATCCCGTGGGTCTCCCCCAAGGACATGGGTCGACCGATCGTCAGTTCTGCTCAGGACCACATCACAGAGGCTGCAGTTCGCGCATCCGCCACGAAACTGGTCCCGAGCCCGGCGATCGTCATGGTCGTCCGTTCCAGCATCCTCGATCACACGTTTCCGACTGCGTTGACCACGGTTCCGGTGGCCTTGAATCAGGACATGAAGGCTGTGGTCCCAGACGACCGAGTGCTCGCGGATTATCTCGCGCACGTCCTGAGGGCCAATGGGCAGGCGATCCTCCGGACCGCTCGGAAGACCGGCGGATCAGTGGCATCCATCGACTCGGGCAAGCTCCTCGCCTTCAGGATTCCTGTTCCACCGCTCGTCGTGCAGCGCGAGATCGTCCGCATCCTGGATCAGCTCACGAAGCTGGAAGTGGAACTGGAGGCGCAGTTGGTAGCTGAGTTGGAGGCACGACGCCAGCAATACGCGTTCTACCGCGATTCCCTCCTGACGTTCGCAGAGAGAGAGAGAGAGTCCGGTGGGTCACGATGAGTGACCTGGGGACCATCTTCGGTGGCCTCACAGGCAAGTCGAAGGCTGACTTCTCCGGAGGCTCGGCCCGTTTCGTGTCGTACACGAACGTCTTCTCCAACCCTGCGACGGACTTGGGCCGAGACGACTTCGTTCGGGTTGGTCCCGACGAGCGGCAACGTCGCCTGCGTCAGGGCGACATATTGCTGACCGGTTCTTCAGAGAGTCTCGCGGAAGTGGCGATGAGTTCCGTGATCGTTGAGCCGGTACTCGAACCGCTGTACCTCAACAGCTTCTGCGTCGGCGTACGTCCCCATGCAGCCATCACTCTCGCACCTGACTTCGCGAAGCACCTGTTTCGTTCCAGAGCCCTGCGCAGCCAACTGGTGCACACTGCGAGCGGCGTGACCCGGTTCAACGTGTCGAAGGCCCGTCTGGGACGAGTGCGCGTACCACTTCCGCCGATCGAAGAACAGAACTATCTCGCCAAGGCACTGGATGCCTTCCATCGGCTCATATCGGGCCTCAGCGTCGTTGACCTGCCTGCTGAACTGGCGGCCCGCCGTCGGCAGTATGAGTACTACCGCGACAAGCTGCTGACGTTCGAGGAGAAGCAATGAACGGCAAGCACATCGAGCTGTTCCTCGTCGAGGGAGTACCCGGTGGGATCACGACGGCTGAGATTGCCGGCTGGACGGGGCACGTGCTCTCAGGTCCGCGCGCCGATCTTGCCGACATCCTCAAGCGTGACGAGGCGCAACGCAACGGCGCCTACCTGTTGCTGGGTGACGACGATGACGCCGTCGGAGGTGTGAACTGCTACATCGGACGCACAGAGAACTTCCGCAACCGTTTCAGGGATCATCAGGCCAAGAAGGAGTTCTGGGACCGGGTTGTTCTGATCACCGCGAAGGACGACGGCTTCAACGAGGGTCACTGGGGCTACCTAGAGGCGCGGCTGGTCGACCTGGCGAAGCAGGCCTCCCGCGTGACGCTCCGCAACGACAACACACCCCAAGGACGAAAGCTGTCCGAGGCGCAGGCCTCAGACATGGAGTCCTTCCTCAGCCACCTGCAGATCATCTTGCCGGTCCTGGGCGTGAGCGTGATTCGCACCCGTACCGCACCCCAGGTGGAGCCCACACCCTCCACGGACTCCCCAGTCTTCACTCTGACTCGGCCCCACTTGGGTGTTCAGGCGAGGGCGCAGTTGTTCGGTGATGAGTTCACGATTCTCGCCGGCTCCCTCGTGGTGGGTTCCTGGTCGGGCACCGGGAAGGCGCAGAGCACGCAGCGGGCCTACGCCTCGTACCGCGCGCAGCACCAGAAGCTGGTGGCAGACGGGTCCATCGTCGTCGAGGGCAAGGGAGGGCGCCTGACCCGCGACGTGCCGTTCACGTCGCCGTCGACCGCTGGCGCCGTCGCCCTTGGCCGCTCCTGCAACGGCCGGATCGAGTGGGTGTGGGAGGGCGGCAACTACGCCGACTGGGAGAACCGTGGCCTCGCCATCTGACCTCGCAACCCCCGCTGCCCGATCGGACCGCTTGTCAGTCATATTCGAGTGTCCCGGCACCGTCGTCGCCACGAGGCGCCAGTGCGTCATTCCACCGTCATACCAAAGGATTAGCATGACGATCAGCATGATGAAGGCGGTGCAGTTGCATGACTGAGGATTCGGAGTCACGATCCTGTGAGAGCACTGCGGCTCTCACGATCGTTGATGGAGTACTTCAAGTGGTGCCCTTGGAACAGATCCTGGCCAGCGCACCGGGACCTCGGTTCGGTGGCATTCCAGATCTCAGCGACGAAGAAGCAGACGCCTTTCTCGACGCATTGGGCCTCTGAATGGGTGACCCGACCCAGCCCGCCTGGGGAGCGGCGCCATCACACTTCGAGTCGATCGCGATTAGTGCGGAGAGCACGGTGGTGGCCGAGTACCCTGCCGAGGCGTCGTCGCCTGCCGGGTACCAATCAGAGGCCGAGCTGGAGCGAGAGTTCATCGCCATCCTGGAGTCGCAAGCCTACGAGCGCCTCCACGTGCACAGCGAAGCCGACCTCGTCGCGAACCTGCGCCGCCAACTGGAGGCGCTGAACCAGCTCACGTTCTCGGACGCGGAGTGGGAGCAGTTCTTCACCCAGCAGGTAGCCAGCGCCAACGCGGGCATCGTGGACAAGACCGTCAACATCCAGGAGGACCACGTCAAGCTGCTGCGCCGCGATGACGGCTCCACCAAGAACGTGCGCCTGATCGACAAGGAGCACATCCACAACAACAAGCTCCAGGTGCTCAACCAGTACGAGACCGGCGTCGGTGACGGCGGCGGGACGCATGCGACGCGCTACGACGTGACGGTCCTGGTCAACGGGCTGCCGCTCGTGCACGTGGAGTTGAAGCGTCGCGGAGTGGACATCCGGGAGGCGTTCAACCAGATCGACCGTTACCAGCGCGACTCGTTCTGGGCCGGCACGGGGCTGTTCGAGTACGTGCAGCTGTTCGTCATCTCCAACGGCACCCTGACGAAGTACTACTCCAACACCACCCGAAGTCAGCACATCAAGGAGGCGTCGGGGTCGAAGCGGACGAAGAAGACGTCGAACTCGTTCGAGTTCACCTCCTGGTGGGCCGACGCGAACAACCGTCCGATCCAGGACCTGCCCGCCTTCGCCAAGACGTTCTTCGCCCGCCACACGCTACTCAACATTCTGACCCGCTACTGCGTGCTCACCTCGGATCGGCTGTTGCTGGTGATGCGGCCCTACCAGATCGTCGCCACCGAGAAGATCCTGAGCAAGATCCAGATCGCCACCAACTACAAGCAGCTCGGCACCCTCGACGCCGGCGGGTACGTGTGGCACACCACCGGGTCGGGCAAGACGCTGACCAGCTTCAAGGCCGCGCAGCTGGCCACCCGGATGCCGGGGGTGGAGAAGGTGCTGTTCGTCGTCGACCGCAAGGATCTGGACTACCAGACCATGCGCGAGTACGACCGGTTCCAGAAGGGTGCTGCGAACTCCAACACCTCCACCGCCGTGCTGAAGAAGCAGCTGGAGGACCCGACGGCGCGGATCATCATCACCACCATCCAGAAGCTGGCCATGTTCATCGCCGCGAACAGGGGCCACGAGGTCTACACCGGGCATGTGGTGATCATCTTCGACGAGTGCCACCGCTCCCAGTTCGGCGACATGCACACCGCCATCACCCGCGCGTTCAAGCGCTACCACCTGTTCGGGTTCACCGGCACCCCGATCTTCGCCGCCAACTCCGGCACCGCAGGAAATCCGCAGCTGAAGACCACCGAGCAGGCGTTCGGCGACAAGCTGCACACCTACACGATCGTCGACGCGATCACCGACAAGAACGTGCTGCCGTTCCGGATCAACTACGTCAACACCATCCAGGTGGGCCAGGTGGCCGACAAGCAGGTCTCCGCGATCGACACCGAACGCGCCCTCCTGGCCCCCGAACGAGTCGCGAAGATCGTCGGCTACACGCTGGAGCACTTCGACCAGAAGACGAAACGCTCCCAGGCCTACACGCTCGGCGAGAAGCGGGTCCGCGGGTTCAACGCCCTGTTCGCGACCGCGTCGATCGAGGCGGCGCGGATGTACTACAACCAGTTCGCCATCCAGCAGCAGGACCTGACCCCGGACAAGCGGCTCAAGGTCGGGTTGATCTACTCCTACGCGGCAAACGAGGCCGTCGTCGATGGGGTGCTCGACGAGGAGGGCTTCGACACCTACCAGCTCGACGCCTCGGCCCGGGACTTCCTGGAAGACGCCATCCAGGACTACAACGACCTGTTCGGCACCAGCTTCGACACCTCAGCGCAGAAGTTCGAGAACTACTACAAGGACCTCTCACAGCGGTTGAAGAACCGCGAGATCGACCTGGTGATCGTGGTCAACATGTTCCTCACCGGCTTCGACGCCACCACCCTCAACACGCTGTTCGTGGACAAGAACCTGCGCGCCCACGGCCTCATCCAGGCCTACTCGCGCACCAACCGCATCCTCAACTCGGTCAAGACCTACGGCAACATCGTCACCTTCCGCGACCTCGAGGAGCAGACCAACGACGCCATCGCCCTGTTCGGCAACCGCGACGCCCGAGGCGTGGTCCTCCTCAAGCCCTACCGCGAGTACTACGACGAGTACACCGAGAAGGTCACCGAACTGTTGGACCGGTTCCCCCTCGGACAGCAGATCCTGGGCGAGACCGAGCAGAAGGCGTTCATCGCCCTGTTCGGCACCATCCTCCGACTGACCAACATCCTCACCTCGTTCGACGACTTCACCGGCCACGAGATCCTCACCGACCGCCAGAGCCAGGACTACCGCAGCCTCTACCTCGACTTCTACGCCGAATTCCGCAAGGACACCGACGCAGAGAAAGAGACCATCAACGGCGACGTGGTCTTCGAGATCGAGCTGGTCAAGCAGGTCGAGATCAACGTCGACTACATCCTCATGCTCGTCGAGAAGTACCGCCAGGAACGAGGCGACGGCGACGACCAGGAACTGCGCGCCACCATCACCCGTGCCGTCGACGCCTCCCCGTCGCTGCGCAGCAAGAAGGACCTCATCGAGGCGTTCGTCGACTCCGTCTCCGCCCACGGGCAACTCGACGCCGAATGGCAGGCCTACATCACCCAACGCCGCGAGGCCGAGCTGCAGACCATCATCGACGACGAGCACCTCAAACCCGAGGAGACCAGACGCTTCCTGCAGCACGCGTTCACCGACGGAGCCCTCCAGACCACCGGCACCGCCGTGACGAAAATCCTCCCACCCGTCTCCCGCTTCGCCGCGGCCAACGGCCACGGCGAGAAGAAGGCAAGGGTGCTGTCGCGGCTGGCCGCCTTCCTCGACCGCTTCCTCGGCCTCGGGAACTCGGGGTAACTCAGCTCACACTGCGTCGCCCGACCCCGTCGGCTGTGGCACCGCGCAGCGGCTTCGAACCGGACCTGTTCTCCGCCGTGCCTGAACCCTCCGTCGCCGGCGGGGCGGGACGGGCGCTCGTCGACTCGTCCACCTACCGCTCCCAGAAGAAGCTGGTCGGCCGCGTTGCCGTGACCGACGACGCCGTCGCCGCCCTCGTGGACGCGCTCGCCGCGACGGCGGACCGCCGACTCAGCGCCACCCGTGCAGCGTCGCTGCTGGGCGTTCCGGCGAACAGGGTTTCGATGGTGATGAGCCAGGTGTCGAAGTTGCTGAACGTGGAGGGCTACCCCGTCGTCGCCACCGAGGCGTCCACCCAGGCCGTCACCCTCGACGCTTCGCTGCTCGCAGAGCAGTACGGGGTGCGTGCTTAGGTGGCCCTGCAAGCAACGGTGCCTATAACTTGGATAGTGCCATCGACGCTCCAACTCCGCTTGCACCCGACCGGCAAGATTCCAAGTTTTCGGGGATGAAACTTGGAACTTCAGGGCGGCACTCCAAGTTCATCGGCGTATCGCTTGGTACTCTCGCGACATGGATCCCGCCCGCTTCACGTCCACCCGGTTTGGCACGGTCGAGCGCGAGCCTGGTAACAAGGCTTCCTTTCCGTACTTTCTGGTGCATGTGGAGTTGAAGCGTCGCGGGGTGGACATCCGGGAGGCGTTCAACCAGATCGACCGCTACCAGCGCGACTACTTGCCGATTTTCGTCACTCTGCTCGCCGACCTTCCCCATCAATCTCGCCGATTGTCACCCCCGACACGTTGCGTGTCACTGGTGCCACCACCGAGCGACCAGCATCGTCGGTGGGGACGAGGCCTATAGCTAACTTGAGGACGTCAGAAGGATCATCGTCCGCCAGGGACTTCACATCCCCGGTCGGGGCGTCTCCCGCTGAGCGCCGTCTGAGGTGGTCACAGGGACGCCGCGCACCTGCCGCTCGAAAAACGGTGGCGGGTCTGCCCGAAAATCGGTGGCAGCCTGCCCTGCCGGGGGATGGCGCACCGCATGTGAGGTGCCGAACGGCTCGGCAGAGCTGCCCGGCTGATCGCGCAGGTCCGTCACCGATCTATTCGCAGGCGAGGCCGTCCCCGTCGCCGTCGCCCCTGTAGCCCGTGCCGAACTGGAACCAGTTGTAGATGTCCACCTCAGCCGGGTCGTCCACGCTGAACGGTCCCGTCGGATGCCCGACGGTGTTCTTCTTCAACCTGCTGCACGACCCGTACTGCTCCCACCACGGTTCCTCCGTCACCACGGGCGTCACCGGCGCCGCGAGTGGCGCGACGCTCTCCTGAGGCTCCTCGCGACAGACGACGGTGATCACCGAGCCATCCGGACCCGCCGAGGCGAGCTGCGCGGCGTGGTAGGCCGCCTGGCGGGGGTGCGCGGGGTAGCCGTCCGTCGAGTCGTACCGGGCGATCGCGTTGCCGGCCTCCACCTGCATCTGGCCCAGGTCGACGCCACTCTCGGTGATGACGTAGCGGAGGAGGCGCCCGTACGAGTCGCGGTCGTTCTGCCCCTCCGGCAGCTCGAGCGTCACCACAGCACCCACAGACACGACACGTCCGATCGCCATCGATGCCTCGTCGTGACCGCACTCACCCCGTTCAGGGGAGTCAATGCCGATGAGACGGACGGTGCCCTGGCTTGTCTCGACGGTGTCGCCGTCGACGACGGCTGAGAACGTCACCGGAATCTGCGTGGGTTCGCTCGACACGACGGGCTCGGTGGCCGGCGGAGCTGCTGACTGCGACGGCGACGCGGCGATGCCCTCCGAGCCACCCGCGGCCGATGGGGGACGAACCGAAGCGCTCGATCCCTCCGAGCCGGCCTGCTCCCCAGTGGGACGTGTGTCAGGTGCGCACCCGCCCGCACCCAACGCCAACAACGCCACCACCAAGCACGACATGCGCGCGCTTCTCATTCTCTCCACCCCCGTGTGAGAGATCGCCGCCCCCGGTCCGCCGCTGGGCGGGCTCTCCTGCACTCGACAGTAGTTCACACGGCGTGTCTGCACCCGTAGATGCCTGGATGCGCACCTGACGTGCTCGCGAACCGACGGGCGTGCTGTCGCCCCTACCGCAGCGGCCCACGGAGGAAGGCCGCCACCGCGGCGTGGCCGAAGTGGTCCGCCCACACCTCGGGCGTCATGCCGAACTGCGCGTCGGCCAGCTCCGGATCGGCGCCGTGGGCCAGGAGGAGCGTGACGACGTCCAGCTCGCCGGCCGCCGCCGCGTAGTGCAGGGGGCTCGGATTCCCGGCCTCGACGGCGGCGCCATGCTCAACCAGCGCCCGCACCACCTCCCAGTGCCTGAGCCCCGCCGTCTCGGTGACCAACGACGGCGACACCTCCGCCCCGCCGTCGAGCAGCCGGGACACCTCCGCCGCGTCGCCCCGTCGAGCCGCCGCCACCACCGGATCCAGGCCATCGCGCTGGGCGCGATACAGGTCCCGAAGCAGGCAGATTTCCGCGCCGTGGGCGATCACCTCGCGGTTGATGTGCATCACCAGCGCCGCCATCGACTGGTCGGCGTGATGCTCGCCCTTCGGCCCGAGCGGCTGGAGGAGGGCGTCGTCGTCGAGGGCGGCCACGCCGTCCCGCCAGAGACCGAAGGCCCGCTCGAGGAAGGCGAGGGCCTCGTCGGCGGTGGTGGGGAGGGGCTCGGGCCACCAGCGCGGGTCGAACATGATGGCGTCGTCGGTGGGGAGGGCGCCGACGGGGAGCGACGGGTCGCCGAAGAAGGCGCGGGCGCGCTTGCCGAGGACGTCGCGGCCCACGTGCGCGATCCGCCACGCGATGGAGGTCACCGGCGGGACCGGCGGCTCCACCGGCAGCGACTCCGGCTGCAGGGCGCCGTCGGCATCCGCGCGGAGCGTCCAGGCTCCGTCGGCCGGCTCCCACCAGTACTCGTCGTCGGTGAGCCCGACGAGTCGCGGCCACAGGTGCACGGCCCAGTAGAAGTCCAGCTGATCGCGCAGCGTCTCGCCCCATGTCATGCCCCGACCGTATCCCGCCCCGCCGATGTCGATCTCGATCGCGGTGCGGATGGGGAGTCCCACGAGAACTGGTCGCTCTGTGGGTTGGTCTACCCACCCTCAGAGCGACCAGTTCCCGGGGGACCCGCCGGAAAGTCCCCCAACCCATGTCCGAGCTCGTCGATAGACTCCGACGAGTCAGCTCAGTCGAGCCAGGGCACCCGCCGAGCGGTGTCCACCGACCCGCGCGACGCAGGCGTCACGTGTCGGCTCATGACCTGGCCGGCACCCGGACCCGCCGGGCGCAACGACGAATACGGGGGACCCTGACCATGGCAGCGCTCGCGAAGAAGCTGGTGATTCCGATCGTGGTGGTGCTGGTCGCCCTTGTGCTGACCGCCATGGCTTTCACGGCAGGGCAGCTCGCGCCCAAGCTGTTCGCGCTGGGCAGCGAGTCCGAATCGACGGACACGCGAGTCATCCAGTCCATCACCCGCGAGGAGCAGGTGGTCCTCCTCAGCCTGGGCATTCAGGGGATCTCCGAGAAGACCGAGCGGATCACCTTCCTGGGCGTGGACGTCCCGGGGAGTGAGCGGGCGTCGTTCGTCCAATACTCCTTCAACGCCAAGCTGGGCATCGACGGGCGCGACGTGCGGATCGTCCCCACCGGGGAGAAGAAGTACCGGATCTCCATCCCCGAGTACATCTTCATCGGCCACAGCAACGAGGACTTCAAGCTGGTGGCGGAGAACAACGGCGCGCTCAGCTTCATCACGCCGGAGAACGACCCGGTGGAGATGATCAACAGCATCCTCAGCGAGGACACGCAAGCGGAGTACATCGCCAACAACGAGGAAATCCTGCGCGAGCAGGCGGTCATGTTCTACTCCGGCATCATCACCGGCATCGACCCGGAGATCAGCATCACCTACGATTTCCGCCAGTGATCGCGGCCCCCTCAGAGGGTATGCGGAGTGGGCGGGACGGTCCCGAAGAGATCTTTCCTTGCATGGACCGCGTGTGCATTAAAGGTTAGTCAGCTATCCTTTAATGGATAGCCACTCTATGAAAGGAAACAGCGATGGCCGGGTGGGAGGAGGCGCGCTGGGAGTCCAGCGTCGACTCCGGGGTCCCCAAGTCCGCACAGCGGTCCGGCGCCTACCGACGGTACGTGCCGGACCTGCTCGATGGAGTGGGCCTGGCCATCTCCGGCGAGCTTTCCCGAACCGTCGCCGTCGTCGAACGGAGCATCCGCGGACTCAACGGACCCGGCGTCGAGGGGCTCGCCGGGATCGCGAGATTCCTCCTGCGGTCAGAGGCGATCGCCAGCTCGCGGATTGAGGGCATCGCCCCCTCCGCGCAGCAGGTGGCCCTCGCGGAACTGGGTCAATCGGAGAAGGTCCGGGGCATCAGTGAGCAGGCCACACTGGTCGCCAACAACATGACCGTGGTCCGCGCGGCCACCACCGCCCTCGCGGACGCGGACACCCTCACCGTTGACGACATCGTCGAACTCCAGCGCTCACTCCTACCCGATGAACCGCGTCACCACGGCCTACGCACTGTCCAGAACTGGATTGGCACATCGAGTTGGACCCCGATCGGAGCGCTCTTCATTCCCCCGGCGCCCGAGCGCGTGCCGACCTTGATGGCGGACCTCGTGGACTACCTCAACGGCGCCGCGCACTCCCCCCTCATCCAGGCCGGGGTGATCCACGCCCAGTTCGAGACGATCCATCCCTTCACCGACGGGAACGGCCGTGTCGGTCGGGCGCTGATCCACACCGTCCTCGCGCGCCGCGGGCTCACGAGCCGGGCGCTGTTGCCCATCAGCCTCGTCCTTGCCACGCTCAGCGACCAATACATCGACGGCCTGACGAGCTTCCGCCACGACGCCCCCGCGGGCAGCGCGGAAGCCAGTGCCGCAGCCAACGAATGGCTGCGGACGTTCGTCGGCGCCGCCTCCGTCGCAGTGGAACAGTCCAAGGTGCTGGTGGGCAGGATCGACGAGCTGCGTCAGTCGTGGACCGATCGGCTGACTGCCCATCGCATCGCCATTGGCCTGCGCTCAGCTCCGCGCGCGGACTCCGCCGTCGCCCGTTTGCTGGCCTCGCTGCCGGAGGCACCGGTCATCACCGCGACGACGCTTGCCCGCACCCTCGGCGTCTCCTACCCGGCGGCCAACTCGGCTCTGGACGAGCTGACGCAGGCAGGAATCCTCACCGCGAGGTCGATCGAACGCGGCGCCCAGGCATACATCGCCCGGGAGATCCTGGATCTGGTCACGATCTCCGAGCGTGGGCTGGCCAGCACCCAGTTCGACACCCGCATCTCACCGCCGAGCAGACGCGTCCCCGCATTGCCACACGGGTGACGTCAGCCGATGGCCGGGAGGACGTCGCGCAACCGGGCGAAGGTGAGCCCGCCGTCGAGCAGGCGCGGCAGCGCCTCGGCCATGCCGTCGGCCGTTCCCGAGCCCGGCCGGTTGAAGTGCCCGATGCAGATCGAACCCGCCCCGGCGGCAGCCATCGACTGCCTCACCTGCGCGGGGGTGAAGGTGGCACCGGCGTCGGCGTTGACGTCGAAGTTCACCACCCGCTGACCCAGCTCGGCGGCGATCTCCACCGCCACGTCGTCGACGTGGGCCGTCCCCGACCGGAACCACAGCGGCGGCACACCCGTCAGCTCCGTCAGCCGGGCGTGTCCGCCCATCACCTCGTCGAACACCTCCCCCACTGACGCCGTGCCGGGGATCCCGTACGCCTCCGCCCCGCTGACGGAGAGCGGCTTGTGCGCGGTGCCGTGGTTGGCCAACTCGAACAGGGGATCGTCCGCGAGCTCGCGCGCAATGCCCGGGTTCGCGTCGATCCACCGCAGGTTGAGGAAGAGCGTGGCCGGCACCTTCAGCAGTCGGAGCACCGCGATGAGTGCCGCGTCATAGCCCGAGCCGTTGCGCCCGCCGCACGCGTCGAGGGTGACGACGGCGGGTTGCGCCTCGCTCCGCAGCACCACGCCGTCGACCTCCAGGCCCCACTGAGTAGGCGTGCGGTCGTCGAAGCGGGCGACGATGTCGTCGCGGGTGGGCAGCGGCGCTGGCCCCGACGACGAGGGGCTGGGCGACGCGGGCTCGGAGCTGGGCGAGGCCGCCGCGCTCGGCGACGACGGGGCAGCGGACGGCGGGACCGACTCCGCCGGGCTGGGCGACTCCACGATCGACGGCGCCGCGGCACAGCCGGCCAGTCCGGCCAGGCCCAGCCCCAGTACCCCTCGTCGCGCAATCCGCATGCCGGATTCTCCCACGCCGCCATGCCCAAGCCCTAGACGTCGGCGGGCGTTCACTGGCTGGCCAGAGCGTCGCGTTGAGCAAATGGCATGGGTCGCGGCGACCCTCCCGCGGGAGCTGAGCGTGCCCCACCTCTCGACCCTTGCCATTTGCTCAACTCCTTCCCCCGTCCGCGGTCGTGGGCGACGAGAGGCGGGCCCTGACGCTAGGGGCAGATCTGGGCGCGTAGTCGCCATCACTCCCCCTAGCTGAGGGCAGGGGCGCCCACCCCTTCTCAGGACTCACGTCCACCTCTCTGACCTGCGATTTCGCCCACCCGGAGCCTCCGCAGATGGAGCGTATTGGCCGCTCATTTCGAGGGTTCGCAGGGACCCTGCGCGCGCACGTCCGGCGGCGTAGCGTTGACAGTGAGATCCCACTCGTGAGCGCGAGAGGGGGTGAGAATGATGACTAACGTGATGACGAGAGTCGAAGACTCGATCCACATCGACGCTCCACCCAGCGCCGTGTTCGCCTACTGCCTCGATCCGCGGCAACTGTTCGCGGGAGACCCGAAGCATGTGGTGGAAGCTGACGTGAGGCCTGGCGGCGTGGGGACGACGGCGCACCTGTCGATGAAGCAGGGCGTGCTCGAGGAGGACGACCGGCTCGACTACGTCGAGGTGATCCCGGACCGTCGCATCGAGATCGCGATGCACCCGACGATGTCGCTGAGCGCGAGGAAGGGCATCCACCACGACACCGCCGTGTACACCCTGACCCACGAGTTCGAGCCGGAGGCCGAAGGCACCCGGATGACGCTGCGGGTACAGGTGCACGACAGGCCGCTGTACGAGCGCCTGATCGACCGCTTCGAGGGCAAGGGCCCCGAGCGGCTGGTGCACAACCGCCTGCAACGGGTAGCCGACGCGGTCGAAAGCGCAGCCGGCGCCTGACCGGCTGCGGGCCCGGGCTGGTCGTGTAATGGGAGGGCAACGCCCTCCACGACAGAAGGAGGGAGCTGATGACAGATTTCACCCGCAGTTTCGAGATCCTGATCGACGCCCCGGTGCACCAGGTGTTCGAGTACTGCCGCGACCCACACCACCTGTTCGCAGGCTGGCCCCAGCTCGAGGTCACGGACGTCGAGATGACGCCTGACGGTGTGGGCACGACGGCGCACATCGCGGGCAGGTTCTTCATAGGCTTGTTGGTGGAGCAGATCGAGCGCGAGTTCACCCAATTCGTCCCTGACGACCGGATCGTCAGCAAGGCGCATGGGAAGGTGCGCTTCGCGGGACGGACCAAGGAGGTGGCCGAGGGCCCGATCTTCACCTGGCTGTTCGACGCCCAGGGCACGGGCACCAAGTTGACCTTCGTCATCCTGGAGGAGCACCTCGGCTGGTGGGAGAACCTTCTTGAGTCCGTCAGCGCGGCGGCCATGGCGAAGTCCATGCACGGCATGCTGGCGGCCATCAAGGCCGGAGTGGAGGGAGGAGCCTCGTCGGCCGCGCCGCCGAAGTGAGCCGCCGGACCGGTCACCCGGCCACGCCGTGGACCAGCTGAAGCTCACCAGGTTGGGCGCAGGGGGAACCCGTTCGACCCGTCCTCCGTTGTCCGGACCGCCAGCACCTGGTGCAGCTGGACGTTGTTCCGTTCGAAGTTGAGCCGCGACCCCGCCATGTACAGCCCCCACGCGCGCGCCGTCGGTTCGCCGGCCGCGGCCACGCAGCGATCCCAGTTGTCGACCAGGTTGCGGCTCCAGGCGGTGAGGGTCCGGGCGTAGTGGTGGCGGAAGTTCTCCTCGTGCATCACCTCCAGGCCCGCGTCCTGCGCGTCCTTGATGATGGTGCCGGAGCCGCTCATCTCCCCGTCGGGGAAGACGTAGCGGTCCAGGAACGGGCCCATGTCGGCGTGCCGGTTGTGCCCGACTGTGATGCAGTGGTTGAGCAGCCGACCCTCGGGGCGGAGCCGGTCGCGGAGGAACGCGAAGTAGGCCGGATAGTTGCGGACCCCGATGTGTTCCGTCAGCCCGATCGAGCTCACCGCGTCGAAGCCATCCTCGACGACGTCGCGGTAGTCCGAGTGGCGGACCAGGCGAGGAACTCGGCGAGCCGATCCACGGGCACCTCGACGTCCTGGATCACCCGCTCCATCCGAGGGCGGCGGGCCAGGGCGTCGAGCCGGTCGGTGAGGCGGAGGCGCTGGTCAAGCCCGACCAGCCGGTGGAAGACGTCCGAGCGGCGCCACCGGCGCGGCCACAGCCGGCGGATCACCGGACGCTGCAGGCCGAAGGCGCCCGAGCACCAGAACCAGTCGGTGTCCCAGCGCCACAGGTAGTCGTCCATGCTCAGCTGGTCGGTCGTCCGGGTGCGGACGGACAGGTAGTAGGCGTCCTGCCCCGTGTAGTCGGTGAGCGGCCCCGCCGGTCGGTCGGTCCAGGTGGCGAGCGTCAGGTAGTACTCCCCCGCCTCGAACGCCACCCCGTCCATGGCGTCCACCCGGGTGCCGTCGTGGGCGCCAACGGCGACGATGTCCTCGACGGTGCCCGCCAGCTCCCCCGCGTCGCTGAAGCGGACGTGGCGGAGCGCCACGTAGCCGGGCACCTTCTCCAGTTCGATCAGCAGACGGGTGGCGTAGCCGAGCGAGCCGTAGGAGTTCGGGAACGCGTCGAAGAGCTGCTCACCCGGACGGGTGGTGACCACCTCGCCCGAGCCGGTGAAGATGTCCATCTCGAGCACTGACTCGTGCGGCAGCCCGTTGCGGAAGCTGGTGGACTCGATCCCCAGGCCGCTGACGGCGCCCCCGAGGGTGATCGTGCGCAGCTGCGGGACGACGGGCGGAATCAGCCCATGCGCCAGGGTGGCGTCGACCAGATCCTCGTAGGAGCACATGCCCTGGACCTCTGCCGTGCGCGACACCGGGTCGACACCCAGCACCCCCGTCAGTCCGGAGACGTCGAGCCCCCGCGACGTGGTGGCGGCCCGGGGCCGGAAGAGGTTCGAGGTGCTCTTGGCAAGGCGCACCGGCGACCCGGCCGGGACCGCCTCGTACGACGATCGGAGCCGCCGCATGGCCTGCTCGTGCTCGGCTCGGGCGCGTGACGCTGTCACGTGCCCAACCTAACCCCGATCCATCGACCCTCCGCGGGATCAGGAGAAGTCGGCGGCGAGCACCCTGGCTTCGTCGCGCTCGATCGCGGCCACCACCCGCTCGGCGACGGCGGAGGCCTCCAGCCCGCGCGGCATCGGCGGCGCCTGTCCCGCCAGCGGGCGGGTGGCGAGCCCGGTCTCCGTGTGGGGAGGCTGCGCGTCGCACACCAGCACCCCGGAGCGTCGCAGCTCTCTACCCAGTGCCGCGAGCCCGGCGGCCACGGCGGCCTTCGAGGCCGAGTAGGCGGCCATGCCCGCTACGGGCTGCGAGGCCACCACCCCGCTGAGGTGCACCAGGAATCCGCGGGTCTCGATCAGAGCAGGGATCATGCGTCGCGCCAGCCACAGGGGCCCGATCGCGTTGGTGAGGAACAGTTCCTCGATCACCTCGTCGTCGGTGTCGGCCAGCGGGCCGAACGTGACGACGCCGGCGGCGATCACCACCCCGTCGAGGCGGCCGTGTCGCTCGCGCACGTGTGCCACCAGGGCGTCTCCGGCGGTGGCGTCGTGCAGGTCCAGCCGCACGTCGACGTCGCCGTGGCGACCAGCCCGGACGACGGTGGCGCCGCGCGCGGTGAGCACCCGGGCGATCTCCGCGCCGAGGACCCCCGTGGAGCCGACGACAGCGACGACCCGGCCGTCCAGGGATCGGGCCATGGCACTCCTTGGGGTCGCGATGAGGTATGCCCGATTGAACCACGACCCCGCCCGCCGCGGACCCTGCGCCGCAGGGTGTGCGTTGAGCAAATGGCAAGGGTCGCGGAGACCTCCCCGCGGAAGCTGAGCGTGCCCCACTTCGCGACCCTTGCCATTTGCTCAACTCCCTTCCCCGTCCCCGGGAGCAGGGAGCAGAGGGCGACGGGGTAGGGCCGAGGGCCGCATGGGGTGTCGGATCCTGGACGGTCTGTCGTCCGGAATCCGACACTCACCGAACCCCCACCCCGCGACGCATGAACCCTCGCCGTTCGACCCCTTCCCAGCCGGGCCCAACCCGGCAATAATCGCGGCAACAAGGGGGTACGCCATGTGGCTCCGTAGACCCGCCGAACCCGACGTCCTCCGCGCTGACAAGGCGCGGCTCACCGAGGAAACCGCGCACGCCTGGCGCCAGAAGCGCTCCCGCGGGCCCGAGACCGACGCCATCCTCCACACCGCGGAGATCCTCGATTCGTTGCTCGGCATGACGAACGGCACCTGCGCCTATTGCGAGCGCCCGCTCGAGGCGCAGGGTCCGGACTCCGCCGTCGTCACCCACCACCGCCCCACCTGGGGGGCGGTCGGCAGCGACGGCGACGTCGCGCTCCAGGCCTACTGGTGGCTCAGCTACGAGTGGGACAATCTCTACCCCGCCTGCGCCGACTGCGTCCGCTCCCGCGGCACGCGGTTCCCCGTCGCGGGGCCGCGCGCCACCGGTCCCGACGGTCTGCCCGACGAGGAGCCCCTCCTCCTCGACCCCCTCGTCGACGACCCCGACGAGCACCTGCGCTACCAGGCCGACGGCACCATCAGCGCCCTCACAGAGCGCGGCCGGGTCACCTGCGACATCCTCGCCCTCAACCGCGACTTCCTCATCAAGGCCCGCCTCGCCGCCCTCGACTCGGCCCCCGACAACGCCTTCCCCACCCTCCACCGGCAGCTCGGCGGCTACGCCGAGTCCGCGCCCCCGGAGGCCGCCGCTCCCCCTCCGCCGCCCCCGCGACCCTCCGGCCCCGACCTCCCGCCCATGTCGGGCGCGGAGCCGGGCGCCCCCGCCTACGACCTCAACGCCACCCTGGGCGGCGCGGACCGCGGCAACTACTACCAGGCCACCCAATGGATCGAGCGGGTGGTGATCAAGAACTTCCGCCCCATCCGCGACCTCGAGATCGACCTGGCAAAGTCCACCAGCGAGCGCGGCCCGTGGACCGTCCTGCTCGGCGAGAACGGCTGCGGCAAGAGCTCCGTCCTGCACGCCATCGCGCTGACCATGATGGGCGGCGAGCAGCGCCGGGCGCTCGGCATCGACGCCCGCAAGTTCCTCCGCGACGGCGCCCGCAAGGGGTTCGTCGAGGTCTACCTTTCGGGCCGCACCGAGCCCCTCCGGCTCGAGTGGGCCAAGGGCGACCAGGAGTTCACCGGCCCCGAGCCCGTGGCGGCGCTGATGCTCGGCTACGGCGCGGTCCGGTTGCTGCCGCGCTCTCCGTCGCCCCACAGCGACGACCGCGTGGTGCGCGTCGACAACCTCTTCGACCCCGTCGCCCCCCTCACCGACCCCACCTCCTGGCTGCTCACCCTCGACGACGACACCTTCGACGACGTGGCCAGCGGGATCCACGAGATGCTCGCCCTCGACCAGGACGCCGAGCTGCTCCGCGACGACGATCAGGTGCTGCTCCGGCAGGGCCGCACCCGATCCGACATCGTCACCCTGAGCGACGGCTACCAGTCGATGGTGGTGATGGCCTGCGACATCCTGCGCTCCACCATGCGGCTGTGGACGCAGTCGGCGTTGGCGGAGGGGATCGTGCTGATCGACGAGATCGGCGCCCACCTGCACCCCCGCTGGCGGCTGCGGATCGTCACCGCGATGCGCAACCTCATGCCGCGTATCCAGTTCGTCGTCACCACCCACGACCCGCTGTGCCTGCGCGGCATCGTCGACGGCGAGGTGGTGGTGATGCGCCGCAACAGCGAGGGCGACATCGTCTCCATCTCCGACCTCCCGCCCGTCACCGGGATGCGGATCGACCAGCTCCTCACCTCCGAGCACTTCGGGCTGGGTTCCACCGACGACCCGGAGGTGGCGGAGCTGTGGGAGAGCTACTACCGCCTCATGGGCCTCAAGCGCCCCAGCGCCGAGCAGACCGCGCGCCTCGAGCACGTCCGGGCCCGACTCGACGAGCTGGAACAGTTCGGCACCACCGAGCGGGAGCGCCTCCTCCTGACCTCGGCCGCCGACTACATCGCGCAGCGCCGCGAGTCCGGAGACGCCGCCGCCCCCACCAGCAAGGAGATGACCGCCAAGCTCTCGGAGCTGTGGGGCAGATACCTGCCCGGGAGCTCGTGATGCGCCGGGTGCCGCGGCCCCCGGCCCCGCCGAGCCTCGCCGACGACAAGACGGCGAAGGAGCGCCAGGAGGCCCTCGACTTCTACGCCGCCTGGGACGGCGAATCCAAGTACGACAAGTACAAGGCCTACAAGAACCCGGACATCCGCGCCGCGCTGGAGGCCGCGTTCGGCGGTAAGTGCGCCTACTGCGAGACGTTCTACGCCGCCACGCAGCCCGTCGCCATCGAGCACTACCGCCCCAAGGGCGAGGTGATGATCGACGGGAAGCGCGTCCCGCCGGGCTACTACTGGCTGGCCAGCGAGTGGACCAACCTGCTGCCCTCGTGCACCGACTGCAACAGCCCCCGCGGACAGGACCTCCCGGAGGAGACCCGCACGGCCGGCAAGGCGAACGCGTTCCCGCTCGCCTCGGAGGCCACGCGGGCGACGGGACCGGGGCTGGAGAAGGGTGAGAAGCGCCTGCTCCTCCACCCGTACCTCGACTACCCCGAGAAGCACCTCGAGTTCGTCTGGGGCACGGGCACCGTCGACGACGGTTGGGTGCGGCCCAGGCGGGGCAGCGCGAAGGGCGCCGAGACCATCCACGTGTGCGCCCTGCAGCGTCGCGGGGTGCGGGCGAACCGGCGGGACCGGTTGCTGGACCTGATCGCGCACCTGGAGTCGGTGGTGGAGGCCCGCAACAACGCCGCGCGGCATCCCGACGACCCGGAGCTGCTCAAGCAGTACGAGCGACGGCTCGTCGAGGTCAGCCGGTTCGTCGCCGACCACGCCCCCTACAGCACCATGTGCCGCCAGGTGGTGGCGAGTTACCACGCCAAGCTCTTCGGACCCTAGGAGATCACCATGACCACCACATCGGCCAGCCCCTTCGCCGCACCGTCGCTGCACTGCGACATCGTCATGAAGGGCGGCATCACCAGCGGCGTGATCTATCCCCGCGCCGTCTCCGAACTCGCCAAGACGTACACGCTCAGCCACGTCGGCGGCGCCTCCGCCGGGGCCATCGCGGCGGCCGCGGCGGCCGCGGCCGAGCTCGGGCGACACTCTGGCGGCTTCGAGGGGCTCGACACCATGCCCGACGAGCTGGCCTCCGTCGGACCCGACGGCCAGTCCAAGCTGGCCTCCTTCTTCCAGCCGACGGCGACCGCCGCGCCGCTCTTCCGCCTGCTCATGTCGGTGGCCGCGAAGAAGGAGGGCAAGGCCGGAGCCCTGGTGGGCGGCCTCCTGCGCGCGTTCTGGAAGGAGGCGCTGGTCGGGGCACTGCTGGGATTGGTGCTGGTGGTGGTGAGCGCCCTGGGCGAGGGGATCGCGTCGGCGGCGGGCATCGTCGGCGGCCTTCTACTGCTCCTCATCGGGGCCGCGGTCGGCATGCTGGTGGGCGCGCTGCGGACGTTCGGGCGGGTCGCCGAGGAGGGGTTCGGCATGTGCACGGGCATGGAGGGGGTGGGCGCCGGCGGCGCCACGCCCCTCACGCCGTGGCTGTACGAGAAGATCCAGTCGCTGGCCGGCCGCGCCCCCGGGGCGGAGCCGTTGACGTTCGGCGACCTGCGTCGCGGCGGGGTGACGTTGCGGGTGATGACGACGAACCTCACCCGCCACCAGCCCATGGCCATGCCGTGGAGCACGCAGGAGTTCTACTTCGACGCCGACGAGATGCGCGAGCTGTTCCCCGCGGCCGTGGTCGACTGGATGGTGGCCCATCCTCCCGGCGGCGAGACTCGCCAGTTCGAGGGGCGGACCCTCCACCCCTGGCCCGCGCCGGACGAGCTGCCCGTGATCGTGCCCACGCGCATGTCGCTGAGCTTCCCCGTGCTGATCTCCGCGGTCCGGCTGTGGGCCGTCGACTACACCCTGCCGGAGAACCAGCGTGCCGACTCGGACGCAGCCCCCGGCCCGGTGACGTTCTCCAGCGTCTGGTTCACCGACGGCGGGCTCTGCGCCAACCTTCCCGTGCACTTCTTCGACTCACCACTGCCGAAGCACCCCACGTTCGCCTTCAACCTGGGCGGGTTCCCCCCGGGGAGGGGCAAGTCCGAGGACCAATCGGAGAACAGCTACCTGCCCACCAGCAACTCCGCCGGACTCCAGCGCCCCTGGTTCCCGCTCCCCACGAAGGGCCTGGGCTCGTGGGTGTCGTTCGGGCTGCTGATGGTGCACACGGCGCGCGAGTGGGTGGACGGCGCCCAGCTGGTGATGCCCGGATACCGCGACCGCATCGTCACCGTGCACCACGACCACTCCGAGGGCGGGATGAACCTGTCCATGCCGCCGAAGGTGGTCACGGATCTCGCGGAGCGCGGGCGGCTGGGCGCGGTGAAGCTGGTCAACGCCTTCGCCGGCGACCACCCCGGCGAGGTGCCCACGTGGGGGTGGGACAACCACCGCTGGATCCGCTTCCGCACCGCGATGGCGGGGCTGGCCGGGTGGCTCGACGGCTTCCACGGCAGCTACCAGGACACCACCTCAGGCGGCACGCCCTACGGCGACCTCGCCGGCCCCGGCGCCGACGCCCCCCTGCCGTCGTACCCACTCTCGGGAGTCAAGCGCGAGGCGCTGAACGAGCGGACCGGCGAGCTGGTCGGCCTGGCAGGAGCCTGGGACGGGGCGACGATCCCGCCAGCACCCAAACCCGCCCCGCGCCTGCGCCTGGTTCCCGACGACGGCACGGCCGCGGGCCTCGACACCTGAGCCCGAGAGACTGGGCCCCTCGCGCGGGTGGCGCCCCTCCAGATCGACTCTCGAGGCCACCAGATGCGCGACGCTCGTCGTGGAGGAACACCAACCGCAGTTCAGCCAGGCGGCTCGAGTTCGGTGGGCGAGGGATCGTCGCTGACCATTGTCGCGACCCCACAGGCCGGGTTACCGTGGCCGCCTGTCCACATCGAAGGAGATGGTCATGGCAACGCCGAAGAACACAATCTGCCTGTGGTTCGACAAGGACGCCCAGGAAGCGGCCGAGTTCTACGCCTCGGTTTTTCCGGACAGCCGGGTGGACGCGGTGCATCGCGCCCCGGGCGACTTCCCCGGCGGCAAGGAGGGTGACGTCCTGACGGTCCACTTCACCGTCTGTGGGATCCCCTGCATGGGCCTCAACGGCGGCCCGAACTTCCCGCAGAGCGAGGCGTTCTCCTTCCAGATCGCCACCGACGACCAGGCCGAGACCGATCGTTACTGGGACGCGATCGTCGGCAACGGTGGGCAGGAGAGCGCCTGCGGGTGGTGCAAGGACCGCTGGGGAATGTCCTGGCAGATCACGCCGCGGGCGCTCACCGAGGCCATGGAGTCGGATGAGCCGGGCGTGCCGGAGCGCGCGTTCGCGGCCATGATGACGATGCAGAAGATCGACGTGGCCGCGATCGAGCGGGCCGTCGCTGGGGACTGAGCGCCGCAAACTGCGCTCGCCGCGTCGAGGCGCAACCTGGCCCGAATCGGTGCGCGGAGAAACGAAGTGGAACTCGCTGGGTCCCCGCGGTGAGGGTGCGTTGCATTCTTGATGAGGTCGCCGGTCTCTTGGTACTGACCCCCATGGGAGGCGACATGGCTCCGCGCACTACTTCGAGGTCGGGAAGTGCTGCCCGCCATCCCCGGTCGTCCCTCCGGGGATGGCGGGACTGCTCACCGCGCCTGCCGTGAGGCAGGCTCGCGGTCCCGAGGAGCCGATCAGCCTCGAGCGGCTGAGCGCCGGCGCCGGGTCAGTTCCCGGTCTTGGGCAACCCCACAACTGGCTTCTGGGTGGGACGGGGCGGCGTGGAGTGGGTCTCCTTCCCCGATGGCTTGGGCGACGGCTTCACCGAAGGCTTGGGCGAATCACTCACCGACGGCGAAGGGCTGGGCGACATGGTGGCCTTGGGCACCGAGCACAGGATGACGTGAGAAATGTCCTTGTCAGAGGAGTGCTCAAGCATCGTGCCACCGGCCACGGACTTGAAGACCTGGCTGGGCTCATCCGTGGAGTTCTCCGACCCGGCCTTCAGGATGACGGCGTACCACATGCGCCCCTCCGGGGGTGACGGGACCGTGTAGGGGGTGTCAACCGGCTGGTCCTTGTAGCAGTCGATCCCCGCCACCCCGAAGTAGTTCTCCCACGTCTCCGGGTGGTTCGCGGCCGACCCGTCGGGGATGTCGGCGTGCGCGGTGAGCCCGCCGAACAGTCCGAGCGCTGCGATCAACCCCGCCGCGGTCAATGCTGCCAGTCCTGTGCTTCTCATGATTCGCTCCCCACCGCTCATGGCCGACGACCGTCGACGGACCCCCGCGCCGCGTCACGTTGACCCATCTTCCCGGGCCAACCAACGGCTATTAACGAACGACGCTACCTGAGCATCGGGGATTCGATAGTGGGAAAATCCCCAACCTGCTGCGTGGGGCCTTAGAGCAGGAGGAACCCGCGGCTGAGCAGCCAGCTGAGCCAGAGCGTCGACGCCACGGCGACGATCGTCAGCGCCACCCGGTGCCCCAGGGCCCCGGTGCCCCGCACCCAGGCGCGGACGATCAGCACAACCAGGACGACGGTGGCCAGAGCGGCGACGAGGGGCAGCGCCCACAACGGGAGCGCCCACCGGGGCACGCCGAAGCCGAGGATGAGCGATTCAGTCCTGAACGCCACAAGGAACAGAGCCCCGACGAAGGCCAGGTGCGCCACCGCGGCCACGAGGGCGGTGGGCACCGCCCAGGCCGGAGCCTGACGTCGGCGTCGGATCAGGGTCACTGCGCCGTAGACCAACGTGCCGACGAGCACTGCGAGGCACAGCGCCACCACCGCCAGGTCGATCGGCTGACGCTCCAGCCTCACGTCCCGGTTGGCGAGATAGAAGGCCGGGGTGGGGTGGATGTCGTCGGAGGTGAGGAAGACGGTCGGTTCCATGCCCGGGATGCAGCCCGAGTCCGGCTCGGTGGTCGGCTCCTGCAGGAACGTGGCGGCGATACTCGCTGGACAATCGTCGATCGAGTTCTGCCACACCACCCCATGCCCCATGGTCGGGAACGTGAAGGAGAACGAGCGCGGGAGGCCGGGCGCGGCGAGGTCGGCGTTGACTGACGGGGTGACGGGGTCACGGCCGCCGGACATCAGCAGGGTGGGGATGTCGCTGCGGACCAGTTCGTTCTCGACGGCGGTCACGGAGGACACGGGCCACGCCGCGCAGTCGTCCTCCAGCCCTCCGACCGGGAACAGCGATGCGAGCGGATCGGTGGGAGCCGACGACGGGGTGGCGTTGTCATAGAACGACACCTCCTCCGCGCAGTCGATCGACCAGCGCAGCCCTTCGGTCAGATTGTCGAGCCAGTCCAGCTGGTTCTGCGCCAGCGGCAGGGCCACGTCGGTGTTGCCGCGTGCCAGCTGATCAATGATGAACGGGAGCGCGCGGGTGAGGTTGCCGTCGTAGAGCGCATCGAACAGTCCGTCCATCACGGCGTCCTCGTCCAAGGTCACCGAGATCGGCGATCCATCCACGGGAGAGCTGGCCGAGACTGTCGCGGGGGACTCCCGCACGCGGTCGACGAGTGTCAGGAGGCTGGCCTCGAGGTCCGGATAGTTGGCGGCGCACGCGGCGTCCTGAGCGCATCCGTCCAGTAGGGCCCGGAACGAGCCGGCGAACCCTTGGTCCAGCGCGAGATGCAGGTTCGCGTTGGGCGGGTAGACGCCGTCGAGGATGACGGCGCGGAGGCCTTCGGGCTGGTCGCGCATGGTCGTGAGCGCGAGGCGGGTGCCGTACGAGATCCCGTAGAGGTTCCACTCGTCGTAGCCGAGCAGAGTGCGCAGGTCGGCCAGGTCCGCCGCGCTCTCGCTGCTGATGTACGCGGCGAGGTCCACGCCCTCGGCGGTCAGGCGTTCGTGGCACTCGGCGATGCCGGCCAGCCAGGAGGCGTCGTCGTCCTCCAGTCGACCCTCGCTGATCCGGTTGGCCGTGTCCAGCTCCGGACAGTCGAGGGTGGGCTCGGACATGGCGTCGCCCCGCTGCTCGACGACGACGATGTCGCGGTGGTCGGCCGCCCAGTCCGCGTAGTCGAGGAAGTACCAGAGCGAGGAGAACGACCCCGCGCCCGGACCGCCCGAGGTGGGGAACACGAGGGGATCAGGCTCGGGGGTGGACGATCGGCTGGAGATGTAGGCCACCGGAAGCTGGACGATGCGTTCACTCCCCCCTCCTCGCGTCTCGGGCACCGTCAACACGCCACATCGAACGCGCGCAGAGTGTTCGGCGGGAATCTCGACGGGGCAGTCGCCCCATTCGAAGGTCGCCGTCGGAGCCGCCGAGGCGGGTGCTAACGGTGTCATGGCGAGTGTGAATGCAGCCCCGACGAGGAGCGAAGCCGCACGGAAGGATCCCCCGATGCCCATGGGGCGATCATGGCACCGCGCCGCACCCGGTGGAGGCCGTTTCGACGGTGGCCGCCGGTGCCCAGGCCGGGGGCGGTGCCCTGACCTGAGCCGGGGCGGATATTGGTGTGCCGCGAAACCAATCGTCCGAAGGGGGGTTGGGGTGGAGGTCTTGGCTTCGCGACCGCCTCCCGCCCAGCCTTGCCGGCCACCGACGAGAACACAACCATCAACGCATGCGACGATTGAACCCGTGACCGCACCCTCCTTCGACGTGGCCGTGGCCGGGCTCGGCCCCGCCGGGCGGGCCCTCGCCTCGCGGTGCGCGGCGCACGGGCTGCGGGTGCTCGCCGTCGACCCCCACCCCGACGCCCATTGGAAGCCCACCTACGGCATCTGGGGCGATGAACTGGGCGCGCTGCCGGAGTCGGTGGTCCGCTCCCGCATCCCGCACCCCGAACTGCGGGTGCACGGGACCTACCCGCTCCCCCGCGACTACCTCGTCCTCGACAACACCGCCCTCCAGGCCGCCCTGCCGCTCGACGGGGTGGAGATCCGCCGCGCCCGGCTGACCGACGACGGGGTCTCGGACCTGCACGACGAGGCCCGCGTCGTCGTCGATGCCCGCGGGGCCAGACCAGACGGAATCATCCCCAACGACCCCTCCCCGGCCCAGACCGCGTTCGGGATAGTGCTGCCCGCCGGCGCCGCCGAACCGGCGCTGCAGGGGGCGCCGGCGTTCCTCATGGACTGGCGCACCGACTGGTCCGCGGACCCGCACCCCCATGGCACGCCGACCTTCCTGTACGCCATCCCGCTGGGCGACGGCGAGGTGCTGCTCGAGGAGACCTGCCTGGCCGCGGCGCCCGGGCTGCCCATCCCCGAGCTCAAGGCGAGGCTGCGCCGTCGGCTGGTGTCGCGGGGGGTTCCGGAGTCCGCCGTCGACCACCCCCGTGAGCGCGAGGTGGTGCGCATCCCGATGCGCGGCCGCGGCTGGCCCGCCCCGCCCGGCACCATCGCGCTCGGCACCGCCGGGCGGGCCGGCAACCTGGTCACCGGCTACTCGGTGGCGCATTCCCTGGCCCGCGCCGAACCCCTTGCGCGCGAGCTCGCCTCAGGCCGCATCCCCACCGACGCCGACCCGCGCACCCCGGCCGATGCCTTCCGCGAGATGGGCCTGCGCGCCCTGCTCCGGCTGGACGTCGACGGCACCCTGGCGCTCTTCGACGCGTTCGGCAGGCTCCCGGGCAGGGCCCAGCGCGACTTCATGTTGCGCGACTCCACCGCCCCCGGCCTCGCCGCCGCCATGTGGGGGATGTTCGCCCGGATGCCGGCATCGGGCAAGGGGAAGCTGATCGCCGCGACCCTCGGCCCGCGCCGCCGAGCCTGACCGGGGCATCGGCACCCGCACGAGGCCACGCCGTCGCTCCCGTGGCTGACCGCTCAGCGGCGGCGGGGCCGACGCCCCCGGGCGGCAGGACGCGGCGGGTGCGGGGCGCGGCGGGCCGGCTTCGCCTTGGCCGGCTGCTTGGTGGCCTCCTCTGCGCCGCCCTGGCGCGCGGTGCGGTCCCGTGCCGTGCGTGAGCTGTCCGCTGACCGGCCGCGCACCACCCCGATGAACTCCTCGATCGACTCAAGCTCGTTGTCGGCGCGCCATGCCAGTGCCACCGTCGTGGGGGGTGCGTCGACGACGGGGAGGTAGACCATGTCGCGGCGGCTGCCCGAACGGGCGATCGACATCGGCACCCGCAGCACGGCCGCCGAGTAGCTCGCCAGCTCGATGCTCTCGGGCTCGGCGTCCTCGATCACCCGGACGTCGGCCAGATCCTCGGCCGTCACCTCGTCGAGCGCGGCGAGCAGGAAGTCCTTCGACATCCACGCCACCGGCGCCTCGTCGTAGAGGGGGATGGCGTGTAGGCCCTCGGTGTCGACGGGGAGGCGGACGAAGCACATGTCGACGTCGCCCTCGACGACGGCGCGCCGCTGCCCGGCCACCGGCACCTCGACCAGCTCCAACGCCACGGTCGGGAACCGCTCGGCCCAGATCCGCCGCCACTTCGTGACCGTGACCCCGGGCACGAACCCGACGCGCAGCCCGGGGAGGTTCGACGGTGTGGTCACGCGCGCAGGCTACCCCACCGTGCCGGCCCACACCCAGGAACCCACGCGCCGCCGACCGCCCCGGGTCTAGTGGTCGTCACCGTTGGTTCGCCAAGGGTCTAGCCGGCCCAGGCACGCACATTGCATCGTTGTCGTCGATCAACGATGCCCCCGCATCGCCTCACTCCTCCGCCTTGCACTGCACGCACCTGAACCACCCATCCCCCCGACGAACCAACGGTGATGACCACTAGCGTGGTCCCAGGGAGGCGACACCATGGAACCCCAGACCACCCCCGCACCAGCCCCCGAGGCCCTGCTCCTCACCGGCTCGATCGAGCAGTACGTCATCGCGGACGTGCCCACCTGCCGCGCCACCGACACGGCCGCGGACATCAGGGCCGGGCTGGCGCTCCGCGCGTATGAGTCGGTGGACGAGGTGGTGGTCGCGGGCCAGGACCACCAGCTGCTCGGGCTGATCCCCATCGCCCGCCTCCTCGCCTCCCCTGCCGACGCCCGGGCCTCAGACCTCATGGACGCCGACCCGCCCGTGATCCACCCGGGCTTCAACGAGGAGCAGGCCGCGTGGAAGGCCATCCGGCACGGCGAGTCGAGCCTCGCCGTCGTGGACGCGACGGGCACCTTCCGCGGCCTCGTCCCACCCACCCGGCTCATCGCCGTCCCCCTGGTGGGTCCAGCCGGGTGATCCGGCCCAGGAGGCCGCGCCCGGATAGGCTGCGCGCATGAGCCAAACCATGAAGCCGGTCACCGCGGCCGCCAAGCTGGGCATCTACCTGCCCGCGGCGCCCGAGGAGTTCCAGTCCACGCCGATCACCCGCGACGAGGTCGACGCCCTCCGCGACAACCCCCCGGCCTGGCTCGTCGAGCTCCGCCGCAACGGCCCCTTCCCGCGCGACGTGGTGGCCCAGAAGCTGGGCATCTCGCGCTCCGGCCTGGCGCGAGCCGGGGTCAGCGACGCGATGACCGCCGACGAGATCGGCTCCCTCCTGGCCGACCCGCCCGGCTGGCTCCTGGACGAGCGCGAGACACACAAGAAGGTCCTGGACGAACAGTCCCGCCAGCCCAAGTCCGGCTCCTGGTAGACCCCAACCGGGGATCGCGGGGGTCACGGGGTCGCCCAACACGCCGTCTGAGGCGTGGGCACCGGTGCCGGACCCTGAGGCCGACAGAACTGGTCGCTATCTGGGTTGGTCTACCCACCCAGATCGCGACCAGCTAGTTGAGCACCCCGCGCCGACGACCACCGCCGGGTGCTGGCGGTCATTCGCTATCTCGAGGGCTTGGCGGAGTATGGGGTGTCGTCGTCGGGTGTCGCGGCGGGCCGGGGTGTCGCGGCGGGCTGGGGTGCGGGTGCGGCTCCGCGGCCGCTGCGACGGCGGAGGTACGCCCGGACCGGGAAGAACAGGATGAGCGCGGCCAGCCACAGCGGCGACGAGGCGATGAGCACCGTCAGCGTCACCGTCAGCACCTGGGCCGCGCCGCGGATCCCGCTCGTGACGGCCTCGACGAAGCCCCATGACCCGCCGTCGGGCCTGACCACGGCCTGCGGCTCGGTGAGCTCGACCGACACCGTCGCCATCGCCGCCTGCCGCTCCAACCAGGTGACCTGCGCGTCGAGCGACTCAATCTCGCCGCGGACCCGGCCCAGTTCGGCCTCGATGGCGAGCATCTCGGTGACGTTCTTGGCTGCCTCGAAGAACTCGCGGAGCCGGACCTCCTGGGCGCGCATGTTCTCCAGGCGGGCGGACAGGTCCACGTGTTCCTGGGTCACGTCGTCGGTGGCCTCGGACTGGTAGGTGACCTTCCCGATCTTGGCCACGTCCGCGATGAAGTCCTCGTAGGAATCGGTGGGAACCCGGACCGTGACCCAGCCGCGCAGGGCGGTGCCGTCGCCGACGAGGTTGCCGCGTTCGTCGTAGTGGTACAGCCATTCGCCGTTGTCCGTGGCCACCTGCATGTTGACGACGGTGCCCTCATAGGTGCGCGCGAGGTCCTGGATGCCGGACACCGCATCAGCGGTGCTGTCCACCTCGAGGCGCATGGTCTTGGACCGGATGATCATGCGGTCCTCGTCGCCGCCGAGGTCCTCGTCGCCGTCCTTCTCGGGCACTGCCCCGCTGTCGCCTCCGACGGCAGGCGCCGGGTCGACCGCGGGCATGTCTTCATTGCTTGCCCCTGATCCCGAACATCCGGTGATCAACACCGCCATGAGGACCGCGGCGAGCACCGCGAGCACCCTCCGCAGCCACGCACTCAGCTTCATCGTGCCTCCTCGCAGGACTTCCGCAGGGCCGGAGGCCGGGCCGTCGCGACGGTGTCGCGGGCCCAGGATCTTCGGTGCATCGAGCCTACACCCGGCCCCCTTCCGCACTTCGCGGCGAGAATTTCACCCGCTCAGGGTGAGCACCGGCGTCACGCCCCGGTCATAGGATCCCGAGCAGAACCAAGGAGGCGTTCACATGACCCAGCCGGCCCCCCTCACCCCCCACGGACAGCCATGACCTGGGACGGGACGACGCTCAGCCTCATCGTGACCGCGGTGCTGGTCGTGTACTGGGTCGTGGTGGCGGTCGTGGTGGTCACAGATGACCGCGAACCGACGGAGACGCTCGCCTGGCTGCTGGTGCTGTTGGCCTTCCCCTTCATCGGCGTCCTCTTCTATGTGATGTTCGGCCGTAACTGGAAGAAGAAGGCCGCGCGGGACCCGCGGGTCGCGGCGCTGGCGAAGGCCGCCCAACCGACCCTGGACCGGGTCCGTGCCCGCTACAAGGACGTGCACACCGAGGCCCTGGCGGTCGCTTCGGCCCAGGGCCACGACAAGCTGATCCACCTGATCGAACGCACCGAGGGCGCCACTGTCCTGCCCGCCCACAACGTGGAGGTGCTGGTCAACGGCCAGGTCAAGTTCGACGTCCTCAAGGCGGACCTGGCGGCGGCCAAGGACACCATCAACATCCAGTACTTCATCTGGGAGCGGGACCAGCTCACCGCTGAGCTGACCGAGATCCTCCTCGACCGCCTCGCCGCGGGCGTCGAGGTGCGCATGCTCAACGACTGGGCCGGCAACCTGGTCTACAAGAGGGACGAGCTCAAGCGCCTGCAGGCGGCCGGCATGCGCTTCCACTGGGACGTCACGGACCTTCGCCTCATCAACTACCGCAACCACCGCAAGATGGTCATCATCGACGCCACCAAGGGCTACACGGGCGGCATCAACGTGGGCCAGGAATACATCGACGGCGGCAAGCACTACCCCCATTGGCGCGACACCCACGTCCGCTTCGACGGCCCCGCCGTGATGGAGCTGCAGAAGCTGTTCGCCCGGCGATGGATGGACGTCGACGGTGAGGACCTCCACACCGAGCGGTTCTTCCCCACCGAGTACCCGGAGACGGGTCCGCGGACGCTGACCCAGATCGTGGCCACCGGCGTCGACGTCACCTGGGATCCGGCCCGCCGTGCCCACATGGTGGCCATGGCCACCCCACACCCCCTGAGAGGAGCCGGCTTGGCACGCTAAATGTCAGGCTGAGAGTCGAGTACGACACTCAGCGTGACATTTAGTGGTCCGGGGCAAGGGTGTCCCACGCGGTGCTCAGGTGTCGCCCAGGCCGCCGAGGCCGTCCCACAGGGTCAAGACGGCACGGTCCCCCGTTAGCCGGACGCGTGCGCGTCCTCGACGTCCGTGCTGATCGACTCGAGCACCACGTCGGGATGCAGGCGGCGGAACGTGGCCACCTGCCACTTCCCTGTGAGCAGGGCGAGGTGGGCGCCGTCCTGGCGACGCTCCACGCCCTCGGCCCCGGCCACCGAGTTGACGTTGCGGACGTCGTCGGCCCGCGTGCGCAGAGCAAGCGTGTAGGGGAGCTGGTCGAAGAGCACAGGGGCGTTGAACTCGTTCTCCATGCGGTGGCTGGCCACCTCGAACTGCATCGGGCCCACCGCCGCGAGGATCGGGTTCTGCCGCGACCGCGACTCCGAGTCCAGCACCTGCACCACGCCCTCCTGGTCCAGCTGCTCGATGCCCTTCTGGAACTGCTTGTGCTTCGACGGGTCCGCGGCGCGGACCACGCGGAAGTGTTCGGGCGCGAAGGAGGGGATGGGTGGGAAGTCGACGTGATCGTCGGAGTAGAGGGTGTCGCCCGCGCGCACGCTGCCCGCGTTGACGAGGCCGATGATGTCTCCCGGGAAGGCCTCCTCCACCGTCTCACGGTCGCGGCCGAAGACGCTGCTGACGTACTTGGTGGTGAAGGACCGCCTGGTGGCGGCGTGGGTGATGACGTCCCCGCGGTGGAACACGCCGGAGCAGACGCGGGCGAAGGCGAGCCGGTCGCGGTGGGCACGGTCCATGCCCGCCTGCACCTTGAACACCTGGGCGCTGAAGGGGGCGTCGACGGGGCGGCGCCGGCCCTCGATGTCGCGGCGGGCGGTGGCAGGTGGGGCCATGTCGGCCACCACGTCGAGCAGGTGCCCGACGCCGAAGTTGGACACGGCGGCGGTGAACAGGACCGGGGTGGTGGCCTGCGCCAGGAACAGCTCCTGGTCGTGGACGTAGCCGTCCGCGGCGAGCAGATCCAGCTCCTCGCGGGCGGCGTCGAAGTCCGCCCGGTCCCGCTCCCCCACCTCGTCGGCGGTGAACCGCTCCTCGATGGCCTTGGTGCTGCCGCCGGGGGTGCGGGTGAACCGGACGAACTCGTCGCTCCACTGCTCGATCACGCCGTGGAAGTCCCCCGCGACACCCACCGGCCACGTCCATGGCGTGGGCACCATGCCGGTGCGCTTCTCGATCTCGTCGAGCAGTGCCAGCGCCTCGTGGCCGGGGCGGTCCCACTTGTTGATGACTGTGATGATCGGGATGCGGCGCGAGCGGCACACCTCGAACAGCTTCATGGTCTGGGTCTCCATGCCCTTCGCCGCGTCGAGGAGCATGACGGCGCTGTCGACGGCGGTGAGGACGCGGTAGGTGTCCTCCGAGAAGTCCGCGTGGCCGGGGGTGTCGACGAGGTTGATCACGCAGTCGCGGTAGGGAAACTGCAGGGCCGAGGAGCTGATGGAGATGCCGCGGTCCTTCTCCATGTCCATCCAGTCGGACACCGTGCCCTGGCGCCCCGCCTTGCCGTGCACGGCGCCGGCCTGACCGATCGCCCGGGCGTGGAGCAGGAGCGCCTCGGTGAGCGTGGACTTGCCCGCGTCGGGGTGGCTGATGACGGCGATCGTGCGACGGCGGGCCGCCTGCGCTGACACCTCGGCTGGGCTCACCACGACGCACCTCCGCGGCTGATTCGCGGGGCGAAGTGGGGCAGGCGGGCGCGCGCGGGGGCGCTCAGGGTGGAAAACATCTCGGTCGAGGGTACCCGGCCCCGACGGCGGGGCCGACATCGGCGCCGTCGAGGGCGGGGCGACGCCGCGTTGCGTGGGATATTCCCGTGTTCAGCAGTCAGCGAAAGGCGGCGCACCCCCACGCTCAGGGCCCGTCTCACCGCGGGCCGACGCGTTGACTCAGGCGGTGGGCACACCTAGTTTCGGCATCACCCGCTCACCAGGAGACCCTATGGCCCACCGCAGCACCCGGCTGTCGCGGCGGACGGCAGCCGCCGTCGGCCTGATGACGCTTTGCGGGATGTTGAGCGGGTGCGCGAACGCCTCTGCCGCCGACGACGAGGTCACCATCGGCTACTTCGCCAACGTCACCCACGCCCCGGCGCTGGTCGCCGACGGCAGCGGCCTGTTCGGCGAACGGCTGGCTGAGGCCGGCGCCACAGTCACCACACAGTCGTTCCGGGCCGGGCCGGAGGCGCTGCAGGCGGTGCTCGCCGGCTCCGTCGACGTGGCCTACATCGGCCCCAACCCCACCGTCACGACGTACCTGCAGTCCGGCGGCGAGGCAGCGCGGGTGATCGCGGGCTCCACCTCAGGCGGGGCGGCGCTCGTGGTCCGCGAGGGCATCGAGTCGGCCGAGGACCTGCGCGGCGCACGGCTGGCCAGCCCGCAGCTCGGCAACACGCAGGACATCGCTCTGCGCCACTGGCTCGGGACCCAGGGCCTCACGGCCGACGCCGACGGCGGCGGGGACGTGCACGTGATCCCGCAGCCGAACTCCGCGGCGGTGCAGTCGTTCCGCACCGGGGAGATCGACGGCGCCTGGGTCCCGGAGCCGTTCGTCGCCCGGCTGGTGGAGGCCGGCGGCGCGGTGCTGGTCGACGAGCGCGACCTGTGGCCCGATGGCCTGTTCGTCACCACCAACGTCCTCGCCAACCGGGAGTTCGTCGAGGAGCGCCCGGACCTGGTGCGTGCGGTCCTCGACGCCCACCTCGATGCGCTGGCCGTCATCGACGACGACCCGACGGCCGCCCGGGCAGCGGTCGCGGCCCAGATCAAGGCGCTCACCGAGCAGGACATGGACCCCGCGACACTCGAGTCCGCCTGGCAGACGCTCGAGTTCACCGCGGACCCGCTCGCGGACTCCCTCCGGACTGCGGCGGCACACGCCGACGCCGTCGGCCTGCTGCCGGACAAGCCCAACGACGACTTCGCCCGCCTCTGGGCCCTGGACGTCCTCAACGAGGCGCTGGTGGCCCGTGGCTCGGCGGAGGTGACGTCATGACGACGACGGAGACCAGGACGGGCGGCCTCCGGCTGAGGGACGTGACGAAGTCCTTCGGTGAGGGCGAGCAGCAGGTCACGGCCCTCGGCGGCCTCGACCTCGAGGTCGCGCCGGGCGAGTTCGTCGCCCTCGTCGGCGGCTCCGGGTGCGGCAAGTCGACGATGCTCACGCTCGCCGCCGGGCTGGAGACCCCCACGTCAGGCACCATCGAGGCCGGCGGCAAGGTGGCCCTGATGTTCCAGGAGAGCACGCTGCTGCCGTGGCTGACCGCCTCCGGGAACGTCGAGCTCGCGCTGCAGCTGCGGGGGGTCGAGAAGAGCGAGCGCCGCACGCGGGCCCGGCAGCTGCTGGCCAAGGTGCGCCTGGGCCGGCACGTCGACAAGCGGCCCCACGAGATGAGCGGCGGCATGCGGCAGCGGGTGGCGCTTGCCCGGGTGCTGGCGCAGGACGCCGCCGTCGTTCTCATGGACGAGCCGCTCGGAGCACTCGACGCCATGACCCGCGACCAGATGCACGACCTCATCGAGGACGTGTGGCTCGATGCGGGGTTCAGCGTCGTGTTCGTGACCCACAACGTGCGGGAGGCGGTCCGGTTGTCGGACCGCACGATCCTGATGGGGTCACGGCCGGGCCGGATCATCCACGAGCAGGAGATCCACCTGCCCCGGCCCAGGGCCATGGAGTCGGCCGCGTGCGTCGCGCTCGCCGCCGATCTCACCCAGCGCCTGCGAGAGGAGGTGGCCCGCCATGACGAGACCGACTACTTCGAGATCTGAGGCCGACGACGTCGCGGATCCGTTGGAGGTGGTCGACGACGCCGCCGTCGAGTCACCGGCCGAGCGGGCCGCGACCCCGCGCTGGCGTCGCGCCCTCCCCATCCTGCTGGCGACCGGCATCTTCCTGGCGCTGTGGCAGCTGGTGGTCTGGACGGGCTGGAAGCCCGACTATCTGCTGCCCGGGCCGTTGACGGTCCTCGGCGAGCTCGTGCGCCTGGCCTCGGAGCCGTCGTTCTGGGAGGCGCTGGGGCGCACCCTCACCCGGGCGGTGATCGGTTTTGCGCTGGCCCTGGTCATCGGTACGGCGATCGGGTTGGCGACGGCGCGGTCGCGGCTGTTGCGCTCGGCGATCGGGTCGCTGGTCACCGGGCTGCAGACCATGCCGTCGGTGGTGTGGTTCCCGCTGGCGATCCTGCTGATGGGGCTGGGTGAGCAGGCGATCATGTTCGTCGTCGTGCTCGGCGCCGCGCCGAGCATCGCCAACGGCGTGCTGACCGGTGTGGACCAGGTCCCACCGGCGTATCACAAGCTCGGTGATGTGCTGGGCGCCCACGGCTGGACGCTGTACCGGCACATCATCATCCCGGCGGCGCTGCCGTCGTATGTCGCGGGGCTAAGCCAGGGCTGGGCGTTCGCGTGGCGATCCCTCATGGCGGGCGAGCTGCTGGTGGTCATCCCGGGCGCGATCGCCCTGGGCAACCGGCTGTCCTACGCGCAGGAGTTCGGTGACGCCACCGGGTTGATGGCGTACATGATCGTCATCCTGATCGTCGGAATGCTGGCTGACACGGCCTTCACTGCGATGTCGCGGCGGATCCGACGGCGTCGCGGCCTGGCCACCCCCCGCGGAAACCCGCGCCTGACCGCGGCCCGCGACGAGAGGCAGGCGGTCGCCGTGCCTCGCCGTTGGGCGGGAAGTCTTCCGTGAGTGTCGGTTCGTGGACGGTCCATCGTCGGCGAACCGACACTCACCACGCTGCGCCGGAGCCGGGACGCCTCGGAATGGTGGGAGCCCGGTCGTCGAGGTCAGCGACTCGCCGGGACCTTGATGACGGGGCAGACGAAGTACTTCACCACACCCTCGTCGACGGCGTCACCCGCCATCAACGCCGCGGCAACCTCTGCGGTGCTGTCGATCACCCCGTCGTGGTCGAGGTCGGAGGACGCGAGCACCGCGTCGTACCCGTTCGGGAAGCTGAGGGCGTGGACCATCCAGCGTCCCCCGTTGTAACCGGGGTCGCCGGGGGCCGCCGTCGCCACGCTCGGCTGCGCCGAGCCGAAGCTGTAGATGGTGTCCCAGGCGTGCGCCGGTGCGCCGGTCCCCGAGAGGTCCGTCGGCGTGCCGACGGTTCGGTACATCACGCCGTCGACGTAGAAGGCCGGGCCGGTCACCCCGGCGTGGGAGGTGAGCGGAACGGCGACGGCGGCGCTCGCGACGATGGCGGCTGCGGCGAGGCGGGTGAAGGTCTTCATGGCAGAACCTTTCGGTCGGTCCCCGGCGTGGTTGCCGGGTGCCTCGAAGTCAACTCCCGAGCGTCCTGGGACTCCATGACGCAGCGCTTACCTCGTCCTTACGGTGATGTAACGCCCGTGCCGGCTCGGCCGGCGACCGGTCCGGCCACCCTACGATGGCGACATGACGGACGTGCTCGTGGTCGAGGACGACCCCACCGTGGCCGAGGTGCTCGGGCTCTACCTGGGGCGGGCCGGGCTGCGCGTCAGGCACACGACGTCAGGCGAGGCGGCCCTGGCCATGGCCGCCGAGGCACCCCCCGCGCTCGCGATCCTCGACCTCATGCTGCCCGGGATGGACGGCCTGGAGCTGTGCCGACGGCTCCGGCTCGCCCGCGCGGACCTGCCGATCATCATGCTGACCGCCCGCGGCGACGAGGAGGACCGCATCCTCGGCCTCCAGGTCGGTGCCGACGACTACGTGAGCAAGCCCTTCAGCCCCCGTGAACTCGTGCTGCGCGCGCAGTCACTGATGCGCCGGGCCGCACGCGGATCCGTCCCGAGACCGTCGGCCCCCGAGACGCTCACGGACGGCGACATCGTCGTGGATCGGTCTGCCCACCGCGCGCTGCTCGGGGGACGCGCCCTGTCCCTGACGTCGCGCGAGTTCGAACTGCTGGCCTGGTTCCTGGCGCATCCCGGACGGGCGGCAGGCCGCGCGGAGCTCATGCGCGAGGTCTGGGACTGGGAGTTCGGCGACGCGTCGACGGTGACCGTCCACGTCCGCAGGCTTCGGGAGAAGATCGAGGCAGACCCCGGAAACCCCGTCCGGCTGGTCACCGTGTTCGGGGTCGGCTACCGCTGGGAGCCGGGCATGGGCGGGGCGGGGCCGCGATGAACCCCGTCCTGATCTCCGCCCTCGTCGCGGCAGCCGTGGGGGCGCTCGGCACCGCCGTCGTGATGCTGATCGCGCGCCGGTCGATCCGGCTGGCGGCAGTGGCCGCCCCGATCGTGGTGGTGGTCTCGCTGGCGGCCGGCGTTGCCGCGAGCGTGCAGACGATGGCAATCAGCGACTCGGCCGCGTCGACCATCCAGCTCGTCCTGGCGGGCGCGGCGCCGATGGCCGTGGTCGTCGGCCTGGTGCTGTCGCGGCAGCTCGGCGCCCGGGAACGGTCCATCACCCTGCGCGAGGCGGCGCTCGAGCGCGACCGTCAGGTGGAGCTGAGGCGGCGCGAGCTGGTGTCGTGGATGTCCCACGACCTCCGGACCCCGCTCGCGGGGATGACCGCGATGACCGAGGCCCTCCAGGATGGGGTCGCCCCTGATCCGCCGGCGTACCTCGCGCGGCTGCACGGCGAGGCCATGCGTCTGGATGGAATGGTCGACGACCTGATCGCCCTGTCCCGGCTGCAGAGTCCGGGCGGGAGGCTGCGCCGGGAGGACGTCTCCCTCCGCGATCTGGTCTCGGGGGTGCTCGAGCAGGCGAGGCCCGTCGCTGACCGGTCCGGTGTCCGGTTGACCGGAGAGGCCGAGCAGTCCGCGCCCGTGAGCGCCGACGCGAGGGAGGTGTCGCGGGCGGTGTCCAACCTCGTCGCGAACGGGATCCGGCACACCCCGTCAGGGGGCGAAGTTGCCGTGACCGTGCGCGAGGCCGACGGGTGGGCGTCGGTCCAGGTGGCCGACGGGTGCGGTGGCATCCCCGCCGACCACCTGCCGCACCTCTTCGAACCCGGGTGGAGGGGCAGTGAGGACCGCGGCCCCGGAGACGGTGCGGGCGCCGGTCTCGGCCTCGCCATCGCGCGGGGCGTGGCCGAGGCCCACGGCGGGACGGCGACCGCGAGGAACGCTGGGCCGGGCTGCGTCTTCGAGCTGCGGTTGCCGTCCCCCTGACTCAGGCCCCAAGCTCCAGGGCGGCCCAGGCGTCGGTGAGGACCTTGGCGGCCACCTCGAGTCCCTCGATTCGGCCGAGCTCTGTGTCCTCGTGCTCGATGTTGAGGCACATGTCGGGGTCCACGTCGTACAGAGCGCGGATGAACTCGGTCCAGTAGGCGGTGTCGTGACCCTTGCCCAGGGCGACGAAGTCCCAGGAGGAGTCCTTCGGCCACTCGTTGGCCCACTCGTCGCCGCCGAGGTTGACGCGCGCCTCGTCGGGCGAGAGCCGGCGGAACCCGTTGTCGAGGACCCCGTTCAGCCTCGCGTTCGGGTTGATCCGCACGTCCTTGGCCGCGGCATGGAAGATCAGCGGCCCCAGCTCGCGGACGACGGCGATCGGATCGGCCTGCTGCCAGAACAGGTGCGACGCGTCCATCTCGACGCCGAGGTGGGTCGCCCCGGTCAGCTCGATGAGCTTCTTGACGTCGCGGGCATTGAACACGAGGTTCTGGGGATGCAGCTCGAGGGCCACCTTCACGCCGTGGTCCTTGGCGAACCGGTCCATCTCGCTCCAGAACGGCGCGGCGATCTCCCACTGGTAGTCGAGGACGTCGAGGGCGGCGGAGTTCCAGGCGTTGACGATCCAGTTGGGGTACGTCGTGCCGGGCTCGCCGCCGGGCAGGCCGGACATGGTGACGACGCGGGTCTGGCCGAGCGCGGCGGCCGCACGGATGGAGCGGCGGATGTCCTCGGCGTGCTTCTCGGCGATCTCCGCGTTCGGATGCAGCGGGTTGCCGTTGCAGTTGAGGCCGGCGATCTCGACGCCGGTGCCCTCGAAGCGCGCCAGGTACGCCTTCGCGGCCGCGGGGCTGGCGGCGATCTCCTCGATCTCCGGGATGTGGACGGGGGGCAGGAAGCCGCCCGAGTTGATCTCGATGCCGGTCAGGCCGAGACCCCCGATCACCTCCAGCGCCTCCTCCAGGGGGCGATCGTGCAGGACTGCGTTGTAGACACCGAGCTTCACAGGGTCACCGTCTTTCCGTTGTCGGCTGCCGACTCAGCGACGGCGGCCAGGATTTCCATGTTGTGGACGCCGTCGTCGAACGAGGCGTTACGGGGCAGGGACTCCGATTCGGGGATCCCTGCCACCTCTTCGAGGAAGGCGCGGGCCTGGAAGGCGAAGCCCTCGTTCTGGCCGAAGCCCACGCCCGAGACGTCGATGGCCATGCCGCCGGCGACATAGGGGTGGTCGGCGCCGAGGTTGACGGTCCGGTAGCCGTTGGTGCCCGGCTGATCGTCGTGCAGGTAGAGCCGCACCTGCGACGGCGTGTCCTGATGGAAGCTCGCCGCGCCGTTGACGCAGAAGACCTCGAAGTTCAGGCCGTTGGGGTATCCGGCGGCCACGCGGGAGGCCTCCAAGCTCGCCGTCGTGGCACCGAACTTCGCCGTGAACGTGGCGTAGTCGTCGTTCTCCACCGGCTCGGTCTCGCTCGAGACCTCGACCTGGCCGTGCCCGACGACGGCGCCCAGCGGCAGCGGGCGCTCCGTGATGGCGGTGGTGAACGCCCCACCCGAGACGGCGGTCATGTCGCCGCACAGGAACTCCGCCAGATAGGTGAGGTGGCTGCCGACGTCGGCGAGCGCGCCTGAGCCCATGGGCCCCCTGTAACGCCAGCTCATCTGCCCCTTCGGGTTGCACGCGTAGTCACACCAGTAACGCGCCGAGAGGTGCAGCACCTTGCCCAGCGTTCCGTCCTGGATCCAGTTCCGGATGGCGGCGATGCCGGGCTGCCGGACGTACGTGAGCCCGATGCGGGCGATCGACGACGCCTCGCGGGCCAGGCGCGCCATCTCGCGGGCGGACTCCAGGGTGTCGGCCAGCGGCTTCTCGCACAGGACGTGCTTGCCCGCCTCGAGCAGGCCCTTGACCACCTCGAGGTGCAGGCTGTTGGCGATGACGACGCTGACCACCTGGATGTCGGGATCCTCGGCGATGGCGCGCCAGTCGGTGTCGCTGCGCTCGTAGCCGTAGCGCTTGGCGGTGGCCTCACCGACGGCCGCGTTGACGTCGCCGATGGAGACGTAGCGCAGCTCGGGGAGAGTGGGCTGGTACAGGGTCGGGGCCACGCGGTAGGCGGCGGCGTGGGATTTCCCCGCCATCCCGGCTCCGATCACGGCGATACCGATGGTCATTCATCCTCCTTGAGGTGTGCTTGGAGCGATCCAAGTAACATCACTGTAGATGCGCTTGAAATGTTCTGTCAATACGGCTCCGGCTACACTGCCGGACATCCCGAAGGAGTCATCCGTGAGCCCCACGCCGCGCCCCACACGGCCGACGATCTACGACGTCGCCCGCGAGGCCGGCGTGTCCAAGTCGTTGGTGTCCCTGGTGCTCAACGAGTCAGACCTGGTGGCCGACGCGAAGCGGGCCGCCGTGCTGGAGGCCATCGACAAGCTCGGCTACCGACGCAGCCGGGCGGCGGCCAACCTCGCGAGCCAGCGCACCAAGACGGTAGGCCTCATCATCGACGACTTCCAGAACCCCTGGTTCGTCGACCTGCTGCGGGGTCTCCGCACGGCGCTCGGCGCCGAGGGATTCCACGTGGCGATCCGTGAGCAATACCGGGTGGGTGGCGTGCTGGTCAACGCCATCGACGGCTTCCTCGATGACCAGGTTGACGCGCTGGTGATCGCCGCCGAGCCCGGGCACGATTTCCCCTCATTGGGCGTTCCGAGCGTCATCGAGGGCACGCGGCTCAACACCGTCGACGCCGCCGATCGCGTCTCCAGCGATCAGGAGCTAGGCGTGCGATTGCTCATGCAGCACCTGCATTCACTAGGGCATACGCTCATCGGGCACGTCACCGGCGTGGGCGGCGCGGCCGCCAAGCGGTGCGAGGCGTACACGGCGTTCATGACGTCGATCGGGCAGGAGCCGCGCTTCGCCGGCCAGCTCAACGAGACCAACGAGGATGGTGGCTACGCCGGCGCCGTCGAGCTGCTGCGGCGCCACCCCGACGTCACCGCCGTGTTCGCGGCCAACGACACCATGGCCCTCGGTGCCAGGGCCGCGCTGCGCGAGGTGGGCCGCGAGGTTCCGGCCGATGTCGCGCTGATCGGCTACGACAACTCCCAGCTGGCCCGCAGCCGCTTCCTCGACCTGACGACGGTGGACAACCGCGGCTTCGACGTCGGGGTCGCCTGTGGCGAGGCGATTCTCCGCCGCCTGGCGGACCCCGCCACTCCCCCCACCTCGGTGGTCATCCCCAGCCGCCTCGTGGTGCGCTCGTCGTCGGTCACCGTCCCCCGCTCCTGAAACCTTCTGTGGGACTCAACGCCGGAAGTCCGCGCGGCACTTCTGGTATCGACTACGTGACCAGATCCGCCACAGAGCCGCGAGAAGATCGCCTTGGAGGCGCACTACGGCATTCCGTACGGGGTGGTCGGCGTGGCCATGGCGTTCGCGCTCGGGTGGCTGCTGGCCCGGTCCATGGTGGAGACGAGGGGGCTGTTCTGGGCCTGGTTCATCCACTTCTGCCAGGACGTCATCATCTTCTCCTTCCTGGCGATCGGCTCGATCACCCCCGGCGGCGCGTGACCTGGCGGACAATCGAAGCTCACACCGCACTCCCCAGGGGGCAGACATGCAGGTTGATCCACACACCCTCGACGACGCCGTCGCCAAGAATGCGTTCAGCGGGGTCATCACCATCGACGTGGGGGATGAGCGCGTCCTCGAGCGCTGCGAGGGTCTCATGCATCGCGCCTTCGGCGTGCCGATGGTGCCGCAGGCGAGGATCGCCGTCGCCAGCGGGAGCAAGACGTTCACCGCACTGGCGGTCATGCGGCTCGTGGAGGAGGGACGGCTGCGGCTCGACCAGCCGGTTCGAGAGATCCTGGGCGAGGATCTTCGGCTCATCGACGACGCAGTCACGGTCGAGCACCTCCTCACGCACACCTCCGGCATCGGCGACTACCTCGACGAGGACGGCGACTGGGAGGTTTCGGACCACGTCCTGACCCTGCCGGTGCACAGCCTCACGTCGTCGGAGGCGTTCCTGCCGCTGCTCGAGGGACACGAGCCGAAGTTCTCCCCGGGTGAGCGATTCGCGTACTGCAACGGCGGGTACATGGTGCTGGGACTCCTGCTCGAGCGGGTGACCGGCGAGGTGTACCACGACGTGGTCCGCCGCCTGGTCATCGAGCCCGCGGGCCTGGAGGGCACCGGCTTCCTGCCCCTCAACGAGCTCCCCTCCGACGCCGCGCTGGGCTACCTCCACGACGCCGGCGACCTCGTCAACACGCTGCACCTGCCCATCCTCGGCAACGGCGACGGCGGCGCGTTCACCACCGCCGACGACCTACACCGCTTCTGGCGCGCCCTGCTGGAGGGCCGGATCGTCTCCCGCGACACCGTCGAACAGATGACCCGACCCCGCAACGACGTGCCGGACGAGGACATGCGCTACGGCATGGGCTTCTGGCTGCACCGGACCGGTCCGGCGCTCGTCCTCGAGGGCTACGACGCCGGCGCCTCGTTCCGCTCGACCCACATTCCCGCCTCCCGGACGACCGTGACGGTGCTGGGCAACAGCTCCGAGGGCGCCTGGCCGGTCATCGGGGCGCTCGCGGAGGCGATCGACGCCGAGCTCGGCTGACCTGGGCCGCCCGACTGCCCACATGCGACACCCCCCGCCCAATCTGGACGGGGGGTGTCGTGCACTCTGTGTTCAGGCGGGTTCAGTGCCTGTCAGGCGAGGGCCTTGGCCTTCAGCTGCTCGTACTCGGCGGCGCTGATCGCACCACTGTCTAGCAGCGACTTGGCCCGGGCGATCTGCGCGGTCGGGTCGGCGTCGCCGGCCACCGAGCGGATGTAGTTGTCCGTCGCCTCGCGCGCCTCGACGGCGCCGGCCTGCTGCCGCTCGGCCATCCCTCGGCCGCGGGCCAGCACGTAGACCAAGGCGGTCAGTGGGGGGGCCAGGAACAGCGCGATGAGCCACACTGCGCGGGTTACTCCCTTGAGTCCGGGGTCGCGGAAGATGTCCACGATCACCTGGAAGAGCACCATCAGGTAGCTGATGAAGATGAAGCCCCACAGCATCAGCCAGAAGAAGTCCCAGAAGTTCATTCTTGTCCTCATTAGTCGTCGGGCCGTGTAGCGCACGGCTCGTAAGACCGGCGCAGATGCACCAGCCGAACAGATCGTGCACCGCGATCAGGATCGCGACATCCCCCACAGCGGGTGATCCTGCTCGCGAGGATGGGGCTACGTTGAGCTCATGACCCCACGCGATATCAGCCCCGCCGAGAAGAGCCGGCTGCGCACTCTCAACCTGGCCGCCGCCGCGTTGCACCTCACCCAGGCGATCGCGGTGGTGCTCCTGGCCACCGATTTCGCCCTCCCGATCACGGCGTCGTACCTGTCAGGCCCGCCGGGAACGCCGCCGGGTCCCGCGACAGTCCAGATGGACCTCCCCACCGGCCTCGCCGTCGCCGGCTTCCTGGCCCTCTCGTTCCTCGCGCATCTCATCGTCGCGACGGTGTGGTTCCCCAGCTACATTAGGGACCTGTCGTCGCGGATCAACCGGGCGCGTTGGGTGGAGTACTCGCTCTCCTCGACGCTCATGATCGTGGTCATCTCCCAGTTGGTGGGGATCACCGACGTCGGGGCCCTCATCGGCATCGCCGGGGCGAACGTCTCCATGATCCTGTTCGGGTGGCTGCAGGAGAAGTACGAGCAGCCAGGGAGCGGCGGCTGGCTGCCGTTCATCTTCGGCTGCATCGCCGGGCTCGTCCCGTGGCTGGCCATCCTCTACTACACGGTCGCGCCCGGCTCCGATGCCGAGCCGCCAGGCTTCGTCTACGCCATCGTCGTGTCGCTCTTCCTGTTCTTCAACGTCTTCGGCCTCAACCAGTGGTTGCAGTACCGGGCGAAGGGCAGGTGGGCCGACTACCTCGTCGGGGAGCGCAGCTACATCATCCTCAGCCTGGTGGCGAAGTCGCTGCTGGCCTGGCAGGTGTTCGGCGGGACGCTCGCCGGCTAGCCCGCCCGACGGCGTCGCCTCAGTGGTCGGCCTTCGCCGCCGCCCGACGCACGGCGTCAGGGTCGTCGCTGGTGCCGTTGAAGAAGGCGTTCAGCACCACCGCCGAGAAGGTGGCCAGCAGGATCCCCGACTCGATGAGGGGGTGGATCTCGGCCGGCATCCACTGGCTGAAGTCCGGCGCCACGAGCGGGATCATGCCGATGCCCAGCGAGATCGCCACCACGAGCAGGCTGTTGCGGTTGGCGGCGAAGTCCACGCCGGACAGGATGCGGATGCCGGTGGCGGCGACCATGCCGAACATGGCGATCCCCGCGCCGCCGAGGACGGAGACGGGAAGCGCCTCGATGAGGGCGCCCATCTTCGGCACCAGCCCCAGCACGATCAGGATGCCGCCGCCCGCCACGCACACGAAGCGGCTCCGGACGCCGGTGACGCCCACCAGCCCCACGTTCTGGCTGAACGAGGTGTAGGGGAACGTGTTGAAGATGCCGCCGATGAGGGTGCCCAACCCGTCGGTCCGCAGCCCGGCCGACAGCATGGGACGCGTCACGGGCCGCCCGGTGAGGTCGCCGAGGGCGAGGAACATGCCCGTCGACTCGATGAGGACCACCACCATCACCAGCGACATCGTCACCACCATGACGGGGTCGAACAGCGGCAGCCCGAAGTGGAAGGGCGTGACGAACGCGAACCAGTCCGCCTCCACCACCCTGGTGAACGAGACCTTCCCGACGGCGGCGGCGATGGCGCTGCCGATGACGATGCCGAGCAGGACCGAGATGTTGGCGAGGAATCCCTTGCCGAAGCGCGCCACCACGACGATCGCGACGAGCACGGCCGCCGAGATGGCCAGGTCTCCCAGCGAAGCGTAGAGGGGGTTGGGGAGGCTGGGGGCGACGTTCAGCCCGGGCGGTACCGGCGGGACAGAGCTGCCGGGGGCCGAGGAGAGGTCGTCGACGGTGGTCAGCCAGTCCGCGTGCGACGGGTCCACGACGGTGGGCGCGGTGGGTCCGACGGGGTTGCCGAACACCCAGTTGATGCCGATGCGCATGAGCGAGACGCCGATGACCAGGATGATGGTGCCCGTCACCACGGGCGGGAAGAAGCGCAGCAGCCGGCTGACCAGCGGCGCGATGAGCATCGCGATGACGCCCGCGGCCATGATCGAGCCGAACAGCTTCCGGGCCCCGTCGGTGCCAGGATTCGCGGCGGCGATGGCGACCATGGGCCCCACGGCTGCGAAGGTCACCCCCATCATGACCGGCAGCCGGATGCCGAACCATTGGGTGGCCCCGAACGCCTGAAGGATGGTCACGACCCCGCACGCGAACAGGTCCGCCGAGATGAGGAACGCCACCTCGGAGGGCGACAGCTGGAGTGCACGGCCCACGATGAGCGGCACGGCGATCGCGCCGGCGTACATGACCAGCACGTGCTGCAGCCCCAGGGCGAAGAGCTTCGGGACCGGGGGCACCTCGTCGACGGGGTGGACGGTGGTGGTGCTGGTCATCGGAGACCTCCTGGGTTGCGGCCTTCGGTGGTGCCGGCCAGCACCGTCCGGGCCCGCTGTGCGCCGGGCCGGGCGGTGAGGTCGTCGGCCAGCCCCGTCAGCCGGGCGGCGGCCGACGCGTCGAGCGACAGCAGGCGTGCGGCCGCTGCGCGAAGCTCGTCCGGGGTGGCGGCGTTGGGATCGAGGACCTCACCGAATCCGGCGTCCTCCAGCGCTGCGGCACCCGCGAACTGGTCCGTCGACAGCGGAAGCAACAGCAGCGGGACGCCCGCGGTGAGGGCTTCGGTGACGCTGTTGTTGCCGCCGTGCGAGACCGCCAGCGCCGAGCGGGCGAGCAGCGTCACCTGGGGCAGCACCTCGCGGACCAGCCAGGACGCCGGGATCTGGCCCAGCGCGTCACGGGGGGTCGATCCGTTCGCGAGGGCCACCCGCACGTCGAGGCCGCGCAGCGCCTCCGCGACCCGCGCCAGCACGTCGGAACGCACCGACAGGAAACTACCGAGGCTGATGTAGACGACCGGGGCGTCCCCGGAGGCGAGCCAGGCGTCGACCTCCGCGTCGGGTTCCTCGGTGCGGACGGCCGAGCCGAGGAACGCGTGTGGCCCCAGCAGGGCGGTCCGCTCGGGCGGGTGCAGCTCGCCGGGGTAGTTGAGCAGGAGCACGTCGCCGGTCTCGGCGAAGGCGTCCTCGCTGGCGACGGCTCCCGGGTCGAGGGTGGCGAGGGCCTCGTTCCACTGGGCGGTGAACTGGTCGCGGACCCGCTCGCACAGCCGTCGGAGCTCGGCCAGCGCGGCCGGGTCGGGGTGGAGGGCCCTGGGCCAGGCCGGCGGGTAGCCGTACACCTCGTCGCCGACGGTCAGCGCCGTGGGGTGGCCGAGGACGACGTCACCGTGCCTTACTTCGGCGCTCGAGAGCGCCAGCCGCGCGCTGAAGGCCAGGTGGTCGACGATCACCTGGTCGGGGCGCACGCGGTCCACGACCCGCTGCACCTCTCTGGCGACGGTGAGCGGGTCCCACAGCAGGTCGTCACCGCGGGCCGCCGCCTGGAAGGCGAGCGTCTCGACGGCGCCGCGGCGGGTGGCGTCGAAGAAGCCGCGCAGCGCGTCATCCTCGCCGCGGGGCTGGTCCTCGGCCCTGATCACGCCCGGGTTGGAGCCGCGACCCAGCCGGAGGTGCTCGCGCTCGAACCCGAACCGGCGCACGATGGCGTCCGTCGCGGGCCCGGTGGCGACGACGACGCGCTCGCCGGCGTCCTGCCACGCCGTCGCCAGGGTGGCGAGCGGGTAGAGGTGTGAGGCGTAGTCAGGACTGATGACGAGCAGTGTCATGGGTGACCTCCCTGTAGATCGTCGCGAGCGCGGACGCCATCGTCTGGATGCTGAACTGGTCGGTGACCAAGGCCCGGGCCTTGTCCGCCCGAGCGGCGGCGCCGGGCGCGGAGGCGAGGTCGAGCGCGGAGGCCAGCGCCGCCGCGAGGGCGGCGGGCGAGCCGGTGTCGGCGAGCAGGCCGGTGACGCCGTTCTCGACGTAGGTGGCGGGGCCGCCGTCGCGGGGGGCCACGACCACCAGTCCGGAGGCCATGGCCTCGAGAATGGCGATGCCGAACTCCTCCTTGAGGCTCGCCGACACGTAGACGCCGGCGGGCGCGGCGAGCCCCGGGCGGCCCAGCCTCACCGCCGCGAGCCACGCCGCGACCACGCCGTTGGGGCGGTGCCCGGCGAGGAGGAGGCCGCGCGCCGGGCCCTCGGCACGCGGGACCGCGGCGTCGATCCGGCTCAGTTGCTCGGCCTCGTCGTCGGAGGGGGTGCGCAGGTCCCCGCCCACGACGAGGAGGTTGCAGCGGCCCGCCAGGGTCGGGTCGGACGCCCACGCCTGCACCAGCGTCGCCATGCCCTTGACGCGGTGCAGCCGCCCGACGGTGATGGCCAGCGGCAGGTCACGGCGCTCGGGTGGCAGGGTGGCCAGCGGGGTGTCGAGGGCTCCGAGGGCGGTCGCGGTGGCCTCCGTGACCGGGTCGCCGCGCAGGTCGTCGGCCACCTCGCGGGCGGCGCGCTCGAGGGGCGCGATGTCGATGCCCTCCGCCACGGTGCTGACGCGGTGCGCGTCGTCGGGGTCGAGGTGGAGCAGCTCCCGCAGGTCACGGGCCAGGTCCGGGCGCGGGAACACGACGAGGTGCGCGGCCTGGGCGGCGAGGCTGCGCAGGAGCCGGAAGCGGAACACGAGGTGTTCGGCGTGGTCCGCGGCCCCGAAGGTGTCGCGGGTGAGGGTCCCGGCGGCGTCGCGGGCGGCGATGAGCGCGTGGGGATCCGGCGCGAGGGTGAGCACGGTCGGGATGCCGAGGTCGCGGGCGACCTCGGCGGCGGCCCACGAGCCGACGTCGGCCATCCGCAGGTGCAGGACGTCGACGCGGCCCGCCGATCGGAGGAGCCGCCGGATGCCGCGGCGGGCCGGGACCCGCAGCGGCCAGGCGTCGGGCGCATGCCGGACCGGTCCCGGCAGCGGGACGGACAGGTAGTGGTGGCCGGGGCCGGACAGGTCGGCGGGGCTGGGCAACCGATCCGCACTCCCCCGCGACAACGTCAGGACCCGCTCCACGGAGCCTTCGGCGAGCAACGCGTCGCCGAGGTGGACCAGCAGCGTGGCGATGCCGCCCGTGTCGCCCTGTCCGGCGTGGAGGAGCGTGCCGTCGATGTCCGCGTGCAGGTAGAGCTGGGCGACGGTGAGGCCGGACGGCTCGGTCCCGGGCACCGGCGGGTCGGCGTCGTCGGGGTCTTCAGCAGTGAGCCCCCAGGCTTCGAGGGTGAGCTCGGCGAGGGTGCCGGTGAACCCGCCGGCGGCTGCCATGGCCTCGAGCGCGGGCACGGCCTCGGGAATCCGCGGCGCGCCGGACAACGCCCAGGCGGCGTGCTCACGCAGGTGTGGAGTCTGAGAGTTGAGGAGCGGCAGCAGCAGGCGGGAGGCCGTGGCCGCGCCAGCCGCGGCGGCGGCGTGCACCGCGGCGATGGCGGTGAGGTCGTCGCCGGAGGCCCCGATCGCGTCTTGGAGCACCTCAGCCGCGGCCGACCCGTCGCGTCGGGCGGCCTCCGTGAGGGCATCCATGAGGTCCAGGCCCGCGAGCAGCGTGGGGGCGCGCCGGACTGCGTCGAGGATTTCCAGGGTGCCGCCCGCGTGGGGAGTCATGGGGCCCACGCTAGTGGGTCCCGCAAGCAGCGTGGCCACTCAGCCGCCGGCTCGGGCCCTCGCCTTCCGGCTCGCCTCGACCAGCCGCCAGATCAGCGGGGTGAAGATCAACTGCATGGCCAGATGCATCTTGCCGCCGGGCACGACGATGCTGTTGGCCCGCGACATGAACGAGCCGTCGATCATCGACAGCAGGTAGGGGAAGTCGATGCCGCGCGGGTCCGCGAACCGGATCACCACCATCGACTCGTCCAGCGTCGGGATCCACCCCGCGATGAACGGGTTGGACGTGTCCACCACGGGCACACGCTGGAAGTTGATGTGGGTGTTGGAGAACTGCGGGCAGATGTAGTGCACGTAGTCGGGCATCCGGTTGAGGATCGTGTCGGTGACCGCCTCCGTCGAGTAGCCGCGGGTGTTCCGGTCGCGGTGCAGCTTCTGGATCCACTCCAGGTTGATGATCGGCACCACCCCGATCCGCAGGTCGACGTGCCGGGCGACGTCGACGGTGTCGGTGCGCACCGCGCCGTGCAGGCCCTCGTAGTAGAGAAGGTCGGTGCCGCCGGGGAGGTCCTCCCAGGGGGTGAAGGTGCCTGGCGGCCGCCCGTAGAGCCGGGCCTCCTCGTCGTCGTGGACGTACTGGCGCACCCGCCCGGTGCCCGTCCGGCCGTACTCAGCGAACAGCTGTTCGAGTTCGAGGAAGAGGTTCGCCTCCGGCCCGAAGTGGCTCGGCGCGATCACCCCGGTTTCGAGGGCAGCGGCGTAGACCGCCTTCATCTCCTCCCGGTCGTAGCGGTGGAAGGAGTCGCCGTGGATCACCGACGACGTGATGGACTCCCGCGCGAAGATCTGCGCGAACGTGTCGGTGACGGTGGTGGTGCCCGCCCCCGAGGAGCCGGTGATGGCGACGACTGGATGCTGATCGGACATGGCTGTCTCCGTCTAGGGCTGGATGAACAGGGTGCGGCTGTGGAACAGCGGGTACGACGATCCGGCGTCGAGCCCCTGCTCGTGTTCCTGGAAGTACCGCTCGACGCGCGCCACCTCGTCGGCGGCCCCGAAGTAAATGGGGAGGCGCTGGGTGAGGGAAGTCGGCACCACGTCGAGCACCCGCTGGGCGCCGGTGGTGGCCGCGCCGCCCGCCTGCTCGGCCAGGAACGCGAGCGGGGCCGCGTTGTGCATGAGAGGCACGCCCCAGAGCGCGCCGCGGCGGCCGGTGTCGGGCGCCATGAACATCCCGCCGTGGACGAGGATGCGGAACGCCCCGATCACGGCGGACGCGTTCCAGCGCATCTTGAAGTCCCGCCCGCGCGGCCCCTCGGCCCCGCGGAGGCACTCGTCGACGTACCGCTTCGTGGGCGCCGGCCAGTGCATGGCCTCCGACGGGTTGATCGCGAAGCTGTCGGACCGGCTCGGGATGGTCATCCCTCGGTCGGTCAGCACGAAGTTGCCGACGTCGCGGTCCAGGGTGAACCCGTCCACCCCGCGCCCCGTCGTGAGCACCAGCAACGTGCTCGGCCCGTACAGCCCGAGCCCGGCGGCCACCTGCCTGAAGCCCGGCTGCAGGAAGTCGGCCTCGGTGCAGGGCGCATCGACCTCTGCGCGCTCCAGGATGGAGAACGCCAGCCCCGCCGTCTGGTTCTCGCACAGATTGATCGACCCGTGCAGCGCCTCGAAGACCAGGAGGTAGCGGGCGCGCGGCGAGCGGGAGACCGGGTGGATGCTGGGGTCCCCGGCAACCGACACGGCGGCCAGCTGCTCGATGCCGGCTGCCTGCTCGAGCAGGATCCGGGTGGCGAGCCGGCGCAGCCCTCGATGGAGCTGGGCGTGCTCCCCCTGACCCTCGTGGGCGACCTGGCCCAGCGACAGCTGGCCACGGCTCACCATGGCCGCGGTGAGCTTCACCGCCACCGCGACAGCGCTCAGGATGTGGGCGTAGTCGTGGGCCGGGGAATCGTCACGCTCGTCGTGGAGGTCCAGGAGGTACTGGGTCAAGGTCCGCGGCGCCATGGCAGTCTCCCTCAGGGGGTGGCGACGGAGGGGGCGGGACCACCGGCGACGCCCAGAGCCTGGCGCCATCCGGGGTAGAGGAGGTCCGCGTCGGCCGGGAACGACTCGAAGGCCCGCGCGAACTCGCGGTGCTCCTTGGCCCACTCGACGGGGTCGGCGCCGGCCGCCCAGCACTCGTGCGCCTGCCGCAGCGACCTTCCGCCGGCGGCGGCGCCGTCGAGGTGGCCGTACGCGCCCCCGCCCGCGGTGTTGATGACGTTGGCGTGGCCGAGGTTGGTGAAGAAGCCCGGCAGCCGCAGCGCGTTCATGCCCCCGGAGACGATCGGGGTGGTGGGGCGCATCCCGAACCACTCCTGGAAGTACGCCGGACCCTGGTACTCGTCGCGTTCGCAGATGTAGGCGATCGCGCGGTCGTCGCGGGCGCCCTCCATCTTCCCGTACCCCATGGTGCCGACGTGGATGCCCGAGGCGCCCTGCAGCCGCGCCATCTTGGCCAGCACGTAGGCGGTGTAGCCGCGCTTGGAGCTCGGCGAGGTGACCGCCCCGTGGCCAGCACGGTGATAGTGGAGGTACTGCCGGGAGAAGTAGCGGCGCGCGGTCGTCACGGCGCCCGGGCCGCCCACGTAGCCGTCGACGAGGAAGGCCACCTTGTCCGCGTCCGGGCCGAAGGCCTCGAGGATGAACTCTCCGCGCGCGATCATCTCGCAGTGGTCGTCGGCGGTGATGTTGGCGCTGAACAGCTTCGCCTCACCGGTCTCGTCCATCGCCCGCTTCATCGCGTCGTAGACCAGCGGAATGGTCTTCTTCATGGGCGAGAACACCTGGTTGCCCTGCGGCTCGTCGTTCTTGATGAAGTCCCCGCCCAGCCAGAACTCGTAGGCGGCCTGCGCGAAGGGCTCGGGGCGGAGGCCCAGCTTCGGCTTGATGATGGTGCCGGCGATGTAGCCGCCGTCGGTGACCGGCCGGCCGAGGATCCGCCAGAGGTCCGAGATGCCCATGGCCGGCCCGTCGAACAGGTTGATCGCGGCGCGCGGCGCGTAGAAGTCGTACATCTTCGCGTAGGCGATGTCGCCCATGCCCTGGTTGTTGCCGATGGTCAGGGTGAGGAACGAGACCATCATCATCCGGCCGTCGATGATGTTGCGGTCGAAGAGGTCCAGCGGATAGGCGATCCGCATCTCCTCGTTCGCCTCGTCGACGTGATAGACGATCGCGTCGACGCCCTTGGTGAAGTCGTCGGTGGTGGACACCTCCACGTTGGTGCCCGTCGAGGACTCGGCGGCGAAGTGCGCGGCGGCCTCCAGGTAGGAGCCGGACTTCGGCTTCATGGTGTAGGCGCACAGGATGTGCTGTCCTCCGGCGATGAGGTCGTCCTCGCTGAGGCTGAGATCGGCGTAACGGGCAGTTTGGTCCACGATGACTCCTTGAGGGAACGGGTCGAGCTTCGGTGCTTCCGCCTGCGGTGAACCTCAGGGTAGGTCACTACACCGTGTAGTACCTCGGCCGGGATCCGTTAGTGCGGGCCGCTCCCGCACGCGTGCACGGATGCGCACGAGGCCTGCCGACGTCGGGGGCACGACCGACCTCGGGTGTGCTCGCCGGCCTCTGGTCACAGGAGAGGGTTCCGCGACGATGACCTGAATTGGAGGAGACTCCGGGGGCCCCGGCCCAGGGCTTGCCGTGGAACGCCCGGACAGGCGCACCCCGGGCGTGCCCCGCCGCCGTCCCTCGTGGAGTCCTCGGCGTGCCCGTCACGCGGACGACGGTTCGCGGGCCCCTCCCGCGCCCTCTACCTTTGTCGCGGGGCTGCTCGGGCTCGATCGGCCAGCAGCCCCGAGGCCGCCAGTCCGCACGGTGCGGAGACCAGGAGGAACCAGTGACCCGTCCCACCCGGAGGCTCGTGCTCGTTGTGCTCGCCGATCCCGTGATCTGCGGCCACTCGGGCGAGGCGCGCAACCTCGCCGAGGCCGCCCTGGACCACGGCTTCGACGACGTCCGCATCGCCAGCTGGCCCCTGGAGCGGCTCGTCGACTCGGGTCTGCCACTCAAGCCCCTGGACTCGATCTCCCCCTACAGCTCGGGCATCACGGTGGAGCGGCCGGAACCCGTCGGCAACTACAAGGTTCTCGACGGGCGCTACCTCTCCGGCCTGACCGGCCGACTGTTCGAGCTGTTCACCGACGGCGTCCCCACCGTCTGCATGTCGCTGTATCTCAGCCCGCATCCCGTCGCCGTCGACGACGCCCTCCGCGCCGCCCACCGCTCAGGGCTGCCGGTGCGGGTGGCGACGATCGCCGAGGCCGTCGGGTCGGACGTCACCAACGTGGTGCGCAACTCGATCGAGTCCGGAAACTGGGGGGCCGCCGCCCACCTTCTCACCACCTACCTCGCCAACGACCTGTGCGTGGCCGTCTCCGAGTACACCCGTCAGCTCATCGTCGGCGAGGCCACCCTCCTCGACGCCGAGCACGGCACGGACTTCGCCGAGCAGTGCCGCCGGAGGATCGAGATCTCGTACCCCGCCATCAACGCCCGCCAATTCACGGACCTCGATCCGGGCACCACCGACGGGGCCCTGGCGGCTCGCGGACTGTCGCGGGATGGGTATGTGCTGTTCCTGTCGCGGCTCAGCGAGGCCAAGGGGGTCGACGACCTCATCGACGGATACTCGCGCAGCGCCGCCAGCCAGCGGGTGCGCCTGGTCGTCGCGGGGAACGGTCCGGAGGCCCCCCGCCTCCGGGAGGTCGCCGCCGCGTCGACGGTGGCCGACCGCATCGAGTTCCTCGACGACGTCAGCGACGAGGAGAAGCCCCACCTGATGGCCGGCAGCGCGGCGTTCGTCCTGCCCAGCAAGCCCATCCCGGACTTCATCGAGACGTTCGGGATCGCGCTGGTGGAGAGCATGCTTGCCGGCGGCGGGCCGTTCATCACCACCACCACTGGCGGCATCGGCGAGGCCGTCGGAGACTGCGCGCTGCTCATCGGCGTGGAAGACCCCGCCGGGATCGCGGCCGCCCTGGATCACGCCGTGCTCGAGATGACCGACGCCGAGCGTGTCGCGCTGAGGGACTGTGCCCTCCGGCACGCGCTGCAGTTCGATCGCACCGCCGTTTACGAGCGCCTCCTAGCCCGGATCCCCGCCCTCTGACGCTCCGGAAGAGGCTCCGCGCACCCCAACCTCGTGGCCACACTTCGCTCCCCAAGGACGGCGCCACACCTCGCTCCCCCAGGACGACGCCGCACCTCGCTCCCCCAGGACGACGCCGCACCTCGCTCCCTGAGGAGGTCGGCGCGCGCAGCGCCGTCGATCGTCTCGAAGGGTCGTGGTCTGGTTGGCCGGCAGTTCCGCCCCGCTGGGTGGCTGGCCCCTGTCTCTTGTGCACGACACGCCGTCGAACCCCGCCTTCGTTGTCGCCATGGGCGCCGGGGGCGCGTCGCGACGGCGTGTCGTGCTCGCTTGGGGGAGCGACCATCGCCAATCGTCGCCAGCCGTGGTACCTCACTGAAGAGTCCGCGCATGGCGCCGGTCGGTTTGCGGGTCGGCGAAGCGGTGCGCTAGAGTTACGCGTCGGTGAACGGGCCTATAGCTCAGACGGTTAGAGCGCTGCCCTGATAAGGCAGAGGTCACTGGTTCAAGTCCAGTTAGGCCCACCGATTGAAACCGCGTTGACTACGGTCGACGCGGTTTTCTTGCGTCATGGGCCCTGCGATCTGCATCCGCACACGAGGCCGAGGGCTGCGGCGCTTCTCCAGCGACGTCGCGTCACAACCCTTCGAGACGATCGACGGCGCTACGCACGCCGATCCCCTCAGGGAGCGGGAGTGTGGCCACCTGCCTCCAGCGGTGCCCGTCGGGGAGCGAAGCAGAACGCCCAAGCGAGCACGACTCACCGTCGCGAGGCGCCTTCGGCGTCCATGGCAACAGCGAGGACCGGGTTCGACGGCGTGTCGTGCGCAAGAGACAGGGGCCAGTCATCATCCGACGGGGCTCCTCAGGGAACGAAGCAGAACACCCAAGCGAGCACGACTCACCGTCGCGAGGCGCCCTCGGCGTCCATGGCAACAACGGAGGCCGGGTTCGACGGCGTGTCGTGCACAAGAGACAGGGGCCAGCCACCGGGGATGAAGGACCCAGACAGGACGACGAGAGTCCTCGTGGGAATGAGGTGTTCAGTCCTCGGCGAGGGTGATTTCCAAGCCGCCCATGACCGTGGCCGCGAGGTTGTAGAGGAACGCGAACAGCGTCGTCACGGCCGTGATGATGACCACGTCCACCGCCGCCACCACCGTCGCGAAGCCCAGCACGCGCGACGCGCTCAGGAAGTCGCCGATGTTGAAGGCCGTGTCCTGGTCACCGATGAGGGTGTTGATGAACGTGTTGGCCGACTCGAGCGCGCCGGAACCCGCGAGCACCGACCACAGCACGAACGCGGCCACCACCATCATCACGCCGAACGCGATGGAGAACAGGAACGTGGTCTTCATCACCGACCACGGGTCGATCCGCGACAACCGCAGGCGTGCCTTGCGGGTGCGGCGGTTGGTCCGCGTGGCCGCGGACGCTGCCGCGGGGGCAGCAGCCGACCCGGCGACGGGCACGAACGTGGCGGCACGCGACGGTGTGGTGAGCGCACCCGGCACGGCGCCGGCGGCCGTCTCTCCCGGAGCGGCGGGAGGGGCGGGTGGGCGGGACACGACGTCGGTCACCGCGACCTTCGCCTTCGTCGCCCACTCCTGCGCCACCTTGGCGGCTCGCCCCGCGACGGCGGGGATGGGGCGAGTCTGGTCCGCCGCATCAGCGTCCGCCGCGACATCCGCGTCCGCCGCGACATCCGAGCCCGCAACCTTGTCACCGTCGGCGGCCGGGGATGGCGTGCCTGGGGTGAAGGACGGGCCCGAGTCGCCGCGCGCCGGGGATGAGGGAGAGCCGGACGCGGGCGACGGGCTGGGCGCAGGCGAGGGGCTGGGCGCAGGCGAGGGGCTGGGCGCAGGCGAGGGGCTGGGCGCAGACGAGCCCGATTGCCCCCAGCTCGGAGGGGCGTCACCCGTGGGGGTGGGGCTCCACTCCGACGCGGCGCCCGTCGACGGGGCTGAGCCGTTGACCGCACCCGCCGGCCGATCCGCGCCGGGCGCGTCCTCAGGCTTGCGACGGGAGGAGAAGTCAAGGCCCGGGGCCCCGGAGGCGGATGGCCAGCGCGGCGAATTCTCACTCATCGGCGCCCTCCTCGCTGTTCGGCTCCGCCTGGGTGGCGTCGCTGTCCACTACGGTACCCTCTGCCGTCTCAGTCGAACCATCTTCGCCCACGCCGTCGCTCTCGACGACGTCCTCAGCAGCGTCCTCGGACTCGGACTCCGACTCCGGGTACAGCGCGATGGCGCCCACCGCGTCGTCGCCCTTGATGCCGACGAACTTCACGCCCATCGTGTCGCGGCCCTTGACCGGCACGCCGGCCACCGCAGAGCGGGTCACCTGACCGGAGACCTTGATGGCGATCACCTCGTCAGCCTCGCCGACGATCAACCCGCCCACGAGCGAGCCGCGATCCTCGTTGAGGCGCATCGCCTTGATGCCCAGCCCGCCGCGACCCTGGACGCGGTACTCGTCGACGGCGGTGCGCTTGGCGAACCCGCCGTCGGTCACCGTGAACACGAACTGGCCCTCGAGGTCCTCGTCCGCCCGGAGCACCGCCATGGACAGCAGCTCGTCCCCGCGCCGGAACTTCATGCCCGTGACACCCGAGGTGGCGCGGCCCATCGGCCGCAGCTGAGAGTCGTCCGCGGCGAACCGGATGGCCTGACCCTTGCGGGAGATCAGCAGCACGTCGTCGTCCGAGCTCACCAGCGACGCGCCGATCAGCTCGTCGGACTCCTCGCGGAAGTTCACCGCGATGACGCCCGCCTGCCGCGGCGAGTCGTAGGCCTTGAGGTCGGTCTTCTTGACCAGCCCGTGCTTGGTGGCCAGCAGCAGGTATTCGGCGTCCTCGTAGCTGCGGATGGCCAGCACCTGCGCGATCTTCTCGTCCGGCAGGAAGCTCAGCAGGCCGGCCACGTGGCCGCCCTTGGCGTCGCGGCCGGCCTCCGGCAGCTGCCAGGCCTTCGCGCGGTACACGCGCCCGAAGTTGGTGAAGAACAGGAGCCACTGGTGGTTGGTCGTCATGAAGAGGTGCTGCACCTCGTCGTCGGCCCGCAGGGTGGCGCCGCGCACGCCCTTGCCGCCGCGCTTCTGCACCCGATACTGATCCGCGCGGGTGCGCTTGGCGTAGCCGCCGTGCGTGATGGTGACCACCACGTCCTCGTCGGGGATGAAGTCCTCGTCGGAGAAGTCGCCGTCCGCCGCGACGATCCGGGTCCGCCGGTCGTCGCCGTACTTGTCGACGATCTCCTGCAGCTCCTCGGCGATGATCTGCCGCTGGCGGGGCTCGCTGGCCAGGATGTCCTTGAGGTCCTGGATCCGGGCCTCAAGCGCGAGCAGGTGGTCGATGATCTTCTGCCGCTCGAGGGCTGCGAGGCGGCGCAGCTGCATGTCGAGGATGGCGGTGGCCTGCACCTGATCGATGTCGAGCAGCCCCATCAGGCCCTCGCGGGCCTCCTCCGTCGACGGCGAGCGCCGGATCAGCGCGATCACCTCGTCGAGCGCGTCGAGAGCCTTGACGTAGCCGCGGTAGATGTGGGCCTGCTTCTCGGCGTCGTCGAGCTGGAACTGCGTCCGGCGACGGATGACCTCGAGCTGGTGCTTGATCCACAGCGAGATGAACTGGTCCAGGCGCAGGGTGCGGGGCACCTCGTCGACGATGGCCAGCATGTTGCAGCCGAACGTGTCCTGCAGCGACGTGTGCTTGTACAGGTTGTTCATCACGACGCGCGGCTGGGCGTCGCGCTTGAGCACGATCACCAGGCGCTGGCCGGTGCGGGCGGACGTGTCGTCGCGGATGTCGGCGATGCCGGTGAGCTTGCCGGCGTTGACCAGATCCGCGATCCGCTGCGCCAGCGCGTCGGGGTTGCACATGTAGGGCAGCTCGGTGACCACCAGCAGCTGGCGTCCCTTGTTGTCTTCCTCCATGTCGATGACGGCGCGCATGGTGACGGACCCGCGACCCGTGCGGTAGGCCTCCTCGATCCCGCCGCGGCCGACGATGAGCCCGCCGCCGGGGAAATCGGGGCCCTGGATGCGCTGCATCGCCGCCTCGAGGAGCTCCTCGCGCGACGCCTCGGGGTGAGCGAGCGCCCACTGCACGGCGTCGTTGACCTCGCGCAGGTTGTGCGTGGGGATGTTGGTGGCCATGCCGACGGCGATGCCGGTGGAGCCGTTGACCAGCAGGTTCGGGAACCGCGCCGGCAGGACGACGGGCTCCTCCTCGCGGTTGTCGTAGTTGGGCTTGAAGTCGACGGTGTTCTGCTCGATCTCGCGCACCATCTCGACGGCGAGCGGCGCCATCTTGCACTCGGTGTACCGCATGGCGGCGGCCTTGTCGTTGCCCTGGCTGCCGAAGTTGCCCTGCCCGGTCACCAGGGGGTGGCGCATGGCCCACGGCTGCGCGAGGCGCACGAGGGTGTCGTAGATGGCCGTGTCGCCGTGGGGGTGGTAGAGGCCCATCACCTCACCCACCACGCGGGAGCACTTGTTCCAGCCGCGGTCAGGGCGGTAGCCGCCGTCCCACATCGCGTACAGGACGCGACGGTGGACGGGCTTGAGCCCGTCGCGCACGTCGGGCAGGGCGCGCCCGACGATGACGCTCATCGCGTAGTCGAGGTAGGAGCGCTGGATCTCGACCTGCAGGTCGATGGGGTCCACCCGACCCAGGGACGGGGGGACCAGGGTGCCGTCGTCAGCCATGTGTCAGTGAACCTTCCAGGTGAATTCGTGAGCGTCATTCAGTTGTTCGAGCGAGCACCACGGTCTCGAGAACGATGCGACATCCTCAGGAGTAGGTGTTCATTCAGTTGTTCGAGCAACAACGGTGGCCACCAGAACTCCTGTGACGCCGTGCCGCTCGCGGAGCGAGCCCAGGAACCGCTCCGGAGGAGCTTGGTTCCTGGTCAATTCAGTTGTGCGAGCGGAGCGAGCTCCGCGGGGCCTGGGGCGGAGCCCCAGTGGTGCGAGCTCCGCGGGGGGCTCACGGGGCGAAGCCCCGTGTGGGGGGCTCGCGGGGGCGGAGCCCCCGCGCGTTCAGATGTCGAGGAAGCGCACGTCGCGCGCGTTGCGCTGGATGAACGTGCGGCGCTGCTCCACGTCCTCGCCCATCAGGATGGAGAACATCTGATCCGCCATGGCCGCGTCGTCGATGGTCACCTGCAGCAGGATCCGGTTGTCCGGGTCCATCGTGGTGTCCCACAGGTCGTCGGCGTTCATCTCGCCCAGGCCCTTGTAGCGCTGGATGGGGTTGACCTGGGGCAGCTTCTTGCCCTCGGCCAGCCCCTTGTCCCGGAGGGCGTCGCGCTCGGTGTCGCCGTAGGCCAGCTCGTGCGCCGCGTTGCTCCACCGGAGCCGGAACAGCGGCGGCTGCGCCAGGTAGACGTGTCCGGCCTCGATGAGCGGGCGCATGAAGCGGAAGAGCAGGGTGAGCAGCAGCGTGCGGATGTGGGCGCCGTCGACATCGGCGTCCGCCATGAGGACGAGCTTGTGGTAGCGCAGCTTGTCCAGGTCGAAGTCCTCCTGCATGCCGGCGCCGAGGGCGTTGATGATGGCCTCGACCTCCTTGTTGGCGAGGATGCGGTCGATGCGCGCCTTCTCGACGTTGAGGATCTTGCCGCGGATGGGGAGGATCGCCTGGGTGCGGGGGTCGCGGCCGCCTCGGGCGGAGCCGCCTGCGGAGTCACCCTCGACGATGAACAGCTCGCACTCGCTGGGGTCTGTGGATTGGCAGTCCACCAGCTTGCCCGGCAGGCCGGAGCCGCCCAGGAGGCCCTTGCGGGAGCGGGCCATGTCGCGGGCCTTGCGGGCGGCGATGCGTGCCGCGGCCGCGGACTGCGACTTGCGCACGATGTCCTTGCCCTCGGCGGGATTGCGCTCGAACCAGTCCCCCAGGCGGTCGTTGAGGACGCGCTGCACGAAGGACTTGGCCTCGGTGTTGCCCAGCTTCGTCTTGGTCTGGCCCTCGAACTGCGGCTCGGACACCTTGATCGACACGATGGCGGTGAGGCCCTCGCGGATGTCGTCCCCGGAGACGCGGTCCTCGCGCTTCTTGATCAGCCCCCAGGACTCGCCCCACCGGTTGACGGTGTTGGTCAGCGCCGCGCGGAAGCCCTCCTCGTGCGTGCCACCCTCGTGGGTGTTGATGGTGTTGGCGAAGGTGTAGACGCTGTTGGTGTACGACGTGTTCCACTGCATGGCGATCTCCACGCCCATCCCCTGCTCCGGCGCGTGCGCCTCGACGGCGATGACCGTGGGATGGATGGAGTCCTTGCCGGAGGAGAGGTACTTGACGTAGTCGATGAGGCCGTCGTTGTACTGGAACTCGTCGTACGGGGTGTCCGTCTCGCCCTCGTCGCCGGTGGCCACCTGGCGGTCCGCGCGCAGGTCGATCAGCGAGATCCGCAGCCCCTTGTTGAGGAACGCCATCTCGCGGAAGCGCGTGGCGAGCGTGTCGTAGTTGTAGTGCGTGGTCTCGAAGATCTCGTTCGACGGGTAGAACGTGATGGTGGTTCCGGTCTCGTCGGTGGCCTCCATCTGCTCCAGCTCCGTGACCGGGGTGCCGAGGTGGAACGTCTGCGCCCAGCGGAAGCCGTCGCGGCGGACGTCGACGACCAGCTTGTCCGACAGCGCGTTGACCACGGAGGAGCCCACGCCGTGCAGGCCGCCGGAGACCTTGTAGCCGCCGTCGCCGAACTTTCCGCCCGCGTGCAGGACCGTCAGCACCAGCGTGACTGTGGGGATCTTCTCGACGGGGTGCTCCTTGACCGGGATGCCGCGGCCGTTGTCCTTGACCCGGACCCCGCCCTCGTCGAGGAGCTCGATCTCGATGGAATCGCAGTAGCCGGCCAGGGCCTCGTCGACGGAGTTGTCCACGATCTCGTAGACCAAGTGGTGCAGGCCGCGCTCGCCGGTGGAGCCGATGTACATGCCGGGGCGCTTCCGGACGGCCTCGAGGCCTTCGAGGACGGAGATCTGATCCGCGTCGTAGCTGCCGGTGACTGTGTTGTCCGCTGAGTCCTGCAAGCCCTCCATGCGCTCACTCAGATTGAAGTCCTCGTCCACCTGCACGTCGTCCGTCACAAAAGCTCCTGTCCACACAAACGGGCGCCGGGCTGGCCGGCGCCGTTGATCGTGCCAATTCTACCGCGTTCGCCCACGAAACCGGACATCGGACGGGGGTAAACCCGCCCTGGCACGGGCTCAGCGCCCGATTGGCGCCGATTCCGGGGGCAGATGCATGGTCCCCTATCCCTCAGGAGCCCGCAGCGCGCCAGATCGGCGGTGACGGGTTGAGCACGATTTCGGGGTCGATGGGTTTGAAACGCTCAAAATGGCGAATCGAGTCAGCGACTCCGAAACCCGGCTCAACTCGGTCCAGCGAGAGCCGTGTCCGGCTCAACTCGGTCCAACGAGAGCGGTGTCCGGCTCAACCATGCCCACCGAAAGCCGTGTCCGGATGGGCGGCGGGGTGGGGGTTGAGCACGATTTCGGGGTCAACAGGCTTGGAACGATCAAACGGGCGATCTTGGGCCGCGACTCCGAAACCCGGCTCAACTCGGTCCAGCGAGAGCCGTGTCCGGCTCAACCATGCCCACCGAAAGCCGTGTCCGGCTCAAGTGTCTGGCGCGGCAGCGGGCATCCGACGGCGGGGCGCGAGGAGGGCGAGATGGCTTGGTGGACGCCGAGGCAACGGAGTGCCCCGGATTGCCGGCGGTTGGGGGGACGACGGGGCGATCGAGTAGCCTGCCCGCGACAGAGGGAGACGCTCGTGGAGTGGACGTGGATCGCAGCGGGCGCCGCGGCGCTGATCATCGGCATCGCCAAGACGAGCTTCGGGGGCCTCGGCTCGATCGCCGTCGCGCTGCTGGCGCTGTCGCTTCCGACGAAGGAGTCCACCGCCGCGGCGCTGCTGCTCCTCATCACCGGCGACGTCATCGGCGTCCTGCGCTACCGCCGCTCGGCGGACTGGTCGCTGCTCAAGGCGCTGCTGCCCTCCGTCGTCCCCGGCATCCTTCTCGGCGCCCTCTTCATCCAGCTCGTCGACGACCTCGTGCTGCGCCGCTCGATCGGCGCCATCCTGCTGGCCTCGGTGCTGATCCAGCTCGTGATGTCCACCCTGGCCCGACGGCGGGCACCCGACCCCACCGTCGACGCGGGACCTCCGCACCGGGCGTTGACGATCGGCGCCGGTGTCGCGGCCGGGTTCACCACGATGGCCGCCAACGCCGCAGGCCCCGTCATGGCGGTGTACCTGCAGCTGGCGAAGGTGGAGAAGATGCGCTTCCTCGGCACGTCGGCCTGGTTCTACTTCATCGTCAACGTGGCCAAGACGCCGCTCACCGCGTCCCTCGGCCTGTTCACGCCGCAGGTGATGACGACGGTGGCGTGGGGCATCCCGGTGGTGCTGCTCGGCACGCTGATCGGTGTGGCGCTCATCCACCGAGTGCCCCAGCGCACGTTCGACGTGCTCACGCTGCTCACCTCAGTGATCGCGGCGGGTGCGCTGCTGATCATCTAGCGTCACCCGTGAGTTCGCCAACGGTCCAGCGGCCCCGCCTCAGGGCGTAGCCGACCCCTCATCCGAGGTGGGTGCTGCGGGCGGCTCCGGCTCCGGCTCCGGCGCTGGAGGCGGAGGCGGGGGAGGCTCCGGCTCGGGTTCAGGCTCGGGGGCCGGCGGCGGAGGCGGGGGCGGAGGCGGGTCCTCCGGCGTCGGGTCAGGTGCGGGCGCCGGCGTGGTCGGATCCGATGCCGGAGCCTCCGTGGTGGGGTCCGGCGCCGTCGTCGACGCCGGCGGCGAGCTCTCCGGGGCGGTGCTGGAGGGCGGGGGCGACGACGGGTCGGTGACCGACGGGTCGGGGCTTCCGGGGGTGGGCGACTCCGAGGGTGTCGGCGACTCCAGGCTCGACGACGGGCTGGGGCTGGCTGACTCGGACGGGAGGAGCCACGAGCTGTCGCTGATCGACGGGCTCCCACTCGGCGATGGACTCGGGCTCTCGACCAGGCTGGCGAGGAGGCTGTCCCACACGCTCTCACTCGGCAATGCCGAGGAACCGCTGGGGGAGGCCCCAAGGATCAGGCTGGGGGTGGTGGGAGAGCCGTTGACGTCGAGGAAGGCGATGTCGCGCAGGTCCACCTGCGACGCTTGGCCGTTCAGCCACGGCTCGGGATTGGTGAACCGGCCGTTGACGATCACCTCGAAGTGGAGGTGGCACCCGGTGGAGTAGCCGGTGTTGCCCACGCGACCCACGCCGTCGAGGGCCTCGACCTGCTGACCCACCCGCACGCCGATGGCGGAGAGATGGTTGTACGTGGTGACCACTCGGTAGCCGCCGAGCATGCCGTGATCCACCTTGACCTGCACCCCGTTGCCGCCGGCCCACCCGGCCGACACCACTCGCCCGGCCGCACCGGCGCCGACGGGGGTGCCGCAGGACGCGGCGAAGTCGAGGCCGGTGTGCAGCTTCCAGACCCGGAGGATCGGGTGGTACCGCATGCCGAACACCGACGTACGCCGACCGTTGACCGGCATCGACAGCAGATCGTCGCTGGCCGCCTTGCCGACCGACCCGATGGAGCTCTCCTCCGGAATGCTCTCCGGCGGCGGGGGCGGCGGGGCCTCAGCTGGCCGGGGGCCGTCGAGGGGGACGATCTGCGGCGTGGGGGCGCTGAACGGATCGAACTCGCCAGGGGCCTCGTCGAACGACCAGCCCTCCAGGCGGTAGCCCGTCGGACCCGTCGGCGCCGACGTGGAGGTGGGTGCGGCGATGGGGCCGGGGGCAACCAACATCACCGGTGGGACGGGCACGGCCTCGACCGCCGTCAGCGGGTCCTGCCCATAACTGACGGCTCCTCCGACAAGGGCCGCCGAGATTGCCGCGGCAATCACCGACGACAGCCCTCGAAGCTTCATCCAGTCCCCCGATACCGGTTAGCTCGTGCCCCCCCATCGAATCACTTCGGGGCCCCGATTGGAAGGAATCCCAGCACTGGGAAAAGGACCAGTTTCCCCTCGGCCGCCCCGCGCCGCCGTCGACGGGGCGCTGTCAGGCGGCGGTGAACTCCACCGTGAGACTCACGGAGATCTCAACATCCTGCGGATCCAGGTTGATCGACGGCGCCGAGTCCATCATCATCTCCCGCGACGCCTTCCTCGCGAACGCCATCGGCGCGATCCCACCGCCTTGGTCCTGAATGGCCACGGCCTCGACGCCACCGCGGCGGGCCGCCGTCGAGATCCACTCGGCGCGACGGTGGGCGTCATCGAAGGCGTCCGCCAGCGCCCGCGGCTGCACCTCTGCCAGGGTCGAGTCGCGGAGGCGCCAGTCCAGCCAGCCCACCTGGACGCCCGGTGCCGCGGCGAGTTCGCCGAGCAGCTCACCGAGGGCGGGAAGTTCCACCACCATGAACGAGCCGCGGACCTCGGCGGTGTGCTGCGGCGGCTGGGTCTTCCCGCGGGCGTTGAGCGGAGTTGAGGTCCAGCTGCGGAGGCTGGTGAGTTTGGTGTCGCGGACAGCTCCGGTGGACGCCGCGGCCTCGAGGCGTTCCCTGATCCTGTCGGTGACGGCGGCGGTGTCGGTGACCACCGAGTCGCGGTCCGGGCCGGTGAAGCCGAGGGTCAGGTTGACCGCGACACACTCGGCGGGGAGGGTGATCCGGCTGGTTCCGGTGACGGTGATGCGCATGCCCCCAGCTTAGGAGCCGCCCCCACAACGCGAGCCGACTCGGCCCCGCCCGGGCTGGAACCCAGCCCCCCGGCTGCGGTTGTCTGGCCGGCAGCCTCTTGACCGGGGCAGGAACAGGCTTGCGCTGCTGGTGTCGGGAGCCCCCTCCCGCGGGGTGAGCCGCGCCGAGCCGCGTGCGGCGCCGCGCGTGTCGAAGCCATCTCGTGCCCGGGGCTGGAACCCGGCGGCCGGGTTTCGGTTGCTGGTGTCGGGAGCCCTGAGTCGAGCCCCGTGCGGCCCTTGTCCACCGTCGCACCGTCGGCTGCCCGATTGTCGATGGTCGGCTAGTTGAGGCCGCCCGGGCCTCGTCT
>JAPUEL010000009.1 GCA_027492545.1 Propionibacteriaceae bacterium
GCGGTGGAGAAGCCCGCGTACTGGCGGACCGTCCACGGCTGGTTGACGTACATCGTGGCGTAGGGGCCGCGGAGGAACGGCGGGATGCCGGGGGCGGTCTCGAGGAAGTCGAGGCCGGCCAGGTCCGAGTCGCCGTAAAGCGGCGGGACCAGGATGCGCTCCGGGGTCTGCCAGCCGGCGGAGTGCCCGGTGGAGTCGATGATGGCCTCGAACTTGGCCGCGGCGTCAGCCGAGACCGCCTCGGTCAGTTCGACGTCGGTGAAGCGGGGGACAGTCATGCTCAGGCTCCCATCTTGTTCAGGGTGTCGGTCAGCAGTTCGACCACGTTCATGCCGTCGAACACGTTGCCGTCGACGGCGCCCTCGGCGCCCTCGCCCAGCTCCTTGATCTGGCCGGCGACCAGGACGGTCTCGGCCCCGGCTGCGCGCAGGGCCTCAGCCACCGCGACGCCCTGGGCGGCGTAGACCTTGGCGCTGGAGCACAGCACCGCGACCTTCGCGCCCGACTCGGTGAGCTGCAGGGCGAAGTCCTCCGGGGTCTCGCCCTCGGCGACGATGGTGTCGAGCCCGCCCACGTGCAGCAGGTTGGAGGTGAAGCCCTCGCGTCCGCCGAAGTCGCGGCGGGCGCCGAGGCAGGCCAGCAGCACCGTCGGCGCGTTGCCGGCCTCGCGGGCCGCTGCGGAACGGTCGCGGAGGTCCTCGAAGACCTGGGAGTCGCGGACCACCTTCAGGCCGCCGAGCTCCGGGGCCGCGGGGCGGGCCTTGCGCTCAAGCGCGGCCTCCTCGTGGTTGGGGAACATCGACACGCCGGTCAGCTGGATCTTGCGGGTGGCCAGCTGGGCCGCGCGGGCGGCGTTGACCTCATCCAGCTGAGCCTTGACGGTGCCGTCGGCGAGCGCTGCGGCGAAGCCCTCGCCGTCGAGACCCTGGAACACGGCCCACGCCTTGTCGGAGAGCTGCTTGGTGAGCGACTCGACGAACCACGAGCCGCCGGCAGGGTCGTTGACGCGGCCCACGTTGGACTCCTCGGCGAGCACCACCTGCGTGTTGCGTGCGGTGCGGCGGGAGAAGTCCGTGGGGAGGCCGGCCGCGGTGTCGAACGGGAGGACCGTCTGAATCTCGGCCCCGCCCGCGGAGGCCGCGAAGCAGGAGATGGTGCCGCGCAGCATGTTGACGTAGGCGTCGTCGCGGGAGATCTGGCGCTCGGAGGTGACCGCGTGCTGAATGGCGCCGCGCTTGGCCTCGGTGACGCCGAGCACCTCGCCCACCCTCGACCACAGGCCGCGCAGCGCGCGGAGCCGGGCGATGGTGGCGAACTGATCGGTGGTGGCGGAGACGCGGAACATGATCGCGTCGAACGCCTCGTCGACGGTGAGGCCCGCCTCGGTGAGCGCTCGGACGTACTCGACGCCCACCGCGACCGCGTAGGCCAGCTCGTGCACGTCGCCGGCGCCGGCGTTGTGGTAGACGGTGGCGTCGACCACGACCGGCCGCACGCCCGGGTAGGGCTTGGCCAGCTCGACGGCCTGCGCCAGAACGCTGAGGTCCGCCTCGGTGCCGGCCAGAGCGGCCGCACCGATGGGGTCGACGCCCAGGTTGCCGGTGAGCGTCGCCGCGTCCTTGCCCGAGGCCGCGAACACGTCGACCAGCGCCTTGGCGGCGTCGAGCTGCTGCGTCTTCGAGGTGAGGTAGACGGGGGCGAGGTCCAGCAGGACGTCGGCGAGCACCGTCGGGACATCCGCCACTGCCACGGCGTCGGGATCAACGCGCAGGTAGACGGCGGTGCCGCCGCGCTCCAGGTCGGTGAGGATGGCGCGTCGGGTCTCGGCGGCGTCGGGGTCCTCGTGCAGCTGGGCGATGTGCCAGGCGTCCATCTCGCCGTCGCGCACGGTGGTGCCGCGCACGAAGGGCGCCACGCCGGGGTAGCCGAGCTCCTCGACGCCGTCGCTCTTCACGTAGAGCGGCTTGATGGTGAGCCCGTCGACGGTGGAGCTCGAGAGGCGCTTGTACGCCTGCTCCACGCTGAGCTCCTTGCCCTCTGGGCGCTTTCGGTTCAGGACCTTCAGGACCTCTTTCTCCCAGTCCGCCTGGGAGGGAGTGTCGAAGTCTGCGGCCAGGCTGATGTCGGCCGCACTGGTGGCTTGATCGCTCATCGCTCTCCGTCTTGTCTCTAGGGGGTTTGCACCCACGTCACCACACTAAACCAGCGGGGTACCCCTCCGCGGGCGGGGCGGTGATAGGTCAGACCTACAGGAGGTGGTATCCTCAGCGGCCGCGCTCGGCCCTGGCAGGTGGGCGGTCGCCACGGATGGAGGCCACCATGTCCAGCGTGCGGCGGGTGGCGCGCACGTCGTGGGCGCGGAAAACGGTTGCCCCCAGCCAGGCGGCGACGGCGGTCGCGGCCAGGCTGCCCTCGAGGCGCTCGTCCGCGGGGAGGTTGAGGGTCTCGCCGACGAAGTCCTTGCGGCTGATGGCCTGAAGCACCGGGAAGCCCAGCCCGACGACGCGGTCGGTGGCCGCCACCAGGGCCAGCGAGTTTGGCGTGGTCTTGCCGAAGTCCAGCGTCGGGTCGACGAGGACGCCGTCGGGTCTGACGCCGGCCTCGAGGGCCCGGTGGGCGCCGTCGCTCAGCACCCGGAGCACGTCGTCCACGACGGCCTCCCCGGGGCCGTAGTCGATGCCGCTGGGGTCCGTGCGTGGGGGGAGCCCGCCGGTGTGGGAGACGACGTAGCCGGCGTCGAGCGTCGCGGCCACGTGGACGAGGTCGGGGTCCGCGCCCTGCCAGGTGTCGTTGACGAGGTCGACGGCGCCCTCGCAGGCCTGCGCCACCTCGGCGCGCCAGGTGTCGAGGCTGATCGGGAGGAGTGGGAAGCGTTCGCGGAGCGCCAAAACGAAGGGGCGGACGCGGGCGATCTCCGTGGCCTCGTCGATCCACTCGCCCTCCTGGCCGGCGCGCACGCCGCCGACGTCGATGAGGTCGACGCCCTCGTCGACCATCTGGACGGCGCGGGCGAGGGCGGCGTCGTCGTCGAGGTAGCGCGCGGAGGCGTAGAAGGAGTCGGGCGTGCGGTTGATGATGCCCATCACTGCGGGCCTCGAGGCGTCGAAGAGGAGTCCGCGCAGGACGAGCGGGGCGGGCTGGGGGAGGTTCACGCTGGAAGTCTAGGTGGGTGTCGTGGTGGGGTGGTTGGGTTCGGCCTGGGGACTGGTTTGAGCCGGACGCGGCTCTCGGTGGACCACCGTGAGCCGGATCTGGCGCTCAACGGGGCCGGCCGGGCTTGCTCCTGCACGGTGCGGTTGAGCCGGACACGGCTCTCGGTGGACCACCTTGAGCCGGACTTCGGACTCGCAACCGTTGAACCGATCAAATCGATCGATTCAGCCAACGACACCAGGATCAGGCTCAAAGTGGTCCACCGAAAGCCGTGTCCGGCTCAAAACCCTTTGCCAGAGGCCGTGTCCGGCTCAACGCCACTCCTGCCCCACGCACCCCAGGCGGGAGCGAGGCGTCGTTGACGTACGGGGGCGCCGGGAGGACGGTGGTGACAGGATGGGAAGGTGACTTCTCC
>JAPUEL010000010.1 GCA_027492545.1 Propionibacteriaceae bacterium
GCCCACACCTCACGCCGGTCGCGTGGTTCGGGCAGTAGCCGTGCGGGTTCTTGTGCAGGTACTGCTGATGCTCGACCTCCGCGTAGTAGAACTGCTGACCGGGTGTGATCTCGGTGGTGACCTGCCCGTAGCCGGCGGCCGTCAGCTGCTCCTGGAACGCCGCCCGCGTCCGCTCCGCCGTCTCTCGCTGCGCCTCATCCACAGGGAACACCGCAGACCGGTACTGCGTGCCCACGTCGTTGCCCTGGCGGTTGAGCTGCGTCGGGTCGTGGTTCTCCCAGAACAGCCGCAGGAGATCCTCGTAGGAGACGCGGGCGGGATCGAAGACCACCCGGACGGTCTCGGTGTGCCCCGTCCGGCCGGTGCAGGTCTCCTTGTAGGTGGGGTTGGGGGTGAACCCGCCCATGAATCCGACGGCGGTGTTGACCACCCCGTCGGTCTCCCAGAACAGGCGCTCCTCGCCCCAGTAGCAGCCGAGCGCGAAGTAGGCCACCTGGCAGCCGTCGGGCACCTCGTCGAGCGGGAGGCCGAGGACCTCGTGCGTGGGGATGGGCCTGAGGATGGGGGTGTCGCGGCCGGGGAGGGCCTCCGACGCGGTCACCATCTCAGGCTTACCGAGGCGGGCGTTGAACCAGGCGAGGACGTCGATCTCCATGCCCCGATGCTAACCCTGCCCCGCAACCTCACCCGGCGGCGCGAGGTCGGGGAGCCGCCAGTCGACGGGTGTGCCGCCCTGCTCCTCAAGCAGGCGGTTGGCCTGGCTGAACGGCCGCGACCCGTAGAAGCCCGTCCGCGCGGACAGAGGCGAGGGGTGGGCGCTCGCGATGACCGGCACGCTGCCCAGCATGGGCCGGGCCGTCTGGGCGTCCTTGCCCCACAGGATGGCCACCAGCGGGCCTCCGCGCTGCGCCAACGCCTCGACGGCGCGGGCGGTCACCTCCTCCCAGCCCTTGCCGCGATGCGAGGCCGGCGCGCCCGGGCGCACCGTCAGCACCCGGTTCAGCAGCAGAACTCCCTGGTCGAACCAGGCGGACAGATCGCCGTGTGTCGCGGCGGGGATGCCCAGGTCCGAGGTGAGCTCGCGGTAGATGTTGATCAGGCTCCCCGGCAGCGGCCGCACGTCCGGCGCCACGGAGAAGGACAGGCCGACGGGGTGGCCAGGTGTCGGGTAGGGGTCCTGACCGAGGATGAGGACCTTCACGTCCGCCAGGGGGCGGCTGAAGGCGCGCAGAATGTGGGGGCCCGCGGGCAGATAGCCGCGCCCGGCGGCGATCTCGTCGCGGAGGAAGGCGCCCATGGCGGAGATCCGATCCTCGACCGGGGCCAGGGCCTGCGCCCAGTCCGGAGCGACGAGTTCAGTCAGCGGCTTCGGCATGGCCACACTCTGGCACACGAGCGTGCCGCACGGAATGGTCAGGGAAACACCTGATCCCACCCCAACAAATGGAAAGCAGGGTATCCAGTAATGGAAAGCGGGTTTACCATTGACGCATGACGAACCCCGACATCGGTCCGATCCTGGACGATCTAGCCGCCGGCCGCATCGATGCCGCCGAGGCGGGCCGCCGCATTGAGGCCGCGAAGGCCGCTGCGGGCGCTCAACCCGGCCCCGCCCACGACGAACCCACTCCCGACAGCGGACCCAAGCCCGGCAGCGGACCCAAGCCCGGCGGACTCGCCCGCGTCGCCGTCACCGCCGTCGGACGGCGGGTGCGCATCGAGGGGGACCCCACGGTCTCGACCCTCACGATCGACGGCCCCCACGTCCTTCGCCGGGTCGGCACCGTGATGGAGGTCAACTCCACAGGCGAGTTCGGCCCCAGCTTCCACGGCTTCTCTCTGATCAGGCCGCCTCGGAGCCTGGACGACCTCCGCGACATCGGCCTCGGGAAGGAGCTGACGATCAGGGTCAACCCGTCCCTCATCGTCGACGCGGAGGTCACCACCGGAGGCCTGCGCACCGTCGGCGTCCCCCGGTTGGGCCGGATCAGGGTCACCGCGGGCGGCTCGAACCTCGAGGACGTCCACGAGGTGGAGGACCTCCTCAGCCAGGCGGGCGGCATCAGCGTCAGCGGGCCCATCAGCAGCGGGCGCTCGCGGCTGCGGGTGGAGTCCGGAAACCTCACTGTGCACCTCACGAAGGGCTCCAACGTGACCATCCGCGGGGAAGCCAGGCTCGGCCGGATCAGTTGGCCAGGGGGAAGCGAAGGGGTCGACGAGTACGTCGTCGGCAACGGTTCGGCCCGGCTGGACGTCGCCGTCGTCATGGGCATGGCCACGATCAGGACGGAGGACTGACATGAGCGCGCGACACCTGTACCACGCCCCGGCGCAGTGCCCCGTCTGCGGGGACCCGCTGATCACCACCCGCAAGGGCTGCCTGCACTGCGGCACGGAGATCGCCGGCGAGTTCGCCAGCTGCGACTTCTGCGCGCTCGCCGACGCCGACCTTGAGCTGCTCCGCGTCTTCCTCGGCTCGCGCGGCAATCTCCGCGAGGTGGAGAAACACCTGCAGGTCAGCTATCCCACGGCCAGGGCCCGCCTCGACGCGGTGCTCGCGAAGCTCGGGCTGACGCCCGGGGGTGAGGCGGCGGAGGCCCCGCCCGAGCACGGTCAACCGGTGACCGCGGGCGAGCATGCCGCCTCGGACATCGAGGACTCGGGGGACTACGGCCAGGAACTACCGCCCGCGGGGTCCACGCAAGACCAGATCCTCGCGCGCGTGGCGCGTGGGGAGCTGAGCGCCGAGGTCGCGGCGAAGCTGCTGCTGGGCACCTGAACCCGAACCAACGACGATGGCCGCCGTCCCAGGAGGGGCGGCGGCCATCGTCGGGTGGGTTGACTAGAGGACTTCGATCCGGGTGACGACCACCATGATCTCGCGGCCGTTGGGGGCCTCGTAGCGCACCTCGTCGCCCAGCTTCGCGCCCAGCACGGCTGCGCCGAGCGGTGCCTGCGGAGACACGGCGTGGTCGATGGAGGAATCCGTGCCGAGGATCTCGCGTGAGCCCAGCAGGAACGTCTCGGTGTCCGACTCGTCCCCGTCGTAGGCCACAGTGATGACCTTGCCGGGCGCCACCTCGTCGTGGGCGCCCTCGGGTTCACCCACCTGGGCTCGACGGAGGAGGTCCTCCAGCTGGCGGATGCGGCTCTCCATCTGGCCCTGCTCCTCGCGGGCGGCGTGGTAGCCGCCGTTCTCGCTGAGGTCCCCCTCCTCGCGGGCAGAGGCGATGCGGGCGCTCACTTCGGGGCGCCCCACGGTCTTCAGCTCGTTGAGTTCGGCCTCGAGCTTGTCGTGGGCCTCCTGCGTGAGCCAGATCACGTCGGTAGAAGTTTCAGACATTCAGCAACCCTATCAGCCCACCGTGCGGCACAGCTCGATGCTGACGCTGGTGGCCTCCTTCACCGTGGTGAGGGTCACCAGGACGTCGGTGAGGGTCTCGGTGCCGGCCGGGATGTCCACCCGCTGCTCGGCCACCTTCTCGTACGAGGTGGCCTGGGCGTAGATCTCGCACTCGACGGGGGTGGCCGGGTCCTTGCGCTGGATGACGAGCTCCGCGGTGACCTTCGTGGGGCTGATCACGTCGAACCCGCGGACCATGGCGGCCACGGGCGGGTTGGCGCGCACCACGCCGGTGACGATGACCAGGACGATCGCCCCGAGGATCGCGAGCCCCGCGATCCCCGCGAGCAGGTAGTCGGCGGGGGAGCGGCGCGGGTAGCGGGCGGCGATGCGGGCTTCGTCCTGGCTGGTCACCGGTCCATTGTGCCCTGCCCCCGCCGTCGGCCCGGGGACGCCTGCCACAATACGGGGCATGCCCGCGCCAGAGCCCACCCAGTTGCGGCTGCTCCACGTGCACGCGCACCCGGACGACGAGTCCAGCAAGGGCGCCGCCACGACAGCCAGGTACGTCGACGAGGGGGTCGAGGTGATGGTGGCCACCTGCACGGGCGGTGAGCGCGGCTCGGTCCTCAACCCGAAGCTGGCCGGTGACCCGGACGTGGAGGCCAACATCGCCGAGATCCGCCGCCGCGAGATGGAGCGGGCCCGCGAGATCCTCGGCATCCGGCAGGTGTGGCTCGGGTTCGTCGACTCGGGCTTCCCCGAGGGCGACCCTGCGCCCCCGTTGCCGCCGGGGTGCTTCGGGCTCGTCGACCCTCAGGTCGCGGCCGGGCGGCTGGTCAAGGTCATCCGTGAGTTCCGGCCCCACGTCGTGACCACCTACGACGAGCGGGGCGGCTACCCGCACGCGGACCACATCATGTGCCACCGCATCACCGTCGAGGCCTTCCGCGCCGCCGCGGATCCCGTGGCCTGGCCTGAGCACGGGGAGCCCTGGCAGGCGGCCAAGCTGTACTACCACATGAGCTTCCACCGCCGACGCTACGAGATGCTCGAGTTGGCCATGCACGAGCACGGACTCGACTACCAGGTGCCGGCGCGCGACGAGGACCCGTACTCGTTCGGGCGGCTCACCACGTTCATCGAGTGCTCGAAGTACTTCCCCGTCCGGGACGCGGCGCTGAGGGCCCACGCCACGCAGATCGACCCCGACGGGCCGTGGTTCGCGGTGCCGCTGGCCATCCAGCAGGCGGGGTGGCCGACGGAGGACTACCAGCTGGTGATCTCCAAGGTGCCCACCATGATCCCCGAGAACGACCTCTTCGCCGGCCTCCGGCAGATCCCCACGGTGCCGGAGTTCTTCATCTAGCGGCGAGCCTGGCCGGGAGCCCGGCGCGACCTGTGCAGATACCAGGCGGCGAAGAGCCCGCCGAGGGCGCCGCCCAGGTGCGCCTGCCAGCTGACGCCGGGCGCCGTCGGGAACACCCCCCACAGCACCGAGCCGTACAGCAGGAACACCACCACCGCGATGGCGATCTGCCCGGGCTTCCCGGTGAAGATGCCGCGCACCAGGAGGTAGGCCAGCCAGCCGAAGATCACCCCTGAGGCGCCGGCGGTGATGGTGCCGATGGGCGACAGCAGCCAGGCGGCCAGCCCCGAGCTCACGACGGTGGTGGCGCTCGTGACCGCCCACCGTGCCACCCCGGCGAGGTAGGTGAGGACGCCCAGGACCAGGAACGGGAGCGAGTTGCCGATGAGGTGCGCCCAGCCGAAGTGCAGGAACGGCGCCACCGGGATGTTGAGCAGGTCCTCTGTCTGACGAGGCTCGATGCCGAAGTAGTCCAGGCTGTTGAGGGTCAGGACGTCGACCACCTCGATGGCCCACATCGCGGCCAGGAGGCCTCCCACGACGACGAGGGCGCGGGACAGGGTGGGCTTCTGGGCCGGTTCGACGCTCATGCCTCCAAGTGTGGCCGACGTCCCCAAGGCGCCACGCATACCGGGGGCGGGTACCCGGTGGGGGACCCGACAGGGTGGCCGATAGGCTGGGGCGCATGGTCAACCGCCTCGCCCAGTCCGCCAGCGACTACCTGCTCCAGCACGCCCACCAGGCCATCGACTGGTGGGAGTGGTCGCCCGAGGCGCTGGCCTCCGCCGTCGAGTTGGACCGCCCCATCCTGTTGTCGGTCGGGTACGCGTCGTGTCACTGGTGCCATGTGATGAGCCACGAGTCGTTCGACAACCCCGAGATCGCGCGTTTCATCAACGACCACTTCGTGGCGATCAAGGTTGACCGCCAGCAGCACCCGGACGTGGACGCGCTGTACATGGTGGCCACCCAGGCCATGAACGGCGGCGCCGGCGGATGGCCGATGACGGCCTTCCTCACCCCGGCAGGTGAGCCCTTCTTCACAGGCACCTACTTCCCGCCCGAGGCGCAGGGGGGTCAGCCGTCGTTCCGTCAGGTGCTGGAGGCCATGGCGGATGCCTGGCACTCGCGCCGCGACAAGGTGCTGGGGTCGGCCCGCTACATCGTCGAGTCGCTGGCGGGGCACGAGATCCCGATGCGGGACACCGCGCCGGACCTGCGCAAGGCGGTCGACGACGTGGAGGCGTCGTTCGACCTCATCCATGGCGGGTTCGGGTCCCAGCCGAAGTTCCCGGCACCCACCCTCATCGACGCGCTGCTGGTCAAGGGCGACCCGCGCACGCTTGAGCTGGCGCAGCGCACCCTGGAGGCGATGGCCCGCGGCGGCATCCACGACCAGGTGGGGGGCGGGTTCCACCGCTACGCCGTCGATCCGGGCTGGGTGATCCCGCACTTCGAAAAGATGCTCTACGACAACGCCCTGCTCCTGGGCTCCTATGTGCGCGGCTGGCGCCGCACCGCTGATCACGACTCGGGGCTGCGGGCGCTGTTCGAGCGCACCGCCTACGGCATCGTGGAGTGGCTCGAGCGGGAGATGGTCAACGACCAGGGAGGCTTCATCAGCGGGCTCGACGCGGACTCCTGCGACATTCGGGGCGCTGTGCACGAGGGCATCTTCTACCTCTGGAACCCGGACCTGCTCGACGACGTGCTCGGCGCCGAGCTGGGGGAATGGGCGGCCGAGGTGTTCCACGTCACCAGGGGCGGAACCTTCGAGGACGGGCTCTCCACGCTCCAGCTGCGCGGCAGGCCGGACTTCGCCAAGCTGGAGGAGGTCAGCCGCCTCCTCCTCGAGGAGCGCGGCGCACGGTTCCGGCCCGGCTCGGACACCCTCGTGGTCGCCGCCTGGAACGGGTGGATGATCTCGTCGCTGGTCACCGGTGCGCTGATCTTCGACGAGCGGGGATGGCTGGAGCTCGCGGTGCGGGCGGCCCAGCACCTGGTGGATGTGCACCTGGCCGACGGCGACCTCAGGCGCTCCTCGAGGGGCGGGGTCGCGGGACCCGGTCTGGGTGGGTCGGAGGACTTCGGCGCGGTCGCAGAGGCGTTCGCCCTGCTCGCCGCCGCGACGGGGGACGCGGGCTGGCTGCGCCGGGCCGAGGAACTCGTGGACCGGGCGGTGGAGCTGTTCGGCCACGACGACGGCGGCTTCTACGACGCCGCGGACGCGGGCCTGTTCGACCGTCCGAGGTCCCTGACGGACAACGTGACGCCCAGCGGCACGTCCGCGCTCGTCGCGGCGCTGCGCCTGGTGGGCCTCCTGGCCGAGCGCCCCGAGCTGGTGGAGCGGGCGGACCTGGCCGCGCGCACCACTTGGTCCACCGTGGCCGAGTCGCCCCGCTTCGCGGGCGCCGCCCTGGCGGACCTTTTGATCTCGGACGAGGCGCGTCGCGGCCTCAAGCCGGGGGTCGCGGTGGTGGTCAGCAGCGACCCGTTCGCGGAGCTGGCTCGGGCCGCGTGGCGTCTGGCTCCGCCCGGCTCGGCCGTGTTGACCGCGCCGGAGGGAGCGGGCGGTTGGGGCACGCACCTGGAGAATCGGCCGGAGGGCGCGGTCTACGTGTGCCGCGGCACGGTGTGCTTCGACCCGGTGACCGACTACAACGAGCTGAAGACCCCGCTCTGGACCCGCGTCTAGGAGGCGTCAGGCGAGCAGTTCGCCGCGCATGATGGTGTCGCCCGAGTGCCGGGGCTCGTCGTCGAACAGCTCGTTGGAGAGGTCGACGATGAGGTAGCCGGACTCGACGAGCGACTCGTCGATGGCGAACCGGCCCACCTCGTCGGCGGCGAACACGCCCACCGACACCATGCGTGCCAGATCCGTGTTGATGAGCCAGACCTCGACATAGCCGTCTGGGTTGGCCACGCCGCCGGGCACCTCGACCGCCAGGCTGTAGCCGACGCTGCGGCGCAGCAGTTCGGCTCGGCCGAGCTCCTCGCCCGGTTGGTCCAGCGGGGTGAGGACCGCGCGGCGGACGGCCTCGCCGACGTCGTCGCCGCCGGTCAGCCATCCGGTGGCCAGGCCGGCGCCTGCGCCGATGAGCAGGCCGCCGACCCCGAACAGCCAGGCCCGCCGGCTCACACCTCCGGGGGATGGGGTGGGGGCTGCCGGCTGGGGAACGGTGCCTGCGGGCGGGGGAGCGGCCGGGGTCACGCCGGTGGCGGCCGCGATGGCCTCCCAGGTGCCGGGGGTGGGGTCCGACCAGACTGGTTCGGAGCGGGCAGCGCGCCGGAAGCGGTCCGCGACATCTGCCAGGGGGTACTCGTCACGCCCGTTCATGCTGCATCCACCTCCTCGAACACTGCTCTCAATCTTTCCAGACCACGCCTGACGTGGCTCTTGACGGTTCCCAGCGGCAGGTCCAGCCGCCTGGCCACCTCGTCGTGGGTGTGATCCTCCAGGTAGACCAGGCGGAGGATGGTGGCCCGTGGGTCTCCGAGCGCGGCCAGCGCGTCGTGGATGACGACCGAGTCGATCACCTCGTCCACCCGGGCCGCCTCGATGGGCGGATCCCCGGCGAGCGCCTCCTGGGTCATGGCCTCGTCCTTGCGGAACGCGCGGGTCCTGGCCCGGAGAGCGTCGATGACCTTGAGCCGGCAGATGCCGATCAGCCATGCCGGAAGGGACTCGTCGCTCGCCCTGAGGCTGGCCCTCGAGTTCCAGGCGGCGATGAAGACCTGCTGCGTCACGTCGTCGGCGTCATCGGAGGAGCCGAGTGAGCTTCGTGCGATGGTGTGGATCAACCGCGACCACCGCGTGAACGCTTCCTGGAGTGCCGACTCGTCGCCGGCCGCGAAGCGTGTGGCCAGGACCCCGATGGGGGTAGCGGGAGCTTCGACGATCACGGACCCAGTCTTGCACACCCCATGCGGCGCACGGGACGGACGGGGCGCGGCTCCCGCCCCTGGGAACCATGTGGAGGGGGCGGGAGCCGCAGTTGGGGGGTCAGGAGTTGCTGCGGGCCCGCGAGCGCTGCGCGGCGACGACCGTGGTGGCCACGCCGGCGATCATGAGCGACGCCGCCGCGAGGGTCAGGAACGAGGTGTCCGCGGGGCCCTCCGCGCCGGTGCTCGGCATGCCGGTGGTCAGCTTGACCGTCTGCGTGGCCAGGGCGAGGTTGTCGCCCTCGAGCGAGCCCCAGGCGTAGACGATGGTGTTCATGCCGGCCTTGATGTCGAGATCGGCGGGGCCGAGGACGACGGTGTCGGTGCCGGCGGCCACCACGTCGGCGGCAACCATGCCCGCGGCGATGTTGAGCTTGGCCTCCTTCGGGTTCTCCAGGCCGGGGACCGCGACCGCCCCGCCGGCGCGGACGTCGACCGCGGGTGCGGCGGCCACGTGGCGCACCGTCAGGCGGGCGCCCTTGTCGGAGGCGGAGGTGTCGTTGACGAAGGGGGTGAGGGTGGGCTTTCCGTCGGCCTTGAGGTGGGCCACGATGGTGATGTTCGCGCCGGCGGGCACAGCCACGTCGTTGGCCTCGATCACCGCGGCGCCGTCGGCGCCTGCGCCGGCCGCGACGACCTTCAGGTCGTAGGTGCCCTCGGGGAGTTCCTGCGGGTCGGTCAGGGTGCCGGGGGCGAAGTTGGTGAGCAGCTCGGCGCCGTTGGCGTAGACGTCGACGGTGGCGCCGGGGACGCCGTGCAGGATGGAGATGGTGGAGGTGTGGTCCTCGGCGTGGGCGAGGGCGGCGGAGCCGACGGTGGCGGCCAGGGCGAGGGAGCCGGCGACGAAGAGGCGGGAGAGCTTCATGGGAGTGGTCCTTTCGAAGTGCTGTTCAGGCGACCATCGCCTTGACACTGAGTACTTCGAACGGACCCCCGCCCATGGATGCACCGGATCCAAGATTTCTTTTTCTTCTTTCCGAAGGGTCAGGCGAGCTCGTCGACCTCCAGCATGTCGGTGACCAAGGCAGCGATCGGCGAGCGTTCCGAGCGGGTCAGCGTCACGTGCGCGAACAGCGGGTTGCCCTTCAGCTTCTCGATCACCGCGACGATGCCGTCGTGCCTGCCGACGCGCAGGTTGTCCCGCTGGGCCACGTCGTGGGTGAGCACCACCCGGGAGTTCTGGCCCACCCGCGACAGCACGGTGAGGAGGACGTTGCGCTCCAGGGACTGGGCCTCGTCGACGATGATGAAGGCGTCGTGCAGCGAGCGCCCCCGGATGTGGGTCAGCGGCAGCACTTCGATCATCTCCTGCTCGAGCAGCTCGTCGATGACGTACTTGTTGGTGACCGCCGACAGCGTGTCGAACACCGCCTGGCCCCACGGCGCCATCTTCTCGCCGGCCGTGCCGGGGAGGAAGCCGAGGTCCTGCCCCCCAACGGGGTAGAGCGGCCGGAACACCATCACCTTGCTGTATCTGCGCTGCTCCAGCACGGCGTCGAGGCCCGCGCACAGCGCGAGGGCGGACTTGCCGGTGCCCGCCCGGCCGCCCATGGACACGATGCCGATCGACTCGTCCATGAGCAGATCCAGCGCGACCCGCTGCTCGGCCGAGCGGCCGTGGATGCCGAAGACCTCGCGGTCGTGCTTGATCAGCTTGACCGAACCGTCGGGCATCCTGCGCCCCAGCGCGCTCGACCCGGGAGCGTGCAGCACCACGCCGGTGTGGGTGGGCAGTGCGGACGCCTGCTCGATGACCGCGTGGCCGTCCTCGTAGAGAGCCGACACGTCGTCGGTGGTGACGTCCACGCTGGCCATGCCCGTGAACCCGGCCTGGAGCGGTAGCTCGTTGCGGTACTCCTCGGCGGCCAGGCCGACGGCGGCGGCCTTGACCCGCAGCGGCACGTCCTTTGAGACCAGCACGACGTCGTGGCCCTCGTTGGCGTAGTTGAGCGCGACGGCCAGGATCCGGGTGTCGTTGTCTCCCAGGCGGAACCCCACCGGCAGCGAGCCCTGATCGCTGTGGTTCAGCTCCACGCGCAGGTTGCCGCCCTGATCGTTGGTCACCATCGGCGTATCCAGCCGGCCGTGCTCGATGCGCAGGTCGTCGAGGAGGCGCAGGGCAGAGCGCGCGAAGTATCCGAGCTCTGGGTGGTGACGCTTGGACTCCAGCTCGGTGATCACCACGATCGGGAGGATCACGTTGTGCTCCGCGAACCGCAGCATCGCCTTGGGATCGGACAGGAGGACGGAGGTATCGACGACGTAGGTCTTGATGGCCGTGTCGGGCTGCACTGCTGCGGGGGAAGCCTGCTGATGGGACGCGTTGAGCACGATTGCTCCCTTTCGCCGGGGCCCGCGCTCGCCGCGTCGGTCCCCGAATCTTGCTAGAGGACCGTCTGGGCTTTGATGGAGTGGATCTCCATGGGCCGACAATAACCGCAATCCGGGCCCGGGGGAACAGTGGAGCGAAGGCGAATCACATCCGTGTGGTTCGTTCGAGCGGGTGTGCGTACTACCTGGGGTGGGTGCGGGCCGGCCCCGGCTGCCACTGCGGTCGATGTTCGGCCGAGCCTCCGGCCGGAGTGGCCGCCTCATGGGTTAAGTTGCTCGCAGCGTTACCGGGGACGCGAGCGCTCCCCGGATCATCGAGGAGGTGGCGTGACCCAGAGCGAGCCCAGGCTGCCGCTGCCCGAGGTCGGCCAGCCCCTGGTCCGGACGCGCGACCTGTCCAAGATCTTCCGCGTAGGAGACTCTCGCGTGGTCGCCCTCAACCGGGTCGACCTGACGATTCCGCGGGGGAGTTTCACCGCCGTCGTGGGCACGTCCGGCTCCGGGAAGTCGACGCTGCTCAACATGCTCGGCGGCCTGGAGAAGCCCACCGCAGGCGAGGTCTTCGTCGCGGGGCAGCCGCTGCACCGGTTCACCGAGTCCCAGCTGGTGACCTACCGCCGCGAGCAGGTGGGATTCATCTTCCAGTCGTTCAACCTCCTCCCGTCGCTCACCGCCCTCGACAACGTGGCGCTGCCGCTCAGTTTCCGCGGCATCCCCACCCACACGCGCGAGGCGCGTGCCCGCGCCATCCTCGTCCAGCTGGGCCTCGGCTCGCACCTGCACCACAAGCCCGGCCAGCTGTCAGGCGGCCAGCAGCAGCGTGTGGGCATCGCCCGCGCGATGGCCGTCAAGCCGACGCTGGTCTTCGCCGACGAACCGACCGGCAACCTCGATTCCCACACGTCGGAGGAGATCCTCACCCTGTTCCGTGCTGTGATCCGCCGGTTCCGGCAGACGTGGATCATGGTCACCCACGACCGGCACATCGCCTCGTTCGCCGACACGGTCGTCTCGATCGCCGACGGCCGCATCACCGACATCACCCACAACCACGCACCCGCGGCCGCGGCCGCCGACCCGAAAGTCGCGCCATGAAGCTGACCCAACGGCTCTTTCTCGTCCTCATGATGGTGTTCGGGCTCACGATGGTGCCCCTGAGCAGCGCCGCGGGCGACCCGGTCGCCGACGGCGGTGCCGGCGCGGGGGGTGACGCGTCGGGCGGCACCGGAGGCTCCGCCGGCGGTGACCCGGGGACCGGCGGCGGCGCGGCCGTGCCTGGGGTGTCCACCCCCAGGGTCATCCTGGCCGGTTTCACCACGGAGCCCGCGCAGGTGGTCGCCGGTCAGGACTTCACCGTCGCATTCACCCTGCGTAACACCTCGACACGCACCCGCGTGCAGAACATGAAAGTCACGCTGAGTTCGGACGATTCGGCCTTTCTGCCCGCCAGCGGCTCCTCCTCGCTCTTCATCAGCCGGATCAGGGCCGATCAGCTCGAGACCGCGTCCATGGCCTTCCATTCGCTGCCGTCGCTGGAGGAGAAGCCGTACCGGCTCACCCTGACCATCGACTACGAGGACGCCGCCGCCAACCCGTTCACCTCGATCGAAACGGTCTCGATCCAGGTCAGGCAGAACATCCGCGCCGATGCCTCGGTGCCGCAGCTGATGCCCTCTCAGCTGACGCTCGGCCAGGACGCATCGTTGACGTTCAGCATCTTCAATCAGGGCAAGACCAAGCTCTACAACGCCAAGGCCGCCATCAAGGAAGGCCAGGCGATCACCTCGCCGGAGGTCTTCGTCGGAACCATCGACCCGGGTGCCTCGGGCGCCGTCGACATGACGGTCAACGCGGCTGAGGAGGCAGCCGGCCCGATCACGATCACCGTCTCCTTCGAGGACGTCAACGGCAACGTCACCACCATGGACAAGACGGCAGAGGTGGCCGTCATGGCCCCCATGCCCATCGAGGAGCCCCCCTTCGGGGAGCAACCAGGCCAGGAGGCGGGACCATCCCTGCTGATCCCGGCGCTCATCGCGGCGGCACTCCTGGCGCTGGTGGTGATCGTCGCTCTCGCGGTACGACGCCGTCGACGACGCCGGGTGGAGCGCGAGGACCTCGAGTCGCTCGCGGAGCTGGGCGAGGACCCGCTCATCGGGCCCACGGCCCGCTAGGCCCACGATGCGCTGGACGGATCTGCTCGCCACAAGCCTCGCGAGCCTCAGGCAGCGGCTCTTCCGCACCTCGCTGACGGTGCTCGGCGTCCTCATCGGCACCACGTCGGTCATCGTGATGGTGTCGCTGGGCGTCGGGTTGTCCTCGAGCTTCACGAGCCAGTTCCAGCAGATCAGCCTGCGTCAGGTCAGCGTCAACTCCGTACCGCCACCGGAGATGGCCGCTCCCGGCCAACCCGCCCAGCTGAGCGGGGACCTGCTCCCCATCCTGGCAGCTGAGCCCGGTGTCCGAGCGGTGTGGCCGACCTACCTGGTGGACGTGGAGTTCACCGTTGGGGCCGCCACCCAGTACTTCCAGGTCGTCGGCCTGCCCGCCGAGGCGCTGCAGGAGATGAACCTGGACCTGGCCTGGGGCCAGCTACCGCAGCCGGGCGAATCCCTGGGACTCGTGCTGGGCGACCTCCTTCACACACAGTTCTGGGACCCTGTCACCGGCATGCCTCTGGAGGTCGACTTCCGATCCGACACCATCTTCGGTGCCTTCGCCACCTTTGGCGAGTACGGACCGGTGCCGATCGGCGGGGGTGAGGACGGGGATGACCCGACACAGCCCGCCAAGCCGCCCAAGCGGATCATCATGCCCGCCGTGGCCCAGATCGCCAACCCGGGTAACGACCAGTGGGGGCCCTACTCATCGAGCGTGTTCGCCGACTTCGATGCGCTGCGCAAGGCCATGGAGAAGGCGATGCCGGGCAAGGCGCTCCCCAACCAGCCCGCCACCGCCGACGGGAAGCCGAAGGGGAAGGCGTTCATCTACACGGAGATCCGGCTCCTGACCGACAGCCCAGAAGACGCCGAGATGGTCCTCAACTCGCTGCGTGAACAGGGCTACGGGGCCTTCGCCGACGTGGAGTGGATCAGGCAGGCCCAATCACAGGCCCTGATGATCCAGGCGGTCTTCGGCGGCATCGGGTTCGTGTCACTGCTGGTGGCGGCCATCGGCATCGCCAACACCATGATGATGAGCGTCTACGAAAGGACCAAGGAGATCGGCATCATGAAGGTGATGGGCGCGGCGCTGGGGGACATCCGGAGGATGTTCCTCATCGAGTCGGCCGCCATCGGCTTCCTCGGCGGCGTGATCGGACTGGTGTTGAGCCTGGCGGCCTCGGCGCTGCTCAACGCCACCCTCGGCGCACAGGTGGCAGGTGAGGGCGGCTCGGGTGAGCTGTCGGTCGTCCCAGCATGGTTGATGGTCGGTGCGGTGGTGTTCGCGACGTTGATCGGCACGCTTGCAGGCCTCGTGCCGGCGCAGCGGGCGACGAACCTCAGCCCGCTGGCCGCCATGCGCGCCGAGTAGCCACCGTCACACGCCAGACCTGTCCGGACCTCAGGAAGCGCCGAAGACCGCCAGACCGATGGCGACGGCGTGCAGCAGCGCGGCGACGATGGTGCACGCGTGGAACACCTCATGGAATCCGAACCACGTGGGGGACAGCCGCGGCCGCTTCGTCGCGTAGGCGATCGCGCCCAACGAGTAGACCAGTCCTCCGGCGGCGATGAGCAGGACGACCGCGGGGCCGCCGGCCGCCCAGAACTGGTTCAGCCAGCCGAGGGCGGCCCAGCCCATGGCGACGTAGAGGAATGTGTAGAGCCAGCGAGGGGCGCCGAGCCAGAGGATCCGGAAGAGCACCCCGAGCAGCGCGATGCTCCAGATGAGGATGAGCAGCGTCCAGCGCGAGCGCCCCTCGAGCAGCGTCAACGCGAGCGGCGTGTAGGTGCCTGCGATGAACACGAAGATGTTGGAGTGGTCGATCCGCCTGAACAGGGCGTTCGTGCGCGCGGACCAGGTGCCGCGATGGTAGGCGGCGCTCGTCCCGAACAGCTGGACCGCGGCCAGGGTGTAGATGCCGCAGCCGATCCGGGCGGTCAACGTGGGCGCGAACACCGTGTACGCCAGCCCGATGATGAAGGCCACCGGCGCCATGCCGAGGTGGAGCCACCCGCGCAGCTTCGGCTTCGCCGGGGAGGGGCTGGGAGTGAACGGGGGCTCTGCGATATCGCTCATGCACTTACCTACGGTTGAGTAACTTACGCTCCCGTAGGTTACTCCTGCGGCCTCGTGAAGCCAACTTGGCACTACTGTATTTCGCATGTCAGCGGTGCGCCCCCTCGTCGAACGCTGGTGGCCGCCCCGATGGTTGTACGCCAGCTACGAGCGCCAGGTGCTCCGCTATCTCGACAAGGAGACCCTGCCCCGGCACGTCGCCGTGCTGGCGGACGGCAACCGTCGCTGGGCGCGGATGAATGCGCCCGGCCAGCCGCTGGTCGCCGGGTACCGGGCCGGCGCGGCGAAGCTGCTGGAGTTCGTGGAGTGGTGCGACGAGACGCAGATCCCGGTCATCACCCTGTGGGTGCTCAGCACCGACAACCTCGAGCGCGCCGAGGACGACGAACTCACGCCGCTGCTCGAAGTGATCAGCCAGCTGGTGACGGACCTGGCCGCCACGAAGCGCTGGCGCGTCCAGGCCGTCGGGGCCCTGGACCTGCTGCCCGAGGACGTCGCCGCCACCCTCCAGACCGCCTCCGACTCGACGGCGTGGGTGAGGGGGATGCACGTCAATGTCGCGGTGGCCTACGGCGGTCGGCACGAGCTCCGGGACGCCGTCCGTTCCCTCCTGGCCGCACGGGCCGCCGAGGGTGCCACGCTCGCCGAGGTGGCCGAGACCCTCGAGATCGACGAGATCTCGGCGCACCTCTACACCAAGGGTCAGCCCGATCCGGATCTCATCATCCGCACCTCGGGTGAGCAGCGCCTCTCGGGGTTCCTGCTGTGGCAGTCCGCGCACAGCGAGTACTACTTCTGCGAGGCGCTCTGGCCGGACTTCCGGCGCGTGGACTTCGTGCGCGCCCTGCGCGCCTACTCGCAGCGAGAGCGTCGCTTCGGCCGCTGACGGCCGCTTTGTCCCCGTGGCGGGGCCGTGGGACGATGGCGCGCATGGCAGGCCGCAACCGCAACACCCGCTCGCGCGACATGGTGATCTCGATGTCGGTGCTGCTGGTGCCGATCGCGCTCATCGTGTGGTGGTTCACCAGCACCCCGGAGCCCAGGCCCGAGCCGGTCGACGTCACCGGGACCCTGACCAGGGCGCTGTCCGAGACCCCTTACCCGCTTCTGCTGGCGGAGGAGCCCGGCGAGGGCTGGACCTCCGCCCGGGTGGCCTGGGCCAAGGAGGGCGACCCCTGGATCACCAACGAGCCCGCCACCGGCAACTGGTGGCAGGTGGGCTACCTCTCCCCGGACGAGGTCTATTTCGGCGTCCAGCAGCGCGACGGCGCCGTCGGATCCTTCGTCTCCAGCACCACCCGTGACGGGCGGGCTGTCGGCGGCACCGTCGACCTGGCGGGCCGGACGTGGGAGCGGTACGAGAGCAGCGACGGGCGGACCCGCAGCCTGGTCCACGCCGACGACGAGGTGACCTCGATCGTGACCGCCGACACGGACTTCACCCAGCTCGAGGCGTTCGCGTCCACCCTCGTCGAGGCCTGACAGGTCACTGGGCGGCGGGACGCGCCTTGGCCACCTGCTCCTTGGCGCCGTCGAGGAAGCCCTGACAGATCTCAGCGAGCTTCTCGCCGCGCTGCCAGAGCTCCATGGACTCGGCCAGCGAGGCGCCCCCGGACTCGAGCCGTCGCACCACCTCCACCAGTTCGTCACGGGCCGCCTCGTAGGTCGGTTGCTGGTCGGTCACGGTCGTTCTCCCTCTGGGGTGGTGGCGACGACGTCAAGGGCGAGTGACCCGTCGGCCAGGTAGGCGTGGATGCGGGCGCCGGCTGCGGTGTCCGTGACCGACGAGACCGATCGGTGCTCGTCATCGACGAGGACGGCGTACCCGCGCTCCAACGTGCGCTTGGGCGAGAGGGCCCGGATGGAGCTCACGGCGGAGCGGAGGTGCGACTCCTCGTCACGCAGCCGCCGCTCGATCGCGGCGGCTAGCTTGTGCCGCTGCAGGCTCAGCCGGTCGTAGTGGGCGGCGAAGGCGCTGGTGGGGTCCACCATGACCGGCCGCGACCGCAGCTGGTCGAGGTGCCGCTGCGCCTCCAGGATGCGCGTCGCGACGGCGCGACCCAGGCGGGCGCGCGCCTCCGCCAGGGCGTCGCTCTCGACGGCGTGGTCCGGCACCACGCGTTTCGCCGCGTCCGTGGGCGTGGAGGCGCGCACGTCGGCGACCAGGTCCACGATGGGAGCGTCGCGCTCGTGCCCGATGGCGGAGACGACGGGGGTGCGGGCCGCGGCTACCGCGCGGACCAGGCCCTCGTCGGAGAAGGACAGCAGGTCCTCCAGCGATCCGCCGCCGCGGGCGATGACGATGACGTCGACCTCCGGGTCCGCGTCGAGGGCGGCCAGCGCGACCATGACGGACTCGGCGGAGTTCGGCCCCTGGACCAAGGCGTGCCGGGTGCGGATCCGGGCGGCGGGCCAGCGCCTCGCGACGGTGGTGACCACGTCGCGCTCAGCGTCCGAGTCCTTGCCCGTCACCAGGCCGATCATCCTCGGCAGGAGGGGGAGGCGGCGCTTCCGCGCCGGGTCGAAGAGGCCCTCCGCCTGGAGCTTGCGCTTGAGCTGCTCCAGTTGCGCGAGCAGCCGTCCCTCGCCCGCGACCTGGATCTCCAGGCACTCCAGGCTCAGCGACGAGTTGCGCTCCCAGACCCTCGGCTTGACCCGGGCGCTGACCCTGGAGCCCTCGGGAAGCGGGCCGGCCGCGTCGAGGACGACGGTGGAGACGGTGACCTGCGCCGACATGTCCGCCACACGGTCGCGGAAGGTGAGGAACTGCGTGGGGGCGTTGCGGCGCTTGATCTCCACCACCTGGGCATCCACCCAGACCTCGCCGAGGCGGCGCACCCAGTCCTTGGTGGCCATGATCACCCGGCCGAGCGGCTGCGGTTTGTCCGACGAACTCTCCAGCGCCATGCGGGACCCGATCAGTCCCAGATGCCGGACGAGCAGGTGGCGTACCAGGTGCCGTGGACGACGTTGCCGACGGCGACGCTCACCTCGGCGGGGACCGCGCAGGAGATGGGCATGGCGCTCCTGCCGTGGACGTACTGGAAGTCGACGCCCGTGAGCCGGTTGCGGCGGGTCTCGACGCCCAGCACCTCCACGCCCATGAGGAGGGCGGGTGAGGCCTCAGAGGCCGGAATCGCCGCGGCCTGGAGGGCGATGAGGCTGGGCGAGATCAGCGCGTCTGCCGCGATGCGCAGATCGCCGCCCGGTGTCGCCTCGGGCGAGGCCTCGAAGGCGGCCGCGTCCTCGTAGACGCTCACCTCGATGGCCAGCGCGCCCACCCTCAGAGCGTCCACGGTGCTGTACTGGCCGCCGGCGCGCAGCTCGTGCTGCGGATAGGCGACGGGGTCGTCGACGAGGGCCACGAACTGTGCCAGGAGCGGCCCCGGGGCCTCCGGCCCGTACACGGCGACGCGGGCCAGCAGGTCGGTGAAGCGCACCACCTGCGCCCGGTAGGTCGTCTCAGCGACGAGGGCGCCGGTGGTGCTGACGCCCTTGCCCTCCCGCTTCACGAAGCTCAGGCGGGCGCCGCTGGGATCGGTGTAGGTGCCCACCAGGTCGAAGCCCGGGGCCGTGTCGATCCCGCGGACGCCGGCGTCGAACGCTGACTTCACGAGCGTGTCCATGGTGTCGACGTCGAAGCCGACGGCGTGGAGCTGGGGGGACTGCATGCGGATAGGGTACCGGCGACCCACCACCTAGACTGGGCGCCATGACCACTGAAACCCCGGCCATCAAGCGTGTCGTCGTCGCAGCACCCCGCGGATACTGCGCCGGCGTGGACCGCGCCGTCGTCACGGTGGAGAAGGCGCTGGACCTCTACGGTCCGCCGGTCTACGTCCGCAAGCAGATCGTGCACAACAAGCACGTGGTGGAGACCCTGGAGGCACGCGGCGCGATCTTCGTGGAGGAGCTCGACGAGGTGCCCACCGGCGCCACCGTCGTGTTCTCCGCGCACGGCGTCTCCCCGGCCGTGCACACGGAGGCCGCTGATCGCGGCCTGAAGACCATCGACGCCACCTGCCCCCTGGTCACGAAGGTGCACCACGAGGCCAGGCGTTTCGCTTCCGAGGGCACCCAGATCCTGCTCATCGGCCACGCCGGCCACGAGGAGGTCGAGGGAACCATGGGCGAGGCTCCCGAGCAGACCATCCTCGTGCAGTCGCCGTCGGATGTGGACACCCTCGAGCTGCCCGAGCACGGCAACATCGCATGGCTGAGCCAGACCACCCTCTCGGTCGACGAGACCATGGAGACCGTCGGGCGGCTGCGCGAGAAGTTCCCGCTGCTCATGGATCCCCCCTCGGACGACATCTGCTATGCCACGCAGAACCGCCAGCTTGCGGTCAAGCAGATCTCCCCAGGGTGTGACCTGATGATCGTGGTGGGCTCCCGCAACTCCTCCAACTCGGTGCGGCTGGTGGAGGTGGCACTGGAGGCCGGCGCCAAGGCCTCCTACCGTGTGGACAACGCCGACGAGATCGACCCGGCATGGCTGGAGGGCGTCAACAGCGTGGGCGTCACCTCCGGCGCGTCTGTGCCGGACGTGCTGGTGCAGGGCGTCCTGGACTACCTCCAGGGTCGCGGCTTCCCGCCCGCGGTGGAGGAGCGGCTGACCGAGGAGACGCTGCAGTTCGCGCTTCCGCCGGAGCTCCGCAAGGACCTGAGGCGCGCCGTCAAGCACTGAACTCCAGCGAGGGCCTCGAGGGGTTCCTTGCTCCGGAACGGACGCCGAAGGCCACGCCCGCGCTTCCCGGCACGAGGGGACGATACCACACTGGTATCATGACGGCATGGCGATGACACTCCGGCTGGAACCTGAGGACGAGAAGGCCCTCGCGCTGCTCGCCGAGGCCGAAGGGGTGAGCAAGCAGGAAGCCACCGTGCGCGCCATCCGCGAAGCAGCCGCACGACGGCTCCGCGAGGACAAGGTGCGTCTGCTCTCCACTGCGGCTCGGGCACGCTACGCCGATCTGCTCGACCGGTTGGGCCAGTGATCGAGTACCTCTCCATTGAGGGCGTCTTGTCGTTGGTGGAGGATCTTGGAGTTGGCCCCGTTCGCGACATCGGACTACTCGACTCCGCGGTCCACCGCCCCCGGGTCAGCGTCTTCGGCCGGGAGGCGTATCCCGGCCTCGACGACAAGGCAGCAGTTTTACTGGAATCGTTGGTCGGCAACCGTGGCCTGGTCGATGGGAACAGGCGTCTTGGCTGGCTGTCGCTGGTGGTCTTCTACGGCCTCAACGGCATCGACTTGGACGCGCCTGACGACGAGGCCTACGACCTGGTCATCGCGGTCGCCAGCGGGACCGCGACGTACCAGGAAGTATCGGCGCGCCTAGCGTCTTGGCACTGACGCACCAGGCGCGGCATGACCGGACGTTGCGCAGCTCTCGTTCAAGGGCCCTCTTGGGCCAGACCTCTAGTCGCAGGATCGATAGCTTCTCACCGGGGAGGTACGCGCACGCTCTTGCAATCTGCACAGATTCCTATACAGTTCTTGTCATGACCATCTTCGCTGACCTGCACCGCGAGCGGACTCTGTCCGTTACCGCAGCCTCCAGCCGCGGTGTCGCGGGCTTGGTCAAGGATGCGGAGCGTGGTGAGGACATCATCGTCGAGCGCCACGGGCGCGCGGTCGCTGCCGTTATCTCCGTTGAACAGTTCGCCGAGCTTCACCGTGTTCGGGCTGACCTGATCGCCGCTTCCCTCGTCTTGTCGCGCGAGCTCTCTGACACTGGCAGCCGCACCGATCTGGACGACGCCATGGCCGCGTTCGGGTTCGACCGGGTGGAACTCGAGGCCGAGCTCGACGCTGACCTAGCCACCGGCCGCGAGTGACAACGCAACTCCGGTCCGGCCCCGGGCCAGCGGTTACGCATGGTTGAGAAGAAGCACCCGGAAGTACCCGGGTGTCTAGTGCGCCTGACCGGGGATGCGGTCGAGGACCTGGAGACCGTGTTCAAGGCCGACCCGCAGATCGTGCGCTGGGCCTTGAAGAAGATGATCCAGATCGAGCGCGACCCCAACGCAGGCGCCCCCTTGCTGGGCGGTCTCATCGGCTACCGCAAGATCGCCGTCGGCGATCGTGACTGGCGCGTCGTATGGCGAGTCGTGCAGGACGACGCAGGAGACTTCCGAGTGGAGGTCGCGGAGGTCTGGGCAGTTGGGTACCGCAAGGACAACGAGGTCTACGAAGAGATCAGGCAACGCGTCGCTAACGCTGGCTCCTCACCGAAGACCAAGGCGCTCACGGAGGTTCTGGAGCTCTTCGCCAAGCAGGCAAGCGACCTGACCGCGACCCCGGAACCGGAGAAGCCTGAGCCAGTCCCGAGATGGTTGACCGACGCACTGCTCTACGTGGTGCACCTCCCGGCCCCCCAGGTCCAAGAGATGACACTCGAAGAAGCCGAGAGGGCTTGGACGGACCATATTTCCGGTGCGGGTTCGGGAACGTAGCTGGGCCTTCTGCTGAGGCTGCCCTCCCTGCCGGCTGCGCTCATCGCGGCAGTTGCGGGCGTTCAGCCCGTTCGTGACTCGACCGTGTCAGCCAGTTCGCTGAGGGGACAGGTCGCGTTGAGCTCAAGGGTCGCTCCGCCTCACACGCGGGCCCCAACCGAGCCTCCACCGCGGAGACGGTCCCCCAGTGCCGCCCCCCACGCTCAACCCGGACACAGGCCACCGCCACTACCGGCACTCCTCCGCGGACACGGCCACCCCCGACCAACAGATGCCGAAGCCGAACGCGCGGAAACGTGCCCCCAGAGGCACTTACCGATCCACCCCCTGAGCGTGGCACCCCGCACTGGCGTCCCACCACCGCGGACACCCTCGATGACAGCGGCCGTCACCACCGCAGCGCCGAACGCCGATGCAGTACCCGACGACTTATCCGTCAGCGCGGCGGCCAGACAGCGAGTTGGCTACCGGCGATCGTGGATGTCGCGGCGGTGGCCGACGGCAACGACAAGGATGAGCAGCACGTTGTCGTGGATCTCGTACACGATCCGGTAGTCACCGGTCCGGACATGCCACTCACCGTCACCGCCAACCAGCTTTTTGGCCCCGCTCGGGCGCGGTTCGCCCGCCAGCAACTCGATCGCCGCCTGGACCCGCCGCTGGGCGACCCTGTCCATCTTGCGTAGCTGTCGAACCGCCGCCGGCGCGACCTCGATCCGATAGCTCATGCCAGGCCGAGGTCGGCCTTGACCTGCTCCCAGAGGATCGCCGACTCACCATCGGTGATCTCGGCACGTGCCGCGCGGGCGGCCTGGAGATCGGCCAGGTCTTCCGCGGCCGCAATCAGCCGATCCAGATCGTCGGCGTCGATGACCGCGGCCACCCGCTGCCCGCGACGGGTCAGGTACACCGGGTCGTGCCCGACCCGGGCCGCATCCACGACATCGGCGAGGCGGGCGCGGGCGTCGCTCACAGTCATCTCAGTCATGCCACCCATGGTAGCCGCTGGAACAGCCGAAACGTACAACTCAGCACCTTCAGGCGTCACCCAAACGAACGCGCGACTCTTGGCAGTTCCGGAAGTCCTGACCCGGTGCGACCGGCACTTGTGCCGAGGCGGCTACGCGAGGTCAGGTGAGGAAGCGGAAGAAGGGGCTGTCGTAAGCCACCTCTTCGGCGGTCATGCCGCACTCGTCGATGCGTTGGAGCAGGAACGGGTAGTCACCCGGATTGCCCAGCTCCACGCCCACCAGGGCGGGCCCCGTGTCGCGGTTGTTGCGCTTGACGTACTCGAAGTACGTGATGTCGTCCTCCGGGCCGAGCACCGAATCGAGAAACATGCGCAGGGCGCCGGGCTGCTGCGGAAAGTCGACGAGGAAGTAACGCTTCCGGCCCTCGTGGATGAGCGAGCGCTCCACCACCTCGGCGTAGCGGGACACGTCGTTGTTGCCTCCCGAGACCAACACCAGCACGCGTGACCCGGTCGGGATCTGTACCCGGGGGCCCACGCCCCCGGTCGGCAGCGCGGCCGCGGCGAGCGCTCCGGCGGGTTCGGCGATGATGCCGTCGGTCTGGTAGAAGTCCAACATCTCCGAGCACACCTGGCCCTCGGGTACGCGGGTGAGCTCCACCCGTGCCTCGCGGATGACCTCAAAGGTGAAGTCGCCCACCCGCTTCACCGCGGCGCCGTCGACGAAGGTGTCGATGTCGTGCAGCACGACTGGGCGGCCGGCGGAGATCGCGGCCGCGACGCACGGCGCGCCCTCCGGCTCCACCCCGATGATGCGCACCTCCGGGTGGGTGGTGCGCAGCCAGGCGGCGGTGCCGGCGAGCAGCCCGCCGCCGCCAACGGGCAGGACGACCACGTCGGGCACGAAACCCAACTGGTCGAAGGCCTCCACCACGACGGTGGCCTGGCCGGCCGCCGTACGAGGATCGTTGAACGCCGGCACCAGTACTTTGCCCTGACCGGCGAGGCGGGCGGCCTCCTCGGAGGCATCGTCATAGCTGGCGCCATGCAGCACGAGGTCCACGAACCCATGGCCGATCTCGAGGATCCGCTGGCGCTTCTGGCGCGGCGTGGTGTGGGGAACCACCACGGTGGCCTTGATGCCCAGCGCAGCCGCCGAGAACGCGACGCCCTGACCGTGGTTGCCTGCCGACGCGCAGACCACGCCCGAGCGCTTCTCCTCGTCGCTCAGTTGGGCCATGAGGTTGTAGGCGCCACGGAGCTTGTAGGAACGCACGGGTTGCAGGTCCTCGCGCTTGAGCCAGATCTCAGACCCCGTCGCCCTGGAGAGCCGGGCGTTCAGCTGAACGGGCGTGCGGTCCGCGATCCCACCCAGACGATCGACGGCGGCGGGAATCTGGGCGGCCAGGTCTGAGAGTTCGCTCACCCGCCCATTGTCGCCGGTCTGTGGCCGCCGGAGCCAACAGGTGGCACCATGGCTGGATGGAGGCGCAGCACCTGCCCCCGGAACCCATCGAGCCGGATGTGGGGGAGAAGGGCCCGGACTGGACCCTCATCCTCACCCGCGCGCTGGCCCTGCTGGTCCTGGGACTCTGTGCCGGGGTCCTGCTGTCGCGGCCGTGGGCCCACCGCGACGACCCTCCGCCTCCGACGCCCACAGTCAGCGTGACAGGACCGAGCCCCTCTCCCGAGCCGAGCTGACAGAACCGAGAGACCCGGGTCAGCCGTTCTCGGTGCCGGTGCGACGACGCAGCTGGCGTACTGCAGGCTGGTCCAACAGGTCTGCCTCATCGGCCAGGGACGAGAGTTCGAGGGTGCGGACGTCCTCGAACTCCAGCATCTCCGGCACCGCGATCTCGCGGGGCGTCTCCGTGACCGGGGACAGCCCCGGGAGGGGTTCGCCGGTGGTCACGCCGAACTCCTTGAAGCGCCGGGCGGAGACCATGACCCGCGTCTCCACTGCTCCGACGGCCCGGTTGTAGTGCGTGACGGCGCTGCCGAGGGAGCGGCCGAGCTTGTCGAAGTGCTGCCCGAGCGTGGCCAGCCGCTCGTACAGCTCGCGCCCCAGCTTCGAGACCTGCCCGGCCGTCTCCGCCAGCGAGACCTGCTGCCACCCGTTGGCGACGATCTGCAACTGAGGGATGAGCAGGCCGGGGGAAGCCAGGACGATCTGGCGCCGGGTGGCGTACTCGTGCAGGGCGGGCTCCTGCTCCAGGGCGAGCCGGTAGAACTCGTCAGAGGGCAGGTAGAGCACGACGAACTCCGGGGAGCCGAGGTCCAGCTGCCAGTAGTGCTTGCCGGACAAATCGTCGATGTGCTTGCGCACGTGGGAGGCGAACGTCTTGAAGTGCGCCTTCTGGGCGTCCTCGTCCTCGGTGTTGTACGCCTCGAGGACGGCGCTGAGCGGCACCTTCGAATCGACGAAGATGACCTTCCCCGCAGGCAGGTTGATGCGCATGTCCGGCCGGAACCTGCCGTCGTCGGAGGTGTAGGTGGCCTGCGCGTCGAAGTCACACCTGTCGGTGAGGCCGGAGATCTCGACGATCCTCTTGAGGCTCTGCTCGCCCCACGCCCCGCGCACCTGGGGTGTGCGCAGCGCGTTGCTCAGACTGAGGGTCTCGCGGCGGATGGCATCACCGGACAGCCGCACCGCCTGAACCTGTTCGCCCAGCTCCGCGGCCATCCGCACCCGGTCCTTCTCCACTGATTGGAGCCGCTCCTGGAGCTGCCTGAGCCCGTCAGCCAAGGGTACGATCAGCTGCTCAGTGGCCTTCATCCGGGCGTCGGCCACATCGTCGGCCTGCTTACCCTGACGCTCCAGGGACTCGGCGGAGAGGACCTTGAACCGGTCGAGCAGTGACTCCCGGTCTGCCGCGAGCTGCTCGGCCCGAGCCACGGCGGAGTCCCGTTGCGCGGTGAGCGCCGCGACCTGGGCCTCCACCCTCGCGGTCTCGCCGCGACCCTCGGCCAGCAGCCGATGCGCGTCCGCGGCCGCCGTCCGCAGATCCGCCTTCTCTGCCAGGTGGTGTGCCACCTCGGTCTTCACGGCGGCCGCCTCGGCGCGGGCCCGGCTGGCCTCCTCCAGTGCCCTGGAGGTCTCCTGGCGCGCGGAGGAGAGGGCCAACAACTCATCCGTGCGGGCCTGGCGGGCGTTCGCCGTGGTGGCCTGCCGCCGGCCCCACAGGTAGCCGGCGGCGGCACCGACGGCGAGGGTGAGGAGGCTGAGCAGAATGGCAGTGAGGTCCATGCGTCCACTCAATCAGGGGCCGCCGACAATTTCCCGGAGCCACTCCGGCCGGAGGGAGGGAACCGGTGGAAGCGGGGCCCAGAGGCGCGGCTACGGTAGGGCCATGCTCGCCACCGCCCAGGATCACCTCGATCAACTCGTCGACTTCGTCGTCGCATCGCCCACCTCATTCCACGCGGCGGAGCAGATCGCCGCCCGGTTGCGGGCCGCCGGGTTCCAGGAGCTGGATGCCGGGCGAGCCTGGGGAAGGGTCGCTGGACGGCGGTTTCTGCAGCGCGACGGCGCCGTCGTCGCCTGGGTCGCCCCGGAGGATCCGGCCGACGAGGCCGGGTTCCGGATCGTCGGCACCCACACGGATTCGCCCGGGTTCAAGGTCAAGCCGGGCGCGCCGATCCAGAGCGTGGGCTGGACCCAGCTCGGGGTCGAGGTGTACGGGGGGCCGCTGCTGAACTCGTGGCTGGACCGCGACCTCGGCATCGCGGGTCGCCTCGTCACCCTCGACGGCTCAGTGCACCTCGTCAGGACCGGGGCCATCGCGCGCATCCCGCAACTGGCCATCCACCTGGACCGCACGGCGAACGAGGCGTTGAAGCTGGACCGGCAGACGCACACCCAGCCGGTGCTCGCCGTCGAGCTCCGCGGGTCCCTGCTGGAGCACCTCTGCGATCTCGCCGGGGTCGAGCCGGCGCAGCTGGCGTTCCACGATCTCTTCGCGTTCGACACCCAGAGGCCCGCCGTCATTGGGCTCGAGCGCGAGTTCCTCGCCTCCGCTCGCCTCGACAACCTGCTGTCCACCCATGCCGCGCTGACCGCCGTCGAGGGGCTCGAGCCCGGCCGCGACATCGCCGTGTTCGCCGCGTTCGACCACGAGGAGGTGGGCTCAGACACCGCGACGGGGGCCGGCGGGCCCCTCCTGCAGGATGTGCTCGAGCGGATCGCCGAGGGATACGGGCTGAACCTCGATGCCACGCGCGCCCTGTTCGCCCGCTCCAGCTGCGTCTCCGCGGACTGCGGCCACCTGGTCCACCCGAACTACCCCGGCCAGCACGACCCGGTCAACCGCCCCCTGCCCAACCGCGGGCCCCTGCTGAAGATCAACGCCAACCAGCGCTACGCGACGGACGCCGTCGGCGCCGCCATCTGGCTGCGCGCCTGCGCCCGCGCTGGGGTGCCCACGCAGCCGTTCGTCTCCAACAACGCGGTGCCGTGCGGCTCGACCATCGGCCCGATCACGGCCACCCGGCTCGGGATCACCACCGTCGACGTCGGCGCGGGCCTGCTGAGCATGCACTCGGCCCGGGAGCTGTGCGGAGTCGAGGACCCCTGGCTCCTCGCCCGCGCGATGCGCGCCTACTGGGCGGGCGCCTGACCCCGGTTGAGCCGGACACACCTCTCGGCGCAGTCTGTTGAGCCGGAC
>JAPUEL010000011.1 GCA_027492545.1 Propionibacteriaceae bacterium
AGGATCGTCGACGATGGGCGCGAGTGTGCCGTCGAAGTCCAGCGCGATGAGGACCGCTGCCGGGTCCGCGGTTGCCGCCGCCAGGAAGTCGTGGGCGGCAGGGGTCTTGGCGTGCCAGGTGGTCATGGCTCCACTGTGCCATGCCGGAGCGCCGCTCCCACTCGCTAATGTGGGTGGCGAACCAGGAGGTACCGATGCAGCACCGTGCCAGCTTCGTCGTCGTGGCGAACCGTCTCCCCGTGGACCGCGTGACCGCCACTGACGGCTCCGTCGACTGGCGGACCTCACCTGGCGGGCTGGTCACAGCGCTGGAGCCGGTGATGCGTCAGAAGGGCGGCGTGTGGATCGGGTGGCACGGCGCCGCGGACGAGACGGTGGAGCCGTTCACCCACGACGGCTACTCGATCGTGCCGGTGCCGCTGAGCACCGCCGAGCACGAGGAGTACTACGAGGGCTTCTCCAACGCCACCCTGTGGCCGCTGTTCCACGACACGGTCGCATTCCCCGAGTTCCATCGGGAGTGGTGGGATGCCTACGTCCAGGTCAACCAGCGTTTCGCCGAGGCTGCCGCGGGAGCGGCCGCCGAGGGCGCCACAGTGTGGGTCCAGGACTATCAACTTCTCCTCGTCCCCCAGCTGCTGCGCGCGCTCCGGCCGGACCTGAGGATCGGCTTCTTCCTCCACATCCCGTTCCCCCCGGTGGAGCTGTTCTCCCAGCTGCCGTGGCGCAGGGAGATCCTCGAAGGGATGCTGGGCGCCGATCTCGTCGGCTTCCAGGTGCCCGGCGGGGCGTCCAACTTCCTGCGCCTCGTCCGGCGCCTGACGACCCACAAGGTCGATCGCGAACGGGTCCAGGTGGGTGCAGGCCACTCGTGTGTCGCCCGTGCCTACCCCATCTCGATCGACACGCAGGGCTTTGCGGCATTGGCCGAGTCCCCGGAGGTCATCGAAGAAGCCGAGGCACTGCTCGACGAACTCGGGCACCCGAAAGTCGTGTTCCTCGGCGTCGACAGGCTGGACTACACGAAAGGCCTCCGGCAGCGTGTCCGGGCCATGGGCGAGCTGTTCGAGGAGGGCCGGCTCGACCCGGCAGAGGTGGTGTTTCTCCAGGTGGCCACCCCCTCGCGTGAGCGGGTCGAGGAGTACCGGCGCCTGCGCGACGACATCGACCTGCTCGTCGGCCGCATCAACTCGGAGGTGGGCGGCATCGGCCGGCCGGCGATCGTGTACCGGCACGCGGGCTTCCCCCGTTCGACGATGGCGGCCATGTACCGGATCGCCGACGTGATGGTGGTCACCCCCCTCCGCGACGGCATGAACCTGGTCGCCAAGGAGTACGTGGCGTGTCACCCCTCCACTGACGGAGCACTCGTCCTGAGCGAGTTCGCCGGGGCGGCGCTCGAGTTGAAGCAGGCGTACCTGGTCAACCCCTACGACCTCAACGGCATGAAGTCCGCCCTGGTGCAGGCGGCCATGGACCCGCCGCGTGAGCGGCAGCGCCGCATGCGTGCCCTCAAGAAGCAGGTGGCCGCACACACGATCGATCACTGGGCCAAGGCCTTCCTGGGGGACCTGGCCGCGCTGGGCTGATCAGGGAAGGCGGGCCAGGACGCCGACGACGGGCGAGGGCAGGCGGTGCCGCTCCTCCGCTGAGATCAGGCGTCCTTCCACCCCGCCGCTCGCGAGTGCGGCAAGATGCCTGTCCGTAGGTCCCACTGATCGTCCTGGAAGTCGCATGTATGTTGCCCAGCCCCAAACACAAAGCCGCCCCGACAGGGTGTAACACCTCGTCAGAGCGGCTTTCGTGCTGGCTCCCCGGACTGGACTCGAACCAGTAACCCTTCGATTAACAGTCGAATGCTCTGCCAATTGAGCTACCAGGGATTGGTGGCGGGCCACGCGAGAAAGAACGTTAGCAGATCCGTCCGGGTCGTGCGAATCCGCGAAACGTGGCCCGGATCCCCGTCAGAAGTACTCAGCGGCGAGTCGGTCGGTCTCCGCGACGACGGCGTCGCGGGTGGCCGGATCCTCCAGGTCGGCGCCTCCGGAGGGTACGGCGTACCAGTGGAGCGCGGACTCCTCACCCAGGCTGCGCCGGCCGACGATCTGCACCTGTCCCCTCGTGCCGTCCACCACGCTCTGCACGAAGGTCGACGCCTGGACCCGCTCCTGGAACAGCTCGGGCAGGCGGCCGGGGTCGCTGAGCCGGGCCTCGAACCGCTCGCCCTCGACCGTCCGCCACCGGAAGGTGTTGGACTCGCCCGCCCAGGAGCCGCTGCCGACCTCTTCCCAACCCCACACCCGCCAGGTGTCCCCGATCAGGCGGGCCAGAGCTGAGCGTGTGCCGACCAGCACCACCCCCTCCCCCACGCCGTGGGCGAGCACATCGGCACGGTGCCCCAGGGCCTCGTTCAGCCCTTCGTGTACGGCCGGGTCAAGACGGTTGAACAGTTCCATGCCCCCATTGTGCTCCGTGTGGATAAGAAGTGTTGTCCGTCCGCATTTGTCCACAGTCTGCCCTGGACCCCTGACCCTGGCACCCCTCGGGGGCAAAGCTGGGGCCATGGATCTCAACGAGTTGCGGCTCCCCGACGCCTGGTTCGGACCCGGGGAGGACCTCGCCTGCGCGAAGGCGATCGAGGCGGGGCTGTACGCGGCGCACCTGCTGGACCTGCACGGCCCCGACCCGGAACTGTCCCGCCTCGTCGTGTCGGCAGGTCAGGCCAGAGATCGCCTGTGGGCTGTCGGGCTCAAGGTGGCCATGCAGCAGGCCCGGCGCCTCGCCGTCGCCTACGACCTCCCCTCCGAGGACCTGTTCCAGGACGGATGTGTGGCCGTGGCGGAGGCGATCGAGCGCTTCGACTACACACGGGGCGTGCGGTTCACCACGTTCGTCTTCGAGGCGATCGCCCGCACGCTGGCCGAGGGAGCCCGGCATCGGATCGGGCGGCCCGCCACCTCCCGGGCGGACCGCCGGGCGGCCCGGCTCGCTGGCGAGGAACGTGACCGCGAGGCCGCCGCCGGGAACAGCATCGGCATCACCCGCGCTGCGGCGGCGGTGGGCGTCTCCCCCACCGCCGCCAGCAGGGCGTTGGTCCGGATGGTCAGCCTCGACGATGTGGTCGCGGCGGACCCGGCAGCAGAGGCCGGGTTCGCCCTGGTGGACTCGCACGGGCTCGACTTCCTGAGGCTGCTCAGGGCGCGGCACAGGCAGGTGCTCGAGCTCCGCTACGGACTGTCCGGAGAGGCGCTCACTCTGGCCGAGACCGCACGCCGGATGGGCGCATCACAGTCCACGGTCCACCGGTGGGAGGGCGAAGCCATTGCGGCTGCCCGCGCCCTCCTCGCCGGCGAACGGACCACCCGGATCAGTGCGAGATCGCCTCGCCTGCCCCCGCCCCCGTCATGGAGCGCACTTCCATCTCCAGCGCGAACTCCTCGTCGCCACGCTCCCGTGAGGTGACCGTCCCCACCCAACCCGCCAGGAACGCCAGCGGGACGCTGACGAGGGCGGGGTTGTCCAGGGGGAACCAGGCGAAGTTGACGCCTTCGCCCATCATGGACGTCTTCGATCCGGAGATGGCCGGGGAGAACACGATGAGCACGACGGCCGAGATCAGGCCGGTGTAGATCGACCACACAGACCCGCGGGTGTTGAACCGCTTCCAGTAGAGGGTGTAGAGAATCGACGGCAGGTTGGCGGAGGCGGCCACCGCGAACGCCAGCGAGATCAGGAAGGCGATGTTCTGGCCGTTGGCCGCGATGCCTCCGAGGATGGCGAGGACGCCGACCACGATCGACGTGTACCGCGCCACCCTCACCTCCTGTGCCGGATCGGCCTTGCCGTCCTTGAGGATCGAGTTGTAGACGTCGTGCGCGAACGACGCGGAGGCCGTGATGGTGAGGCCCGCCACGACCGCCAGGATGGTCGCAAAGGCCACCCCCGAGATGACCCCCATGAAGATCTCGCCGCCCAGGTTGAGCGCCAGCAGAGGCGCGGCCGAGTTCGCCCCACCCGGCGCGGCCAGGATGGTCTGCTGCCCCACGAGCTTCGCGGCACCCAGGCCGAGGACCAGGGTGAACAGGAAGAACACGCCCACCAGGACGATGGCCCACACTGCCGACTTGCGGGCCTCCTTGGCGGTGGGAACGGTGTAGAACCGCATGAGCACGTGCGGGAGGCCGGATGGCCCCGCGATCAGGGCCAGCGACAGCGAGAGGAACGACAACTTCGTCCAGTCCGTGGCGCCGTAGCGACCCATGGGCTCCAGCAGGTCCTTGCCCGTTCCCGTGGTCGCGTCGAGCGCGGCCTGCTGGGCGGCCAGCGCCAACCCGTCGAGGTTGAAGCCGTTGCCCATCAGCACGAGGAAGGTCATGACCGCCGCACCGCTGACGAGGAGCACCGCCTTGATCATCTGCACCCACGTGGTGCCCTTCATGCCCCCGATGAGGACGTAGACGATCATCAGGACGCCGACCAGGCCGATCACCAGGCTCTGCATGTTCCTGTCCGAGACACCCAGGAGCAGAGCCACCAGGCCACCAGCGCCCGCCATCTGCGCGAGCAGATAGACGAAGGAGATGACGAGGGTTGAGGTGGCGGCTGCGGTGCGCACCGGCTTCTGGCTCATCCGGAAGCTGAGCACGTCGGCCATCGTGTACTTGCCGGTGTTGCGCATCGGCTCCGCGACGAGGTACAGGGCGATCAGCAGCGCCACGAAGAACCCGACCGAGTAGAGCAGGCCGTCGTAGCCGTAGATGGCGATCGCGCCCGTCACCCCGAGGAACGCGGCGGCCGAGAGGTAGTCACCCGTGATCGCCAACCCGTTCTGGCGACCGGAGAACTTGGCACCGCCGGTGTAGAAGTCCGACGCCTTGGTCTTCTGCCGGCTGACCGTGATCACGACGGCCAGCGTCGCCGCGACGAAGAGGGCGAAGACCGCGATGTTGATGACGGGGTTGCCGTACTGGGGGGTCTCGAGGAGCGTGATCATGCCGCACCCTCGTTCACGATGTGCGCCTTGATCGAGGCGGCCAGGGGATCGAGCTTGCGGTTGGCGTAGTTGACGTAGATCGCGGTCCAGACCCACACCACCACGAACTGGAACAGGCCGAGCATGATGCCCGTGTTGAGGCCAACCATGCCGAGGAAGGGCGAGGCCATGAAGTCGACGGCGTAGATGGAGAGCACCACGTAGACGAAATAGGAGGTGAGCCCGGCGATCGTCATCGGGAAGGCGAAGCGACGGAAGCTCGAGCGCAGCTCACGGAACTCGGGGGTCTTCGAGACCGCGACGAACACGGCTCTGGAATCGACTGAATCCAACGGATCCACGGTACGGCCTTGGGACATGATTCTCCTGAAGGTCGGCGAGACCACAGTGTCTCGACGTGAAGATACTTTAAGCACGCGAGGCATGACAATGCAATCCGGCATTTGTCATGTACCCGCGGCGCCCGCAGGATGGGTCAGCCCAGGCCGACGGCGAGCAACTCCTTGCGGCGCATCTCCAGGCCGGTCAGCTCCGCGAACTGGGCCCGGTGACCGGAGGGGTCCTTGACCGGGTCAGTGCGCTGGAGGCGCGACTTGAGGTCGGCGATCTGTCGCGTCACGCGGGCCAGCTTCAACCGTGAGGTGTGCGTCAGGGAGTACGTCTCGTCAGCCTCGCGGAGCAGCGGCTCGACGATCAGCGCGACCAGGAGCTGCCGCACCAGGTCCGACGGCGCCTCGTCCCGCAGCCGAACGGTCCAGCCGTCGCCGTACTCGACGGCGGTCAGCAGCCGGAACACGGCGGCGTAACCGGGGTGGGTGAAGTCGTCCTCCTCGACCGCGTTCCATGCCGAGTCGAAGGTGGTGGGGTGCTGCAGCATCAGCTTGAGCGTGTCGCGCTCGAGGCGCAGCCCCGGGTCGTCGGGGTTGGGCCAGGCAGGGTCCGGCGCCGGGCGCTCGCGCGGATCATCCGGCTCGTCGTGGGTGCCCCGGTGGCGCGCCCTGGCCGCCTCTCTCCGCACGTCGTCGAGGTCCATGCCCAGGACGCCCGACAGCTCGCGCAGGTACTGGTTGACCAGGGACTGGTCGCGGATCGATCCCACGAGCTCAGCACCCTCCCGGGCCGCGGCCAGGCGACCGTCGGCCCTGTCGAGGTCGTGGCTCTTGGCGATGTTGGCCATCACGAATCGGTACAGGGGGATGCGCCGGGCCACCAGTTCTCTCACGGCCGCGTCGCCCTGCTGGAGCCGCAGGTCGCACGGGTCCAGGCCTGTGGGTTCGACGGCGACGTAGGTCTGGGTGATGAAGTTCTGATCCCCCTTGAACACCTTGAGAGCGGCGGCCTGGCCGGCCTTGTCTCCGTCGAAGGTGAAGATCACCTCGCCGTGCAGCCCGTCATGGGTGCCCATGAGCCGTTGCAGCAGGCGGGCGTGATCATCGCCGAACGCGGTGCCGCACGACGCGATGGCCGTTTCCACCCCGGAGAGGTGGGCGGCCATCACGTCGGTGTAGCCCTCGACGATCACCGCCTGCGCCTTGCGCCCGATCTCGCGACGCGCCAGGTCCAGGCCGTAGAGGACGTGCGACTTCTTGTAGACCGGGGACTCCGGCGTGTTGATGTACTTGGCCGGCAGCCGGTCGTCGTCGTAGATCCTGCGGGCCCCGAACCCCAGGACCGCCTGCGCCGAATCCCGGATGGGCCACAGCACCCGCCCCACGAAGAAGTCCCGCCCACCCTGCCGGGTAAGGCCGGCGGCCTGGAGCACCTCGTCGGTGAACCCCGCTGCCCGCAGCGTCTGCCGAAGCGCACCGCCGTGCCGGGGAGCGTAGCCGATCCTGAAGCGCTCGGCCACCTCCCGGTCGAACCCTCTGCCGTGCAGGAACTGGCGGGCCTCGATGGCCTCCGCCGACTCGAGCTGGCGGGCGTAGAACTCCTGCGCGGCCTCGTTGGCCTCCAGGATCCGCCTGCGCTGGCCGGGCGCCTGGCCGGGGGTCCCGTCGTCCTCGACCCGCAGCACGAGTCCGGCGCGGTCCGCCAGCACCTGGATGGCCTCGGTGAACGAGAGGTTCTGCTGCTTCTGCAGGAACGTGATGACGTCCCCGCCCTCCCCGCAGCCGAAGCAGTAGTAGAACCCGCGGGACGGGGTGACGGTGAACGACGGGGTCTTCTCGTCGTGGAACGGGCACAGGCCCTTGAGGGAGCCGCCGCCTGCGTTGCGGAGGGCCACGTAGCCGCCAACCACATCGTCGATGCGGCTGCGCTCACGGACGGCCGCGATGTCCTCGTCGTTGATCCGGCCCGCCACGGGGCCACTCTACCCGGGCCGATCAGCCGGTGCGGGGTCAGGCGCCGCGGCCGATGCCCCGCGGGAGTTTCCGGGGGTCCCACCCCAGGAGCTGCCGGGCCTGCTCGAACGCGAAGCGGTCCGTCATGCCGCCGACGTAGGTCACCACCCCACGAAGCAGGTCGTCGCCGCGGTACTCGACGGGCAGCGCGGCGGGCGCGCCCAGGTAGTACTCGACGAGGTCCGTCAGCACCCGCACGACCGTGTGGGACTGCGCCACCGACTCGGGCCTGGTGTAGATGCGCTCGTAGTTGAACCGACGCAACTCGCCCAACGCCTCCGCGGTCGCCGGGTCCATGCCCACGACCCCGGTGCCCGCCGTCGTCGCGATCACCGCCGTGATGAACGTCGCCAGCTGCCTGGTGCGGGTCACCCCAGCCACCTCCCGCACCACCGGCGGCAGGTCGTCGATCGCCACGATCCCAGCGGAGACGGCGTCCTCCAGATCGTGCGCGCAGTAGGCGATCCGGTCCGCCCACGAGACGATCTCCCCCTCGAGGGTGGCCGGGGCCGGCCGCGACCACGAGTGGTTGCGGATCCCGTCGAGGGTCTCCACGGTCAGGTTGAGCGGGCGGAGGACCACGTCCGCACCCCAGGGTCCATGGTCGTAGCCGCCCTTGACGAACTGGTCGAAGGCGTCCTCAGACGCGTGGCCCCCTGGGCCGTGTCCGCAGTCGTGGCCGAGCGCGATCGCGTCCACCAGGGTGACGTTGGCGCCGATGCCGCGTGCGATGGCCACGGCAGCCTGGGCCACTTCGACGGCGTGCGTCAGCCGGGTGCGCTGGTGGTCGGTGGGATAGACCACCACCTGCGTCTTGCCCGCCAAGCGGCGGAAGGCGGCCGAGTGGACGATCCGGTCCCGGTCCCGCTCGAAGCAGGTCCGGAACTCGTCAGGCTCCTCCGGCCGCTCCCGATTCCCCGCCCCGACGGCGTGACTGGCCTCGGGAACCAGCGTCAGGTGTTCGAGCGCCTCACGCTGGTCGCGTCGCCTGGGGTCTCGCGCCGAGGTGCGCGCCGACGACGTGGCGTGGGCGGTGATGACGCCCCGGCCGTGGCCCTGCATGGTGGAGGCCCAGAGCCTGGTGCGCGGGAGCGGTGTGTCCATCACCGCCAACCGTATCCGGTGTCCTTCGTCAGCGCTCGGCCCTGGGCACCCATTCCGACAGCTGGGGGCCGACGTAGATCTGGCGCGGCCGGTAGATGCGCTGCCTGGGGTTGTCGGATACTTCCTTCCAGTGCGCGATCCATCCGGGCGTGCGGCCGATGGCGAACATCACCGTGAACATGTCCAGCGGGATTCCGATGGCGCGCAGGATGATGCCCGAATAGAAGTCGACATTGGGGTACAACCTCCGCGAGGCGAAGTAGTCGTCCGCCAGCGCCGCCTGCTCCACCTGGCGGGCGATGTCCAGGAGCGGGTCGGTGATGTGCATGGCGTCGAGGAGCTTGTCGGCCGCCGACTTGAGGATCTTGGCGCGCGGATCGAAGTTCCGGTACACCCGGTGCCCGAAGCCCATCAGCTTCGCTCCGGACGAGCGGTCCTTGACCCGGTTGATGTAGTCCTGCGGCTTCGTGCCCGTGTCGCGGATGTACTCGAGCATCTCGATGACCCCCATGTTGGCGCCGCCGTGCAGCGGCCCCCACAGCGCGTTCACCCCGGCGGCCACCGACGAGAACATGCTGGCGCCGGCCGAGGCGACCATCCGCACCGTCGAGGTGGAGCAGTTCTGCTCATGGTCGGCGTGCAGAACGAGGAACATGTTGAGGGCGTGCGCCACCTCGGGTGTGGCCTCGTAGTCGCGGTACGGCACGGAGAACATCATGTGCAGGAAGTTCTCCGCGTAGTTCATGTCGTAGCGCGGGTAGGCGATGGGCTGACCGATGTGCGACTTGTAGGAGGCGGCGGCGATGGTGCGGGTCTTCGCGATCAGCCCGGCTGCCGCGAACTTGAAGCGCTGGGCATCGGTGAACTGGATCTCCGGCGCCTCGTGGGTCTGCAGGGCATTGATCATGGCCGAGAGGATCGCCATCGGGTGCGCCGTGGCCGGGAAGCCGTCGAAGTGCTTGCGCATGTCGCGGTGCAGGGCCGCGTTCTCGGTCAACAGGTGGCGGAACTCGGCACGCTGCTCCTCGTCCGGCAGCTCGCCGAAGATCAGCAGCTCCGCGGTCTCGATGAAGCTTGAACGCTCGGCCAGGTCCTCGATGGGAATGCCGCGGTAGCGCAGGATCCCCTTCTCGCCGTCGATGAACGTGATGGCCGACTTGCACGAGCCGGTGTTGCCGTAGCCGTCGTCGAGGGTGATCAGCCCGGTGCTGGAGCGCAGGGACGAGATGTCGATCGCCCGCTCACCCTCGCTCCCGGTGATGACGGGGAGTTCGTGGCTCACTCCGTCGATGATGATGGTCGCGGTCTCGCCCATGGAACCTCCTGGGGCCGGGCCGGCCCAGGGGGGCCGGCGTTTGCCCCACAATAACGATGAGGGAGGTCGGGGCCCGGCTGGGGCCTACTTTCGGGTCTGCGCACGCCCGAGGAAGAGCAGCGCCACGCCCATCACCGCGATGCCGAAGGCGCTGCTGCCGATCCGCTCCCAGTTGAGCGACTCGGCCCCGGTGGTGGTGGACTGGAAGTAGGCGCTGACGAACAGCACGAGCACCGAGAGCAAGGCGACGGCCCTGCCGATCTGTGCCCACACCGGCAGCTTCTTCCTCTCGGCGCTGGTCGGTTCGTCCGTCGGTTCGCTCGTCGGCCCAGTCATCGTCATCCTCCGCTCACGCCGATCTCGGCGTCAGATAGGTCCAGCTCACACCCGGAGGTGTCGTCGTACCAACCGTACGGCAGCACCACCTTGCCGCGCGGCGACCCCTGGCGGCCACGGGGTGACCCCAGCTCCGCCGCCGGGAACTCCGCCTCGTGATCGAGCTGCGCCACCAGATCCCGCAGCTCGTCCATCGTCGAGACCATGGCGAAGCGCCGGCGCAGCTCCCCCACCGGGTAGCCCTTGAAGTACCAGGCCATGTGCTTGCGCAGGTCGGTCAGCCCGTGCCGCTCACCCACATAGCCGGTGAGCAGTTCGGCGTGCCGCAGCAACATCGCGCCGACCTGCCCCAGGGAGGGCCTGTGCCGCAGTTCGTCGCCGGAGAACGCGGCCGCGAGGTCCCCGAAGAGCCATGGTCGGCCGAGGCATCCACGACCGACCACCACGCCGGCGCACCCGGTCTCGTCCATCATGCGCAACGCGTCCTCGGCCTCCCAGATGTCGCCGTTGCCGAGGACCGGGATGTCGACGGCGGCCACCAGCTCCGCGATCCTCGACCAGTCGGCCTCCCCCGAGTACGCCTGCTGCACGGTGCGCCCATGCAGCGCGATGGCGGCGGCGCCCTCCTCCTGCGCGATCAGGCCGGCGTCGAGGAAGGTCTCATGCTGCTCGTCGATCCCGATCCGGGTCTTGATGGTCACCGGCACGCCGAACTCGTCCGCGGCACGCACCGTCTCCCGCACGATGGCGCGCAGCCGGTCCCGCTTGTAGGGCAGCACGCCCCCGCCGCCCTTGCGGGTGACCTTCGGCACAGGGCAGCCGAAGTTGAGGTCGATGTGGCCGACGGCGAAGTCCCTCGCCAGGATCCGGGCCGCATCCGCCATCACGCCTGGGTCGACGCCGTAGAGCTGGACCGAGCGTGTGGTCTCGCCCGGGTCGAACTGCAGCATGGCGCGGGTCTTGGGGTCGCCGACCACCAGGCCGCGGGAGGTGATCATCTCGCAGACGTAGAGCCCGGCACCCTGTTCGCGGCACAGCTGCCGGTAGGCGGCGTTCGTGACCCCGGCCATCGGCGCGAGGACCACGGGAAGCTCCACGACGACGGCGTCGCGGCGGCTGGGCGCGTGCAGGCGCAGCGGCTGGATCACGGGCAACGGAACTCCTGGGATGTGTGCGGCGACCCCCCAGCCTACGTCAGGCGGGCGAGGTGAACCGTTGCCGGATGGCGGCGACTGCCGCGCCGCGCGCGTAGTCGTGAAAGTCCAGGGGCGCCAGGACCAGCTCCGGGAACCGCAGGTCCTCGCGCCAGTCATGGGTGAGGACCTCACGCACCACATCCAGCGATCCCTGCAGGAGCTGTATCCCCTCGCCCGTGATGAGGATCGATTCGGGGGCGAACGCGATGGCCGCCCCACGCACCAGCCACCCCATGGCGCGCTGCGCATCCGCGACTGCCGGCTTGGCGGCGGCCGTGGTCAGCGCCTCGTCGAAGGTCAGGGGTCGTCCGACCAGGTCGCTGGCGGCCTGCGCCACCGCGTCGAAGGACAACACGTCACCGAGGATGCGCCCGTCAGGCAGCCAGAGCCGCCCGAGGATCCCCGCCGCACCCTGCCTGCCGAGCAGCAGTTGGTCGTCGACCACCGCGCCGCATCCCACTCCCAGACCGAAGGTGACCACGGCGAAGTGCGTCAGCCCGCGGCCGGCCCCGAACCAGTGTTGGTAGAGCGTCAGGCCGTCGATGTCGTTGGCCGCCGCGCAGTCGACGCCGGTGAGCTCCCTCAACCGTCGGGAGAGGTTGCCGCCCCCGGGCCAGCGGAGCATCCGGGTCGCGTGGAGGACGCCGTCGGGCTCTACGGAGGCGGGCAGGCAGACTCCGACGGCCGCGAGCCCCTGGGCATCGCGCACCATCTCCGCCAGCCCCTGCGCTGTGGACTCGAGCGTGGTCGTGTCCAGGTCCAGCTCCGACGCGTGATGCACCTCCCCGGCCAGGCCTGTGCGCACGACCCAGGCATGTCCGGGCACGATCTTGACGCCGAGGAAGCTGGCCGATTCATCCACGACGCGCAGCGGCAGGGGTGGCCGGCCGATCTCGAGGACCGACGGCGGTCCCTGCTTGATCACGCCGCTCTCGATCAACGGCTTGGTGATCCGGGTCAGTGATCCCGACGAGAGCCCCAGCAGCCTGGCGACGTCGGCGCGCGAGATCGGCCCGTGCCGCAACACCGCGAGCGCGACGCTCCTGGTGGTGGCATCCACGGGCCAGTTGGTCATCTCACAGCCGCTCGAGCTCGAAGATCACCGCCGTGTCCGGCTGCATCTGTGGCGCCCGGATGCCTGCGTGGATCAGCGCGTGTCCGGGGAGCACGAGCGGGGTCCCCGCCGCCTCCCACGGCACGATGTGGATCGGCGGGACGAGCTGGCGGTCGATGACGGTGACGCGATAGGTCGCCTCGGGGTCGAGGCCGGGGAACTGCAGCATCCCGAGCGTGACCACGGGGCTGGCCGACAGCACCGACAGCGAGAAGATGGCCTTGTCCTGCGTCACCACGCCCTTGAAATAGCACTCGGGCTCCCTCATGTCCACGCGCACCTGGCGCCCGGCGAGCAGCACCCCGCGGTTGGCCTTGTACCAGTCGATCCACCACCGCAGCTGTCCCAACTCCTCCTCGGTGGCCTGCGCCAGGTCCCACTCGATGCCGAGGTGCCCGAAGACGGCGGTCGCGGCCCGAAAATCGATGTCGTGCCAGCGAGCCGTGCTGTGCGAGCGACCCGAAGCGATGTGGCTGCCCTGGAACTCCGGGGGCAGCAGTTGGCTGGTCCAGGTCAGGAGCCGCTGCCGCTCGTGAGGGTCGATGACGTCCGAGACCCAGATCCGCTCGACCCTGCGCATCACCTCCAGGTCCACCCGTGCCCCGCCGGAGCTGCACGACTCGAACTCGACATCGGGATGGTGGTGCCGGAGCGTGTCGAGGAGCCGGTAGTAGGCGATGGTCTGGGCATGGACGGCCGGTTCTCCGAACGGCGCGGTGCCCGCATCGATGAGATCGCGGTTGTGGTCCCACTTGACGTAGTCGATCCGGTACTCGGTGAGGATGGCATGCATCTGGGAGAACACGTGGCGCCAGGCGCCGTCGACTGAGAGATTGAGGACGTGCTGCTGGCGGGCCTCGACGGGGAGGCGCCCGGCGGGCTGCATGATCCACTCGGGATGGGCCCGGGCCAGATCGGAGTCAAGGTTGACCATCTCGGGCTCGAACCACAGCCCGAACTCCATCCCGAGGTTCTTGACCCGGTCGACGAGCGGGTGGAGGCCGTCGGGCCACACGTCGGGGGAGACCACCCAGTCCCCCAGGCCGGCGCGGTCGTCGCGCCGGGCGCCGAACCAGCCGTCGTCGAGCACGTACCGCTCGACGCCGAGGGCGGCGGCGCGCTCGGCGAGATCGATGAGGCGGTCGGCGTCGTGGTCGAAGTAGACGGCCTCCCACACGTTCAACGTCACGGGCCGCTCTGGTGACGGCGCGTGTGGCAAGGCTCGCAGCCAGCCGTGGAAGCGATCGGCCTGGGCGTCGAGCCCGTCGGCGTAGTTGAAGAACAGCCAGGGGGTCCGGTAGCTCTCGGCGGCACCGAGGACCACCTCGCCCGGCAGAAGCAGCTCACCGCCGGACAGGACCTGATGCCCGATGAAGTCGCGCTCGGCGACGTGCAGGTGGTTCCCGCTCCAGGCCGTGTGAACCGACCAGACCTCACCGGTGCGAAAGCCCAGGCCGGGGGTCGCGGCGTGCAGGACGTAGGCCGCATCGGCCCCGGTCCGCCCGTGCCGGCCCTCGCGTCGATGCTGACCGACGGTGAACTCACGCCGCTGCGGGAAGCGTTCCACGCCCCAGCGGCCCGCGAAGTCGAACAGCTCCGATGCACTGCTGGGCACGGGCAGTGCGAGGGTGAGCTCGTCGACGGTGAACGGTGCCTCGTCCAGGTTGGTCAGCTCGCCGCGCAGCCGGACGAGGCCCTCTGAGGTGAGCTCGAGTGTGATCGCCAGGTCGAGCCGCGACGTCTCCGAGTGCGCACGGAACTCGACGATGGCGGGCCCGAGGTTGGCCAACGGTTCCACGGGGCGTCCGTCGACCAGGACGTCGGTGACCGCCCAGTCGGGGGTCCAGTCCCGGCCGCCCCTGGACCCGACCAGCCCGGGCCGGCCCGCCCAGCCGTGGCGTCCCTCGAGCAGGATGCCGAAGCGGGGCGGGAGGTCCGGGTTGTTGGGCCCCACCTGGACGACGCTGGCGAGGGCGAGCGAGTCGAACTGGTCTGCGGTGAGGGGTTGAAGAGCGTGCCCCCAGTGCACCACCTCGGGCATTCTCGACTCGGCCACCATCACGGCGATCGAGACACCGTTGGCGGTGAGGAGAAGTCGGGTGTTCATCGGGGACTCCTGAGTTCAGTAGGTGCCGCGCGGACGGTTGTCGCCCACCTCGTCGAGGGGAAGATAGGCGCTCGGCTCGTCGAGGGCGCGGGACAGCAGCGGGGTGAGGATCATCTTGGCCTCGTAGCCGTTGAACGAGCGGCGGTACTCGCCGACGCTGGTCCATCGGCTCACGAGAGCGAAGAGGTCGGGATCGTCCAGGTTGCGCACGAGGTCCATGGCCAGGCAGCCGGGCCGGGCGGCCCACCACTCGACGACTGGCCCGGCTTCGGCGAGGAAGTGGGGGCCCGGGGCGGAGAAACGGGTGATGACGAACACGATAAGGAAGGCTACTCCTGGGCCGGCCACAGCAGCCGTCGGCCCAGGACGCTCGGCCCTTGAACGCGCCCGAGGTGAGTTCCCGGACGAAGTACCGCTGGAGAGCGGAACTCCCACATCTGTGACTCTCTTGCGAGTTGACCCGGGTCCGGCAGTAATTGATAATGGTTCTCATGTCTGTTGTTCCTCGCCTGCTTGCCCTCAGCGCCGCCGCGACCCTCGGGCTCACCGCCTGTTCCTCTCCGGGCACCAAGGACGCGGAGGCCTCGCCGCACGTCGTGGCGGCGTTCTACCCCCTGGAGTGGGCAGCGTCGTCGGTGCTCGGCGACCACGGCTCGATCAGCACGCTCACCACCCCCGGGGCCGAAGCCCACGACCTTGAGCTCACCCCCCAGCAGATCGCCTCCCTGGCTGAAGCTGACCTCGTGGTCCACCTCGAAGGCTTCCAACCCGCCGTCGACGACGCGATCGAGCAGTCGGGGGCGACGAACGTCCTGAATGTCGCCGACGTGATCGAGCTGCTCCCTGTGGCCGACGAGCATGCCCACGACGACGAGGCGGAGGCCGAGGAGCACACGGCCGATGACGGGCACGATCACGGCGATCTCGACCCCCACTTCTGGCAGGACCCCACGCTCATGTCGACGCTGGTGCAGGAGCTCAGCACGCGGCTGGCGGACGCCGATCCGGAGAACGAGGCCGACTACGCCGGACGCGCGGCGGACAGCGCAACGCTGCTCGCGGATCTCGATGCGGAGCTGTCCTCCGGGCTTCAGGAGTGCGTCCGGCGCGAGTTCATCACCACCCATGCCGCCTTCCACTACCTGGCCACGCGCTACGACCTGACAGAGATCGGCATCTCCGGCGTCAACCCGGACGCCGATCCCTCCCCCGCCAGGATCGCGGTGATCCACGAGGAGGCCGAGGCTCACGGCATCACGACCATCTTCTTCGAGACCCTGACCTCCGACGCCGTCGCGGCGTCCATCGCGGGGGACCTCGGCCTGGCCACCGCCGTGCTCGACCCCCTCGAGGGCGTCACCGACCAGTCACCCGGGACGGACTACCCTTCGATCATGCGCGCCAACCTCTCAGCTCTCGCCGCCGCCAATGACTGCAGCTGACCCCCTCCGAGCCCAGGGACTCTACGTCTCGCTCGGCGGACTGCCGATCCTGCGCGACGTGTCCGTCACGGTGGCGGCCGGCGAGGCGGTCGCCCTGCTCGGAGGCAACGGCTCAGGCAAGTCGACGCTGGTGCGCACGCTGCTGGGGTTGGTACCTCACCAGGAGGGCACCGTCGAGCTCTTCGGAGAACCGCTCGAGGGCTTCGCCGCCTGGCGCCGCATCGGGTACGTTCCCCAGCACTCGGCCGTGGCCGTGGCCAACGCCACGGTGCGCGAGATCATCTCCTCCGGGCGCCTCGCGCACCGCAGACCGTTCGAGTGGTTGCACAGGGCGGACCACGCCGCGATCGACCACGCGCTCGAACTCGTGGGGCTCTCCGGGCGGTCCGGTTGGCCCTACTCCTCTCTGTCGGGCGGTCAGAAGCAGCGCACCCTGATCGCGCGGGCGCTCGCCTCGCAGCCTGAGCTGCTCGTCATGGACGAGCCCCTCGCGGGCGTGGATCTCCACAGCCAGGCCGGCCTGGCGGAGCTGCTGGCCCGGCTGGGCGGTGAGGGCCTTGCCCTGCTGGTGGTGCTGCACGAACTGGGGCCCATGGAGACCGTGCTGCACCGCTCGGTGACCCTGTGCGACGGCCGCACCGTCGACCTGGAGCCATCCGGGGCACATGAGTGCGCACCCGGCGAGGACCTCGTCTCCGTCGTCGGCCTCTCCGACCCGATCTCGGGAACCCTGCGATGATCGACGCCCTCAGCCTGCCCTTCATGCAGCGGGCACTCCTGGCCGCGCTCCTCAGCGGGCTGGTGGCCCCCGCCATCGGCACCTTCATCGTGCAGCGGCGGATGAGCCTCCTCGGCGACGGCCTGGGGCACGTCGCGATCATGGGCGTCGGGCTGGCCCTCATGACGGGGTGGGCGCCGCTACCCGTCGCCGTGGTCACCGCGACGGCCGGCGCCGTCATCGTCGAGCTGCTGCGGCAGCACGGGAAGGCCTCGGGAGACCTGGGGTTGGCAATCCTCTTCTACGGCGGGCTCGCCTCCGGTGTCCTCATGGCAGGGGTCGCGGGACAGGGCGCGGGGGGCCTGTCGGCGTACCTGTTCGGATCCCTGACCTCGGTCAGCGAGTCCGACGTGTGGATCATCGGGATCCTGGCGGTCATCATCCTCGTGGTCACCGTCGGCCTGGCACCGCGGCTGTTCGCCGTCTCTGTCGATGAGGACTACTCCAGGGTGCTCGGCATCAAGGTCCGCCTGCTCAACCTGCTCGTGGTGGTGCTGGCCGCGATCACGGTCACGGTCTCGATGCGCACCGTCGGGCTGCTGCTCATCAGCGCTCTGATGGTCATCCCCGTGGCCACCGCCCAACAGTCGTTCGTGGGGTTCACCGCCTCGTTCTTCGGTGCGATGGGCCTGGGTGCCATCGCCGCCGTGGGCGGCACCGTCGGGTCGTTCTACCTCGACACGGCCACCGGAGCCACCATCGTGGTCACGGCCATCCTGCTGCTGGCCCTGTCCTGGGTCTTCGGCCGATGGCTGCGCCGATCGGCCAGGTTCATCCCGTATGTGGAGGACCACGGCCACCACGACTACCACGCCGCGGAGGCACACGACGACAGCTTCGCCCACAGCTCCGGCGTGAAGGTGATTCAGCACGGGGATCACCTCGACTACGTCCACGACGGCCACCGGCACGCCCGGCACGGAGACCACTATGACGAGCACTAGGCCGGCCACCCGGCACACGTGGCAGCGCGCCGCCATCAGGGACCTGCTCGAGGGAGGCGAGGAGTTCCGCACCGCGCAGCAGCTGCACGACCAGTTGCGCGAGGTGGGTGCCAAGGTGGGGCTCGCGACGGTCTATCGGGCCCTCCAGGCCATGGCCGAGGCGGGCGAGGTCGACGTGCTGCGCAACCCCGACGGCGAGGCGACCTTCCGACGGTGTTCCTCCGGTCACCACCACCACCTCGTCTGCCGCTCCTGCGGCTACTCCATCGAGATCGCCGCCCGCGAGGTGGAGGAGTGGGCCGCTGGGGTCGCACATGCCAACGGGTTCACCGAGGTGGTGCACGAGGTGGAGGTGTTCGGCCTGTGCCGCGCCTGTTCCGCGGCCCAGGGCACCGCGCCCTAACGTTCGAAGTAGGGCAGAGACCGCAGCGCCTGGTCCATGTGCCAGGTCGCGTAGGCCACCACCATGCCGTCGACCCGCTTCGCCGTGGCCACGTCAGTGGCCAGGGCGCCTGCCCAGTCTCCGCTCAGCAGCGACCCCAGGTGAGCCCGGGAGGCCTCGTCGAGTTGGCCGGAGCCCGAGGTGCGGCACTGCGTGCACACCGCCCCTCCCCCCATCGGGGAGAACCAGGGCACCTCCGAGTTCCCGCAGCCCGCGCAGGTGGCGGTGGCGACGGCGTAGCCGGCCACGGCGAGCGCTCGCAGGAGGTAGGAGTCCACCACCAGGGGCGCCGGGCGGTCCGCCGCCTCGAGCGCCCGCAACGCCCCGAGCAGCAGCCGGTACTGCTGCAGGGCCGGGCTGTGTTCCTCGGCCACGAGCCGGTCCGCGGTCTCGACCAGCACCTCCGCGGCCGTGAAGCGCGAGTAGTCGCCGGCGAGCCTGCTCACGTGGAGCGCCTCCACCTGGGTGACCACCTCCAGCGAGCCCCGGCCCTCGGCGAACTGGATGTCGACGTGGTGGAACGGCTCGAGCCGGCCTCCGAACTTGCTTGAGGTCTTCCGGACCCCCTTCGCGACGGCCCTCACCTTGCCGTGGGAGCGGGTCAGCAGCGTGATGATCCGGTCCGCCTCGCCCAGCTGATGCGTCCGGAGCACCACTGCTTGGTCGCGGTAGGTCGGCACAGCTTGAGTGTAGGCGGCTAGGCTCGGAGCGTGCCCACACCCCGCCGCCGTCCCACGCCCCACCCCAGCGGCGCGACCGTCCCCCAGATCCCGAAGGCGGCACTCCCCCGACACGTCGCCATCGTGATGGACGGCAATGGAAGGTGGGCGAAGCAGCGGGGCCTCAAGCGCACAGAGGGGCATGCGCGGGGCGAGGCGTCGCTGCTGGACGTGGTCCATGGCGCCGTCGAGCTCGGCATCCCCTACCTGTCCGCCTACGCGTTCTCCACCGAGAACTGGAAGCGCTCCCCGGACGAGGTGAAGTGGCTGATGGGCTTCAACCGCGACGTGATCCACCGCCGCCGCGACGAGCTCAACGACCTCGGCGTCCGGATCCGCTGGGCCGGCCGGCGTCCCCGCCTCTGGGGGTCGGTGATCAGGGAGCTCGAGGTGGCCGAGGAGATGAGCCGGCACAACGACACCCTCACCCTGCAGTTCTGCGTCAACTACGGTGGCCGCGCCGAGATCGTCGACGCCGCCCGCGAGATCGCCCGGCTGGCGAAGGCCGGCAAGCTGGACCCGGACCGGCTGACGGAGGACCGTTTCGCCCGGTTCCTGGACGAGCCCGACATCCCGGACGTGGACCTGTTCCTCCGCTCCTCCGGCGAGCAGCGCACCTCGAACTTCCTGCTGTGGCAGTCCGCCTATGCCGAGTTCATCTTCCTCGACCGGCTGTGGCCGGAGTTTGACCGTCGTGACCTGTGGGGCGCCGTCGAGCAGTACTCCACCAGGGAGCGGCGGTTCGGCTCCGCGTGAGGGCCGACGTCACAGGTCCGGGGGCAGCTCCTTGGGTACCGGCCTCAGCAGCCGCTGCCTGATCTCGACCATCGCCCGGGCGTGGGCATCGAGGGCGACGTCGCCGGGAAGTGTGGGTTCCCATGGCGGCACCGGCCGTTTGCGGCCCAGCTCGTCCACCCCGCAGTAGACGATGGTGCAGTGCGTGGTCTCCCTGAGGTCGCGGGTCCGCGGGTCGCCGGAACGCACGTGCACCGAGACGTGCATGCTCGTGGTGCCGGTGTGGAGCAGCCTGGCGTCGACCTCCACCAGGTCGCCGATGAACATGGGGCGGTAGAACCTGACTCCGCCGGCGAAGACGGAGGCGACGGGCCCCGCGTGCCAGCGTTCGGCCACCACCTGGGCAGCCTGGTCGATCCAGTTCATGACGTATCCGCCGTGCACCTTGCCGCCCCAGTTGACGTCGGTGGGCGCGGCCAGGAAGCGCAGCGTCTCACGGCAGGACTGCGTCTCGAGGTCGTAGTCCTGGCGCTGCATCTCCTCCTCGATGGCGCGACGCGCGACGTTGATCTCCACGGCCCTGTCGTGTTGGCCGCGCTCCCACTCGTCCCGGGGCTCGAACGGCGGAACCTCGACGGGCCGCCCCTCCTCCATCGCCACGAACTGGAGCACGCACTGGGTGTTGAGCACCCTCGCCGACGACCGTGGGTCCCCGCTGCTCACCGTGCACACCACCTGAAGCGACGTCCGCCCGGTCAGGACGACGCGGGCCTGCACGACGACCAGGTCGCCCACCTCGATGGGGCGGGTGAAGTGAATGTTGCCGACGTACCCGGTGACCGCGTAGGTACCGGCCCATCCGACGGCCGCGGCGTACCCGGCCTTGTCGATCCACTCGAGCACCTTGCCGGCACTCATCACCCCGCGGACGTTGGCGTCCATGGGCTCGGCCAGAAAGCGCAGGGTCACGCCTCGTTGGGTTCCAGGCATCAGGTCTCCCTCCCGCGGGCATCGTAGCCACAGCGGGCCGGACGGCGGGAGGTCAGTCCAGGCGCGCGAAGCCGAGGGCGCGGACCACCGCGGAACCGGCCGCGTCGCTCGCAGGCAGGTCGGCCTCGGCGCGGATCATCCAGTCGTGATTGCCCTGGGGATCGTGGATCACCTGAAGGACCGTCCAGCGGTCGCGACCCTTCTCGATGCGGAAGAGGCCGGGGCCGCGGGCGTCGCCGTCGGTGAGCAGGTCCTCGTGCTCGTCCCAGTAAGTCCCGAGCGCCTCGTCCCAGGCGTCGGCGTCCATCAGCACCTCCAGGGGAGGGTCGGCCATCGCCGAGGCCGCCGCCTCCATGGCGGCGAGACCGTCGACGTCGTCCCGCGCCGCCAGCTCCACCCTCCTGAACATCGCGGTGCGGATCATCGCCGTGAAGGCCCGCTCGTTGCCGGTCACCGGCCTGGGGGGCGGCGGGGGCGCGCCCTGCGCCGCGGCCTCCACGGCGGCCGCGACCTTCTCCGGATCCGTGAGCGCCTCCCACTCGTCGAGCAGCGACGAGTCCGTCTGGCGCACCGTCTCCCCCAGCCACTCGACCAGGTCGTCGAACTGCTCGCTGCGGTGCTCGTCGGGCACGGTGTGCCTGAGTGCCCGGTAGGCGTCCGACAGATAGCGCAGAAGCCCGCCCTCGGTGCGCTGGAGCCTGTAGAACGCGACGAACTGGGTGAAGTTCATCGCGCGCTCCCACATGTCGCGCACCACGGTCTTCGGGGCCAGCGCGGAGGCATCCACCCACGGATGGGACTGCGCGTAGATCCCCATGGCGTGCTGGAGCAGCTCGTCGAGGGGCTTGGGCCAGGTGATCTCCTCGAGGCGCTCCATCCGCTCGTCGTATTCCACCCCGTCGGCCTTCATCTGGGCCACAGCCTCCCCCCGGGCCACGAACTGCTGGGCCAGCAGCACCTGGAAGGGGTTCTCCAGCACCGCCTCGATGATGGACACGACGTCCAGGTGGTGAGTGGGCGAATCCGGGTCCAGCAGGGCCAGCGAGGCCACCGCGAACGGGGCCAGCGGCTGATTCAGGGCGAAGTCGTCGCGGACCCCCTCTGCCATGGCGCACCAGCGGCCGTCCGGGTCCGGCGCGGCCAGCTTGACCAGCACCCCCGAGTGCAGCAGTCCTCTGGTCAGCGCCAAGGCCCGCCTCGTGAGCGCGCGCTTGCGGTCCGGCGGCTCGTGCGACGAGCCGATGAGGGTGCGCATGGCGTCGGCTCCGCTGCCCGGACGCTGGGCGATGTTGAGGACGGTGGCGTGGGTGACCTGCATCCGCGACACCAACTGCTCCGGCTGAGCCACCACGATCCGCTCGTAGGTCTCCTCATTCCAGCCGACGAAGCCCTCCGGCGGCTTGCGGCGCACCACCTTGCGGCGCGCCTTCGGGTCGTCGCCCGCCTTGGCCAGAGCCTTCTCGTTCTCGATGACGTGCTCGGGGGCCTGCACGACGACGAAGCCCATGGTGTCGAACCCGGCCCTTCCCGCGCGGCCGGCGATCTGGTGGAACTCCCGCGAGCGCAGGCGGCGCACCCGGGTGCCGTCGTACTTCGACAGGCCGGTGAACAGCACCGTGCGGATGGGCACGTTGATGCCCACCCCCAACGTGTCGGTGCCGCAGATGACCTTCAGGAGCCCGGTCTGGGCCAACTGTTCGACGAGTCGGCGGTACTTGGGCAGCATCCCCGCGTGGTGCACCCCGATCCCCCGCCGGACCAGCCCGGACAGGATCTTCCCGAAGCCCGGCCCGAAGCGGAAGGCCCCGATCTCCTCGGCGATCCGGGTGGCGTCGTGCTTGGTGATGAGGTTGAGCGACAGCAGCGCCTGGGCGCGTTCCAGGGCCTCGGCCTGCGTGAAGTGCACGATGTAGACCGGCGCCTTCTGCTCCTGGATGAGATCCACGACACGCTCCTGCAGCGGAGTCATGGACCACTCGAACAAGAGCGGGACCGGGCGCTCGGCGTCGCTGATCAGGCTGGTGGGGCGGCCGGTCCGTCGGGTCAGGTCGTCGGCCAGGACGGACACGTCGCCCAGCGTGGCGCTCATCAGCAGGAACTGCGCCTGCGGCAACTCGAGCAGCGGCACCTGCCAGGCCCAGCCCCGGTCCGGTTCGGAGTAGAAGTGGAACTCGTCGGCGATGACCAGCCCGACGTCGGCGGAGCGTCCCTCGCGGAGCGCGATGTTGGCCAGCACCTCCGCCGTGCAGCAGATGATCGGCGCGTCCGCGTTGACGGACGCGTCTCCGGTGACCATGCCCACGTTGTCCGCGCCGAACACCTGACACAGCGCGAAGAACTTCTCGCTGACCAAGGCCTTGATGGGGGCCGTGTAGAAGCTCACTCGATCCGTCGCCAACGCCGCGAAGTGCCCGGCCAACGCCACCATCGACTTCCCCGAGCCCGTCGGCGTGGACAGGATCAGGTTGTTGCCGGTGAACAGCTCGATGGCCGACTCGTCCTGGTGGGGGTAGAGCGAGACGCCCTCCCCCTCGGCCCAGGCCGTGAACCGTGCGTAGAGGGAATCGGGATCGGTGGCGACGGGATCGGTGAGCTTCGGCACACTCCCCCGATCAGGCGGGGGCCATGACCCACGCCGCCGCGCGGTTCAGTGCGCTGAGGATGGCCTTCATCGACGCGCTGGTGATGCTCGGGTCCACCCCCACGCCCCAGAGGACCGTGGCGTCGTCGCCCTCGCCCACCTCGCACTCGACGTAGGCGGCGGCCTTGGCGTCGCCGCCGGCATCGAGCGCGTGCTCGGCGTAATCCAGCACCCGGACGTGCGCGCCCGCCTGCACCAGCGCGTCGACGAAGGCCGAGACGGGGCCGTTGCCCTCACCGTCGACCTCCACGCCCTTGCGCGTGGGACCGTCGACCACGGCCGTGACGTGGAACTGGCCGTTGCTGGACGTGGAGCCGGCAGAGGTCAGGCGCCAGGGGCCGTCGGTCAGATACTCGCGCTCGAAGATCGAGAACATCTGCGCCGGGGTGACCTCGCCGCCCGTGGTGTCGGTGTGAGCCTGGACGACGCGGGAGAACTCGATCTGCAGCCGGCGCGGCAGATCCATCTTGTACTCGTTCTTCATCAGGTAGGCCATGCCGCCCTTGCCGGACTGCGAGTTGACCCGGATGACGGCCTCGTAGGTGCGTCCCACGTCGTGCGGGTCGATCGGCAGGTAGGGGGCCTCCCAGTCGATCTCGTCGACCAGCTTGCCCTGCCGCGCCGCCTCGTCCTCCAGGTACTCCAGGCCCTTCTTGATGGCGTCCTGGTGGGACCCGGAGAAGGCGGTGTAGACCAGGTCTCCCGCGTAGGGATGGCGGGGGTGCACCGGCAGGCCCGTGCAGTACTCGACGGTGCGGCGCACGTGGTCGATGTCGGAGAAGTCCACCTGTGGGTCGACGCCCTGGGTGTACAGGTTGAGCGCCAGCGTGACCAGGTCGACGTTGCCGGTGCGCTCGCCGTGGCCGAACAGGCAGCCCTCGACGCGGTCCGCGCCGGCCATCTGGCCGAGCTCGGAGGCCGCGACCGCGGTGCCGCGGTCGTTGTGCGGGTGCAGCGACACCGCCACGTGCTCCCGGTTCCTCACGTTGCGGATGAAGTATTCGATCTGGTCCGCGTAGGTGTTGGGGGTGGACCGCTCGACGGTGGCCGGCAGGTTGAAGATGATCTCCCTGCCCTCGCCGGGCTGCCAGACGTCGGCCACCGCGTTGCACACCTCGACGGCGAAGTCCGTGGGCGTCTGGGTGAAGATCTCCGGGGAGTACTGGTAGCCGAACTCCACGTCGCGCAGGTGCTTGTCCGCGTACTTCATCACCAGTTCGGTGCCGCGCGTGGCCAGCTGGACGCACTCGGCCTCTGAGATCCGGAAGACCACCTTGCGGAACAGCTCAGCCGTGGCGTTGTACATGTGGATGGTGCCGCGCCTGGCGCCGACCAGCGACTCGGCCGTCCGGCTGATCAGGTCCTCGCGGGCCTGCGTCAGCACCGAGATGGTGACGTCCTCGGGGATCTTGTCGCCCTCGATCAGCTGGCGCACGAAGTCGAAGTCCGTCTGGGAGGCCGACGGGAAGCCGACCTCGATCTCCTTGTAGCCGATGTCGACCAGCAGCTCGAACATGCGCATCTTGCGCGACGGCGTCATGGGGTCGATCAGCGCCTGGTTGCCGTCACGCAGGTCCGTGGACAGCCAGCGGGGCGCCTTCTCGATGCGCTTGGACGGCCACGTGCGGTCCGGTACGTCGACGGGGATGAAGGGGGTGTAGCGGTGCACCGGCATCGGTGTCGGCTGCTGCACGGGGGTGGGCTGGGGGCGGGTGTTGAACGTGCTCATCTGAGTGTCTCCTGGGCTGAGATGGTGCGCCAGACGCGTAGAAGCACCGCAGCGAGGGGATCTGGCTCAGAGATTCTGGGCCCCGCTGCGGCAGCCAAGGAGGAGGGTATGCCGTGCCACGTGCGCCACTGTAGCACCGCGATCCATGCTTGCCACTACTTGACCGATCCCGCGGTGAGTCCGCCGATCAGCCGCTTCTCGATGAAGCTGAACAGGATGACCACGGGCACGATGGCGATCATGGCGACCGTGAACAGGTACTGCCAGTCCTTGATGTAGAGGCCCAGGAAGCGCGGCATCGAGACGGTCAGCGGCTGCAGGTTCGTCTGCTGGACCAGGATGAATGCGGCCGAGAACTCGTTCCACGTGTTGACGAACACGAAGACGATGGCGGTGACGATCCCCGGCCACACCAGGGGCAGGGAGATGCGGAACATCGTCTGCAGGCGTCCCAGACCGTCGATCAGCGCCGCCTCGTCGATCTCCTTCGGCACGGAGGCGAAGAACGCCTGCATGATCCAGATCGCGAAGGACAGATTGAACGCGGCGTTGATGAGGATCAGCGCTGCCCAGACCGCGTAGCCCTGCCATCCCTTGAACTGTTGGAAGAGTCCCACTGCGAGCACCGTCGGCTGCAGCATCTGCGTGCAGAGCACCAGGAGCAGGAACACCAACCGCCCGGGGAACCGAAACCGGGCAACGTAGTAGGCGGCCGGAGTGGCCACCAGCAGGACCAGCAGAGTGGCGCCGAGCGAGATCACCGCGGTGGCGAGCAGCGACGACGCGGGGTCCACCTCCGAGGCCCAGACCGTCAGATAGTTGTCCCATTGGGGCGTGGCGGGGAAGTAGTCCGGCGGGATGTTGGTGATCTCCAGGCGGGTCTTCAGCGAGCTGATGAACATCAGCGCGTAGGGGAACCCGAAGAAGACCACGATGGCCAGGGAACCCAGCGCGATGAACCATGGGCTCGGTGGCCGCTTGATGCCGCCGCGGACGGCGCGCGAAGACCTTGACGCTGCCATGGCTCAGGCCACCTCCTTCGTGGGCTGGACGATGATCAGGTAGATCGCGATGATGACGAGGCAGAAGATGAAGTTGAGCACCGACAGCGCCGACGACACCCCCGGGCCGAGCGACCGCTGATACTCGAACATCAGCGTCGTGGTGATGTGGCAGGTGTGGTAGCCGGGCGTCTCCTGCAGGAGCCGCAGGATGGGCAGCGAGTTGAACACGTTGATGATGTTGATCAGCGCCGCCACCGCGATCGCCGGCCGCAGCAGCGGCAGCACGATGTGCCAGTAGCGCTGTGGACCGTTGGCGCCGTCCATGTGCGCCGCCTCGA
>JAPUEL010000012.1:0-14409 GCA_027492545.1 Propionibacteriaceae bacterium
GACCAGACTCAGCCGATCTCCAGCCCAGTAGCGCCATTCATCAGCACTTCCCTAGACACTTGGCGAACTAACAGTGACGACCACTGGGCCCCACTAGGCCAGCGGCGCGCTCTTGAACGCGAACGCGGCGACGGCGTCCAGCCTGGGGAAGTCGATGGCCACGTCGGCGTGCGCCGCGGTGACCGGCTTGGCGCAGTAGGCGATGGAGAGGCCTGCGGCGTCGAACATGCCGAGGTCGTTGGCGCCGTCGCCCACCGCGACCGTCAGCGCCGGCTCGATGCCCTCGGCGTGGGCGAACCGGAGCAGGTCGCGGGCCTTCTGGTCGCGGTCGACGATGGGGCCCGTGACGCGCCCCGTCAGGCGTTCCTCTCCGCCGACCATCTCGGTCTCAAGGGTGTTGGCGTTGAAGAAGTCCAGGCCGAGGCGCTCCGCCAGCGGGGCGACCAGCTGCGTGAAACCGCCCGAGGTCACGCCCACCTTGGCGCCGCAGCCGTGCGCGGCGGCGATCAGCTCCGCCGCCCCGTTGGACAGGATCATCGCCTCACCCACGGCCGCGAAGATGCTGGTGGGTAGGTCCTTGAGCGTGGCGACGCGCTCCTCGAGGGACTGCGCGAAGTCCAATTCGCCGCGCATCGCCCGCTCGGTGATCTCTGCCACCCGGGGGCCGACCCCGGCGTGGTGGGCCAGCAGGTCGATGGCCTCGGTGGTGGTGAGCGTGGAGTCCACGTCCATGAGCAGAAGCTTGGCGGGGACGCGGGCCAGGGGGCCCGTCACTACGCCGACGGCCACCGGCCCTGCCACCGCGCGGAGCGCGGAGCGCAGCGCCGCCGGATCGTCGTGCTCGGTGAACATGCTGATCCGCTGCCCGTAGAGGGTCTCGTCGCTGATCACGTGCCCGGTGGTGGGCACGAGCGCGACGAGCGACTCCGGGATGGGCCCCATTGCGGCCAGCGTGACGCGAATCTCCATGGCGCAAGGCTAACCGGGGGAGCCGGTCAGCACCCGTGCCCTTCCCGACGGTGGGACGGCGCCGTCACCGGGCAGCGGCGACGGGCGTGACGACGAACTCCAGTTCCTCGTCGCCGCGCACGACGCTGACGGTCATGTCGCGGCCGACCCGGCCGGCGCGGACAAGGGCCACCAGCGACTCGGTGGAGGTGACAGGGTTGCCGTTGACCGCGGTCACGAGGTCACCCTCCTGCATCCCGGCCGCCTCGGCGGGGGAGCCCGCCACCACCTCGGCGACGGCGGCGCCCAGCTGTCCGGTGGTGCTGATGTCGGAAGCGCTGATCCCGATCTGGGGGTGCTCGGCCACGCCCGTCTCGATGAGCTGCTCGGCCACGTACTGCACCTGGTCCGCGCCGATGGCGAACCCGATTCCGATGTTGCCGGCGGTGTCGCTGGACGAGGCCAGGGAGGCGATCGAGGAGGTGATGCCCACCAGTTCGCCGGAGGCGTTGACCAGCGCGCCGCCCGAGTTGCCGGGGTTGATGGCCGCGTTGGTCTGGATGGCGGCGGTGACCACCACGTCCTGCTGGCCCTGGCCGACGGTGTTGTTGGTCACGGCGCGGGTGGTCACCGGCCGGTTGAGCGCGGAGACGATGCCGGTGGTGACGGTGTCAGCCAGGCCCAGCGGGTTGCCGATGGCCATCACCGGATCGCCGACGGCCAACTCGGACTCGTCGGCGTACGACATCACGGTGAGGTCCGACGGTGGGTCGACGAGCTTGATCACGGCCAGGTCCGTCGACGGGTCCGTGCCGACGATCTCCGCCACGTAGGACATGTCGCCCAGCAGGACGACGATCCGCGCCCCGCTGCCGCTGCCGGAGACGACGTGGTTGTTGGTGACGATATAGCCCTCCGCGTCGATCACGACGCCCGAGCCCTGACCGGCGGAGCCGTCCTGGCCGGTGACCTGGATGGCGACGACGGCGCTGGACGCGGCGGCGGCGACCACGGCCCAGTTGGGGTTGTTTGGGTCCGCCTGGACCACCTGGGTCTCGGTGGGGATGCTGGAGGCCGAGGAGCTCGCGGCGGTGGCCGCGTCCTGAGCCGCGAACCTGGCGGCGGTGAAGCCGGCGCCGCCGCCGACCCCGGCTGCGAGCATGGCCACGGCCACCAGGCCTGCGACCCGGGAGCGGCTCTTGGCGTTCGTGGAGGGGCGTTCGGGCCCGCCGAGCGGCTGGCCGTACGGGTACGACGGCGGGGGATAGGCCGGCTGCTTGGGTTGGCCCAGAGGGGCGGCCGCCTGCGAGGAGAACTGCTGCGCGAGGAAGCCCTGGGCAGGCGAGGCCTGCGGCTGCGCGGCCGGGGTGGGCTGAGCGTTCGGGGTGGGCTGAGCGTACGGAGACTGAGCGGGCAGGGGGTGGGGCTCTCCGGCGGCCGACGTGAGGGGGGTGGTGGGCTCGTCGGCGCGCGGCTCGTCGATCGCCCTCCAGGCGTCGCGGCTCCAGGGATTGGGGTGCTGCTCGTTGCTCATCGTGGCTCCTCAAGTAGGTACGCACTCAGGTAACCGGTCAAGTCTATGAGGCGCCTGTGAAAGCCCTGAGGTGTCGCTGATAACCCCCATGGGGCGAGGCTGCGCAGCGGTGTCGGATCCCGGATGGCAGACCGTCCGCGATCCGACACTCTGCTGAGCCCGTGCCCGGGTCAGCGGGCGGTGGTCACCGTCACGGTATAGCGCGGGTCCTGCGCCGCCACCAGGGTGGGCCCGACGCGTTCGTTCAGCTCCTTGCGCCAGGGCAGATGGGAGTTGAACACGCACCAGATCCGGCCCCCCGGCCGCAGGACGCGCCGGGCGTCGTCGAACATCTCCAAGGTGTCCGAGGACTCCTTCGCGATGCCCTGGTGGAACGGGGGGTTGGTGACGATCGCGTCCACGCTGTGGTCGGCGTACCCGTCGAGCCCAGCGCCCCAGCTGGCGTCGACGGTGAGCCGGTTCACCTCGGCGGCGATGGCTGTCGCGGCCACGGCGGACCAGCTGACATCGCGCGCGAGCACGCGCTTGCGCTGCTTGGCCAGCCACATCGACAGGGTGCCGTTACCGCAGCCGAAGTCCAGCACGTCGTCGGCCTCCAGCCCCCCGGTCCGGCCGCCGCCGGCGAGGGCGGAAATGAGGAGGCGCGAGCCGCCGTCGATCTTCGTGCCCCCGAAGGTGGCCCCGTGCGCGGCGACGGCGAAGCCAAGGTCCGGATGCTCGCGCACCTTGGGCCAGTCGGACTCGAGCCCCTCGGGTCCCCAGGCGCGCAGCACGCGTGACTTCGACCTGCCGAGGCTCGCCGCCACCGCGGTGAAGTGGCGGCCGAGCACCTCGTTCATGGTTCGGTTCATGTGCCGGATCTTCGCTCCGCCGATGAACGTGACGTCCGGTGCCCCTTGGACCAGGGCCGCCATCTCGTCGAGCGCGCCCAACGACTTCGGGAGGCGCGCCAGGGCCAGGTCCACCCCGGAGAGGTCCGACGGGTGCTCGACGAGGAGCTCGGGCGGCACCGCCGAGGCGTCGCGCCAGTCGTCGCACCAGACCCGGACGTCCGGTGTGAGGGTGAGGGCGTCGTCGACGAGGAATGGGGCATCGAGAAGGGCCACCGCCCCGGCTTGCTTGGGGGCTTCATCCCAGATCAGGTCATCGACGGCGTCACGCATGGGGCGAGTCTACGGACAGGGCTCGCCTCGGTCAGTGGCTACTGATCATCACCGCGAAGTTGCCCCGCGACTTCCGCCGCCTGAGCTTGTGACTGGCGCGTCCCGTCGCATTCCGTGGGGTTGAGCCGGACTTCGGCCTCGCGTGGGGTTGAGCCGGACTTCGGACTCGCCTTCGAGTTGAACGATCAAACCGAGCTGGCGGACAGATGAACCGGCTCTCAGGCTCAACTGCACCCCACGAGAGCCGTGTCAGGCTCAAGCGCACCCCGCGAGAGCCGTGTCCGGCTCAAACCCCACGGTGGGGCGCGAGGGCGCGCGCGCGGCGTTCGCTCAGGGCGGGCTGGGCGCCTCCCGGCACGAGTGGGCCGCTCGCTAGGGTGTGACGCGAACCTAGGTCAGGAGTGGGCATGAAGCAGGACTTTCCTCCCGGCAGCGTCGTGCTGGTCGGCGGCGGCCCCGGCGATCCGGGGCTTATGACCGTGGCGGGCCTCGCCGCCATCCGCGAGGCCGACGTCATCGTCCACGACCGCCTCGGTGCCCTCCAATGCATGGAGGAGGCCCGCGTGGGGGCCGAGATCATCAACGTGGGCAAGATCCCCCGCGGCGCGTTCACTCCCCAGGAGGAGATCAACTCGATCCTCGTGGACCGCGCCCGCAAGGGCCTGCGCGTGGTGCGGCTCAAGGGCGGTGACAACTACGTCTTCGGGCGCGGCGGCGAGGAATGGCTGGCCTGCCGCGACGCCGGCGTCCCGGTGCGCGTCATCCCAGGCGTCACCTCGGCCGTGTCGGTGCCCGCGCTTGCGGGGATCCCGGTCACCCACCGGGGCCTGACGCAGGGCTTCGTGGTGGTCTCAGGGCATGTCCCGCCGTCGGATCCGCGCAGCGAGGTCAACTGGGCAGCCCTCGCCACCTCCAACCTCACGCTGGTGGTCCTCATGGGGGTGCAGAACCTGCCGGAGATCGCGGCCGAGCTGCAGCGCAGCGGCCTACCGGCCGACACCCCGGCCGCCGTGGTGGCCGACGGCGCCACGCCCGGCCAGCTGACCCTGCGCGCTCCGCTGTCGAGCATCGCCGACGCGTCCGCCAGGGCGGGCATCAAGCCGCCCGCGATCGTGGTGATCGGCCAGGTGGCCGCCCTCGAGCTCGAGGACTGAGGTGGAGTTCTCGGTGCTGATCGACCCCGCCGACGGTGAGGCGGCCGCCCTCCTCGCCCGGCTCGCCGAGCGGGCAGAGGTGACGCCCCTGGTGCACGCGCCCGGGACGGCTCTGGTGCTCGGTGGCGCGCGCTCGGGCAAGTCGTCGTGGGCCGAGGCGCAGCTGGCTGCCGCGGCGGATGTGGAGTACGTGGCCACGTCCGAGGTGGTCGACGGCGACGCCGAGTGGGCCGAGCGTGTCGCGCTTCACGTGGCGCGCAGGCCTCTGTCGTGGCGGACCACCGAGACGAAGGACCTCGCCGCAGTGCTGGGCAGCGACGACCCCGCCCCCGTCCTCATCGACTGCGCGGCCGTCTGGCTGGACCGCGTGCTCATGGACTCCGGCGCCTGGGACGACTTCGCGGGATGGCGGGAAGGGGTGGAGGCCGAGGTGTCGCGGCTGGCGGAGGCCCTCGCCCGCACGACCCGCGACGTGATCGTCGTGAGCAACGAGGTGGGCTCGGGCATCGTCCCGGCGACGCCGTCGGGACGCCTCTACCGCGACGAGCTGGGCCGGCTCAACGCCCGGCTCGCCGCGGTGTGCCGCGAGGTCTGGCTCTGCACGGCCGGCATCGCGCGGCGGCTGAAGTGAGGGGACTCGTCACCGCCCTGGGCCTGTTCACGGTGCTCCCCGTGCCGCCGGTGGCCGACATCGATCGACGGCTCGCCGGCCGGGCCATGGCAGCCTTCCCGTGGGTCGGCCTCCTGGTGGGGTCGCTGGCCGGGGCGGTGCTGTGGGGAGTGGCTGCGCTGGGTGGGGGCGGCTTGCTGGGAGCGGCGCTGGCGCTCTCCGTCGTCGCGCTGCTCACGGGAGCCCTGCACCTCGACGGGCTGGCCGACACGGCCGACGGACTCGGGTCGCGGAAGCCCGCGCCAGAGGCGCTGTCCATCATGCGGAAGTCCGACATCGGGCCGATGGGCGTCGCGGCGCTGGTCCTCGCGCTGCTCGTCGACGGCGCTGCACTCAGTTCATTGGCCGAAACCGGCGGGGCAGCGGCGGCGGGGGCGCTGGCGGTCGGTGCGATGCTGGGTCGCGCCGTCGTGACGCTGACGACGGTGCAGACCGCCTCGGCGCGCCAGACGGGTTTCGGGGCCCTGTTCGTCGGGTCGACAGCACGGCTGACGGCTGTGTGCACGGGGGCCGCGGTGCTCGTGGTGTCAGCGGGAGTTGGGTGGCTGGTCAACGGGGTCGGAGGTGCCGCCATGTTCGCCGGCGCTGCGATCGCGGCCGGCGGGATCGGCAGGCTCTGGGGAGCACATGTCCGACGCAGGTTGGCCGGGATGACCGGTGACGTGTTCGGCTCGATCGTCGAAGTGGGGCAGGCGTCGTTCCTGGTCCTCGCCGCCCTGGGGATGGCGGCCCTCCAGCCGTGAAACCAGGCCGACCTGGCCGCGGTCAACCGATCATCGTCCAGGTTGCCGGGGCGATGGGCAGGTCCGCCAGCCTGGCGGTGGAGATGAGGATGGTCACCGCGCACGCGGCCAGGAGGGCGATCCTCAGGCTTGGGGAACGGAACGACGCCGTCACGCCGGCGAAGAAGAGGGAGACGGCGAGCAGCACCGTCGACAGGGTGTAGAGGTCGCCCAGCCGGCCGGCATCGTCTGCTGCCTTCGCGTCGGACTCGGCCTTGTCCTGGGCGGCCCGGTAGGGGTCGAGCACGCCGTCGAGGTACTCCTCGACGTCGAGCAGGTTGCGCGGGGTCTCGCCCGCGAGCACCTGTTGCTCCCAGGTGTTGAGGTAGTCGAGGAACTCCGCGCGGACGAGCGATGCGCGGAAGAACTCCTGCAGCTTCTCGTTCCCGGACGCCACGGCCTGCGCATAGCCGGCGACGGTGGTGACGTCATAGGAGATCGTCTGCGTCGCCAGTCCGTACAGCCGGTTGGACTCCGCCCGGGTGTGATCCTGGAGCAGCTCATCCTCGAAACCCGGCTGCCCATGGTGATCATGGACCCGAACGGCGACTACGTCAGCCTGGGCGATCCACGCCCGGACGCACCCGTCGGACCGGCCGAAGCCATCCGAAATACGCCGATCGAGGTGCGGGGCGCGCACGGCCCGGACCGCGTCATCGTGACCTTCCTCGACCTCCCTCGCCGCGTCCAGGCGGCCGTCCTCGAGCTCGACCCGATCCGCGACCGCACCGAGTACGCGGCGTGGATGGAGATCGATGTGGCCAACATGCGGCACGACTCCGCCGGCACCATCGAACAGCTGCTGGCCGGCGACGAGCACCACCGCGCGTTCGGGCAGCGCCTGACCAACCTCGGCGTCACGTCCTGGACGATCTGGTCTCAGGGGGTCGTCGAGCCGGCGCCGGAGCGGGACCCGCGGGTACGCGTCTTCGACCTGTCCGAGTTCGAGAACCGGTCCGAGGCGCTGATCGCGGCGATCGCGATGGTGGAGGCACTCTGGGCGAACCGGGCCAGCCGCAAGCCGACCCTGCTGGTGATCGACGAGGCACACAACCTGTGCCCGGCCGAGCCGTCGACTCCGCTGGAACGGGTGCTGGTGGAGCGGCTGATCCAGATTGCCGCCGAGGGCCGCAAGTACGGCCTGTGGCTGCTGCTGTCCACCCAGCGACCGTCGAAGGTCCACCCGCAGGTGCTGTCGCAGTGCGACAACCTGGTGCTCATGCGGATGAACTCACCCGCGGACCTCGATGAACTGGGCAGGTTCTTCGGGTTCGTGCCGCGCGGCATGCTCGACGCCTCCCCCTACTTCAGCCAGGGCGAGATGCTCGTCGCGGGAGGATTCGTCCCCGTGCCCAGCTTCGGCCGCGCCGGTCAGCGCCTCACGGTCGAGCCGGGCACCGACGTACGAGTGCCCATGCCCGACTGAGCCGGCGCTCACGCGTTGCGCGGGCCGGGGGGTTCCGTCAGGAACCGCCCAGCCCGCGCATGGGCGTTGGGTCGGCGCACCCGGTTCGTGCAGCCGACGACCCCGCCCCAGCAGGATCACCCTCGGGGGGTGATCCACGCGGACACCGCCACGGACAGGATGAAGGTGTCGTGTCCGAATCAGCCCGGCATCACTCCACCCTGGTGCAGGCCGCCGGACCTCATCATGACCGAAGGAGAGCACAGTGCTGGGACGGGACCGCCGCGAAGAGCGGAGAGAAGAACGGGCTACCTTCGGTGCGCGTGGAGACGCCCAGCGCTACCAGATGCGTGAGAAGTTGATGTCGATCGGTGACGACTCGTGGATCGAGGAGGCGTCCGGCAACCGGGCGTTCAAGGTCAACGGCAAGGCCCTGCGCCTGAGGAAGACCCTGATCATCGAGGATCCGAGCGGTGCAGCCGTGTTCAGGATCCAGGATCGACCGATTCGTGTCCGCGAGGTGATGGAGATCGAGGATCCGGCCGGGGCGACGGTGGCCACCGTGAAGAAGGCCATGATCACCCCCCTGCGGGAGCGCTTCACGATCGACGTTGCCGCGGGCGGAGAGATGCGCGCCCAAGGCAACATCGTCAACCACGAGTACGAGATCGAGGCAGCGGGCACCAAGGTCGCCGAGGTGTCCAGGAAGTGGTTCCGGGTGCGCGACACCTACGGCGTCGAGGTGGCCCCGGGGCAGAACGCGGCCCTGATCCTGGCGATCGCCGTCTGCATCGACCAGATGACCACGAACTGATCGAGGCGCTGCCGGACCCGTGGACGGGCCTACGCCGCTAGCTGCGGCGAATGCCCGAGTCGGGCGTAGTGCCCGATTCCGGCGCAGCCGAGGAAGGCCGGCCCGCGGTGTGAGGAAGGACTGGCGAGACTGATGGAGACCGGTGTGGACCTCCTCGTGGTGGCGGCTGTGGCCGGCGCGTTGGTGCTGTGGACGCTGCTGTCGGGCCGCCTTGAGCACTGGAACATCTCGGCGCCGATGTGGTTCGTCGCCGTCGGGTTCATCCTCGCCAACGGGCCGGGGTGGATCGACGTCGGGCTGGGGAGCCACGGCCTCCGTGAGCTGGCGGAGCTCACGCTCGCAGTGGTGCTGTTCAGCGACGCCGCCCGCGTCAACCTCCGCGACCTGCGCCGCGACGTCGGCCTGCCGAGCCGCCTTCTGGTGCTTGGCCTGCCGTTGACCATCGCGCTCGGAACGGTGCTCGCCCACCTTGTCTTCCCGTCGCTCAGCTGGTGGGTCTGCGCCGTGATCGGCGCCGCGGTGGCTCCTACCGACGCGGCTCTGGGGGCGGCGATCATGGAGGACGAGCGGGTGCCGGAGCGGATCCGAGTGCTCCTCAACGTCGAGAGTGGGCTCAACGACGGCATCGCCACGCCCTTCGTGAAGTTCTTCCTGGTCATGGCCGTGGTGGGCACGACGCTCGAGACCGAGACCGAAGGCGGCGCCCTGCTTGAGTTGGCGATCGGGGCAGCGGGCGGCGCGGCGATCGGGTTCGCCGCGGGCTGGCTACTGCAGGCGGCCGACAGGGCGGGGTGGGCCTCGTCCGCCTACCGCTCGGTGGGCGTGCTGGCCACGGCCCTGCTCGCCTACGCGGCGGTGATCGAGGTGGGCGGCAACGGCTTCGTCGGCGCGTTCGTCGCGGGTCTCGCGTTCGGCGCGGCCAGGAGCGAGCAAGTCGAGTCGTCGCTGACGTTCACCCACTCCTCGGCTGAACTGGCCTCGCTGGTGGTGTGGTTCATGTTCGGTGCCGTCATGCTGCCCGTCCTCCGGTTCGCGCAGTGGCAGGACTTCCTCTTCGCGATCCTCGCGCTCACTCTCGCCCGGATGCTGCCGGTGGGGATTGCGCTGATCGGGGCGAAGCTGGACCTGCCGACCGTCGCGGTCATCGGCTGGTTCGGCCCCCGTGGCCTCGCCTCGGTTGTCTTCGCCCTGCTCGCCCTCGACGGGCTGCTGCCCGAGGACGGGGTCCGGGTGGTCAGCATCATCACGGCGACCGTGTTGATGAGCGTGATCCTGCACGGCGCGACCGCCGCGCCCATCAGTTGGCGGTACAGCGGTGGCTCGACGGCGCCCGCCGCCGGGCCCAGGTGAGGATCGTCCATGTCCCAGGTCAGGAGGAGCCCATGACGTCAGCCCACGAACCCAGGCCGGACCTCCACGCACCCCCGGCCGGGACTGGGGCGGTGAGGCCGGAACCGCTGTCCGCGACGATGGAGCGCAAGCCCCGGCGACACTGGCCACGAACCATCCTGGCGACGCTGCTGATCCTGCTGGGCACCCTGCTCACGCCCGCGGCGGCGATCGGGGCATGGTCGACGGTCGTGCTGACCGACACCGACGCGTTTGTCGCGACGCTGGCGCCGTTGGCGGAGGACCCGCGGGTCCAGGACTACCTCACCGACCAGGCGACGGACGCGATCGAGGAGCGGCTCGGCGTCGACGCGCTCGTCGATGCGGCGATCGATGGCCTCTCGGATCTGGTGACGCGGCCGGTCGCGATCGAGGCCCTGGACGCCCTGCGTGAGCCGGCCATCGCGGGCGTGCGGTCGAGCATCCGGCAGGCGACGGAGAGGGTGGTCACCTCGGAACAGTTCGCCGGCGTGTGGGAGCAGAGCCTTCGGCTCTCGCACGCTCAGCTCATCGCCGGCCTCCAGGGCGACCCGTCTGCGGTCGTCAGCATGACCGAGGAGGGGCTGGGCCTGCGCCTCGGACCGATCGTGGAGGAGGTTCGCGACGCCCTCGTCCGGCAGGGCTTCGCGCTGGCCGATCGCATCCCCGAGGTCGGCAGGACGATCATCCTGATCCAGCCGGAGTGGCTCGGGGAGGCCGTGGTGGCCTATCGCGCCACCGTCCTCGTCGGCTCCTGGCTGCCGGTGGTCGTCGTGCTCCTCATGGCCGGGGGCGTTCTCGCGGCCGTGCACCATCGCCGCGCCGCGGTGTGGGCGGCTGCGGGGTTGGGCCTCGGCGCCCTTGCGGTACTCATAGCGCTGTCGATGGGCCGCTCCGTCTCCGCGCTCGCCGTGCCTCCGAGCCTGATGCCGCCGGACGTCGTCGAGCTGTCGTACGACACCCTCGTTCAGGGCTTGTCCGACGTCATGGCCGCGGTGCTCGCAACCGTACTGGCGCTGGCGCTCTGGCTGAGCGGCTCGTCGAGTGTCGCCAGGAGGGTGCGCGCCACAGGCACTGGCCTCCAGGGCGGGGTGCACGCGTGGGCCGACCACCACGGGCTCTCCACGGGGCGTTTCGGGGTGTGGCTGCACCGACAACGAACCTGGCTGAGGGTCGTGGTCGCGGTGCTGGCCGTCGGCGCGCTCCTGATGGTGCGTCCCATCTCGGTCGGCGATGTGCTCGTCATCACCGCCGTATGGCTGGGGGTGCTCGTCGTGCTCGCCCTGTGCGAGAGGCCGCAACCCGAACACGGCACCAGAGCCTGATCCGACACACCGCGCAGGTCAGAGGTCCAGACCGGAGACCGCGGCCTCTACCGACCATGACCCGTCGACGAGCGACAGCCTTCCGACGGTGGTGAGCGGCCCGGCGATGTCGTGCGTCTCGTAGGCGAGCAACACCCACTCGCGCACCTCGACCACCACACCCGGAGCCACCCACCCGTCCATGTGGCAGGCGATCTCGGCCAGCAGCCGCGACACCGAGTAGTGCCCGACGGTGACGTGCGGCACGTAGCCGCCAGCGTACGGGGAGCCTGCCAGGAGGGCGGCGTTGGCGGCGGCCAGCTCGGGTGCGGAGGCGTGCAGATAGGGCACCATCGGGAAGGTGCCCCAACCGCCGACGGCGACCTCGAAGGGCCCTTGCGCCAGGGCGCGCAGCCGGGCGAGGTCGTCGTGGAGCCGGCTGCGGGAGTAGGGCTCGTCGACGGGCCGGGCACCCGGACTCGCGACTATGCCGGCGTAGGCGAGGGTGATGTGGGGCTGCCGAACGTAGCGGGGGAGCAGCACCGTGGCCAGGCGCCCGCGCGCGTCGCGCACGGCCGCCCGTACCCCCTCGACGTCGGCGTCGACGGCCCACACCAGTGCGTGCCGGCAGCCACCGTGCCACTCGGGGAAGTCGCGGTCCTCGCAGGCGACGGTGCTGACAGCCCTGGTCACGATGGCTCCCGCCGGCAGACGTGCCGGCCCGGGCGCGAGGCGTCGGTTGCCACGGAACCCCCCTTCTGGGAGCAGCATAGGGAACCGCTGATCACTCGTGTCCTCGCCGCGGCGCACCGGATCGGACGGGCTGACGCTGGATGGACGCAAACCCCGAACCCGCAGAGCTCAGGCCAGCCGCCCGTACTGGGGGGTGGCCCGATCAGAAGGTGGCGTAGGGGTCCTCCAGAGGCAGGTCGATCCGGACGAAGGTGAGGCCGGCCTCGCCGTTCGACCAGCAGAGTTGGTTGTCTTTGTACACGTAGAGCCTCCGGGAGGGTGCGTCCTTGAGCGACACCGTCGAGTCGGGGTTGTAGACCACAGGACTCTTGTAGTTGCCGCCCCACAGCCCGTAGTCGGCGTAGCTGTAGACGCCCTCCCCGAGGTAGCGGTAGGCCGGGCTGGTGTTCTTCCTCAGGTAGAGGTCGTCGCCGTAGACGTACCAGTCGAACTCGTGCGCGTCGCTCTCCTTGCCGACGAGCACCACGTAGTTGTTGGTCCCCACCCCGAGCCACCCGAGGAACGAGCCGTCGGCCACGCTGTAGCACTTGACCTGCGCGTAGGCGCTGGACTGCATGCTCTTGATGGCGGCCCACGTGCTCCACCCCCACCAGTCGTCGGTCCACGAGAAGTCGTTGCGGTTGGTGACGTCGTTTCGCCGCTGGACCGGCCCGCCGCCAGGAACCGTGCGGAACAGCGGGGAGAAGTTCTCCTTGGTCGAGACATCGGCCACCCGCACGAGATCGGGGATGAACGCCAGCGCAGTGTTGTTGTGCGGGCCACCCACATGCGCGGTCCAGACGTCGTCGGCGGAGGCCTGCGCGGCCCGCACCACCATGGCGCGGTTGTCCGTGCCGACCTTGTCGAGCAGCCGCTTGTCCCCGTACGCCACCCAGGCGTCGCCGTTGGCGTTGTGGACCTTCAGGCCGTTGTGGGAGTCCTCGTCGTGCATGCAGCGCACGAGCAGGCTGCCCATGGAGCCGCTGAAGCCGGGGACCGGCGTGGCCACCTGATCGTAGAGTTCCTTGCGCGGCGCGCGGAGGTGGCCGGCAGAGAACAGGTCCGTGAGGAAGTGGTCGGCGAACGCGTTGAGCGCGTAGGCCTCCTGCAGCCGGGCCGCCACCTCGTCGGGCGTCGCGTCCGCCGGCACTGACGCGGCATGGTCCATCGCCACCGCATGCCCCGCCGAGTAGGCGGCCACGGCATAGTGGGTGAAGTGGTCCCAGTTCTCTGCCGCGAGCTGCAGGTAGCGGCCCATCTCGACGGGGAGGTCGCCCACGTTGTCGCCGCCCGTCAGCACGTTCCAGCGCATCGAGAGCGAGTCGCCGAGCACCGCATAGGCGGTCGACGGATCCTTCCCCGCTGCGAGGGCGTCGTCGACGGCCCTGATCTCCTCGTCCATGATCGCCAGGATCTGGAGCGTCTGACCCCAGTCGCCACCGAGGCTGTCGAAGGCGGCAAGGAACGCGATCCTCGGGTCCGCCGCGGTGCTGATCGGTGCACCGACCACGCCGTAGAAGTCGCCCGCCAGGGCGATCACCTGCCCGTAGGTGAGCCGCGACCCTGAGGGCAGCCCGGGCAGGGGCAGTGTCAGGGCGAGGCCCTTGGCTCGGACGGGGTTCGAGGGGAACTGGAGGGACAGTTGGTCCCCGATCCAGGCGTGCTCGGCGCTTTCCATGTGGTGCTCCTCCGGGGTGGGTGCCGGGCCCGTCACGGCCCCGGCACGGCCGGACCACTGCCCGGTGAGGTGAACCTTTCCCTACCCGGGTGTGGTCTGTAATAGACGTTGGTCTGCACTCGCGCGCGACGGACGTGGCCAGCCCGATCCGCGAAATCGTGCGACCACAAGTTTCTGGAGGAGAAGTGCATCCGTCGGCCGCCCTCCGAGCGAAGACATCAATGAGAGCCGCACACGGCGGCTCACACCACTTGAGGAGTGACCATGAAGATCAAGATCGCAGCTGCGGGGAGTGTCGCGGCCCTTCTGTTCCTGTCCGGTTGCGCCGGCGCCAGTGACGAGATGACCCCTGAGGCGAGCACAGCCGAGACCACCAGCGCCAGCATGGCGCCGTCGGAGTCGATGTCGGAGACCATGTCCGAGGCTCCCATGGAGGAGCCCGGCACGATCGTCGACGTCGCCGCCGGCAACCCGGACTTCGAGACCCTGGTGGCGGCCGTGACCGCGGCCGACCTCGTCGAGACGCTCTCCGGCGACGGCCCGTTCACGGTGTTCGCGCCCACCGATGACGCCTTCGACGCGCTGCCCGAGGGACTCGTCGACGCTCTTCTGCTGCCTGAGAACAAGGACGCCCTGACCAGCATCCTCACCTACCACGTGGTTTCGGGCGAGGTGATGGCCGCCGACGTGACCGCCGGTGACGTCGCGACGGTTGAGGGCTCGACCATCGCGATCACCACCGACGGCGGTGTCATGGTCAACGAGGCCAACGTCGTCACCACCGACGTCGACGCCTCCAACGGCGTCATCCACGTCATCGACGCGGTCATCGTGCCGCCGACGGTGGACGTCACCGC
>JAPUEL010000012.1:14509-26138 GCA_027492545.1 Propionibacteriaceae bacterium
TGGAGGCTCCTGCTCGTCGCGATGCCGCTGACCATCGGAGCCGTGTTCCTCCTCGGGTGGGGCGCGTTGGGTGTCGCCGCGCCGATGGCGCTGCTGCTGGGGGCGTGCCTCGCGCCGACCGACCCCGTGCTGGCGGGCGACGTCCAGGTCGAGGGGCCCAGCACCGGCGGATCGCCCGAGGAGGCTGAGCCGGACGAGCGCGACGACGTGAAGTTCGCGCTCACCTCGGAGGCGGGCCTCAACGACGGACTGGCCTTCCCCTTCGTGTACGCAGCCGTGTTTCTGGCCTCACGTGGCCCGATCGCGGAATGGGGCGCCACGTGGGTGGCCTGGGAGTTGCTCGGCAAGATCGCGCTCGGCATCCTCGTCGGCGCGCTCGTCGGGTGGGGCTTGGGGCGCCTGGCCTTCCGTGCGGCCGACCATCGTTTCCGCATCGCGGAGCGCGGTGAACCGCTGCTCGCGGTGGCCGCCCTCGTTCTGTCCTACGGCGCCTCCGAGGTCGTCGGGGGATACGGGTTCCTCGGAGTGTTCGTCTGCGCCATGGCCCTGCGCAGCGTGGAGCGGCACCACGACCATCACCGCGCCATGCACCAGGTGATCGGCTACCTGGAACGCCTCCTCATCCTGGTCGTGCTGCTCTTTCTGGGCATGTCACTCACCCGCACCCTGCTCGCCGGCGTCGACTGGCGGGCGGTCGTGGTCGCGGTGGCCCTTGTGTTCGTCATCCGGCCGGTCGCGGCGTGGCTGTCGCTGGCAGTGGCGGCTAGGGACAGCTCGCTCCCCGGGGGCCTGCTGCCGTCTGAGCGCGCCGTGACGGCGTTCTTCGGCGTCCGGGGTGTCGGCTCCCTCTACTACCTCGCCTACGCTGGGGGGCTGGTCGCGCTCCAGGACGAGTCCTGGTTGTGGTCGACGGTGGCGCTGACCATCCTCCTGTCGGTGGTCGTGCACGGCATGGCCGCGACGCCGGTCCTGCGCAGGCTGGCCCAGCGGCGCTCGGCGGTCGCCGAAGCAGACTGAAGCGGGGGCCGGGCCACGGGGGGCCCGGAGGAGGCCTGCCGCGAGACGATCCGACCCCACCCGTGACGTCGTGAACCAGCGGTGGACAAGGGCTGTGCGGTGGATCTGGTGGCGACTACGAGCCCAGATCTGCCGGACAGGCCGGGTGCCCTCGTCGCCGAAAGCAACGATTCCCGCCCTGTGGACAGGACGGGAACTGATCGTGGCGGAGGATACGAGATTCGAACTCGCAAACTCGCAATCTTCAATGCCTTGTCCGCGGGGCCATCTGGCGTCTGACTAGGCTAGGAGACAGCGCGACCCGTCACTTGCGTGGACACGCGTAGGCATGGCAAGCGGATCTCGGGGCACACTCGGGGCACGATTCGTGCTTCAATCGGATACGAGATGCGGCGGCGGTGGCGGACGCGGGGAGGAGGACTGGGACATGGCGGAGGGTCGCCGAGCGTGGGGCAAGGTTCGTCAGCTTCCCTCCGGGCGTTACCAGGCGTCCTACATCCGCGGCAGCGTTCGCGGCGGTGATCAAGGCACCCGCTACACAGCGCTCCAGACGTTTGATGCGAAGGGCGATGCCTGGGGGTGGCTCGACCGCGAACACCGACTGATCGATCGCGGCGACTGGACTCCGCCGATCGAGCGATTCCGCGAGGCAGAGGAGGAGCGCCAGCGCAAGGAGGTCGCCCGGCAGGCAGCGGCGGCGGTGCCCACCATTGCCGCCTACGGCTCGCAGTACCTCGAGCGCGGTGAGCTCGCTGCCACGTCGCGGGACCGCTATCGCCAACTCTTCAAGTTCTACATCCTTGCCGAGCCCGCGACGATCACGCGGCGAGGGATGGTGAAAGGCAAGCCTGTTGCGAAGCACGGCATTGGCGGTGTGCGCGTCACCGAGTTGACCCGCGCCGACGTGCGCCTGTGGTGGCAGGGTCTCCCGGTCAGCACGCGCGAGTCGTCATGCCGGCAGGCGTACGACCTGCTGCGAGCGATCATGAACGCCGCCGTCGAGGCCGAGTTCATCGAGGTGAACCCCGTCCAGGTCAAGGCGGCTACCCAAGCCCAAGCCTCGCGGGAACGAGATCTGGACCCCCTCCCGATCGACGTGTTGTACGCCGTCGCGGAGCAGATGCCCGAACGTTGGCGGCTGGGCGTACTCCTCGGGGGCGTGCTCGGGCTGCGGTCTGGCGAGGTCCGAGCGCTGCAGCGTCGCGACTTCAGTCTCAACGGTGAGGTCCCGACTGTGAAGGTCCATCAGTCGGTGAAGGAGGCGGAGGGCAAGGTCGAGATCGGACCGCTCAAGACCGCCCGCAAGGGCATCGCCTTCCGCACACTTCCGATCCCCGCTGCTCTCGTTGGTGATGTGAGGTCGCATCTTCGCGAGCACACACAGCTGGGTCGGACGGGGTTGCTCTTCTGGCGGACCAGGGACGGCGGGCCAGTGAAGTCCGCGGACTGGCTAAGGGCGTTCAAGAATGCATGCAAGACCGTCGCCAATAGCCTCGAGGAGGACGCAATTCGTCGCTTTGAGCAGTCAGGAGAACAGGAGAGCGAGGAGTCGCAGCGCATCCGGGAACTGCTGACCGGCCAAGGGGGCTACGTCTTCCACGGAACCCGGGTGACGGGCCTCACCTGGGCCTACCGGCTGTCCGGGGGCAATCTCCGGGCCGTCCAAGCGATCGCCGGCCACACCTCGCCGAAGATGGCGCTGCGCTACCAGCGCGCCGAGATGGACTACCTCGCCGCGGTGGCGGGCAACGTCTCGTCGATGATCGAGGCCAGCACGCGCAAGCCGTGATCCGACCCACGCTCGCTCGTGAAGGCGGCTTCCAGGTCGGCTGGGTTGATCGAAAGGGCGTGCTCGACGGGTGACGATGGCGTGACTGCCCGGGCCTGCAGAGCCCGCTGTTCGGTGGAGGCGCCGAAGCCGGCGCACGATCAGCGCAGTGGGCTGCCGAATGCCCGTTCCGCTCGTCCGCTACGGTCGGGCTCGTGCGTGGTGGAGGCGGGGCCCGATGAGCCTTCGTTCCAAACCGCTGGACGAGAGGCAAATCGCGGTGCTGCGTTGGGTTGGCGACGGGTGCCCCGACGGCCCATTGGCGGTTCCGGCGAGTAAGAACCGCGCCCAGGCGCTCGCGAATGGGTCAAGCACTGTTGCTTGCCGGGCAGAACCCGATGGCCATTGACACGATGCCGATGCCGAAGCCGCTACCGCTCTGTCAGCATTCATGGTCTGAATCACCCCGGCGTGTCCGGAGACTCACTGTGTTGTGAGCTCTGCTGGTTGCAGGGCTGCTTCTGCATCGTAGTAGAGGGCTTCGAGGTCGGCTGGTGGGATGTCGCCGCAGTACTGGTAGAGACGGCGGTTGTTGAACCAGTCGACCCATTCGGCGGTGGCGAACTCGACCTCGTCGCTGGTGCGCCAAGGGCTGCGGGGTTTGATCAGCTCAGTCTTGAACAGGCCGTTGATCGTTTATGCCGACGTGTGGATTATGCCGACCGTGACCACGTCTGCCCTTGTCGGAACTGGTTGGGTCGGGGGTTGTCGGCATAATCGCGGCGTGAGAGCCTGCCCTTTTCCGGACGGGAGGGGTGGGTCATGGGTTCTCCGATTCAGCTTGAGGGTTGTTCTGCTGGCCCTCCGGCGGGTGGTTGGCATGCGAGGATCTGGCCGCGTCGGCCTGCCGGTCCTCTTGCAGCCGTGATGGTGGATCTGATCGATTGGCTTGTCGAGCAGGGTTACGCCTCGACCACGCAGCGTAACCATGTCCGCGCGGCGGCACGGCTCGGCTCGTGGATGGTCGCCAAAGGGCTCACTCTTGGGAACCTGGACGCGAGTCGTGTGGTGCGCATGGTCAGTGAGGACAATGCCCGGCATCCGGAGCATCGCTCGGCTAACGAGAACGTGTCGGCGGTGGTCCGGTTCCTGGGTGAGACGGGTCATCTCAGACCCGAGCCGGAGGCACGTGCTGAGGACAGTCCGGCGGAGGCGTTCCTGGCGGGGTGGCTGCGTTTCCTCGTGGAGGAGCAAGGCCAAGGGGTCAGCTGGATCTACAAGGCCCGCCGGTTGGGCCGAGCGTTCCTGGCGTTGATCGAGGATCCGTCGGGGAACCTGTGTTGGGAACTTGTCGACGTCGCGATGGCCAACGACTTCCTGGGTCGTGTGGTTACCGGGTACTCCTCGTCGACGGCCCAGAGCGAGGCCGTGCTGCTTCGTGGTCTGCTCGCGTGGTCGGCGGCCAACGGTTTGATCAACGAGCAGGTCTCCCTTGGCATCCTTTCGCCGCGTCGGGTTCGTACGGGTCTACCGAAGGGACTCACGACGGGCGAGGTAGCGGCCTTGAAAGGTGCGGTTGATCTGGACTGCTCCACGGGCAGGCGTGACCTGGCGATCATCGTGATGTTGTCCCGGCTGGGGATCCGCGCCGGTGAGGCCGCCGGGTTGACCCTTGAAGACATCGACTGGCGGGAGCCGTCGGTCCGGGTGGTGGGTAAGGGCGGCCGCGTGCTGGTCCTGCCGATGCCCGTCGACGTCGGCGAGACCCTGGTCGACTACCTGCGGGTCCGGCGTTGCGATCCGGCGGAACGCAGCGTCTTCGTCCGGTCCCTGCCACCGTTGCAGGCCCTGCATCGCACCGGTGTGACCGAGGTCGTGTCCAAGCATGCCCGCCTGGCTGGCCTGGAGGGCGTCTACGCCCATCGACTTCGTCACACCGCCGCCTGCCAGGTACTGGCTGGGGGCGGGACCATCCGCCAGGTTCAGGAACTCCTGGGCCATGCGAACCTCGCCTCATCGATGACCTACGCGCGGGTGGACACCGAATCGTTGCGTCGGTTGGCGCCGTCGTGGGGACGGCTGCCGTGACCGCGCGACCGGTCAATCCCAACCTGACGGCAGCCCTGGAGGACTACCTCGCCCGGCGCCGGGCGTTGGGTTTCGGGCTCATCGAGGAAGAGCGCCACGCTCGTCGCTTCCTCGAGTGGTTGTGGGCCAGTGGTCGCCCGCAGGCTGGGTTCACGGCCTCAGACGTGGTCACGTGGGCGCGGGGGGATGGGGGCTTGGCCCACTCCTACCAGCGTCAACGTCTCGCCGCGGTCAGAGGCCTGGCACGCCACTGCCATGCCATCGGTTTGGATGTTGAAGTCCCAGCCGCCAACGCGTTGCGCGGCGGAAGGGATCGACGCCGGCCCCACATTTACACCCAGGACGAGGTCGACGCACTGATCTCCTGCTGCCGGAAGGTGTTCACACCCCCGCTCGTCCAAGCCACGATGGCTCACATCATCGCCCTCCTGGCGGTGACCGGCATGCGCATCGGGGAGGTCCTGCGGCTCAGCGTCCGGGACGTCGATCCCGGTGAGGGCAGCGTGTTGATCCGGGCAAACAAGCACGGCCCCGACCGGCTCGTCCCCCTCCACTCCAGCACCATCGCGGCGCTGGCCGAGTACGAGAACAGCCCTGCCCGTCTGGCCGCCGGCCCGCAACCCGATGGGCCACTCTTCGTCACCGTCAAAGGCACGGGCTACAAGCGGGTCACCATTGATGCCTACTTCCACAGGCTCCGTGACGCGGCCGACTTCACCTGGAACGGGCCGGCGCCAACGCTGCATGACCTGCGCCACACCTTCGCCACGAGGCAGATGATCCGCTCCTACACCGGCGACGGGGCCGATCCCGCAGCGACATTGAGCCTGCTGGCGACCTGGCTCGGCCACTCCGACCCGTCCCACACCTACTGGTACGTCGAGGCCGTCCCAGAACTCCTGGCCTTGGCCGCCCACCGCACCACCACCCTCACGATGGAGTGAAATCACCATGACCTACCTCACCAGCGCACTGCAGGCGTTCTTCACCGACTACGTCCACATCCAGCGCAACCTCACCCCCAACACGATCGCCTCCTACCGCGACACCTGGCGCCTCCTGATCAAACACATCTGCACGACCACCCCGACCACCGCAGACCAGATCCGGCTCGAAGACATCGACCGCGACACCGTCACCGGCTTCCTCGACCACCTCACCCGCGAGCGGGCCAACACGCCCGCCACCCGCAACGCCCGCCTCGGCGCGATCCGCGTCCTCCTCGCACACACCCTGCCCGACCACCCCGAGGCCGCCGAAACCATCCGCCGCGTCCTGACCATCCCACCCGCCAAGACCACGAAACCCCTGATCAGCTACCTCAACCCGCAAGAGACTGAGGCGCTGCTCGCAGCACCCGATGTCGCGACCTGGACCGGCCGACGAGACCAGATGATGCTCGCCCTGGCCATCAACACCGGCCTGCGGATCAGCGAACTCATCGACCTGACCACCAACAACATCCACACCCAGAGCAGCCCCTACGTCGAATGCCAGGGCAAGGGCCGCAAGCATCGCGTCACCCCGATCAGCACCACAACCCGAAACCAGATCCGCACCTACCTACAGGAACGCAACCGCCTGCCAGGCAACGCGTTCTTCCCCGGACCCCACGGAAACGCCCTCTCCCGCGACGCCATCGAGCACCGCCTCGCGACCCATGTCCGCACCGCCGCGAAGACCTGCCCCTCAGTGGACAGCAAACACGTCACCATGCACACCCTCCGGCACACGACCGCCATGAACCTCCTCCACGCCGGAGTCGACATCACAGTCATCGCGCTCTGGCTAGGCCACGAGCAGACCTCCACCACCGACATCTACCTCCACGCCGACATGGAGACAAAGAAGGCAGCCCTCGACAAGACCAGACCCCCAGGAGTCACCCCAGGCACATTCACCCCGCCCCCCGAGATCCTCACCTGGCTCGAAGCCCTCTGACTATGCCGACACCACCAGGAGACGATCGTCTCTGACAAGGGTAAACGTGGTCACGGTCGGCATAATCCACACGTCGGCATAAGCCGTGAACGGGCTCATCGAGCTCCATCGTCGCATCGCCAGAGGCTTCCGCAACCGAGAGAACTACCGACTACGCATGCTCCTCATCGGCGGCGGACTCAACCTCGACCCACCGCAGGTATGAAGAGCCAGTTTGACGCCGCCCACTACGCTGCCCTCAACCGAGAGCCGCAACCCGTATGAGAGCGGCAGAGAACCTCGGACGGTTCAAAACGAGTGGAGCTTCTATGATCGTCGCCCTGTCAATCGTGATCGTGTTGATCGCAGTACTCGCCTGGACCCCTCTTCGACGTCGCCCATTCAGCTCGCTAGGCATTGCAGTTGTCTCGATAGGGTTCCTGATGGCCTTGATCCTTGAACCACGATGGCTACTCCTTCCCTTAAGCGTCGCAGCGATGCTCGCATTGGGGTCGGGCGTGATTATCGGGACCGGGCCGTCGGGTCGGCGCACGCGCTCAACCGCGAGACGGGTGGCAGCTGCCCTACTAGCGGTGAGCGCAGTGGCAACCGCATCACTTGCCGGGGCGACAGCGTGGGCCCTGCCTGCCCTCGAACTGCCCCCGCCGAGTGGGCCACACGCAATCGGGGCGAGGGATGTCCAGTGGGATACGGGCCGAGAGGAGAGCTTCACGACGGATCCGAACGATACCCGGATGCTGGTTGCGCGGGTTTGGTATCCAACGGAGGCATCCGGACCGCGGACACCTTACATGGCTAGCCCTGCGATCTCACAGGCACTTGCCGACCAATTCGGGATACCCGCATTTCTCTTGGACGGAGTGGCTCACGCCAAGACGAACGCCGTTGTGAACGCCCCGCAGGCTGACGGATCATTTCCGCTAGTGATTTTCTCGCCTGGGCTAGGCGGATCTCGCACCCAGAACACGGTGTGGGCGGAGAACCTTGCAAGCCATGGCTATATCGTCGTTGCGGTAGATCATCCCTATGACTCCGCGGCCGTCGTACTCGAGGACGGGACAGTCATTCGATCGTCCCTGGCGACGACTGGCGATGATGAGACCGACCAACGCATTGCCAACGAACTGGCAAGTATCCGCGCCGACGATCTGTTGTCTACCCTCGACTACTTCGAGACTATTTTGCCTTCGGCGACGGTCGCGACTGCAGGGCACTCGATCGGAGGCGCGGCCGCGATTCTCGCCGCTGCGCGGGACCCGCGAGTGGATGCGGTGGTCGACATCGACGGACTGCCTCGCGGTGGGTTGCCGACCGTGCCGGTCCTGGCGATCGTAGCTGGTGAGGGCACAGGCAGTGCCGAGAGCGACGAGCGTTACGACTCTGCTCTCGATGAGGTTCTCGCCTTTTGCGGCAAGCGCGTCGATGTGCGAGGGGCACAGCACCTCAGCTTTACGGACGCCGCACTGTATCTCCCACCTCTACCCTCACTCATCGGACTGGAGGGGCGGACAGCAGCCCTCACGGTTGCAAATGAAGAGACGCTTGCCTTCTTGCGAGGTGAGCTGGGTACTGGGACAAACCCCTGCGCATAGTGATTCTCGACCGAACGACGCGAGGTGGCGCTGCGGGTTGACTTCAACGGGCACGCGTCGCGGGCGAGGGTCTGCTGCACGGATAGGTGACAGTGGTTAGTCACGCAGCCTGAGTTGCTGACGTGGTCATGATTGTCTCGAACTCGATCGGGGTCAATCGGCCGAGTCCGTCTTGTCGGCGACGCCGGTGGTATGTGCGTTCTATCCAGGTGACGATGGCGATCCGGAGGTCTTCGCGGGTGGCCCAGGTGCGGCGGTTCAAGACGTTCTTCTGGAGCAGTGAGAAGAAGCTCTCCATGGCGGCGTTGTCCCCGGCCGCCCCGACGCGACCCATCGACCCGACCATCTCGTGACGGCTCAGGGAGCGAACGAACTTCCTGCTTCGAAATTGAGATCCTCGGTCGGTGTGGACCACGCAGCCAGCGACGTCGCGCCGTCGTGCGACGGCGTTGTTGAGTGCCGCGACTGCGAGCCGGGACTTCATCCTGGAATCGATGGAGTAGCCCACGATCCGGTTGGAGAACACGCCCTTGAACGCGCAGACGTAGAGCTTGCCTTCATCGGTCCAGTGCTCGGTGATGTCGCCGATCCACAACTCGTTGGCGGACTCAGCCTTGAACTCGTGCCGGATCCTGCCCTTGTCATCTGTCACGGCGCAAAGGTCGCCGTGGACCGGCGGCCCGGGCTTCTTGCCCTTGCCGCGCTTCTTCCCGAAAGCGCTCCACCAGCCGTTGTCCGAGCAGATGCGCCATGCAGTCCGTGCCGCCATCGACTGGCCGGCGTCACGGGCCTCGTCGAGCAGGTATCGGTAGCCGAACTCGGGGTCATCACGGTGAGCATCGAACAGCGCGTTGGCGCGGTAGGCCTGGTCCAGTTCAACGCTGGTGACGGAGTTGGCCAGCCAGCGGTAGTAGGGCTGGCGAGCGATCTGGAGCACCCGGCACGTCACCGTGACGGGGATTCCGTCCTCGGCCAACTCGCGGACGAGCGGGTAGCTCATTTTCCCGGCAGATGAGCCTGAGAGAAGTAAGCCGCCGCACGGCGCAGGACCTCAACCTCTTGCTCGAGCGTCTTGATCCGACGCTTGGCTTCGCGCAGCTCGGCTGACTGCACCGCGGTCGCACCGGGCCGCTCGCCGTCTTCAACATCGGCCTTCGTAATCCACGAGTACAGGGTCGTGAAGTGGATCCCGAAGTCCTTCGCGATCTGGGAGAGCTCGACACCTGGCTCACGGCTCCTCGCGACACGTACGACGTCGTCGCGGAACTCCTTGGGGTATGGCTTGGACACGGTGAACATCCTTCCAGCCCAACCTCTTGGGTTAGGCAGATCGGTTGTCACCTATCCGTGCAGCAGACCCATGCGAGGCCGACCTTCCGCCAGTCGTTGAGCTCGATCGGCGCTGGTTCAACCTTCACGGGCAAGGGACCGTTTAGTGCGCCCCCACGACAGCCGCTATCCGTGACGAACTCCAGAGTCCCGGGAGCATCGAGCGGATGATCAAAGATGACGTCGTTCTCCTGCACCAGGAGCGCACTCCCGGCAAGTTTGACATCTTTCAGCGTGGTGGTCGGGATGGTGACTCGCGTGGTTCCCGCGGTATTTGTCAAGGTGGATGAGGCCGGTGGGTGTTAGGCCGCGAGTTGGATCTCGTCGGCTGGTGGCTGGTTGATCCAGGCCGCGGGCTCGCGGTCGAGGATCTTGGGTCGGGCTATCGCGCGGGTGCCGAAGCGTTCGGGGTGGGCACGGCGGGCCGCTTCTAGCGCGGCGTCTCGGTCGCGGTCGATGGCCTCGGCGAGCCCGTAGTGGACGTCGGCGGGCGTGTGCATGCCGATCCCGGTATGCCTGTGGTGATGGTTGTAGGCGTTCACGAACTCGTCGAGGAACTGGCGGGCGTGGGTCAGCGAGACAAACCGGTCGGGAAACACCGGCAAATATTTCATCGTCTTGAACAGCGACTCCGAGTACGGGTTGTCGTTGCTCACGTGCGGGCGAGACCTCGAGCGGACCACGCCGAGGTCTGCGAGCAGCGTCTTCACGGTCTTGGACGTCATCGACGGGCCGCCGTCGGAGTGCACGACCTCGGGGACCCCGTGCAACCCGAACGCGTCCATCATCATCTCCTTCGCGAGCAGGCCGTCTTCGCAGGAGTGCACGATGGCGCCCACGACGTAGCGGGAGAAGATGTCGATCATCACGTACGCGTCGAAGTAGGTGCCCTTGACGGGGCCGGCGAGTTTCGTGATGTCCCACGAATACACCTGCCCGGGAGCGGTAGCGATCAGCTCGGGGACCTTCCGCGGCGGGTGCACCTGGAGCCGGCGCCGTTCCCGGACTTGCGTGTTCTCCCGCAGCACCCGATACATCGTCGCCACCGAACCCACGTATTCGCCGCGCTCCAGCAGAATCGCGTAAACCTGCAACGGCGGCTTGTCGACGAACTCGTCACTGTTCAACGTCGCCAACACCACCGCTCGCTCCGCGCTCGTGAGCTTGTTCGCCGGCGCCGGTCGGACCGGGGCCGGCTCCGGATCGGGGCGCCGCCTGCGGGCAGCTATGCGGGTAGTGGTCGCTCGGGGCAGTCCTGTCAGCGACGCCGCTTCCCGGGTCGGCACCCCTACGACGGTCAGTTCCAGGTAGGCGCCCATCAGCTTTCTCGGGACGCGGGTCGGTGTCCGCGCTCTCGGAGATCGACTCCAAGAGGGCGTGCGCTTTTCCCATGATCTGCAACGCAATCTCCGTCGTCGCGAGCTTCTGCTCGGCCTTGCGTAACTGCGCCTTCAGCCGCGCGTTTTCGGCCTGCACAGCGCTGGGGCGCCCGACCGCGTCACCGGGGCTCTTCCCCTCCAACAGGCCCGCGTCGCGCTGCTTGCGCCACTCCGAGATCAACGACGAATACAACCCCTGGCGGCGCAGGAACGCCCCGCCCTGACCGGTCTCGACCGCGGTCTCATACTCGGTCAGGTATCTCAATTTCTGGGTCGGCGTGAACGAACGCCGACGCGTCGGGCCATCCGGATTCGAGGGTGCACTCACCACTCCATCATCCGCGCCGAGCAACGCGACCGGGGAACTCAAACTCATCAGACTGCTGATCCTTCAACGCCCTGCGAGGCGGACTTGATATGAACCGGTGGACTCACCCAACCCTGACACGCAGGGGAATGTTGTCAAGTGTCGGGTTTGATGGAGGCATCCAAGTCACGAAGGAGGGCATCGGATG
>JAPUEL010000013.1:0-20536 GCA_027492545.1 Propionibacteriaceae bacterium
GCCGGAGCCGACGGCCGCGGACGCGATGGAGACGCCGGGGGCCGTGACGGAGGGCTTGAGCGCCGAGTCGCCTGAGCGGGGCCCGGACGAGGTGAACGATCCGTATGCCTCGAATCCCGGATTCGTGATCGAGGTGGGAGCGATCGTGAGGTCCTCGCCGTCGGCCGCCTGCAGCGCCCCCCCATCACCTGAGCGCACGCCGAGGAAGGGGATGGTGACGGTGTAGTCGACGCCGTCGTCGGGGTTCTCGGTGATCGGACCTTCGAACGGCGGCAGCGATGGGTCAGTGTTGATCATCACCACCGCGTCGGCGCCGGCCTGCTGGCCGAACACCGCGCGTGCCACGCGGGCGCAGGTGCCGCGGGTGGTCACCGCGATCTGGAGGGGTGCGTTGTCGGCGTCGCTGATGCCTGCGGCTGCGTAATCGGAGACCGCGCAGCCGAGGGCCTCGTTGGCAGCGGTGGCGGGGTTGTCGCTCAGGGCAACGACCTCGTAGGGCCCGGCCGGGAGCTCAGCACCGTTGGCGTTGATGGCCTCGATGTCCTGGCCGTCGACGGTGAGCGTCGCGCCCGGGAAGGTCTCGGTGGCGTCGTTGGCCGCGACGCTGATCACCCCGTCGCCCGCTCCGGGGGAACCGGTGAGGTAGGGGTTGGGCCCGGCGTTGCCGGCGGAGGCCACCACCACCACGCCGTCGGCGGCGGCATTGCTGGCGGCCACCGAGGCTGGGTCGTCCTTGGTGCCGTAGTCGGAGCCGAGCGACATGTTGATCACGTCCATCTCGTTGGCGACGGCCCAGTCGATGGCCTCGACGGTGACGTCGGTGGAGCCCTCGCAGCCGAACACCTTCAGCGCGTACAGATCAACCTCGGGGGCGACGCCGGGGCCCACCAGAAAGGTGTTCTCGGACGTCGTCGCGTCATAGCCCCCCGTGTAGGTGGTGCGGTCGCTTTTCACACCGCTGCCGCCGGTTGTGCCGGCCACATGCGTGCCGTGACCGTTGCAGTCCAGCGGATTGGCGTCCGGCAGAGGCGTCGACTTGGCGGGGTCGCTGGCGTCGTAGGCGTCGCCGACGAAGTCCCAGCCGCCCTTGACGCGCGGGGCGCCGGTTCCGAACCATGCGGCGTCAGGGGTGACGCTGGCCTTGGCCGCCGCGAAGGCCTCCTTTGTGCCGGGGCCGCCGAAGGTGGCGTGCGTGTAGTCGATGCCGGTGTCGATGATGGCCACCTTGATGCCGGCACCGGTGTAGCCGCTGTCCTCCCACACCTGATCCACGCCGAGGTAGGGGACGGAGGTGGCGTTGGTGGGCTCTGCGAGTTGCACGCGGTGCACCGCCGCGACGCCGGGCAATTGGGCCAGCGCCGCCGCGTCCTTGCGGGCGACGCTTACCTTGATGCCGTTGTAGGCCGTCTGTACCTGGGAGCGGACCTCGCCGCCGAGCTTTTCGATGGCCGGCTTGAGCTTGTCCTGCTCGGCCTTGCGCTGGGCCTTCAACGTGTCGCGCTGCGCCTTGGTGAGGCCTGCAGGGGAGCCCGCGTCGACGACGGCGACGGGCTCGGCGGCGAGCTCGACCATCACGGTCACGCGCGCTGCGCCGTCGGCGGAGGCGGGCACGAAGTCCGACGAGATCTGGCCGCCCGCCGTGCGCTCGAACCGGTCGAGGGGGTCTTCAGGAGCGGCCTGTGCCGTCATGGGGACCGCCAGGGCGATCAGTGCGGTGAGGGCGACGGTGCCTACTCTCTTCATGCGTTCAGCCAATCACTAGGGGGGATGCCCAGGGGGAGGCACCTGGCCGCCACAGTATTGAGCGCTCTCATGGGCGTCAATGAACGAAAGTCACGTCCTCAACCCGGGGTTGAGGTCTGCGGTCCCGACGGAACTTGAGCCGGACACGGCTTTCGACGGGGCGTGTTGAGCCGGACACGGCTCTCGCGGGGGGTGGGTTGAGCACGGCTTCGGACTCGACGGGCCGACGGCGACATTTGAACGATCCAAGCTCAGCGAGATCGAAGTCCGGCTCAAACCACCCCAGCGAGACCGAAGTCCGGCTCAAACCACCCCAGCGAGACCGAAGTCCGGCTCAACCCCTATCCACACCGAAGTCCGGCTCAACGCACCGTCCGACCCGACGGCGACGCCCACGACTCAGCGGTTGCTCTCCGGGGTGCCCTCCGCGGGGCGGGTGTAACCGGCCTCCTCCAGATCCTCGGTGAGGTGATCCACCACGAGCAGGTCGTCCTTGATCAGCCCCGCGCGGTACGCGCCGCGCGCCACGAGGTTCGCCGAGACCGGCGCAGTCAACAGCTGGAGCACGACGACGAGCAGGCACAGGCCGACCGCCCACCAGGTGCGCAGGCTGAGCGCGATCCCGACGGTCACCGAGATCAACCCCAGCACCTGCGGCTTGGTGATGGCATGCATCTTGCCCAGTACATCGGGGAAACGCACCAGAGAGATGGCGGCGCCGAGGCACAGCAGCGCCCCCGCCAGCACGAACACCGAGGCGATGAGGTCGTAGATCTCGTCCGTCATCTGGGCCTCCTGTCGCGGTGGGCGGTGTACTGCCGCCGCGTGGCCATCCGGTCCGCCACCATGCGCGCCACGGACACTGCGCTTGTGAAGCCCAGCATGGACAGCAGCACCAGGATGAGCACCTCGGTGGTGCTGTCCGACCACACTGTCCACAACCCCAGCGACGCGACCACGACGGCGACGATCAGATCCGCGGCCACGGAGCGGTCGAGCTGGGTTGGCCCCTCCGCGATCCGGTTGGCGCCGATGATGGCCGACACCGTCAGCACCACCGCCGCGACACTCAGGATCACCTCGGTCATGACTTCCACCATCTCACTCCTCCATCCGGGGGGACGCGTTGACGGGGTGCGCCATGCAGGCCGCATCGAAGGCGGCGATCTGCTCGTCGGAGCCGAAGGCGCGCACCACCCGGGACTCCACGGCCATGGTCATGCGCTGCACGCGGTCGAGCGCGGCGTCGTCGACCAGTTCGAGGGCGTGCATGTAGAGGCGACGGGGCTCGCGGACCACCTCGATCACCACTGTGCCCGGCACCAGGGACAGGATCTCGGCCACCTGGACCTGGTAGAGGTCGTCGTCGGTGTGCAGGTCCACCCGCACGATGCCCGCATGGAGGTTCACCTCCCGTTGGAAGGCCAGCCGCAGCAGGCGCACCGACGAGACCACCAGGTCGTACAGCAGGTGCCAGGTGAGCAGGGCAAACCCGACGGGGCGGAACCTGCCCTGCCAGAAGATCGGGGGGAGGGGGAACAGCACGCCCACGATCCAGCCGAGCGCGATGCCGGAGATGAGGATCAGCGGCGACGCGCTGCCCCAGACCAGCACCCACACGCCGGCCATGCCGAACACCGACAGCGGCCGGAACTTCGCGCGTTGGCGCCAGGGGGTGGCGGATCTCATCATCGCAGGGCCTCCGGGAGAACGGCCGCGATGTAGGACCCGTCGCGGAGCGTGGCGGCGGCCGCGTGCGTGTACTCGTACAGCGGTCCGGCGAACACCGTCAGAGCCAGGCCGAACGCGACCAGGGCCATCGTGGCGCCCACCTGAAGGGGAGGCATGGGGCGGGTGTCGTCGTCGATCAGCTCGTCGATGTCCTCGTTGAGGCGCTCGGCCTCGGCTCGCCGCTGCTCGGCGGGCGTGACGCCCCAGAACGCCCGGTTCCACACCTTGGCCATCGCGATGAGGGTAAGGAGGCTGGTGAGCACGCCGCCTGCGACGACGGCCCACGCGAGGATGGTGCCATGGGCGGCGCCTGCCTGGATCAGGCCGAGCTTGCCGATGAACCCGGAGAACGGCGGGATGCCTGCCAGGTTCATCGCGGGCAGGAAGAACAGCACGGCCAGCAGCGGCGCCACCTTGAGCAGTCCGCCGAGGCCCTCCAGCGACGAGGTGCCCCCGCGCCGCTCGATGAGGCCGGTCACCAGGAACAGGGTGGCCTGGATGGTGATGTGGTGCGCGGTGTAGAAGATGGTGGCGGCCATCCCCGCGTCGCTGCCGAGCGAGATGCCGAAGATCATGAAGCCGATGTGGCTGATCAGGGTGAACGACAGCATGCGCTTGATCTCGACCTGCGCGATGGCCCCCAGGATGCCGATCACCATGGTGAGGAGCGCGGCGACCATCAGCACGTCGTTGACCGGCGACGACGGGAACAAGAGGGTCTCGGTGCGGATGATCGCGTAGACGCCCACCTTGGTGAGCAGGCCGGCGAACACCGCGGTGACGGGCGCCGGGGCGGTGGGGTAGGAGTCGGGCAGCCATGAGCCGAGGGGGAACATCGCCGCCTTGACCGCGAAGGTCACGATGAGCAAGACCTCGAGCAGCAGCTGGACCGGCTCGCTGAGGTCGCGCAGGCGCACCGCCAGATGCGCGAGGTTGACCGTGCCGGTGGCGGCGTAGACGGCGGAGATGGAGATGAGGAACAGCGACGAGCTGAGCAGCGAGACGATGACGTAGGTGGTGCCAGCGCGGATCCGGTCTCCGGTCCCGCCCAGGGTGAGCAGCACGTATGAGGCGAACAGGAGGATCTCGAATCCCACGAACAGGTTGAACAGGTCACCCGCGAGGAACGCGTTCGAGACGCCCGCCATCAGGAGGAGGAACGTCGGGTGGAAGATCGACACCGGGGTCTCGCGGCGTACCTCGTCGCTGTCCTGGCCGGTGGCGAACAGGAGGACGCACAGCGCGACGACGGCGGCCACGAACAGCATCAGCGAGCTCAGCCGGTCTGCCACCAGCGCGATGCCGAGCGGCTCGGGCCAGTTCGCGAGCCACAGCGCGATCGGCCCCACCTCGTGGGTGTGCCAGATCAGCACCGCGGCCACCGCCACGATGCCGGAGAGGCTGAGCACGGAGACGACGCGCTGGGTGGCGGGGCGCCTCGGCAGCGCCAGTGCGACGGCGGCGCCGAAGATCGCCAGCAGCACCGGCACCGGGAGCAGGTTGGCCATCATTCGCTCACCACGTCCTCGCCGGTGTCGGAGAAGGTGGTGTCCTCGTAGGACTCCGAGGCGACGTCGGCCTCCGCGAGGCGCCGGATGCGGGCGTCCTCGACGTCGTCTGCCACCTCGTCGTGCCCGTGGAGCTGGAAGCTGCGGTAGGCGACCGTGAGCACGAACGCCGCGACCGCCATGGTGATCACGATGGCCGTCAGGACCATCGCCTGCGGAAGCGGGTCGGAGGTCTGGTCCGGAGGTGCCAGCCCCACGATCGGGGCTGCGCCCGGTGCCCCGGCGGCGACGATGAACAGCAGGTTGACGCCGTTGCTGGCCAGCAGGACGCCGAGCAGAATCCGGGTCAGCGACCGCTCGAGCAGCAGGTACACCCCGGCGGCCACGAGGACGCCGGCCGTGATGGCGAGGGCGAGGTTGGCGGTCATCGGAGGGCCTCCCCGGGACGCGTGTGGCGCGGCGCGTCGTCGCTCGCGTTCGGCCGGCCGCGATCCCTCGCGGTGCCTCCGTGGCGGGCCGGGAGAGCGATGGTGGAATCGGGCAGCGGCATGGGGGCCAGCTGATCGCTGGCGTGCTGGTCGATGCCGGAGCCCAGGCTGCGGACCACGTCGAGCAGCATGCCCACCACCACCAGGTAGACGCCCAGATCGAAGATCGTCGACGAGACCAGGTGGACCTCGCCCAGGAGCGGCAGCTCCCCCCAGGGCGTGGTCAGCACGTCCGGGCCGGGCGCGTTCCAGTAGTAGTCGTAGCTCTCCAGGACGCTTCCGCCGAAGAACACCGGGACGACGGCGGTGCCGAGCATGAGGAACAGGCCCCCGCCGAGGAGGCGGCCGGCGTCGAACGGCGCCGCCTCGTCGAGCTCGTGCCGGCCGGCGGCCAGGTAGCGGATGATCAGCGCCATGCCGGCCACCATCCCCCCGGCGAAGCCGCCACCGGGCGAGTTGTGGCCCGCGAGCAGGAGGTAGATGGAGATGATGATCATCACGCCGAACAGCAGCCGCGTGATCACCTCGAAGACGAGGGACCGCACGAGCGGGGACAGCGTCTGCCCTGCCCGCAGCCACACGCCGGGTGCACTGTCGGACATGGGGGCGTCCTCGCGGTCCTCGAACACCTCGTCGGTCCGCGTGACCGATCCCACTCGGGAGCGGAGGAAGATCAGCGACGCGACGCCGGTGGCGGCGATGACGAGCACCGCGATCTCGCCCAGGGTGTCCCAGGCGCGGGTGTCCACCAGCGCCACGTTGACGATGTTCTTGCCGTAGCCGATCTCGTAGGCGGCCTCGTACCACGCGTCCGAGATCGGGTCCGCCACTCTGGCGCCCGCGGCGACGACCGCCACCAGCGTCACCGTGGTGCCGACGGCGGCGGCGACCAGCACCCGCCACCACCTCGTCGAGCTCAGGGGGCGGTTGGTGAAGTAGCGCGGCAGCTTCCGCACCACCAGGACGAACACCACCAGGGTGACCGTCTCCACGAGCACCTGGGTGAGCGCCAGGTCCGGCGCCCCGGCCATGGCGAACATCAGCGCGAGGCCGTAGCCGGTGACGCCCACCAGCAGGATGGCGCGGATCCTCCCGCGGGATCCCGCGGCGAGGACGGCGGCGGTGATCATCACCGCGGCCACCAGGAGTTGGGGCCAGTGGTCGAAGACCCTGAACTCTGGCCACTGCCGGATCCGCAGCAGCGCGAAGGTGGCCAGCGACACCAACGTCACCAGGATGGTGCCCAGGTAGATCGACAGCGACCCCCGCTGGGTGCGGGCCGTGACCTCGACGGCGATCCGGTCCAGGTTGTGCATGGACCGGTGGAAGAACTCCTCGGCCGTCGTGGTCTGGGGGAAGGTGGCCTGGATCCGGGCGATGCGGTTGCGGAACACGAACAGCAGCACGCCCGCGCCCACCGCGATGGACGACATCAGCAACGGCCAGGTGAAGCCGTGCCACAGGGCCAGGCCGTGGCTGGCCTTGCCGGCGGTGACGGTGCGGGCGTAGAGGTCCAGGAGGGCTGTGAGCGGGGGGCCGAGGAACCCGGCGACAAGTGACGCGATGCTCAGCAGCGCCGGCACGGCCACGATGCCGACGGCCGGCCGGTGCCAGGACAGCGCGGGCGCGCGATCCTTGGTGCCGAAGGCCCCCCACCACCACCGCAGGGAGTAGGCCACCGTCAGTGCCGAGCCGAACAGCAGGGCCGCGGCCAGGGCGGCGGCTGCCAGCGGGGTGATTGACTCGACGTCGCCCGAGACCAGATACTCCACGCTCTCGAACGCGGCCTCCTTGGCCAGGAACCCCATGAGGGGTGGCATCCCCGCCATCGACAGCACCGCCAGGCCGCCCACCGCGGCGAGCACGGGGACGCGCCGGCCCACACCGCTGAGCTCGCGCAGGTCGCGGGTGCCCGCCGAGTGGTCGATGACGCCCACGCACATGAACAGCGTGGACTTGAACAGCGCGTGGGCGATGACCATGCCGAGCCCGGCCAGGGCCGCGGCCTCGGTGCCGAGGCCCTCCAGGAGGACCATGAACCCCAGCTGGCTCACCGTGCCGTAGGCGAGGAGGAGCTTGAGGTCCGTCTGCCGCAGCGCCCGCCAGCCGCCGAGGATCATCGTGATGGTGCCGAGCAGCATGATGGTGGGCCGCCACCACGGCACGTCCGCGAACGCGGGGGCCATCGCGGCCACGAGGTACACGCCCGCCTTCACCATGGCGGCCGCGTGCAGATAGGCGGAGATGGGGGTTGGGGCCGCCATCGCACCCGGCAACCAGAAGTGGAACGGCACCAGTGCGGACTTGCTGAGCGCGCCGACCAGCATCAGCAGCGCGCCGACGGTGGCCAGAGTCCCCGTTGGCGGCTCCGCCAACAGCTCCTGGAGGGACAGCGTGCCGGACGTCTGCCAGAGCACCACGATGCCGACGAGCATCGCCAGGCCGCCTGTGGTGGTGACGATCAGGGCGGTCTGCGCCGCTCCCCGGTTGGCGCGACGGGTGGGGTCGTGCGCGATGAGGAGGTAGGAGAAGATCGTGGTCAACTCCCAGAAGATGTAGAGCACCACGAGGTTGTCCGCCGTGACCAGGCCCAGCATCGTGCCCGCGAAGAGCGTGAGGACCGACGCGGAGCGCGGCGTCGTCGACCCGTCGAAGTACCAGCGGCTGTAGAGCAGCACCAGGGCGCCGATCCAGGTGACGATCAGCGCCAGCACCCACTGCAGGAGCCCGATCCGGAGCGACATCTCGACCCCGAGCAGCGGAATCCACTGATAGGACTCCACGTACCCGCCACCGTCGACGACGACCGACCCCAGCCCGGCGAGCCAGACACCGGCGGCCAGCGGGCCCAGCGCCAGGAGGAAGAAGGCGCGCGCCCCCAGCCAGCGGACCAGCAGCGGGGTGAGGGCGCCAAGGATCGCGTGGGCGGCGATGAGGGCGACGAGCACGCCAGAACTCCCGTCGGTCGGTTCGTGGTGGCGGGGCTCAGTCTATCGGCCACTCAAGCTCCGCCCCGGACGTTCAACTGAGTCGGGCTTGGGATCGAGCCCCCACCTGGCCTGCAGAGTGCTACCTATGCGGCGGCATCTGTGCATATACGCAGATGCCGCCGCATAGGTAGCATTCTGCAGCCGGAACCCCCGATTGAAGGCTCCTACAGCCGCTGACGGAGCCAGGTCAGGTCCAGCGCCCGCTCGGGGACGCCTCCCGGGGTCTCCAGCAGGGTGACGGTGTCCGCCTCCCGGACGAGTGAGGCCAGCGCGTCGCCGTCGACGAGTCCCTGCCCCAGGTTCGCGTGCCGGTCAGCGCCGCTGCCCGCCTCGTCGCGCGAGTCGTTGCAGTGCACCACGTCCACCCGGCCGGTGATCGCCTTCACGCGCTCGAGCAGCCCGTCGAGCCCGAGGCCGGAGGCGTGGGCGTGGCAGGTGTCGAGGCAGAATCCCACCCGGTCCGCGTTCGGCGACCCGGAGAGGGCGTCCCACAGCTTGTCGATGGCCTCCAGGTGGCGGGTCATCGCGCTGCCTCCTCCGGCGGTGTTCTCGATGAAGATCGGCACCTCCAGCTCCAGGCCGTCGACGCACTTGCGCCAGTTGGCGAACCCCGTGGCTGGATCCTCGTCCGCGGTGACGTGGCCGCCGTGCACCACCACGCCGAGGGCGCCGACGGCGGCCGCCTCGGCCAGGGTCTGCTGCAGCAGCTTGCGGGAGGGGATCCGGATGCGGTTGTTGGTGGAGGCCACGTTCAGGGCGTAGGGCGCGTGCACGACGATGCCCACTCCGGCGGCCTCTGCCGCGGCTCTCAGTGCCTGGGCTCCGCCGTCGACGAGGGCGCCCGGCTGCTTCCAGCTCTGCGGGTCTCCCAGGAAGATCTGGACCGCGTCGATGCCGAGCGCGGCCGCCTCCGACAGCGGGTCTGTGGAGTCGACATGGGCACCCAATCGCAGCGTCATGCGGCCACCCTAGCGGCGCCCACCGACGCTTCCTCAGCTCCACCAGGGGTGGGCCCAGATCCAGCCGACGGCGCAGCGCCGACGAGTAGGCTGGCGCCACAAGGCCGACCACGGGAGTTCACCATGCCGCAGATCAACCATGTCGTCACCCGCCTCCGCGCGGTCGTCGCGCAGCACGGATCCCGCACCGCCACGCGCATCCGCGAGGGCGACGCCTGGGTCACCCAGACCTACTCCCAGTTCCTGACCAAGCTCAACCGCGTGGCACAGGGGCTGCTCGACCTGGACGTCGACACCGGCGGACGCATCGGCGTCTTCCTCGGCAACCGGCCCGAATGGTCGGAGATCGACTTCGGGGCGGCCACGGTCCGTGCGGTGCCGGTGCCCCTGTACGCCACCTCCACGCCTGAGCAGATCAGCCACATCGCCTCGGACTCCGGGTTGACCGTCATGTTCGTCGGTGGCCAGAGCGAGTGCGAGCGGGTGCTGTCGGTGGCCGACGAACTCCCGGAGCTGGCCCACATCGTGATCCTCAGGCCCTACCCCGGCATGCCGGAGCGGGTGGTCAGCTACGCCGACTTCCTCGCCGAGCCCACCGAAGCAGTCGAGGCCAGGTTCGCCGAGGCGTCCGGGGATGATCTGGCATCGATCATCTACACCTCGGGCACCACCGGGAACCCCAAGGGCGTCATGCTCCAGCACAGCGCCTTCGTCACCCAGAGCGACGCCCTCGACAACTTCTTCGACATCACGCCCGAGGACCACTCGCTGAGCTTCCTGCCCTTGTCGCACGCGCTGGAGCGGGCCTGGACCTATGTGGTGCTCATGCACGGCTGCATGAACACCTACGTGGAGAACGCGCGGACCGTCGCCGAGCAGATGGTGCTCGCCCAGCCCACACTCATGGTCAGTGTGCCCAAGCTGTTCGAGACGGTGTACGCCACCGCGCACGCCAAGGTGGAGGGCTCCGCGGCCAAGCGGCAGATCTTCACCTGGGCGCTGAAGGTCGGCCGGCACAACCAGTACGCCTACCGCTCCGGCCGGACGCCGTCGGCCGTGCTGCGCGCGCAGCTGAAGGTCGCGGACAAGCTGGTGCTGGGCAACGTACGGGCCGCGCTCGGTGGGCCGAAGGCGGTGCTCGCCTGCGGCGGCGCCCCGCTGCGGCCGGAGATCGAGGAGTTCTTCTCCTCCGTCGGGCTCCCCATCATGAACGGCTACGGGCTGACGGAGACGTCGCCGCTGATCTCGTTCAACGCGCCGGACGACTTCAAGGGCGGCACGGTCGGCAAGGTGCTTCCGGGCGGCGAGCTGCGGATCGGCGACCTCGGCGAGATCCTCTACAAGGGCCCCAACGTGATGCTCGGCTACTGGAACGCACCCGAGGCCACCGCTGAGACCCTCGTCGACGGGTGGCTGCACACCGGCGACGTGGGCTACGTGGACACCGAGGGGTTCCTCACCATCACGGACCGGCTGAAGGACATCATCGTCACCCTCGGCGGCAAGAACGTGGCCCCCCAACCCATTGAGGGCCTCATCCTGGCGGATCCGCTGTTCGAGCACGCGGTGCTGCTCGGGGACAACCGGCCGTACGTGACGCTGCTGGTCAAGCCGTCGTTGCCGCACGTCGAGGCGCTGGCGACGGCCAGGGCGTGGCCGGGTGAGATCCACGACTGGCTGGCCAGCAACGAGCTGCTGGAGGAGCTGAAGAAGCGCGTCGAGGAGATGACGGCGAAGCTGCCGGTCCAGGAGCGGCCCAAGGACACCCAGGTGCTCAACGAGGAGTTCACCATGGACAACGGACTGCTCACGCCCACGCTGAAGGTTCGCCGCCGGGCGGTCGAGGCCAGGTTCAAGGCCTTGGTCGACGACATGTACGCCCGGATGGAGGCCCGGCGCGCGCAGCCGTGACGAGAACGCACCGTCGCCCCTGGTGGTCCACGTGGCCGGGGGCGTTGACCATGGCAGCCATCTCGTTGGCCATGGCGGCCTGGGGCATCGTGGCGCTGCTCGGCACGGCGATGCTGCCGGACGACGGGGGCGTGGGCGTCGACTTCGAGGTCACGGGGCCGGGGATGTTCACCCGTGTGGTGTCGCTGACTCTGGGTGTCGCGGCGCTGGCGCTGCCGGTGCTGACCGGCCGGTGGGCGCGGAAGCGGTGGGCCGGCTATCTGCTGCTCGGATTGGGGCTCAGCGCCGTGGCGGGCGCCGTCGGGCTGGTGATGTTCGGCATCCTGTGAGGCCGCCGGACTTGGCGGCCCGACGCCGAGGGAGGACGATTGACGCATGGGACTGCTTGACTTCCTCGGGAAGAGATCGCCGGGCCTGAGCGTCGAGGAGACGCTCATGGCGCTGAGCAAGGGCGCCGTGCTGATCGACGTGCGCACGCCTGTGGAGTACGAGGCCGGGCACGCGCCGGGCGCACGCCCCGTGGACCCGAAGGACCTCCACGAGAACCCACTCGACGCCATCCACGGCGACGACCCGCTCGCGGACCGCGACGGCGCGGTGATCGTCATGTGCGACAACGGGCTGCGGTCCTCGATCGCCGCGGCCGAGCTTCGGTCCAAGGGCCTGCTGGCGGAGTCGTTGGCGGGTGGCCTGCGCGCCTGGGCCAAGGACGGCAACCCGGTGCTTCCCGGACCGTATCGACGGAGGCGCTGAGATGGCCCTGTGGGGCCTCCCGTTCGCGGGTGGTGTGCTGGCCGGCGCCACCGCGTCGGCCCTGCTCACCCGCTGGCTCGAGGGTCGGCAGACGATCAACCGGCACGTCGAGGACTACGGCCGGCACTGGGGCGACCGGCCCTCGGTCACTGCCGGAGCCTTGCACTACGTGGCGCTGGGGGACTCGGCCGCCCAGGGGGTGGGGGCCACGGCGGTGACGCGCGGGTATGTGCCGAGGGTCGCGGACAGGCTTCGGGAGGCCACGGGGCGCGAGGTGCTGGTCACCAACCTGTCGGTCTCGGGCGCCACCAGCGACGACGTGGTGCGCGACCAACTCCCGCAGTTCGCCGCCCTGGACTTCGCGCCGGACCTCATCACCCTGGACATCGGGGGTAACGACGTCATCTACCCGGGCCACAACGCGGCGACGTTCGAACGCAGCCTGGACCTGATCCTGGCGGCGCTGCCGGCCGGCAGCTTCGTCGCGGACGTGCCCTGGTTCATGGTGCCCGGGCTGGCCGGGCAGTCGCAGCGCATGTCGGTGCTGGCGGCCGCGCTCGTCGAGCGCCACGGCCACCATCTCGTCCCGCTCCACCGCACGTCGCGGGAGACGGGGGTGCTGGGCTACCACCGGCACACGGCGGGTGACTTCTTCCACCCCAACGACCGCGGCTACCAGGGGTGGGCCGAGGCGTTCTGGGGCACCATCGTCGCGAGCGGGCGGGTGGAGCTGCTCCGCTCCGACGACTGACGGCACCCGCACCGGGTGCCCGCGTGGCGATCACGTCCGTCGGGTCGGTGGGTGTTGAGCAAATGGCACGGTTCGCGGCGAGCCCCGCGCTCACCGCACGCTTGGGGTCCGCCGCGAACCGTGCCATTTGCTCAACCCCCCGCCCCCCCGGCGTAGGGGATTTCCTCCCCGACGCGGCGACGGGTAACCTTGGCCGTCGGCTGACACCTATGTCAGCCATGCCCTCCTGCTGCGGGACAGACCCGTGGCCGTTAGTCCGAAGGAGGTGGGGCTGAGCATGCGTAAGTACGAAGTCATGGTTCTCATCGATTCTGATGTTGATGAGCGCCAGGTTCCCGCTCTCGTAGAGAAGCATCTCGAAGTCATCACCAAGGGTGGTGGAAGCGTCGACAACACCGACATCTGGGGTCGTCGTCGTCTCGCGTACGACATCAACAAGAAGTCCGAAGCGATCTACGCCGTGCTGCAGATCTCCGCGGAGCCCGCGATCGTGTCCGAGATGGATCGTCTGATGACCATCGACGAGCGTATCGTGCGCACCAAGGTGCTGCGTCGCGAGGACTGAGTTATCCACAGCCTCGGCGCTGACTGGCAAATCGTGAGGCTCCATGCCCACAGTGAGGCCAGCACCGAGCGGCCATCGCTCCCAGTTGTCGGAGCGGCGCCGTAAGGTGGTCGCAGAGGCTACCCAAGTCCGATTTCGGAAGGCACAAATCACATGGCAGGCGAAACCACCATCACGGTCATCGGCAATCTCACCGCCGATCCGGAGCTCCGCTTCACGCCCAACGGGGCCGCTGTCGCGAACTTCACCGTCGCGTCGACCCCCCGCACGTTCGATCGTCAGACGAACGAGTGGAAGGACGGCGACGCCATGTTCCTCAACTGTTCGGTGTGGCGCCAATACGCCGAGAACGTGGCCGAGTCCCTGTCCAAGGGCACCCGCGTCATCGTCTCGGGCCGGTTGAAGGCGCGCAGCTACGAGACCCGCGAGGGCGAGAAGCGCACCGTGTTCGAGATTGATGTCGACGAGGTCGGTCCGGCCCTCCGCTACGCGACGGCCAAGGTCACCCGCACTCAGGGCGGCGGCGGCGGTGGCGGCAACTGGCAGGGCAATCAGGGCGGGAACACCGGCGGCGGTGGCGGCGGCGGGCAGCAGCCCGATCCGTGGTCCAGCTCCGGCGGGTCCGGCGGCAACCGCGGCGGGAACGACCCGTGGCAGCAGTCGCAGCCGGAAGAGCCCCCGTTCTGATCCATCACGCTTATCTAGCCCCCCGGGGCTAGCTGGCACATTCCGTCGCAAGACGGGCTTTCACGGGCGTCGTGCCCGAGAATCAAGGAGAGCACCACAATGGCCGGTCCACAGCGCAAGCCTGTGAACAAGAAGAAGATCCTTCCGGTAAAGAAGACCCGGGTCGCCAACGTCGACTACAAGGATGTCAACCTGCTCAAGAAGTTCATCTCTGAGCGTGGGAAGATCCGTGCGCGTCGCGTCACTGGGCTGTCGGTCCAGGATCAGCGCAAGGTTGCCATCGCCGTCAAGAATGCGCGTGAGGTGGCCCTGCTGCCCTACGCGTCGACCGCCCGCTGATCGGAAGGGACATCACTATGAAGCTCATTCTGACCAGCACTGTTGACAAGCTCGGCATCGCCGGCGACGTCGTCGAGGTGAAGGACGGCTACGGCCGTAACTTCCTCCTGCCCCAGGGCAAGGCGATCCGCTGGACCCGTGGCACCGAGAAGCAGATCGACGGCATCAAGCGGGCGCGCGACGCCCGTGAGGTCCGTGGCGTCGAGCACGCGCAGGAACTGCGCACCCAGCTCGAGGGCCTGACCGTGTCCGTCGCGGCGCGCGTGTCCGAGCAGGGTCACCTGTTCGGCGCCGTCACCGCCTCCGACGTGGCCGTGGCCGTCAAGAAGGCCGGCGGCCCCACGATCGACAAGCGGGCGGTCTCGTTCGCGAAGCCGGTCAAGTCCGTCGGTTCGCACACGGCTGCCGTCAAGCTGCACTCGGCCGTCACCGCGCACGTTCCGTTCGCGGTCGTCGCCCAGTGATCTGAGGCACCACGCGCCTGAGGGCCCCGGCTTCGGCCGGGGCCCTTTCGCGTGCCCGATGCGGCGCGGCCCATCGCCTAGGCTGGAACCATGAGCGCCCGTTTCCTCACCACGTGGCCGTGCCAGGACGCGTGCGGCACCGTCGAGACCGACGAGCGGGTGGAGGGTGCGCCCGTCTACCGCTGCCCCGGCTGCGACACCTCGTGGATCGAGCTGGGCGAACGCAGCGCGCCGTCCGACGTCGAGCGGGATCCATCGCCGGTGGGGGACGGGCACTGAGCGCGTCCGCCGGATGAGCCACGCTGCCGACGTATCCTCGACAACATGCAGAGCCCGTTCGAGCGCCTCCGTCTCCTGCTCGGCCGCACGCTGCGCAGCCGCGTGGCGGGCGAGGACGCCGACGAAAAGGCCTACCTGATCTGGGAGGTCGACGGCGAACGCTGGCACACGCCGGACGACGTGATCTGGCACGTCAACGGCGACGCCGCCATGTACGCGGGCGGGATCCGGTCCCTGCTTCTGCAAACCCTCCACCCTGCGGCGATGGCCGGGGTCGCAGGGCACTCCGGCTACAAGTCGGACCCGTGGGGACGGCTGCAGCGCACCTCCGAGTTCATCGCCACGACCACCTACGGACCCATCCCGTCGGCGTTGGCGCTCATCGACCGGGTCAGGGCTGTGCACGAGAGGGTCCGCGGGAAGACCGACGACGGCACCCCGTACCGCGCCTCGGACCCGCACCTCCTGGAGTGGGTCCACATCACTGAGACGCAGAGCTTCCTGGCCAGCTTCCAGCACTTCGGCGACAGGACGCTGAGCCAGGCGGAGGCAGACGCCTACGTGGCCCAGGCCGCCCCCGTCGGTGAGCTGCTGGGCGCCGTCGACCTCCCGCGGACCGAGGGCGAGATGCTCGCGGCACTCGAGCGGTTCCGACCCGAGCTGCGCGCCTCCGTGGCCGCCCGCGACACCGTCGACTTCCTGCTCCGGCAGCCGCCCATCCCATGGCCGGCCCGTCCCGGGTACTGGATGCTTGCGGCCGGCGCCATCTCGACGCTGCCGGTCTGGGCGCGCACGGAGCTCGGGCTCCCCGCCTCCCGCTGGTTCGACACGTTGGTGGGGCTGCCGTGCGGCCGGTTCGCCACTGCGGTGGTGCGGTGGTCGCTGACCCCCGAGAGCCGGTCCGGCCGATGGGCGCGCTCAGGCGCCGGCGCGTCCAGGTGAGCCCGCCCGCTGTCGCGGGGATCGACCGGCATACTGCCGCCATGAGGATCGGCGTTGTGGGATACGGCATGGGTGGGCGTGTGTTTCACGCCCCCTTCGTTCAGGCGGCAGAGGGGCTTGAGCTCGCGGGAGTGGTGACGAGGAGTCCGCAGCGGCGGGCAGAGGTCGCGGCCGATCTGCCCGCCGTCCCCACCTTCGACTCTCTTGCCACCCTGCTGGACTCGGGGGTCGACGCCGTGACGATCACCACCCCGCCGGAGACCAGGCGGGAGCTCGTGCTGGAGGCAGCCGAGCGGGGCGTCGCGATCGTCGCCGACAAGCCATTCGCGCCCAGCGCCCAGGCCGCGCGTGAGCTGGTGTCTGAGGTGGAGCGTCTCGGGGCGCCGCTGGCCATCTTCCACAACCGCCGCTGGGACACCGACGTTCGGACGCTCAAGGGGCTCCTCGACGCCGGCGAGCTGGGCACGCCGTGGCGGGTGGAGTCACGCTTCGACCTCGACGAGCCCTCCACCCTCGACCCCGGCCCGACGGGCGGACTCCTTCGCGACCTCGGCACGCACCTGGCGGACCAGCTGATCTGGCTCTTCGGCCCCGTGGACCAGGTCTACGCCAAGCTGGACTGGATCGATCTCCCCGAGGGACTCACCGACGCAGGGTTCTCCGTGGTGCTGCGCCACACGTCGGGCGTGAGTTCGACGATGCGCGCGAGCAAGGCCAACCGCCTTGTCGCGCGCGAATTGCGCGTCTACGGCTCGGCCGGCAGCTACGAGTCGCAGATGAGCGACGTGCAGGCGCAGGCGGTGTTCGCGGGCCGCCGCCCCGTCGATGAGGGGGAGGCTTGGGGGTACGAGGCGGAGGAGCGCTGGGGTGTCCTGCACACCGCGGCGGGGGCGCGGCACGTGCCGTCGGCCCGGGGCGCGTATCAGGACTTCTACACCCAGTTCGCCCGCGCCGCGCGTGGCGACGGGCCCATGCCGGTCACGGGAGCGGACGCGATCCGGACCCTGGAGGTACTCGACGCGGCGCGGCAGAGCGCCCTTGAGGGCCGCGCTGTCTCCGTCGGCTGACCGCCGTCGGCTCACGCTCCTCAGCCCGGTGGGCCGAACCAGGCGGTCCGCGTCAGTCTGTACCCACGTAGGTGGCCAGGTGTTTGCCCGTGAGGGTGGATCCGTCAGCCACCAGGTCCGCGGGCGTGCCCTCGAACACGACCCTTCCGCCGTCGTGGCCGGCGCCCGGGCCGAGGTCGATGATCCAGTCCGCGTGCGCCATCACCGCCTGGTGATGCTCGATGACGATCACGGACTTCCCTGAGTCCACCAGCCGGTCAAGGAGGGCCAGCAGGTGCGCAACGTCCGCCAGGTGAAGCCCGGTGGTGGGCTCGTCGAGCACGTAGATGCTGCCCTTGTCCGCCATCGCGACGGCGAGCTTGAGCCTCTGCCGTTCACCACCGGAGAGAGTGGTGAGCGGCTGACCTAGGGAGATGTAGCCGAGGCCGACGTCGTTGAGGCGGGCCAGTATTGCGTGCGCCGCCGGGGTCTTCGCCTCGCCCGAGCCGAAGAACTCCAGCGCCTCCGTGACCGGCATGGCCAGCACGTCGGCGATGTTCTTGCCTCCCCAGCGGTACTCGAGCACCGCGGCCTGGAACCGCTTGCCCTCGCACTCCTCGCAGGGGGTGGCGACGGTGTCCATGAAGCCCAGCTCGGTGTAGATCACCCCTGCCCCGTTGCAGGCGGGGCAGGCGCCCTCCGAGTTGGCGCTGAACAGCGCAGGCTTGGTGCCGGTCGCCTTCGCGAACGCCTTGCGGATGGGCTCGAGCAGACCCGTATAGGTGGCCGGGTTGCTCCGCCGCGACCCCTTGATGGCGGTCTGGTCGATGGAGATGGCGCCGGCATCGGCCGGCATGGAGCCGTGGATGAGCGAGCTCTTCCCCGAACCGGCCACCCCCGTCAGCACCGTGAGCACGCCGAGCGGAATGTCGACGTCCACGTGTTGAAGGTTGTTCGTCGACGCGCCCCGGATCTCCAGGGCCCCGTTGGGGGCGCGGGTGGTGTCCTTGAGACGGGCGCGGTCGTCGAGGTGGCGGCCGGTGAGCGTGTCGCTGGCCCTGAGGTCGGCGACGGTGCCCTCGAAGCAGATCTCGCCGCCCTTCGTGCCCGCGCCGGGGCCGAGGTCGACGACGTGGTCCGCGATGGCGATGGTCTCCGGCTTGTGTTCCACCACGAGCACGGTGTTGCCCTTGTCCCGCAGCGACAACAACAGCGTGTTCATGCGCTCGATGTCGTGGGGGTGCAGGCCGATGGTGGGCTCGTCGAACACGTAGGTGACGTCCGTCAACGACGACCCCAGGTGCCGGATCATCTTCACCCGCTGCGCCTCGCCGCCCGACAGGGTGCCGGACGGTCGCTCGAGCGACAGGTAGCCGAGCCCGATCTCGACGAACGAGTCCAGCAGGTGCTGCAGGTTCCTCATCAGCGGCGCGGCCGACGGCTTGTCGAGCCTGCGGATCCAGGCTGCGAGATCCGTCAGCTGCATCGCGCACGCGTCGGCGATGCTCACTCCGTCGATCTTCGAGGCGCGGGCGCCCTCGGACAGCCGGGTGCCGTGGCACTCGGGGCAGGTGTCGAACTTCACGGCCCGCTCGACGAAGGCGCGGATGTGTGGCTGCATCGCGTCCGGGTCCTTGGCCAGGAACGACTTCTGGATCTTCGGCACCAGGCCCTCGTAGGTGAGGTTGATGTTGTCCACCTTGATCTTGGTGGGCGCCTTGTAGAGCAGGTCGTCGAGCTCGCGCTTCGAGTAGTCCTTGATGGGCTTGTCCGGGTCCAGGAAGCCAGAGGCGGTGAAGATGCGCACGTACCACCCGTCGCCGGTGTACCCGGGGATGGTGAGCGCGCCGTCGTTGAGCGACTTCGTCTCGTCGTAGAGCTGGGTCAGGTCGATGTCGGAGACGTTGCCCTTGCCCTCGCACCGAGGGCACATGCCGCCGACGAGGGTGTAGGTCTTCGCCTCCTTCTGGACGCGTCCCGCCTTCTCGGTCTTGATCATCCCCGAGCCCGTCACCGAGGGCACGTTGAACGAGTAGGCCTGCGGTGAGCCGATGTGCGGCTGGCCCAGCTTGCTGAACAGGATGCGCAGCAGGGCGTTGGCGTCGGTCACCGTGCCGACGGTTGAGCGCACGTTGGCGCCCATCCGCTCCTGGTCCACGATGATGGCCGTGGTCAGGCCGTCGAGGTGGTCAACGTCCGGCCGCGACAAGGTGGGCATGAAGCCCTGGACGAACGCGCTGTAGGTCTCGTTGATCATGCGCTGGGACTCGGCGGCGATGGTGCTGAAGACCAGCGAGCTCTTGCCCGAGCCCGAGACGCCGGTGAACACCGTCAACCGGCGCTTCGGGAGCTCGACGTCGATGTCCTTGAGGTTGTTCTCGCGGGCCCCCTGGACGCGGATCATGTCGTGACGGTCTGCCGGGTGCGATGGTGTGCTCACCGCGCTACCGTGCCACCCCGTCGCGACATTTACCAGGGCCCGCGTGCATCAACCTTCGGCCAGGAAGGCGTCGATCTGGTTGATGGCACCGGTGGCGCCCTCGACCATGCCCATGTCCAGCACCTGCTGCAGCGCCTCGACGGAGGGGTAGACGGCCTCGTACACCGCGCGGGTCCCGTCGTCGTGGCTGCTGAAGGAGTAGTTGTTGATCCCCACCGGGAGAGAGGTGTCGGGCGTGAAGTCCTCGTTGGCGAAGCCGTCCTCGAAGGTGAAGCTGCGCGGCTCGTCGACCTCCTTGACGTCCCAGAAACCGCAGTACTTCTGGCCGTCCGGCGCGGTCATGTAGTAGGTCATCCGCCCGCCGGGCGTCAGGTCGTGGTCCACGAACGTGGCCGGGTGCGTGGGTGGGCCCCAGACCTTTTCGAGCTGGCGGGGATCGGCGTAGAGCTGCCAGATGCGTTCCACGGGGGCCGCGAACTGCGCGGTCATGATGAGGCGTCGGTTGTCCAGGTCCTTCTGGACGTCGATGACGGGCATGGTCACTCCTCGGGGGTTGTGGGGGTGGGTGGGGTGGCGGCGATGAGATCGTCGATGCGGGCCACGCGGCCGCGCCAGATGCCCTCGAGTTCGGTGAGCATGCTGCCCACCGACCGCACCGCCTCGACGTTGCCGGTGGCCAGGGACTCGCGCCCCTGCCTCCGCCTCGAGACCAGCTCGGACCTCTCGAGCACCGTGATGTGCTTGTGGACGGCGGCGAAGCTCATGTCGTAGTGCGCCGCCAGAGAGGTGATCGACTGCTCGCCGGCAAGGACGCGACGGAGGATGTCGCGGCGCGTCCGGTCCGCGAGCGCATGGAACAGAGCGTCGGCCCGTTCCTCGTCGATCACTGGCATGCCTCTATGTTCAACCGTTTGGTTATAGGTTGTCAAGTGTTTGCTCT
>JAPUEL010000013.1:20636-25230 GCA_027492545.1 Propionibacteriaceae bacterium
CCGTCGGGGTCTTCGCACAGGGAATGCGGTGTGCGAGGACACCTTGGGTGTGCGAGGTGCTCTTCGCATACCGTCGGGGTCTTCGCACAGGGAATGCGGTGTGCGAGGAGACCTTGGGTGTGCGAGGTGCTCTTCGCATACCGTCGGGGTCTTCGCACAGGGAATGCGGTGTGCGAGGAGACCTTGGGTGTGCGAGGTGCTCTTCGCATACCGTCGGGGTCTTTGCACACGGCACACGGTGTGCGAGGACACCTTGGGTGTGCGAAGTGCTCTTCGCAAAGGTTGCGCCCTGTGCGAAGAGGGCCGGTGGGCAGCGAACGAGAGGGTCACAGCTCCGTGGCGTAGACCCGGACGGGGCGGCCGTTCCGGCTGACCGTCTCACGGTCGAGAGCCAGGCCCGCCTTCTCCGCGACCCTCTGCGACGCGACGTTGGCCGGGTGGATGATCGCGATCAGCCGACGGTGGCCCAGCGAGCGGGCGAGGTCGCGGCTGGCGACCGCCGCCTCCGTCGCCAGCCCACGCCCCTGCAGCCGCGGGACGACGTGGTAGCCCACCTCGAGCTCCTCGGCTCCGTCGATGAGCTGCCAGGTGAGGCCGCAGTCGCCGACGAACTCGCCGCCTGGGGTGGTGATGATCCACAGCCCCAGGCCGTCGCGGGCGTAGTTGCGCCGGTTCCAGTCGATCCACTCGGCAGCCTCCTCCCGGGTGCGGGGGCGGGGGTAGTAGGCCATCACCTCGGGGTCGCCGAGCAGTGCGGCCATGTCGTCGAGGTCGCCGTCGTCCATCTGCCGGAAGACCAGCCGGTCCGCCATGGGGACTGGGGCCCGTGCGTCCCAGACCCACTCGTCCTCACCGTCGAACGGGCGGTGCGGGCCGGGCATGGCCAGGCCCAGCTTCTGCGCGAGGCGCCGGGAGGAGGCGTTGTGCGGGTGGATGAACGCCGAGAGGCGAAGAATGCCTAAGGCGCGCAACTCGCGCACCAGCACGCGCATCGCCTCAGTGGCGTATCCGCGGCCCTGGTGGACGGTGCCGATCACCCAGGCGAGCGTCGCGGCGGGTGGGGCGATGGTGGCCTGCACGAACCCGGCGACGGTACCGTCGGGCAGCCACACGGCCCAGTTGCCCCACACGTCGGTGGACGGGGGTGGCGGGCCGGCCTCCTGGGCCCGATAGCGCCCCTGCAGCTCCTGGACCGACGGCGGCCGGTCGCCCGTGTAGCGGTGGAGCGCCGGGTCCGCGAGGACATCGGCCATGGCGGCGGCGTCGTCGACCGCCAGCGGATCGAGGCGCAGCCGGTGCGTGAGGAGCGGGGTCTGGGCCAGATGGCGGAGCGCGTCGGGGTCTGCGGGCATGGTGCCCACGCTACGCGCGCATACGGTGGGGGCAGGAGGCTGCGATGGCGGTGGTGTTGATCGGGCTCGGCTCGCGCGGGGACGTGCAGCCGATGGCGGTGCTGGGCGGTGAGCTGGTGCGCCGCGGGGTCCGGGCGCGCGTGGTGGCGTTGGAGGAGTACGCAGGCCTGGCGGGGCGGTACGGGGCCGAGGTGGTCCCGGTGCGGGCAACCCTGCAATCCGCGCTGGAGGGGGCGGCACGGCACCGGCATCTGGCCGGCACCCCGGCGGGGCAGGGCTGGTTGCTGCGGCGCTGGGTGCGGGAGGTGTCGCGGCCGTTCGTCGACGCGACGCTGCAGGCCGCCGGGCCGGGGGACTCACTGCTGGGCGGGGTGTTGGCGGCAGGGGGAGCGGCGGTCGCGGCGGAGGCGCTCGGCGGCCGGTCTGCGACGGTGCTCTTCACCGGCCAGTTGCCCACGTCCTATGCGGAGAGCCACTGCTTCAACCGCTGGTTCCGGCCGTGGGACGCCTACAACAGGTGGGGGACCGCGTTGAGCTGGAGGGTCGCGGCGGCGCTCGGGGACCCGCTGGTGGCGGAGCTGCGCTCCAGGGTGGGTCTGCCGCCGAGGCAGGGGCCCACGTCGGAGGCGCTGGACCGGCACCCCATCCTGGTGGCGGCCAGCCCCACTCTCGTCCCGCCGCCCCCGGACCGGCCCCCGACGGTGCATCACACCGGCTTCCTCGCCCCGCCCGACGGCGAGGCCACCCTCCCGGAGGGCCTCATGTCCTTCCTCTCCTCAGGCGAGCCGCCCGTCTACGTGGGCGCGGGCAGCCTGGCGCCGTCGACGGGTGAGGGCGGGTTGGAGTTCCTGGCCGAGGCTGGGCGTCGCGCGGGGCGCCGCATCGTGACGATCGCGCCCAGCCCCGCCCACGTCGGTGCGGGTCCCGGCGAGGTGTACGCGGTCTCCGACGTGTCGTTCGAGCAGCTGTTCCCGCGGACCGCGGGGGTGATCCACCACGGCGGCGCGGGCAGCGCCCACACCGGTCTGCGTTCGGGCCGCCCGTCGGTGGCGGTGCCGTTCGGGGTGGACCAGCCCTACCACGGCGGGCGCCTCGCCGCGTTGGGCGTGGGTCCCGCGCCTGTCCCGTTCGGCAGCCTGGGTCCGCAGCGGCTCGCGCGGCTGATCAGCGACCTGGTCGACGGTCCAGAGGCACCGCGCTACCGCGACCGCGCCCGCGAGGTAGGGGCGACGGTGCGGGAGGAGGACGGGGTGGGCAGGACGATCGAGGCGATGGAACGGGTGGGCCTCATCGGCTCTCCGTGACGCTCCTGGGGGTGGACGGTTGCTCGGGTCCGGTCTCCACGCTCATGGCTTCGGCCCGGGCGGGGGCGCCGAACGCGAGGAAGGCGAGGAACGCCAGCCCCCAGACGGCCTGCGCGTTGCCTTGGAGATGCTGCTGCCAGGTCCAGTTCAGCCCTTGGAGCGCGTCCTCGTCGGGAAGGTCCCAGATCAACCGGGTGATGAAGATCAGCAGCCCGCTCCCGGCCAGGGCCAGGGCGCCCGGGCTCCCGGTCCGCCGCGCCCAGAGCAGCAGCATCAGGATCGCGGGCCCCGCCCACACCCAGTGGTGCGACCACGACACCGGCGACGCCAGGAGTGCGTAGAAGCCCATGGTCAGGGCCGCGGCGAACCCGTGTCCGCGGCGGAAGAGCTGGGCCATCAAGGCCAGAAGTGACAGTCCCAGCACCGCCGACAGCAGGAACCAGGTGAGTGTGGCCGCGCCGCCCGTGAGCCCCAGCCGGAGCAGTACGCCGTTGATCGACTGGTTCGACACGTAGGCCAGGCCACCGATCCGGTCGGGATCGGTGATGGTGCCCGTCCAGTAGGTGATGGAATGCTCCCACGCCACGAGGAACCCCAGCCCGGTGAACAGCAGGGCGGAGAGGGCGGCCGTGATGAGCGCGCGCCACTCCCGTTTGACGAGGAAGTAGGCCAGGAACACCGCCGGGGTCAGCTTGATGGCCATCGCGAGGCCGGTCAGCACGCCCTGCCACCGCTTACCACGCCCGACGACCACGTCGACCACGATCAGCGCCATGAGTGCGACGTTGACCTGGCCGAACTCCACGGACTCGCGCACCGGGCCGAGCCAGAAGCCGATGGCTCCCGCGGCCAGACCCCCCAGGACCAGCTGACGACCGCGCAGCCCCGTGAACTCACGGAGCACGAGGGTCAGCACCACGACGAGCAGACCGAGAGCGCCGAACGAGAAGAGGAGGTTGGCGTCGCGCACCGTGAGCAGCGCGAGCGGGACGAACAGCAGGGCGGCGATCGGGGGGTAGGTGAACGGCAGGTTCGCGCCGATCTCGGTGTCGGGGAGGGTGCCGTACAGGTCCCCGCCGCGCAGCAGGGTCTCGGCGCCGAGGCGGTAGACGTCGAGATCGATCCGGTACGGCGGCGTGAGCTTGAAGGTCTCCGGGAGGAAGGGCACCTCGCCCGCCCTGCCGTAGACGACTGCGTAGGCGGAGATCGCCACCGCCGCGACGATCATCAGGGCTCCGAGCCATGCGGCGGCTGGGCGCGTCGTCGGGCGAGTGGTCACCCGGCCATCGTATGGTCCCGCGCACCCCGCGTGAGAATCCACTCGGGGGCGCTCGACGGTTTGCGCGCCACGGCCTCGCCCGTGTGCTGAGCTGGGCTCACCGGCCGTCGGCCGGAGAAGGAGGAGCCATGAAGGAGCCCAAGCCGGTGTCCCAGTCCGCCCACTACACGGGGGTGGCGGCTGAGGTGCCCGTCGTCAAGGAGTCCACCACCTCGCGGGTGATCCACAACAACCCGCTGCTGCGCGTGGTGGAGTTCACCTTCGACGAGGGGGAGATGCTGACCGAGCACACATCCCCGCGGGCGGTGGTGGTGCAGCTGCTCGAGGGGCGGATGAGCTTCACGGTCGGCGACGACGAGGTCACCCTCGCACCTGCGGACGTGGTGTACCTGGCGCCCAACGAGCGGCACGCATTGGTGGCGCTCGAGCCGTGTCGGATGAGTCTGGTCATGGTCGACGTCGCGGGTGAGCGAACCTGACAGTCGTCCTGAGGGCCTGCTTCTCCAGGCAGAGGCGGAGCGTGAAAGTGGCCCGGCTCCGTGGGGAGCCGGGCCACCGTTGGGGGGCGTGAATCAGGCGGATACACCCCCGGAGATCTCCACTTTGGTGCAGTAAACGGGGTAGCCCAGAGCCACGGGGTGGGTGTGCTGCGGGAACCG
>JAPUEL010000014.1 GCA_027492545.1 Propionibacteriaceae bacterium
GAACCCTGAACCCGCTGATTAAGAGTCAGCTGCTCTGCCAGTTGAGCTAGCGGTGCGCGCGAGGACTAAATGTAGTGGCACTTCCCCGCGGAAGTCCAATCGACCGACGATCGGAGCGCCCCAACCGGCGGGCGCCCCAGGCAGAGCCCAGCGGCGAGGAACGGACTTGACACATTGAATCGACTTCCATCAATATTCATGTATGTCAATTTCTGAACCGGACGTCGCCGCGTCCGATCGGCTCAGTCCGGAGGTCGCCGCACAGCTGACCACCGCCTTCAAGGCGCTCGCGGACCCTGCCCGGCTCCAGATGATCGCCACGATCGCGGCCGACCCGCGCGGCGAGGCCGGCGCCTACGACTTCACCGATTCCATCGCTCTGGCCCAGCCCACCGTCAGCCACCACCTCAAGGTCCTGCACGAAGCCGGACTCCTCTCCCGCCGCAAGGAGGGCACATCCGTGTATTACCGGGTGATCCCCCCAGCGCTCCTCCACCTCTCCCGCGCCTTGGAGGGGTTCACGACGGGCCCCACGCCGGCGGTGCACGAGACCCACCACCTCGAGCTGCCGTCGGACGGCACCGTCGAGCACGTCCTCAACCGCGGCATCGAGGAGCTCGCCTACCGGTTCACCGGAATCTTCGCCCGTGAGACCGTGGACCGGTATGTGCACGAGTCCTTCCAGACCCTCTACCGCACCGCCAGGATCAAGACATTCGTGCCGGTCTTCGCGGTCCGGTTCGCCCAGGAGCGGCTGACCGCCCTCGCCCAGTCCCGCGGCCACCTCGCCAAGTCTGTCCCCGAGGTGCTGTTCGTCTGCACCCACAACGCCGGACGGTCCCAGATGGCGGCCGCGCTCCTAGCCTCCATGGCCCCGGGCAGAGTGCATGTCCGCTCGGCCGGCTCGCTCCCCGCCTCCGAGGTCAACCCCGCCGTCGTGGCGTCGCTCGCGGAGATCGGGCTGGAGATCGGCCAGGAGTTCCCCAAGCCGCTGACCGACGACGTGGTCCGTGCCGCCGACGTGGTGGTGACGATGGGCTGCGGAGACTCGTGCCCCATCTACCCCGGAAAGCGCTACCTGGACTGGGAACTACCGGACCCGGCAGGCCAGTCCACCGACGACGTCCGCCCGATCCGCGACCAGATCTCCGCCAAACTCTCCGGCCTGCTCGTCGAGCTCGGCATCCCCACCTCCTGAAAGGCACCTGACCCATGACCGACAAGCCCAGCGTCCTCTTCGTCTGCATCCACAACGCCGGCCGCTCCCAGATGGCGGCCGGCTATCTCCGCCACCTCGGCGAGGGCCGCATCCAGGTACGCTCCGCCGGCTCCGCGCCGGCCGCCAGCATCAATCCCGCCGCCGTGGCCGCGATGGCCGAGGAGGGCATCGACATCTCCGCGGAGCAGCCGAAGATCCTCACCACCGAGGCCGTCGAGGTCTCGGACGTCGTGGTGACCATGGGGTGCGGCGACACGTGCCCGTTCTACCCGGGCAAGCGCTACGAGGATTGGACGCTCGACGATCCGGCCGGCCAGGGTGTGGACGCGGTGCGCCCCATCCGCGACGAGATCCGCCGCCGCGTCGAAGAGCTCATCAGCGAGCTCCTCCCGGCCCCTGTGGGCTGATCGCCACCGCGACCCCGGCGCCGGAATCCCCCGCCGGGGTCGTGCGCTGCTTCCACGCAGGCGGCGCGGCTCGCTCAGCGGGTGAGGGCCCGGCGGGCGCGAGCCTCGACCGACGTGCGGCGGTTGGCGATGGAGTTGATCGTCACCGCGAAGACCACCAGGCCGAGAACAGCGCCGCCGATGGCGATCAGCCTGTCGGTGCGCCAGCCGCCCTCCTCGTCGCGGACCTGCGAGGCGACGTGCTCGAACTCCGCCTTGGCGAACTGCTTGGCCTGGTCCACGCCGGCGCGGGCGATGTTCTGCGGCTTGACGGACTCCACCGCGTCCGACGTGGCCTGCGCGAGCTTCGCCCGGGCCGCGGCCAGGTCTGCGCGGATCTCGTCGACGGTTCGTGAGCCATTAGACATGCGGTTCTCCTCAACTGACTTCCCCCAGCCTATTCAACCAAACCAGCACTTCGTCGAGGGCCCTAGAATGTCGCGCATGACCGCACGCCTGACCACCGGCTCCGCCGCCCCCGCCTTCACCCTTCCCGATCAGGACGGCGAAAGCGTGTCCCTGGCCGATCACGCCGGCGGCACGGTGATCCTGTACTTCTACCCCGCCGCGATGACGCCCGGCTGCACGACGCAGGCTGTGGACTTCTCGGAGTCCCTGGCGGAGTTCACCGAGGGCGGTTACACGGTGCTCGGCTGCTCGCCAGACCCGGTGGAGCGCCTGGCCAAGTTCAAGCAGACGTCCGAGGTGGGCTTCACTCTTCTCGCCGACCCGGACAAGACGGTGCACAACCAGTACGGCGCCTACGGCCCACGGAAGCTGTACGGCAAGGAGATCGAGGGCGTGCTGCGCTCCACCTTCGTCATCGACGTCGACGACGCGGGCGAGGGCACCGTGCGGGTCGCCCAGTACAACGTCAAGGCCACGGGGCACGTGGCGAAGTTGCGCCGCGAGCTGGGTGTCTGACACCTCGTTCCGCACCATCGACGCTCTGCCGGGCGGTGGCGTCGACGTCGAACTCGAGATCCGGCGGTCGCGGTTCCTCACCCGGCTGCGCAGGGTGTCCACGGAGGATGCGGCCCGCGCCGTCGTCGATGAACGACGATCGGCACACTTCGACGCCCGCCACCACTGCTCGGCCTTCGTGCTGGGACGCGATGGCCGCACCGCCCGGAGCTCCGACGACGGGGAACCAGCAGGCACCGCGGGCGTCCCGATGCTGCAGGTGTTGCAGAAGAACGCGCTGACGGACGTGGTCGCGGTGGTGACGCGCTATTTCGGGGGGATCAAGCTGGGTGCCGGAGGCCTGGTGCGGGCCTACTCCGACGCCGTCGCCGGCGCCATCGAGGCGGCAGGGACCCGTGAGGTCACCCTGTGCCGCGTCCTGCGCCTGGACGTGGACTTCGCCGACGCAGGCGCCCACGAGGACCAGTTGCGCGGTCTCGTGCTGCCGTCGGGTGCACCGGTGGTGGTCGATGGGGTGGAGTGGACGGATCGCGCGCACATCACGGTCGCGATTCCCGCGGGGGCGGAGGCGGAACTCGAGGGTGCGCTGGCATCGCTGTCGGCGGGCCGCCTCACCGCGATCCCCGTCGGCGAGCGCTGGGT
>JAPUEL010000015.1 GCA_027492545.1 Propionibacteriaceae bacterium
GGGTCGAGGTAGCGGCCGCCGGGGGTGACGGGCTTGAAGTCCTCGTCGAGTTCGTAGAACAGCGGGATCCCGGTGGGGATGTTCAACCCGGCGATGGCCTCGTCCGAGATGCCGTCCAAGTGCTTGACCAGCGCGCGCAGCGAGTTGCCGTGCGCCGTCACCAGCACCGTCTTGCCCTCAGCCAGGTCCGGGACGATGTGCGCCTCCCAGTAGGGCAGCATGCGGTGGACGACGTCCTTGAGGCACTCGGTGCGGGGACGGTCCGCCTCGGGGATGTCCGAGTAGCGGGGGTCGTGGTGCTGCGAGAACTCGTCGTCGACGTCGATCAGCGGTGGCGGGGTGTCGTAGCTGCGGCGCCACAGCATGAACTGCTCCTCGCCGTACTGGGCCAGGGTCTGCGCCTTGTCCTTGCCCTGCAGGGCCCCGTAGTGGCGCTCGTTGAGGCGCCAGCTGCGCTTGACGGGGATCCAGTGGCGGTCGCAGCCGTCCAGCGCCAGGTAGGCGGTGTGGATGGCGCGGCGCAGCAGGGAGGTGTGCAGGATGTCGGGCAGCAGGCCTTCGGCCTTGAGGAGGCCGGCCGCAGCCTTGCCCTCCGCGATGCCCTTCTCGTTGATGTCCACGTCCACCCAGCCGGTGAACAGGTTCTTGGCGTTCCACTCGCTCTCGCCGTGGCGGAGCAGGATCAACTTCGCGGTCATGGCGCAAACCCTACAGGCGAGGATGCCGCCCGCGCCGGGCAGGGACGCGAAACGGCCGGCGCGCCCCCCAAGGAAGCACGCCGGCCGACCTGTGACTGCTCAGGCGTTGGGCCAGTCCTCGCCCTCCGGAACGTCACCGGTGGTGATGTAGATGACGCGCCGGCCGACGGCGACGGCGTGGTCCGCGAAACGCTCGAAGTAGCGGCCCAGCAGGGCCACGTCGACGGCGCCCTCCACGGTGATGCCGGAGTTCTCGCCCAGCATGAGCGTGAACTGCTCGCGGCGCAGGACGTCCATCCGTTCGTCGATCTCGACGAGACGCTGGGCCCCGACGGCATCGCGCTTCTGCAGCGACTCCCGGGCGAGCCCGACGATCTCGATCGCAATTTGCGCCATCTCGCGGAAGCTGTCGGTGAACTGATCCGGCACCGCGTTGGCCGGGTAGCGGAGCCGTGCGATCTTGGCCACGTGTGCGGCGAGGTCACCCATACGTGCCAGTTCGAACACCACCCGGATGGCCGAGACGATGGTGCGCAGCTCGCCGGCGACGGGGGCCTGCAGCGCGAGCAGCGAGAGGCACTTGTACTCCATCTCCTCGTGCATCCGGTCCAGTTCGGCGTCGTTGGTGATGACGGACTCGGCCCGGGTGAGGTCTGCCGTCAGCAGCGATTCCGCGCCCTCGCGGATGGCCACCTCGACCAGTCCGGCCATGGAGACGAGGTTGTCGATGATGGAGTCGAGCTCCTCGTGGTAGCTGGTGCGCATGTGCAGGCTCCTTGTGTGGTCCAAGTCAGAAGTGAGTCTAGCCGTGGCGGGACCCACCCGAACGATAGTGAGCCCGGCTAGCACCACGTGGCCGCCCGATGAACCCCAGGTGAACAACCCGTGAAGCCTCGACGGCCACCCCTGTCACCGCCCCTGATGGCCGGAGAGCCTGCGGTGGAACACCTATGATGAGCGGCATGCACCCAGCCCTCGCCGGACTCATCGGGGCCGGGGTGGCGTTCGCGGTGTGCCTGTTCGCCTACCTGCTCGTGAGGGGCAAGCAGAGCTGGCGCCACCTGGAGGCCCAGCGCATGGCCGCGAAGGCGTCGCGGGAGTTGCGCGACGTGCTGGACACCATCCAGTCGGGAGCCGTCCTGGTGGGGCCCCACGATGAGATCCTGATCGTCAACGAGGCCGGCGTCGCCCTCAACCTTGCCCGCGGCAGCCGGGTGGGGTTTCCTGAGCTCCTCGAACTGGTGCGCCAGGTGCGCGCCTCCCAGACCCCGTACCGCGGGCCGGTGGCACGCGAACTGCACCCTGGGGCGGAGCGGCTGGAGTTGGCCACCCGGATCTCACCGATGGTCGACGAGAACGTGCTCGTGATCGCGGAGGACGAGTCCACGCAGAAGCGGGTCGAGGCGGTGCGCAGGGACTTCGTCGCCAACATCTCCCACGAGCTGAAGACCCCCATCGGGGCCATCTCCGTGCTGGCAGAGGCCATCGACGCGGCCAAGGATGATCCAGAGAGCGTGGAGCGGTTCGTGGGGCGCATGCAGCTGGAGACCGCACGCCTGGCGGAGCTGGTCAACCAGATCATCGACCTCTCCAGGCTCCAGTCCACGGACCCGCTGCTCAGCCGAGAGGTGGTGGACGTGGCCGAGGTGGTGGCCGAAGCCGTCTCCCGATGCCAGGAGAGGGCCACCAAGCGCGGCGTGTCGCTGATGTTGGCCCGGACCACCCACGCCAGCGTGCTGGGAGACCGGTGGCAGCTCGCCGACGCGGTGACCAACCTGGTGCAGAACGCCATCAACTACTCCGACGAGCGGGCGCGCGTCACCCTCAGCATCCTTCCGGTCACGGCGGACGGGGACGAGTTCGTCGAGGTCAAGGTCTCCGACAACGGCATCGGCATCAAGCCCGAGGACCAGGAGCGCGTGTTCGAGCGCTTCTACCGCGTGGACTACGGCCGGTCGCGGCAGAGCGGGGGCACAGGGCTTGGCCTGTCCATCGTCCGTCACATCGCCAACGCGCACGGCGGGACGGTTCGCGTGTGGTCGCGCCCCGGCCAGGGCTCCACGTTCACCATGCGGCTGCCCGCGTACCTGGGCCCGGAGCCCGCAGACACCGACCTGGACACAGACGAGGAGGCCTAGATGACCCGCATTCTGATCATCGAGGACGAGGATTCCTACCGCGACGCGACCAGCTTCATGCTGCGGAAGGAGGGCTTCGACGTGGTCACCGCGGCCGACGGCGCCGAGGGCCTGGCGGAGTTCGACAAGGTCGGCGCGGACCTGGTGCTGCTCGACCTGATGATGCCAGGCATCCCCGGGGTGGAGGTGTGCCGCCAGCTGCGTGCCAGGGGCAACGTCGCGATCGTCATGGTGACTGCCCGCGACTCCGAGGTGGACAAGGTGGTGGGGCTGGAGCTGGGAGCCGACGACTACGTCACCAAGCCGTTCAGCCACCGCGAGCTCGTGGCGCGCATCCGGGCGGTCCTGCGCCGCGGCCAGGACATGGTGCTGCTCCCGGAGGTGGTCGAGGTGAGCGGAGTGCGGATCGACGTGGAGCGTCACCAGGTCAACGTCGACGGACAGGACGTGCGCCTGGCGCTACGCGAGTTCGAGCTCCTCGAACTGCTGCTGCGCAACGCCGGCCGGGTGATGACCCGGGGGCAGTTGATCGACCGGATCTGGGGCAGCGACTACGTGGGAGACACCAAGACCCTCGACGTGCACGTCAAGCGGCTTCGCTCCAAGATCGAGCGCGACCCGTCCAACCCCCAGCGCCTCGTCACCGTGCGTGGGCTGGGCTACAAGTTCGAGGGCTGAGCCAGGGCTCAGGCGTTGGCCTGCTCCCACGCCTCCGCGAAGTCGGGATGCTCGGCCGACACCACGGGCACGCTGAGCGTGACGCTCTGCCCGCCGTCGAACTGCACCGCCACCCGGGCGAGGCGTCCGACGATCAGCTCCGAGGTGTTGAACGACGTCTCGGAGCCGTCGAGGATGATGGTCTTGCCCCGCGGGATCTCGGCCTCGAACGCGACGGCGTTGAGCTCGCCGAAGGAGCCGTCCTCCAGCTCGGCCGCGTAGCCCAGACCCACCACCTGGGCGGGCTCGTCGCGCGAGGCGATGCCGCCGACGATCATGCCCGCACCGTCACCGTCGGCGAGCACCACGAAGTTGCGCAGCTTGAGGCCGCCCTGGTCTGTCTGGACGCCCGCGGCGGGCGGGGCGCCGTACTCCCACTGGCCCGCCGTGCACCCGCTCAGCGAGACGGCGAGCGCAACGGTGGCGACGAGGGCAGCGGTGCGGCGCAGGGTCTTGCTCATGGGTCCTCCGGCTGTGGGGGCGTGCGGCTAGGCACATCCTAACCGGATCGGCGGTGCGTGTACCACGAAGCCTCCACCGGTGGGCCTCCGGGGTGGCCTAACACGCGCGGTCTGGGCCGTTCGCGCGCGGGCTGCTAGAATCGAGGCTGGGAAAGGGGTCAGTGAGAATGACTTTTTCGATCGGTGAAACGGTGGTCTACCCCAATCATGGGACGGCTGTCATTGAAGACATCGAGAACAAGACCATCAAAGGCGAAGACAAGCTCTACCTTGTGCTTCGCGTCATCGGACAGAACGACCTGGTGATCAGCGTTCCAGCGTGCAACCTGGACCTGGTCGGCGTGCGCGACGTCGTGGACGCCGACGGACTGGAGAAGGTGTTCGCCGTCCTCCGCGCGGAGCACACCGAGGAGCCTTCCAACTGGTCGCGCCGGTTCAAGGCCAACATGGAGAAGCTGCACTCCGGCAACGTGATCAAGGTCTCCGAGGTCGTGCGCGACCTCTGGCGCCGTGACCGCGACAAGGGCCTCTCCGCGGGTGAGAAGCGGATGCTGGCCAAGGCCCGCGCCATCCTGATCGCCGAGCTCGCGCTCGCCGAGCAGACTGCAGAGGACAAGGCCGAGATCATGCTCGACGAGGTCCTCGCCTCCTGATACAGCCAGACATCGTAGTGTCACAGCTTGATAAGCCGGTCGTCGCCGTTGTGGTGGCGGCCGGTTCTGGTTCCCGGCTCGGCGCCGCCCTGCCGAAGGCGCTGGTCGAACTCGACGGCGTCCCCCTCGTCCGCCGCGCCGTCGACGCACTGGCCGCCGGCGGCGTGACCGACATCGTCGTCACCATCCCCGAGGGCATGGCCGAGGCGTTCGGCCGCGCGCTCGAGGGCGCCGCGGTCCCCGTCGGATGCATCGTCGGCGGCGCCACCAGGCAGGACTCCGTTCGCCTCGGCCTGGCCGCCCTCGACGCGCCGGGCCATGCCGTGGTGCTCGTGCACGACGCGGCCCGCGCGCTGGTTCCGCCGAGCGTGGTGCGGGCCGTCGCGGGCGCGGTCTCCGACGGCGCGGAGGTGGTCATCCCCGTGGTGCCGGTGGTGGATTCGATCCGCCGCCTCGACCCGTACGGTTCCCACGTCGTGGACCGCACAGACCTCCGAGCCGTGCAGACGCCCCAGGCCGCCCGCCTCGACACGCTACGGGCCGCGCACGCCCGGATCGCGGCGGAGGGGATCGCGGTCACCGACGACGCGGCCGCCTGCGAGCACGCCGGGCTGCGCGTCACCCTCGTCGACGGGCACCGTGACTCGCTCAAGGTCACCGAACCCATCGACATGGTGCTGGCACGGGCCGTCCTGGCCGAGCGGCTGCGCACGGACTCAGAGGAGGGCCCATGACGAGGGTGGGGATCGGCACGGACGTGCACCGGCTCGAGCCGGGCGTCGAGCTGTGGGTGGCCGGCCTGCACTTCCCGGACGAGCCGGCGGGCCTGGCCGGCCACTCCGACGGCGACGTCGCGGCCCATGCCGCCTGCGACGCGCTGCTCGGGGCGGCCGGCCTGGGTGACCTGGGCAGCAACTACGGGACCGCGGAGCCAGAATGGGCCGGCGCCAGTGGCGTGGCGTTCCTGACCGAGACGGCGCGACGCGTGCGCGCCGCCGGCTACCGCATCGGCAACGTGTCCATCCAGGTGATCGGCAACCGGCCCAAACTCGCGCCGCGCCGGTCCGAGGCGGAGCGGGTGCTGAGCGCCGCCGTCGACGCCCCCGTCACGGTGAGCGCCACCACCACTGACGGGCTGGGGCTCACGGGTCGCGGCGAGGGGGTCGCGGCCATCGCCGTGGCCACGGTGTCCGTCGAGGCCTGAGGGCCGCCGTGGGACACTAAGGTGCTGCTACCCGAAAGGAAGGCCCGCGATGAGCCGTCGTGCGCGTTGCTGGATGCTGGTCGTCGCCGCCCTGACCCTCCTGGCGTGGCCGTCACCGGCCGGAGCGCAGGAGGGCGCGGGCACTGCCGAGGTCATCGCCCGGGTGCAGGAGGACGGCAGCGTGCAGGTGACCCAGACGCTCACGTTCGATGAGCCACACGGCGACATCACGCAGGTCCTCGCGCTTCACCGCGACATCGACGCCTCTAGCTACCACCGCTTCCGCATCACCGACGTCGCGGCCACCGTCAACGGGCAGACCGCCGACCTCGCCACCGCCACCACCGCGACCCACATCGAGATCGCGGTGGGCGTCGACGGGGTTGGCCCGGTCATGCTGACCTACGAGGTCGACGGCGCCACGCGTAGCGAGCAGGGGCAGGACGAAGCGCTCACCGTGATGGAGTGGCCGCTCATCCAGGGCCTCCCCGTGGGCCTCACCCTGGTCGAGGGCAGCGTCGAGGGGCCCACCACTCCCGAGATGATGGACTGCTCGGCCGGCCCGCGCGGCACGGTGGGCCGGTGCGCTGCCCTCCTCGGCGGCACCTTCGACCTACCCGACGCAGCCTTCCAGGACGGCCCCCGCGCCCCCGGCGACGAGGTGGTCCTCACGGTGGCGTACCCCGCCGCCGAGGTCGCGCCCACGGCGGACGTGCAGGAGCGGTGGAGCCTGGACCGCGCGTTCGAGGTGTCCTGGCCGTCGGTGCTGGCCGCGCTGGGGGCGGCGCTACTGGGCGCTGCCGCGGTCTACCTCCTCCATCGGCGGGCGGGCAGGGACTCGGCACCCGCCGAGGCTCGGGCCATCGGCTCCTTCACCCCCGTCGGGCAGGGCGAGTCGGTCTTCCGGGTGCCGGAGGGCGTGCGGCCGGGCCACGTGGGCACGGTCGCAGACGAGCGGGTGGACCCCGTCGACGTGACCGCCACGCTGGTGGATCTCGCCGTCCGCGGCCACCTGCGCATCACCGAGCTGCCGCGGCCGAGCCACGGACTGCTGGACTGGACGCTGGAAGGCACCGGCGCGCCCGCCGAAGATCTGGCCGGCTTCGAGAAGGAACTGCTCGCGGCGGTCGCCCCGGAGGGCGAGCCGACGCTGGTGTCGCGGCTGTCCGAACGCCTCGACGACCGCATCGAGCGGATCCAGGATGCCCTCTACGACGACGTGGTGGCGCGCGGCTGGTTCGAGCAGCGCCCGGACTCGACCCGCTCCTCCTGGCGGACCAAGGGGTACGTGGTGCTGGGCCTGGCCGCCCTTGCGGCCGTTGCGCTGGTCGCGTTCAGCACGCTCGGGCTCGTGGCACTCGTGCTGCTGGCCGTGGGCGCCGCGGTGGTGTGGGTGGCGGACCGGATGCCGCGCCGGACCGCCGCGGGGGCTGCCCTTCTCGGCGGGCTGGGGGCGCTGTCCGCCCTCCTGACCACCCACTCGACGACGGAGATGCCGCGCGGACGTGAACTCGAGGAGATCTCACGGCTGCTCGGCTACACCGTGGTGCTGGGCGGGAGGGACCGCTGGCTGGCAGCCATGGTCGCCGCGGACGACGACGACACGGTCCCGGATCCCGCCGCGCTCGACTGGTACCACGCGCCGAGCACCTGGCACCTGCAGGACCTGCCGGCGTCGATGACCCAGTTCATCAACACCGTGCAGGGCGCGCTGTACTCCCGCTGAGTCCTAGAGCTCGAACCCGGGGTACAGCGGGTGCATCCGCAGCAGGCGGTCCGCCTCCGCCAGCGAGCCCTCGCGGGCGTCGTCGGTGAGTTCGTACTTGGCCTTGCTCGGGGTCCCGGCGCTCGTCGTCGTGGGCGTGGTGGAGGTTAGGACACCGGAGATCATGTCCGCGACGGCGTCCATGTCCGATTCGGTGAAGCCCCGCGAGGTGAGCGCGGGGGTGCCGAGGCGCACTCCGGTGGTGTACCAGGCGCCGTTGGGGTCGTGGGGGACGGCGTTGCGGTTGGTGACGATGCCCGATTCGAGCAGCGCGGCCTCCGCCTGCCGGCCCGTGAGCCCGAACGAGCGCACGTCCATCAGCACGATGTGGTTGTCGGTGCCGTCCGTCACGAGCTTCACACCGCGACGCATCAGGCCCTCGGCGAGCGCCTTCGCGTTGTCGGCCACCTGCTGGGCGTAGGTGCGGAACTCGGCGGTGCGGGCCTCCGCCAGCGCCACGGCCTTGGCGGCCATGACGTGGGACAGCGGGCCGCCCAGCACCAGCGGGCAGCCGCGATCCACGGAGGGTGCGAACTCGGCTGTGGCCAGGACCATGCCGCCGCGCGGGCCGCGCAGCGACTTGTGCGTGGTGGTGGTGACGACGTGGGCGTGGGGCACCGGATCCTCGTCGCCGGTGAACACCTTGCCGGCCACCAGGCCCGCGAAGTGGGCCATATCCACCATCAGCACGGCGCCCACCTCGTCGGCGATCTCTCGCATCGTGGCGAAGTTCACCCGCCGCGGGTAGGCGGAGTAGCCGGCCACCAGGATCAGCGGCTTGAACTCCCGCGCCTGGGCGGCGAGCGCGTCGTAGTCCAGCAGCTGCGTCTCGGGGTCTGTGCCGTAGGAGCGCTGGTGGAACATCTTGCCCGACACGTTGGGCCGGAAGCCGTGCGTGAGGTGACCGCCCGCGTCGAGCGACATTCCGAGCAGGCGCTGGTCGCCGAACCGGCGGCGGAGGGTCTCCCAGTCGGCCTCGGACAGCTCTGCCACGCCCTTGGCACCGAACTCGGCCAGGGCGGGGGACTCCACCTTGTGGGCAAGGATGGCCCAGTATGCGGTGAGGTTCGCGTCGATGCCCGAGTGGGGCTGGACGTAGGCGTACTCTGCCCCGAACAGCTCGCGGGCGTGCTCGGCCGCGACGGCCTCCACCGTGTCGACGTTCTGACATCCCGCGTAGAACCGGTGCCCGACGGTGCCCTCGGCGTACTTGTCGCTCAGCCAGGTACCCATGGTGGCGAGCACCGGGAGGCTGGCATAGTTCTCGGACGCGATGAGCTTCAGCGACGCGCGCTGATCGGTGAGCTCCTGCCGCGTCGCCTGCGCGATGCGGGGCTCAACCTGCTCGATCATGCCCAGCAGGGTCCGGTAGGCCGACGAGATCGACTGGATATCGCTCACAGTTCTCCTTGGGTTCACGGGGTGTGGGACCAAATCTAGTCCTCCCACAGCCCCGGGGCGCTCCCGGGGCTGGCGGCTGGACGGCGCCGCGTCACTCGGACGGCGTCATCCCGGAGCGTTGCTGACTCACCTCGTACAGCGCCACAGCGGCCGCGACGGACGCGTTGAGGGACTCGATCCCGCTGGCGATGGGGATGGAGACCAACGCGTCGCAGTGCTCACGCACCAGCCGCGCCAGGCCCTCGTCCTCCGAGCCGACGACGATGACCAGGGGCCCGTCGACACCGGGGGCGCCGGAGACCGGCACCTCGCCCTCGCCGGCCAGGCCGATGATGGTGAAGCCCATCTTCGACGCCTGCTCGAGCGCACGGTTGAGGTTGGTGGCCATCGCGATGGGCAGGCGAGCCGCGGCGCCGGCCGACGTCTTCCAGGCCGCGGCGGTCATCGACGCGGAGCGCCTCGACGGGATGATCACGCCCTGGGCGCCGAAGGCCGCCGCGGAGCGCACGATCGCGCCCAGGTTGCGGGGATCGGTCACGCCGTCGAGCGCCACCACGATGCCGTCGACGTCCAGCGCGTCTGCCAGCACGTCCTCGGCGTCGGCGTACTCGTAGGCGGGGAGCTGGACCGCCACGCCCTGGTGCACCAGGCCGCCGGTCACCCGGTCGAGCTCGGCGCGGGTGACCTGGAGCAGCGGGACCCCGTGCTCGGCGGTGAACTTGAGGATGTCGCGGAGGCGGTCGTCGCGCTCGGCGCCCTCGGCGACGTAGGCCTGCTTGATGGGCAGGCCGGCCGTCAGCGCCTCGTAGACGGGGTTGCGTCCCACCACCCAGTCCGCCCCGGCGGGCGTCTTCGTGGAGCGGGGGCGGCCCTGCTGCTTGCGCTCGGCGGCCTGCTTCGACTTGTACGCTTTGTGGTAGGTCCGGTCCTCCGCCTTGGGGGTGGGTCCGCGACCCTGGAGGGATCGCCGGATGCGGCCGCCGGAGCCGGCCGCCTTGTTCTTGCCTTTGCTGGTCGCGCCTCGGCGCGAGGAATTGCCTGCCATCTACTTCTTCTCCAAGCTCCACCGGGGGCCGGTGGGGGTGTCTGTGATCTCAAGGCCGAGGCCTGCCAGGGTGTCGCGGATGGCGTCGGCGGCGGCCCAGTCCTTCGCCGCGCGCGCGGCGGCCCGCTGGTCCAGGAGCGCCGCGACGAGGCCGTCGACGACGGGGGTGAGGTCGTCGCCCGTGGACTGGCCGCGCCACTCCGGGCCGTCGGGGTGGATGCCGAAGACGCCGAGCATGCCGGTGACGAGGACGGCGTAGAGCTCGGCCCTGGCCGTGTCGCCATGGGCGATCGCCTGGTTGCCGGCGCGAACCGCGTCGAACAGTGCGGCGGTTGCCGCCGGGGTGCCCAGGTCGTCGTCCATCGCTTCGGTGAACGCCACGTACTCCGGCGCCTCGGCGGGCGCGTATGCGTAGAAGCCTTCAGGCAGGAACTCCCGCGAGCGCTCGACGAAGGAGTCGATGCGCTCGATGGCCTTCTCCGCCTCCGTCAGCGACCCCCGGGTGCCGTCGTCGGCGGGGGAGAACTCGATGGTGGAGCGGTAGTGGGGCGCGAGCAGGAAGAAGCGCACCGCGCGCGGGTTGTAGGCCTTCGTGACCTCGGAGACGAGCGCGGTGTTGCCGAGGGACTTGCTCATCTTCTCGCCGGCCATGGTGACCCAGGCGTTGTGCATCCAGTAGCGCGCGAAACCCTTGCCCGCCGCGGCCGACTGCGCCAGCTCGTTCTCGTGGTGGGGAAAGCGCAGGTCCACCCCGCCGCCGTGGATGTCGAACGTGTCACCGAGGTACTTTCCGGCCATGGCGGAGCACTCCAGGTGCCAACCCGGCCGCCCGCGGCCCCACGGCGAGGGCCAGGACGCCGTCGCGGGCTCGCCCTGCTTGTGGCCCTTCCACAGCGCGAAGTCTCGGGGGTCGCGCTTCCCTCGGGGGTCGGCGTCGGCCGCCGCCTCCATCTCGTCGACCTTCATGCCGGACAGCTCGCCGTAGCGGGGCCAGCTCTTGACGTCGAAGTACACGTCGCCGGATCCGTCCGGCGCCGCGTAGGCGTGGCCGCGTTCGATGAGCGTCTCGGTGAGCTCGATCATCTCCGGGATGTGGCCGGTGGCGCGGGGCTCGTAGGTGGGGGGCTTGCAGCCGAGCGAGGCGTAGGCGTCGTGCAGCTCGCGCTCGAAGTGGTAGGCGTGGGCGAACCATTCGACGCCCGCCTCGGCGGACTTGGCGAGGATCTTGTCGTCGATGTCGGTGACGTTGGCCACGACGGAGACCGTGAGGCCCTCGTGCTCGAGCCACCGGCGGAGGACGTCGAAGACCACCTCCTTGCGGATGTGCCCGAGGTGCGGCGACGCCTGGACCGTGAGCCCGCAGTGGTAGATCGACACCTTGCCTGCCGTCATCGGGACGAAGTCCCGGACGGTGCGGGTTGCGGTGTCATAGAGCTTGAGCGTCACAACACGGGAGTCTACTGGGCGGCAGCCCGGGAAGCCGCCGGGCACGAGCTGGTTGAAAGATGTACTATCCTGGAGCGGTGAGCCTCGACGTACAGATCTGGTCCGACATCGCCTGCCCCTGGTGCTACATCGGCAAGCGCCGCTTCGAGCGCGCGCTAGCCCAGTTTCCCCAGCGGGAGCAGGTGACGGTGCACTGGCGGAGCTACCAACTGGACCCGTCGCTTCCGGACCATGACCATCGCAGCGAGGTGGAGTACCTGGTGGCGGCGAAGGGCCTGCCGGTCCACTCCGTCGAGGGGATGGTCCGGCACGTGACCGAGCAGGCTGCCGGCGAGGGGCTCGACTACGACTTCGACGCCCTGGTGGTCGCCAACTCGCGCCGCGCGCACCGCGTCCTGCAGGCGGCCAAGCGGGCGGATGAAGCCGACGGGGCCGGCCGCACCGACCGGTTGAAGGAGGCTCTCCTGTCGGCCCACTTCGAGGGCGGTCTCAACATCGGCGACGTCGAGGTGCTGACCGACCTGGCAGAGGCCGCCGGGCTGACCGCCGACCAGGCCCGCGCCGCCGTCGGCTCGGACGACCTGGACGACGCCGTCGCCCGCGACATCGCCGAGGCCGCGGCCATCGGCGTGCGCGGAGTGCCGTTCTTCGTCTTTGACGGCAAGTACGGGGTCTCCGGCGCGCAGCCCCCTGAGGTGTTCCTCCAGGCGCTGGAATTGTCGTGGTCGGAGCGGACTGCCGGGTTGATCACGATCGACGGCGCCACGGGTGAGGCCTGCGGCCCCGACGGCTGCGCCTAGGGGCTGTTGCGGTCGGGCCCGCGGGGGTCCTTGGCCGCTCGGGTTCCTTGCGTTGAGCACGGTTTCGGAGTCAACGGCCAAAACGACGATATGGAACGTTAAAAGCCAAGCGAGTCCGAAGTCGTGCTCAAACCGTCGCCTTGGGAGCCGTGTCCGGCTCAATGCGATCCCCTGGCCGAGCGGTGGTCTACTTGGTCCATGCCGACAGCGCGCGAGGAGAGACTCCGTCACCACTGGGATGAGGGGGCGGAGCGGTACGACGAGCGGATCGCGCCCCTGGAGCGGCGCTACCTGGCCGCGAGCCGTGCCTGGGTGGGGGAGCGGGCGAGGGGCGACGTGCTCGAGGTGGCCATCGGCACCGGTCTCAACCTGCCCCACTACGGCCGCGACACCCGCCTCACCGCGGTCGAGCTGAGCGAGGGCATGCTCGCCGTGGCGCGCCGGAGGATGACCCAGCTGGGGCTCGACGTCGACGCCCGGGTGGGCGATGGTCAGGACCTCCCGTTCGACGACGGGTCCTTCGACGCCGTGGTGTGCACCTACTCGCTGTGCGGGTTCGAGGACCACCGCAGGGGCATCGAGGAGATGGTGCGGGTGCTTCGGCCCGGTGGCAGCCTCCTCCTGGCCGATCACGTGGGCTCCACCAACCCGGTGTTCCGCGTGGGTCAGTGGTTGCTCCAGGCCGTGACGATCCCGCTGCAGGGCGAGCACTTCACGCGCAGGCCGCGGCTGGTCGTCGAGTCCATGCGCCTGGAGGTGGTGGCCGCCGACCGGCTGCACCACGGCTTCATCGAGAGGGTGCACGCCCGGAGGCAGTGAGCGGACGACCGGCGGCGCAGGCCGCCCGCCGTCAGCCCTTCTTCTTGGCCTTCTTCTCCGCCTTGGCGCGGAGGGCGTTGATGTCGAAGCCCGCCATGACCGGGATGTCCGGGTCGTTGGCGCCGTCCTCCCAGGGGTCGTACGGCTTCTCGTCGTTGTCGTCGGCGTACCCGTGCGAGGGGTCGTACTTGTTGGCCAGCTCGCTGCCGACGGGCTCGACGTTCATCATCTCCTCGTCAGGAAGCTGCGTCAGCACCTCGTGGATGTAGCCGGCCGCAGCCTCCTCCGTGGGGACCTCACGGTTCTCGCGTTGCGACTGGTACCAGCGGTAGTCCAGCACCTCGTGGAAGAACTGGGCCGCGTCTCGCTTGGCCCGCAGGTCCGCCGGGATGCGGGTGACGGCCGGCTCGAACACCTCGACGAGCCACTTGTGCGCCGCGACCGATTCCGCCGCGTGGGGGGCGTTCTTGGCCCGGAAGGTGTCCATGTCGTTGAGCAGGCGGCGGGCCTGGTGCTCCTCCGCGTCCAGGCCGGTGAGGCGCATGAGGCGACGGGTGTGGTGGCCTGCCTCCACCACCTTCGGCCGCATCCGGATGGTGCGGCCGTCGGGGGAGGCGTCGACGTCGATCTCGGCCACGTCGAAGCCCAGCGCGTTGAGGCGCCGCACGCGACCCTCGAGCCGGTACAGCTCCGAGCCGTCGAACTCCTCCTCGCCCGTGAGCTCGGCCCAGAGCTGCTGGTAGCGGTCCTCGATGGTGGTCACGAGCCACTGGGGATCCAGCGACGCGTCGAGGATGCCGCCGGCCTCCAGATCCAGGAACTCGCCAAACAGGTTGGTGCGCGCGATCTGCAGGTCGTGCGCGCGCTGACCTGGGGTGAGCGTGTCGTGCAGCTCGCCGGTCTCGGCGTCGACCAGATAGGCCGCGAACTCGCCCGCGTCGCGGCGGAACAGGATGTTCGACAGCGACACGTCGCCCCAGTAGAAGCCCGTGAGGTGCAGGCGCGCGAACAGGGCCACCATCGCGTCCAGCAGCCGGTTGACCGTCTCGTGCTTGACTCCCGGGTAGAACAGCGAGCGGTAGGGCAGGGAGAACGGGAGGTGGCGGGTCAGGAGGATGGGGTCCAGCGGGTCACCGTCGGCGTCCACGCGGCCCAGGACCACGCCGACGGGGTCCACCGACGGCACTCCGAGGCGCTTGAGCTCGGTCAGCATGCGGTACTCCTGCACCGCCACCTCCTCGAGGATCTCCTTGGCCGCGAAGATCTCCTCGCCGACCGCCAGGAAACGCACCACGTGCCGCGAGATGCCGCGGGGCAGAGCGACGAGATGGCGCGCGGGCCACTCCAGCAGCGGGACCTGCCAGGGCAACTGGAGGAGGTCCGCGTCGGGCTTGGCAGCGAGGAACCGGGGCACGGGCCGAGTCTAGTCGGCAGGGGCCCCGCCTGCTCGCTCGAGCGCCTCAGCCACCACGGCTACGAGGTCCTCCTCGGACTCGATGCCGACGCTCAGCCTCAACAGCCCACCGCCGATCCCGGCGATCTCGCGGGCCTCAGGCGTCATGCCGGCATGCGTCATTGTCTCCGGGTGACACACCAGCGACTCGACCCCGCCGAGCGACTCGGCGAGGTGGAACACCTGCAGCCCGTCCAGGAACCGGTGCACCGCGTCGACGCCGCCGGCCAGATCCAACGACACGAGTGAGCCGAAGCCGCTCTGTTGCCGGGCGGCGACGTCGTGGCCGGCGTGTGAGGCCAGGCCCGGATAGTGCAGCGCCGCCACCGCCGGGTGCCCGTCCAGCAGCCGCACCAGGGCGGCGGTGTTGGACTCGTGCACGCGCAGCCGGGCGTCGAGCGTGCGCAGCCCGCGCAGGGTGAGGTACGCGTCAAAGGGGCTCGACGTGAGCCCCAACGCGTTGGCCCACAGCCGCAGCTTCGTGTGGACCTCGGGATCCGCCGCGACAGCGGCGCCCCCCACGACGTCCGAGTGCCCGTTGATGAACTTGGTGGTGGAGTGAACGACGATGTCCACCCCGTGCTCCAGCGGGCGTTGGAGCAGCGGCGAGAGGAAGGTGTTGTCCGCCGCGACGAGGGCGCCGACGGCGTGCGCCCGGGCCGCCGTGGCCGCGATGTCGGTGATCCGCAGCAGCGGATTCGACGGCGTCTCGATCCACACCAGGGCGGGGGAGCGGCCCAGGGCCTGGTCCAGGGCCGCGCCGTCGTTGAAGTCGACGAAGTCCACCTCGAACCGCCCCTGCGAGGCCAGGAAGGTGAACAGCCGCCAGGTGCCGCCGTACGCGTCGTGCTGGACGACGACCCGGCCCCCCGCGGGGATGAAGGCCTCGGCCACCAGCGTGATGGCCGCCAGGCCCGTGGCTACGCTCGTGGCGCCGGCCCCGCCCTCCAGTGCGGCCAGGGCGTCGTTGAGGACGTCGCGGGTGGGGTTGCCGGAGCGCGTGTAGTCGTACTCGCGGGGCTCGTCGAAGCCGTGGAAGGTGAAGTTCGTGCTCAGGTACAGCGGGGGCACGACGGCGCCATAGGCGCCGTCGGCACCCAGCCCCGCCCGCATGCCCCGGGTCCAGCGTCCAAGCTCAGCCATCAATCGCTCCTCTGTACAGACCCCTGAAAAATAGTGGAGCCCCGGCGAACCGGGGCTCCACTACAGAAGGATTTCGCTCTCAGGAGAGCGATCGCGCGCTCAGGAGAGGCGCTCCTCCGTCTTGTTGCTGAACACGTGGACGGCCTCAGGAGCCGCCGCGAGGCGGACGACCTCACCCTTGTGGGGTGCGGTGCGGGCGCCGACGCGGGCGACGAACTGCTGCTCGCTCGTGATCTCGTCCTCGTGGGCGCTGGCCAGCGTGCCGTACAGGAACGAGTCGGCGCCGAGCTCCTCGACGACCGCGATGTGGAGGCCGATGCCCTCGTCCGCGACGCGGAACGCCTCGGGACGGATGCCGATGGTGAGGGTGTCCTCGCCGTTGGCGGCCTTGGCCAGGGTCTCGCGGGTGACGCGCACGACGTAGTCGCCGACCTGGACGCCGTCCTCGACGCGCTTGCCGGAGATCAGGTTCATGGCGGGCGAGCCGATGAAGCCGGCGACGAACAGGTTCTTCGGCGCGTCGTAGAGGGCCAGCGGGGTGTCGACCTGCTGGAGGATGCCGTCCTTCATCACCGCGACGCGGTCACCCATCGTCATGGCCTCGACCTGGTCGTGGGTCACGTAGACGGTGGTGACGCCGAGGCGCTGCTGCAGCGCGGCGATCTGGGTGCGGGTGGAGACGCGCAGCTTGGCGTCGAGGTTCGACAGCGGCTCGTCCATGAGGAAGACCTGCGGCTGGCGGACGATGGCGCGGCCCATGGCGACGCGCTGACGCTGGCCACCGGAGAGGGCCTTCGGCTTGCGGGTGAGGAAGTCCTCGAGGCCGAGCAGCTTCGCGGCCTCCTGGACGCGACGCTCGCGGTCAGCCTTGGGCACGTTCTGCATCTTGAGCGCGAAGCCCATGTTGTCAGCGACGGTCATGTGCGGGTAGAGCGCGTAGTTCTGGAAGACCATGGCGATGTCGCGGTCCTTCGGGGGAAGGTCGGTGACATCGCGGTCCCCGATGAAGATCGAGCCGGAGTTGACCTCTTCGAGGCCGGCCAGCATGCGCAGGGAGGTGGACTTGCCGCAACCCGAGGGGCCGACGAGAACCATGAACTCGCCGTCCTCGATCTCGAGGTTCAGCTTGTCGACGGCGGGGCGATCGGTGCCGGGGTAGACCCGGGAGGCGTCGCGGTAGCTAACTGTGGCCATAGCCATATTCCTTTCCACGGGCAGGTACGTGCCCGACGATCCGTAGTGGATAGGAACCTGTATTCAGGTGTTCCTGGGACCGAACTTTACACGTCGGGCCCGCGGATTCCACACCGGGGGCCCGAAGAATGGGAGGACAGCTTCAAGGTTGGGGCGGCGCCGGACAGGAGCCCAGGGGCGTCGGCCGCTGTCGACGTACCATTCACCCGTGACCGATGAGCAGCGCCGAGACGACGCCGCGGTGGGGCCGACGAGCCCCGTCGCCCCCGAACCGACGCCGCCCGAGGACGCGGAACCCGCCTGGTGGGAGGCCGACGGCATGCCCTGGCGCAAGGAGCCGGGCCGTCAGGACATCGCCTGCCTGGCCTGGTTCGGCGTCGTCGGCGTGTTCGGACTCATCCTGCTGCCCACCCGTGCCTGGCTGCTCGCCACGGCCCCTGACTGGCTGGCCATGATCACCGGCGGCCGCACCGCCGTCGCGGCCAGCGGGGCCATCGCGTCGACGGGGGAGATGCCCCATTGGCCCGTCGTGCTGGTCGTCGCGTCGATCCTCAGCCTCAAGTTCGACTGGATCTACTGGTGGGCGGGCAAGCTGTGGGGCCGCGGGATGATCGAGGTCTGGTCAGGGCAGTCCAAGCGTGCGGCCCGCGCCTACGCCAGGGCGGAGCGCTGGGCGGAGAAGGCCGGCCCGCTCGGCTTCCTCGTGGCGTACATCCCCATGCCCCTCCCGCTCATGCAGGTGGTGTTCGTGCTGGCCGGCGCGTCGGGCATGAGCCTGAGGCGGTTCCTCGTCTACGACTACATCGCCTCGACGCTGTGGTTGGTCGCCTTCTTCCTCATGGGCTGGCGCCTCGGAGACTCCGCGGTCGCGGTCCTCGACGCCTACGCCCGGATCGCCGGTTACGTGGCCATCGGGCTGATCGTCTTCATTATCGTGACCACCGTCCTCAACCAACGTCGAAAGGCGCGTGAGCAGCAATGACGCCTCAGGCCCACCGCCCCTCCGGCGTGCGCTTCGGCGCCGCTTACTACCTCGAGTACCAGCCCACGGATGACCCCACCAGGGATCTCGACCTCATGCAGGCCGCCCACTTCACCGTGATCCGGGTGGGCGAGTCCACGTGGAGCACCTGGGAACCGAGCAACGGTGAATTCAACCTCGACTGGCTGCAGCCCGTCCTCGACGGGGCACACCAGCGCGGGATCGGCGTGATCCTCGGCACCCCCACGTACGCGGCCCCGCCGTGGCTGGCGCACGCCTACCCGGAGATCGCGGGCGAGCCGCAGACCGGCCAGCGTCACCCCTGGGGGGCGCGCCAGGAGATCGACATCACCCACCCCGCGTTCCTGTTCCACGCGGAGCGGATCATCCGCAAGGTCGTCGCCCGCTACGCGGACCATCCGGCGGTCATCGGCTACCAGGTGGACAACGAGCCGGGCGTCATGCCGCTGCACAACCACGGCACCTTCGTGCGCTTCCTGGGGTGGCTCGAGAAGCGGTACCACACCGTCGACCGGCTGAACGAGGAGTGGGGGCTCACCTACTGGTCCCACCGCATCAACCAGTGGTCCGAGCTCTGGCGCCCCGACGGCAACGCCCAGCCCCAGTACGACCTTGCATGGCGGACCTTCCAGAACGAGTGCACCACGGAGTTCATCCACTGGCAGCGCGACATCGTGCGTGAATACGCCCGCGAGGACCAGTTCGTGACCACCTGCGTGGCCTTCGACCGCCCCACCGTCGACGAGGGCCAGGTCAGCGCGGGCCTGGATGTCGCGGCCGCCAACGCCTACTACGCGATGCAGGATCACCTTGCCTGGGGCTCCGCCCTCGAGCGCCCCGAGCCGTGGGTGCGCACCGGCGTCCACGGGCTGCTGGAGCTGGCCGACCGGTCCTACGCGCTGCAGCAGCGCCGCTTCCTGGTCACCGAGACCAACGCTCAGGCCATCCAATGGGCCTCGGCCAACTACCCGGCCTACCCCGGCCAGCTGATCCAGGCGGGCCTGGCCCTCGTCGCCCGCGGCGCCGCGATGGTCGAGTACTGGCACTGGCACACCCTCCACTTCGGCACCGAGACCTACTGGGGCGGCGTGCTCCCGCACTCGCAGGTGCCGGGCCGGGTCTACGAGGAGGTGTCGCGGCTGGGTGAGGTGCTGGCCGCGATCGGCCCGCAGTTGGACGATTACGTGCCGGACGCGGACGTCGCCATCCTCTGGGACACCCCCACCAAGCAGCACTATGAGTTCACCCCGCCGCTCAACGACGGGGGCGGCACGCCTCGCCGCACGGCCTACCACGACATCGTCGGCGCCTTCCAGCGCGGCGCCGTCGACGCGGGTGCGCAGGTGCGGTTCCTCCACACGGAGCAGTTCCGGTCCATGTCAGCGGAGGAGCTGGCCGAGCGGTATCCCGTGCTGGTGGCGGCGTCGCAGTTCGTGGCCAGCGGCCATGACCTCGCGCGGATGGCCCGCTACGCGGAGAACGGCGGCACCCTCGTGATCGGCCCGCGCACCGGCTACGGCGACCTGGAGGCCAGGGCCAGGTACGCCGTCGCGCCCTACCGCCTGCACGACGCGGCCGGTCTCACCTACGAGGAGTTCTCGAACCTCGACGCCCCGCTCGCGCTGATCGGCGAGGGGATGGAACTCTCCGAGGGCGCCCGTGCCACGAGGTGGCTGGACGGCTACCTGCCGACGGACGCCGAGGTGCTGGTCCGCTATGACCACAGGCGCTTCGGAGACTTCGCGGCCGTCACCCGCCGTCGGCACGGCGACGGCAGCGTGGTGGGCGTGGGCACGGTCCCCAACCCGGCCCTGGCCGAGGACCTGTTCCGGATGCTCGTGCCGTCGCCGAAGGCGGGGGAGTGGGCGCGCGACGAACCGGTCACCGTCATGTCCGGTCAGTCAGACGGGCGACGGATCTGGTTCCTGCACAACTGGAGCGAGGACCCGGCAGCCGCCACGGTGCCGCACGCGGTGATGGATCTCGTCAGCGGGGCGAAACACCGGGCAGGAGCGGCCCTCGAGTTGGCCCCGTGGTCCTGCCAGGTGCTCGCGGATCCGGCCTGAAGAGGCTCAGGCCCGGCAGCAGAGCGCGACGAGGAAGTCCGACTGCGCGGTGAAGGGGCGCAGGTCCCACGTGGACAGCGCCAGGTCCAGCCGCAGGCCGGCGGCGTCGAGGTCGGCGAAGAAGTCCGCGAACTCGTAGCCGCGGCCGGCGCCGAAGCCGACGATGGCCCGGCCGTCCTCGGCCAGGTGGGTCCCGAAGCGCCGCAGGACCTCCACCCGGGTTGAGGGGGCGAGGAAGCCCATCACGTTGCCGGCCGAGATGATCACGTCGAAGTCCCCCTCCACGCCTTCGGCGGCGAGGTCGAGCTCCGCGAGGTCTCCCACCAGCCAGGTGGGCCCGGGATGGTCGATCTCGGCGGCCTGGATGAGGGCAGGATCCACGTCCACGCCGACCACCACGTGGCCCAGCGCGTGCAGCCGGCCGCCGACGCGGCCCGGCCCGCAGCCGGCGTCGAGGATCCGTGAGCCTCGGGGCACCATCGCGTCGACGGTGCGCGCCTCTCCGCCCAGGTCGTGGCCGGCCGCCTCCATGATCTTGAAGCGCTCGATGTAGCGCTGGGAGTGGTCTGGGTCGGCGGCGATGATGCGCGCCCACTTGCTGGGTTCGGTCATGGGGCCATTCTGGTGGCCGCGACCCGGGCCCACAAACCCGTCGGGCTGGAGCCTCCTGAGGGAGTCGAACCCTCGACCACTCGCTTACAAGGCGAGCGCTCTGGCCGCTGAGCTAAGGAGGCGGGCGCCCCTATTGTGCCGGACCGTCGCCCAACGCGAAACCTAAGCCCCGGAGGCGGCCACGAAGAGGCGGCCGCGGCCCCGGACCATCACCTGCTCGTGCGCCGGGACGAACACCGCGTCACCTGACTCCAGGAGCTGTGGGGAGCCGTCGCCGTGCAGCGTGAAGGACCCGTCGGTGGCCAGGGCGATGCGGCCGGAGTCCTGCCGGGGGAGCGTGAGCGTGCCGTCGTCGCACGGGGCGACCAGCCACAGCTCGAACTCGGGGAACGAGGTGGGGTAGACGTAGACCCCGTCCGCGCCGGCGGCGAGGAGCACCTGCGGGGTCATGGGTTCGAAGCCCACCACCTGCAGCAGGCCGTCGACGTCGATGTGCTTGCTGGTGAGGCCGCCGCGCATGACGTTGTCCGAGTTGGCCATGATCTCCACTCCGGTGCCGCGCAGGTACGCGTGCATGACCCCGGCCTCCAGCGCGACGGCCTCACCGGGCTGGAGCGCGAAGCGGTTCATGAGCAGGGCCGCCAGGATCCCGGGGTCGCCGGGGAAGTGTTCGTCCAGCTCGACGGCGGTGCGGGCGAACTCGCCGAGGCTGCCCGGCGCGTGCAGGCGCTCGACGGAGGCCGCCAGCACCAGGTCGACGAGGTAGCGCCGCTCGTCCAGGGACAGGACGTCGAGGAACACCTCCTGGAGCGCGGGGGCGTCTCGGCGGTCCCTCAGCGGGCCGATGACCGAGGCGAGCTCGTCAGCCACGCCCAGGCCCTCGAACAGGCCGGCGGTCTTGACGGGGTCCCGGAAGCCCAGCAGCCCCTCGAACGGGGTGAGGGCCACGATGGCCTCAGGCTTGGGCCAGTCGTCCTTGAAGGAACGCACCGGGTCGCTCGGGTGAAGGCCCAGCAGCGATTCCCGGGCGTAACCCACTTCGGCCTGCTCGCGCGACGGGTGGGCCTGGAGGCTGAGCGGCGAGGACGCCGAGAGAATCTTCATGAGGAACGGCAGCCTCGCCCCGAACTGGGTCTCCGTGGCTGCGCCCAGGACGTGCGGCTGGTCCTGGATGAGGTCCGCCAGCGCCCGGCCGTCCTCGAGGAACGCGTGTCCGCCCGGGTGGGTGCCCAGCCAGTACTCGGCCCACGGCCGGCCGTCCGGGTCACGGCGGAGGATCGACGGGATCTCCGTGTGACTTCCCCAGGCGAAATGCTGGACGTGGCCGGTGAGTCGGCGCATGGTTGTCGAGTCCTCAAGGTGTGGGGCCAGGGCGACCTCGACTCTACCGCGCCCCGCCGACGGCGGTGCCGGCTCGCCCTCGGCGTCCTGAATGACACTCGTGTGATTCAGGTTTAGACTGGGCGGCATGTCTGAAGCCCTCACCGTGATCGAGCCGGCCGCACTGGCCGACCGTGACGCCGCCATCCTCGACTTCGAGGACAGCTGGTTCACCTCGACGGTGCCGAAGGACCAGGCCATCATGGAGCACTTCTCGCTGTCCTCGGCGCGGTACTACCAGCACCTCAATCTCCTGATCGACACTCCGGAGGCTCTCGCCTACAAGCCTCTGCTGGTGAAGCGGCTGCGCCGGATGCGCTCCCAGCGGCAGGCGGCCCGCTCGGCCCGCCGCCTCCACCACTGAGCGTCAGAACCCCGACCGGCTGCGCGCCCCCACCAGCCTCCGGAGCCCCAACCCCAGCGGCATCGTCGGATTTCTGCGGTACCCGCCCTTGAGCAGGTCTGCCTGCACCTCGAAGTGGTTGGCGCTGGCCCGGTCCCCCGTCCGGATCATGGACCAGGCGGTGGCCAGGCCGTAGAGCGGCAGGAACGGCAACCCCAGGCAGTAGGCGTACTGCCACGCGTGTGAGTCCTCGTGGTCCATCAGCCCAGGGTTCACGGCCTCCAGCTCCTCCACGCTCCGACGGGGCACCACCACCACCGAGCCGATGGTGACCGCGCCGGCGTTGCGGATCGGCAGCCTCGCCCGGTCGGCGACGATGAGGTGTCCGCGGCGACGTAGCCGCGAGCGCCCCGCGACCGCCACGACGAGCCCGAGGGGTGTCGAAAGGTTGGCCACGTTGGCGAGGGTGCGCAGCAGTCGTGGGAGGTCCATCGTCGGCTCCGATCAGGCGAAGGGGTGCGTCCTCGTCGAGATTAGTGCTTGGGCGGACCCGCGGCCCGCGAAAGTCTTTGCACTCTCTTGTGTCGAGTGCTAATAATGGGGTTAGCACTCTCACGCTTTGAGTGCTACCGAACTGCCGGTGAGGCTTAGCCGTCCGTCGCGGGCACCGCGGTTCACCAGACACTGCACATCCCGGGGCCCACGCCCCACTTGACGGGAGGACTCCCGAAACACCATGGCAAAGCTGATTGAGTTCAACGAGGAAGCACGCCGCGGCCTCGAGCGGGGCATGAACACCCTCGCCGACGCGGTGAAGGTGACGCTCGGCCCCAAGGGTCGCAACGTCGTCCTGGAGAAGAAGTGGGGCGCCCCCACGATCACCAACGATGGCGTGTCCATCGCCAAGGAGATCGACCTGGAGGACCCCTACGAGCGCATCGGCGCCGAGCTCGTCAAGGAGGTCGCCAAGAAGACCGACGACGTCGCGGGCGACGGCACCACCACCGCCACCGTCGTGGCACAGGCGATGGTCCGTGAGGGCCTGCGCAACGTGTCCGCCGGCGCCAACCCGATGAGCCTGAAGAAGGGCATCGAGGCGGCCGTCGCGGCCATCGTCGAGAAGCTGGCGGAGATGGCCATCGACGTGGAGACCAAGGAGCAGATCGCGGCCACCGCCTCGATCTCCGCCGCTGACACCACCGTCGGCGAGATCATCGCCGAGGCGATGGACAAGGTCGGCAAGGAGGGCGTGATCACGGTCGAGGAGTCCAACACCTTCGGGCTGGACCTCGAGCTGACCGAGGGCATGCGCTTCGACAAGGGCTACATCTCGCCCTACTTCGTCACCGATCCCGAGCGCATGGAGGCCGTCCTGGACGACCCCTACGTGCTGATCGCGAACAGCAAGATCTCCTCCCTGAAGGACCTGCTGCCGGTGCTCGAGAAGGTCATGCAGTCGGGCAAGCCGCTGCTGGTCATCGCCGAGGACGTCGAGGGTGAGGCCCTCGCCGGCCTGATCGTCAACAAGATCCGCGGCACCTTCAAGTCGATCGCCGTCAAGGCGCCCGGCTTCGGCGACCGCCGCAAGGCCATGCTGACCGACATCGCCATCCTCACCGGTGCGCAGGTCATCAGCGAAGAGGTGGGCCTGTCGCTCGACACGGTCACCCTCGACCTGCTGGGCTCCGCCCGCTCCGTCCTGGTCACCAAGGACGAGTGCACGATCATCGAGGGCGCCGGCGAGTCGGCGCAGATCGAGGGTCGCGTCACGCAGATCCGTCGCGAGATCGAGAACTCGGACTCCGAGTACGACCGCGAGAAGCTGCAGGAGCGCCTCGCCAAGCTGGCCGGCGGCGTGGCCGTCATCAAGGTCGGCGCGGCCACCGAGGTGGAGCTCAAGGAGCGCAAGCACCGCATCGAGGACGCCGTCCGCAACGCGAAGGCCG
>JAPUEL010000016.1:0-29004 GCA_027492545.1 Propionibacteriaceae bacterium
TTTGAACAGTCGCATGTCCAAGTATCCCGTAGTCAGAAGGCACTCCGGCCTATCTGCAGCACGCGTCGCTCACTCCGCCATGAACGATCGAGGCTAGGACGCGCACTGGGTCGTCGAGCTCGTGACCGATGCGGGCCCGCCGACGAAGAACTTGTGCGCGGGCGCCAGGACGGAGATCGCGGCGGTGGTGTGAGGGGAGGAGCAGGTCGCGGTACTGAGCAGGATCGGGGCGCCGTAGGCGTGGGCCAGGGGCGTGCCGCTCAGGGCGTCCGGGAAGACGAGGCCTGACGCGAGCACGGCGGCGTCGGCCTGTGCGAAGAACTGCCGGGTCACGTTCGCCGCCACCTCGTACCGGTCCGCTCCGCCCACGCGCGTCGTTTGGGCGCCCGTGATTGCCTGAATCTCAGCCAGCACCGAATCGCTGACGGTGGCCGGCCCGCCCACGACGATGACCGAGTCCGGGGCGAGGACGCGCAGCGCGTCCGCGGTGGCTGTGGGCAATTCGCCAGATCGGACCAGGAGTAGCGGCCCACCGAACTGGGCGGCGAGGGGTCCGGCGGACAGCGCATCCGAGAACAACTCGCCTGAGGCCACGACCACCTGCTTCGCCGGAACGCGCGCCGCGACCCCGGCCGCGACCGCGTACCGGTCGGTGCCGCCGATCCTGGTGACCGGGGCGTAGGCCGCCAGGGCGGTCTGCACCGCGTCGGACACGGTGCCGGGGCCGCCGGCGATCACGATCGCGCTCGGGCGGCTGCGATTCAGCTCGGCCAACACGGACGGAGGCAGCGAGGCGCCTCGGGTGAGCAGCAGGCGCGCGCCCTCTCGAGCGGCCAACGGACCCACGCTGAGCGCGTCGGTGAACACCTCTCCCGAGGCCACCACCACGGGTGAGCTGTCGACATTCGGAAGCCAGCGTGACGCGTTGACGGCAACCTCGTACCGGTCGGCGCCCCCGATCCGCTGCTCAGGACCGGCTGGGCCGGGCATCACGATGTCGCTCCAGGTGGCGCTGACCTGGGCCGACGTCAGCGTTGCGCCGGCTGCCGTCACCAGCTGAGCTCGGAAGGTGCGCGTGCCGGCGGTCAACTGACCGTAGGTCAGCGGCAGGTCGAAGGTGCCGTCGGAGTTCACGGTCGCCGTGGTGTGGCTCTGCCACTCGCCGCTCACCAGGACCTGTGACGAGACGGTGCGGCCCCCTTGGCCCGCGGCCGTCCCCCTCAGGTGTGCGCTCTCGCCGACGGAGACGCCGGTGACGGGCTGGACTGTCAGCGAAGCGAGGCGGTCGACCGTGAACTCGGCGCTGGTGAGCGTCCCCGCGGACGAGGCCGCCTGCACGCGGTATGTGGTGTTACCCACGGTGTTCGTGCCAAAAGTGAGCGGGATCGAGAACTGGCCGCGGGTGCCTGTGGTGATCCGCTGGTCCGTCGACCACCCGGAGCCGGTGTAGACCTGCGTCAGGACCTCACGACCGCCGCCGCCTGGGCTGAGCAGGCCGGTGACGTACGCCGTCGCGCCTGCCTTGGCCTGGAGCTGTGGTCTGATGACCAGTTCGCTGGCGCCGGTGGCCGGTGCGGTCACGTTGTACTGGTAGAGGTTGTACTTGACCATCAGGTTGATCACCTTGTTGGCGTACTGCGGATCCGTGGCATAGCCGCCCAGGTGCACTTCCATGATGAAGCGGTCCGGGTTGTTGGTGTAGTTGAACGCCTTGGCGTAGCGGGTGAGTCGGCTGAGGAAGTAGCCGTGGTCGATGAACGAGTTCTGATCCGTGTCGTACTTCCGGAACTGTGCCGTCGTCGTGTACGCGTTGCCGCTGGAGTCGTACTCCGTGGTGCTGACGCCGTAGCAGCCGTTCTGATACGGACTCACCGTGGACGAGCACTTGATGCCGAACCAGTTGCGCGCGTTCTTTGTCAGCGAGGACTCGCCCCAGCCTGATTCGAGAATTGCCTGGGCGAGGGCTACAGACGCCGGCACCCCATACTGGCGTTCCTCCTCCTGGGCCCACGCGGAGGTTTTCGAGATGAAAGTGGCAGAGTCCAGGGCGGCCGCCGGTCTCGCAACGGGTAGTAGTGAGACGGCGAGGACCACGGCAAGCAGCACTCGGGGAAGGATGCGCGGGGAAGGCATGGGGTCATTCAAGCCACCACAGGCCGGATCCGTCACCCGGAAGGTGAGGCGAAGGTTGAGGTTCGGGCCTCGGCCGGCAGCGGACTCCTCCTGCTGATCGTCAGTGCACCAGGACGATCTTGCCCATGTTGTCGCCGCTTGTCAGCCGCTCGTGGGCCCGCCGCACCTCGTCGAACGGGATCCGCGTCTCGGGGGAGAGTCTGATCCGCCCGTCGGCGAGCATCGGCCACACCTCGGCCTCGACGGCGGCGCAGATCTCCGCCTTCTCGGCGGCGGGCCGGAACCGCAGTGAGGTCGCCGTGATCGTGGCCTGCTTGGAGAGCATGGCTCCCAGGTTGAGGATGCCCTTGACGCCGCCCTGCAGCCCGATCACGACGATGCGTCCCCGCTTCTTCAGCGCGGCCACGTTGGACTCGAGGTACTTCGCGCCGATGATGTCGAGGATCACGTCGGCGCCCTGCGTAGCGGACTTGAGGGCGGCCACCCAGTCGTCGTGGTAGTCGAGCGCGTGGTCAGCTCCATGCGCCAGGCAGTGTTCGAGCTTGTCCGGGCTCCCTGCGGTGGCCACGACGGTGGCGCCCAGCGTCTTGGCGTACTGCGTGGCGAACGTGCCGATGCCACCCGCCCCACCGTGGACCAGGAACACCTCCCCGGCCTTCAGGCGCGCCTCGCGCAGGTTGGACAGCACCGTCGCGGCCACCTCCAGCACTCCACCCGCCGAGACCAGGTCGACGCCTGGGGGCGGAGCGATGAGCTGCCCCTCGGGGGCGACGAAGAACTCGGCGTAGCCGCCCCCCGCAAGCAGGGCGACCACCTCGTCGCCCCGGTGCCACCGTGTCACGCCCTCGCCGACCTCCTCGACGACGCCGGAGGCCTCGAGCCCGATGATGTCGCTCTCGCCGGGGGGCGGCGGGTAGTGACCCTGGCGCTGCAGGACATCGGCTCGGTTGACGCCCGACGCCACCGTCCGGACCAGCACCTCGCCGGGACCACAGGCGGGGGTGGGTGCCTCGCCGAGGGTGAGGGCGTCGATGTCTCCGGGGGTCTCCACGATCACTGCGCGCATGCGCCCAGCCTGCCACAGGGGCCGGGGGGTCAGCTTTCGGCGGCGTCCCATTCGTCTCGCCCCTGCCAGGTGCAGAGGCACACCTCGTTGCCCTCGGGATCCGCCAGGACCCAGAAGCTGGGTGCGGCCGCGTCGCTGAGCAGGGTGCCCCCCGCGCTGAGGGCCCGATCCAGGCGGGTGTGGAGCTCGTCGTGCGGCAGCGTGAGGTCGATGTGAATGCGGTTGCGCTGAGGACGGGGCTGATCCATCTGCTGGAACCAGATGGGGGGCCCGATCAGCTGGGGGTCGACGAGCCCCTCCGCGCCGTCGTCGTCGTAGCCGGTGACCGCCTTCCAGAACGGCCGGACCGAGGCGATGTCGAGCGCGTCGATGGCCACCTCGAACACGGCGAGGTCAGCCGTCAACGGTTCCAGCCCGCGCTCCTCGATGAGGCTGGTCACGGCCGCGCCGAACGCCACGTCGCGGTCCGTGATGCCGCCCGCGTCGTGGCTGGACATGGCCAGGTGCACCCTCGAGTACCGCAGGTCGATCTCGGGGTGGTGATTGTGCTCCTCGGCGATCTGGGCGACCTCGTTGACGAGGCTCAGCGCGGCGGTGAAGGAACCGGCATCTAGGGTGAGGTGCATCCGGCCGAGCAGATAGCGCCAGGCGGGCAGGGCCGCGGAGGCCTGGGTGCGGGTGAGTGCCATGAGCCAGCCTAACCCCGACGAACGCCGCCGTCCGGCCACTCGAGCGCCCTGCGGCTCTCGAAGGACCGCGGGGTGCCGTCGACGGGGTCGGGGAACTCCAACCGGAACGCGAGCAGGCGCAGGGGCGTGCTGAAGTCGTCGATCCCGGTGGGCAGGACCTCGGGGTAGAGGGGATCACCGAGCAGCGGGAGGCCGAGCTGGTTGAAGTGCGCGCGGATCTGGTGGGTTCTGCCGGTCAACGGGCGCACCTCGTACAGGGCGTGGGCGCCGCGAACCTCGAGCAGATCGATGTCGGTGACGGCGTTGGGAGGCAGGTCCAACGTCTCGGCCTGCATCGTCCCGACCCGCTTGACGAGATGGGACTCCACCCGCATCGGGAAGGTGATCGTGGGGTCGACGGGGGCGATGGCCCGGTACGTCTTCGTGGCCGTGCGGTGCGTGAACACCGAGTGGTAGGCCGCTCTCCAGCGCTTCTCCGTCGTCATGAGCAGCACCCCGGCCGTGCCGCGGTCCAGCCGGTGCGCGGCCGAGAGCTCGGGGAGGTCGAGCGCCTGGCGTGCCCTGACGACGGCCGACTCGATCACGTGACGTCCGCGGGGGATGGTGGAGAGGAAGTGGGGCTTGTCGAACACGGCCACCCGCTCGTCCAGGTGCAGCAGCGTCAACTCCCCCGGGACCGGGGCCTCCTCGCGCAGCTCACGGTGGAACCACACGAAGGTGTGCGGTTGGTAGGGCTCTCGCCCGCTCCACGGCCGGCCGCGATCGTCGACGAAGACGCCCCGGCTCAGCATGTCGTCGACGTCCTCCGGGGAGGGGGCAAGCTTATGCACCAACCAGTCGCGCATCGTCGGCCAGGGCAGCGGGTTGGCGGGGTCGCGGTCGGGGGTGCGCACCCACGCGGCCTGGAGCCCGTGGCGCGTAGGCAGCGGTGACTTCGGCGGCACCTCTACCCCTCTCGACGGCGGACCGGCCGTCCCGGCCGGGAGGCCACGATACCCCGGGCGTGGAGAGGCGGTAGCATGGTCGCGCACTGGCGAGGTCGCATAGTGGACTAGTGCAGCCGCCTTGAAAGCGGCCGAGGGGCAACTCTCCGTGGGTTCGAATCCCACCCTCGCCGCCACGCCCGGCGTCCCTCGTGTCGCGGCCCGTCTCGGTAGTCTTGCCGCCATGGCCGAGAGCATCCACGTCATCAAGCCGCAGCCACCTGTGCGGGCCTTCGTCACGGCCGCAGTCGCCGATCTGGTCGGCGCCGTCGTGCTCGTGGCGGCGCTCAGCCAGGGCTGGCACGTGGCGCTGGTGGTCGTCGGCGCGCTGCTGCTCGCCGCAGGGGTGGGGCTCCTGGTGATGGCGCTGGTGTCGATGAACCGGTTCGCGGCCAGGTTCACGCTGACCGACGACGGCTACCGCCTCGTGGGCCCGGGGGTGGAGCACTCGGGGGAGTGGGCGGACGTGAGCAAGGTGACGCAGTCGCAGGAGGGCTCACACGTCACGATCTACCACGGCGCCGTCCGGCGCACGCACCTGCTGTTCCCCGGCGGTGACCGCGCCCAGATCGACGCGGTGCTGGCCGACATCCGCGCCCGCCTCCAGGCCGCGAAGGGCTAGGAAGCCGCGAAGGGCTGGGAAGGTCTCAGCCCTCTTCGCTGTCGCCGCCGTGCCAGGCGCAGGCGTCTGTCACGTTCTGCGCGCCGTCGGTCAGCTCCGGGGTCTCGGACGCCGACGGCGAGGCCGATGGCTGCGGTGAGACGGAGGGCGAGGCGGATGTCGTCGTGGCCGGCGATCCCGAGGGTGCCGCGGTGGGGCTGGGGGTGGCCGGGTTGATGGCCTCGTCCACGGCGGCCCGCATAGCGTCGAAGTCCGGGTCGGCGTAGGAGTATCCGTTCTTCCCCGGTGAGAATACGAGCCTGGTCACCTGGCCGTCCTTGACCCGTAGAGCCAAGTCGACGATCTCGGGAAGGTCGCGCTGCGGAATGTCGGTGACCACCATCTGTGAGGAGGCCGCCGCGATCGCCTCGTACCGGGTCAGCATCGTTGCCGGATTGGCCTGCTTGATGATGGCGCCAACCAGGCAGGACTGCCTGGCCATCCGGTCGTAGTCCGAGTAGTCGAGGCGGCTGCGGGCGTACCACATGGCCTCGTATCCCATGAGGTGCTGATCCGGCCCGGGCTCGAGGTAGCCCGAGGGCTTCATTCCCTCGGAGTTGCCGCCGATGGCAAGGCGCTGGTTGATATTGACGGTCACGCCGCCCATGGCGTCGATGAGCTGCTGGACGCCGTCGATGTTGAGCATCGCGAAGTAGTCCACCTTGAGGCCGGTGATGCCCTCGACTCCCTGCTTCAGGGCTTCCGCGCCGCGGTAGGTGGAGCCTGCGAAGAGGTCGGGGTAGCCGAGCTCGGTATGCGCCCAGATGCTGTTGATGTACCAGTCGCCCTCGGACTCGCCGCGGAAGCCGTCGGGAAACGCCTCGGCCATCTCACTGCCCTCCGGAAAGGGCGTGAACTGGACGTTGCGGGGGATCTGGATGATCGTGGTCGCGCCGGATTTGGTGTCGATCGAGGCAAGCATGATGGTGTCGGTGCGGATGCTGTACTCCGCCACCTGCTCCGCCCTGGAGTCGCTCCCGTCCGCCCCCAGCAGGAGGATGTTCAGGCGCGGGATGTCGGCCCAAGGGTCGGCGAGCGGCTCGGCATCCAGCGTGGGACGCGTGGAGGACTTCACTTCGTCCTCGCCGCTGGTGAACACGTTCTCCACCAGCAGCACCTGGTCGCGCGCGTACCGGGCGCCGATGGCCGACGGGGCCGCGACACCGAACGCCAGCGCCGTCACCACCACCGCGCCGACAGCTCGGCGACCGTTCGAGAGGCGACGTGGGCGCGTGGACACCTGGGTCAGGGTGATCAGGGCCACCCACACCAACCCGAGGGCGACGAGCGCGAGGCTGACGGCGGTGAGGAACCCGGGGCTCACCGCCAGCATGGCCACCCGGGTGGTGTTCGTCGAGGCCCAGTACGCCAGATAGAGGACGCCCCCCAGGGCAGCCAGCCCCGTGACGAGCCCGAGAGCTTTGAGCGCCCCCCGCCGGGCGCCCAGAAGTCCCAGGCCGGGGACGAGCGTGGAGACGACGGTGAGGCCGAGGGACCGGCGCAGCGAGGGCTCCTGAGAGGAGTCCTCCGCAGTCATCCGGTGGCGGACGTTGGCTGGGAAGGGAAGCTCGGCGACGTCCGCCCCCGGGTGGCGCGCACCTGCGGACTCGAAGGCGCGCGACGGCGTGCTGCCGGACGTGGGCCCGGCCTCCGCGGGCCCCTCGTCAGGGGCAGCGCGTCGGGCCCTGGGGTCTTTGGTCATTGAGGCTCCTTCTGGGCGCCAGTGTAACCGGGTGCGCTTCGCACGCCCCCGTCGCCCCGTGCGGGCGCACTCCAGGTGTTTGCCGCTTCGCTCGGGCCTCGGCTAGGCTGTGACGGCACTGGAGGTGTCGCCTAGTACGGTCTATGGCGCCCGCCTGCTAAGCGGGTTTGGGGCTTCAACCCCATCGCGGGTTCAAATCCCGCCGCCTCCGCCAGTCGTGATCGGGCCCCTGGGACATGCGAGTTCCCGGGGGCTCAGTCCTTCCCCCGCTCAAGGTCGAGAAGGAACTGCTTGCGCTCCGGCCCGCCGGCGTAGCCGGTGAGCGAGCCGCTTGCCCCCACCACACGGTGGCACGGCACGACAATGCTGACCGGATTCCTGCCGTTGGCCATCCCGACGGCGCGAGAGGCACCGGGCCGGCCGATCGCCGTCGCGATCTGGCCATAGCTACGGGTCTCGCCGTACGGGATCTCGGCGAGCGCCGCCCACACCCGGCGCTGGAATCCCGTACCCGACGGTGCCAGTGGCAGGTCGAAGGCCTGCCGCTTCCCGGCGAAGTACTCCTCCAACTGCAGGGTGGCATCAGGGAGCGCGTCGTCGACCCGCTCGCCCCAGGCGGACTCGGGGACGGGTGAGCGGTGGTGACCGTCCATGAGGACCGCGACGAGCGCCCCGTTGGTCGCGACGATCGTCAACGGGCCGATCGGAGACTGCATCACGCTGTAGTTCATGGCTTCTCCTGACAACCCGGGTGTCCCGGGATCGTGTTGACGGCGTGGGGCGTCAGCGCCCACAGATGCTGGGTGGCGTAGGACCGCCAGGGCCGCCACCGCACCGATCGCGCCGCGACGTCGAGGCCCAGCTCGCCCGCGGCGCGGATCACCCCGAGGTCCGTGGCCGGGAAGGCGTCCGGGTCTCCTAGCCCTCGCATGGCGATCATCTCGACGGTCCAGGGGCCGATTCCCTTGAGAGCGGCCAGCCCGGCCCGTGCGGCGTCGCGGTCGGCCCCGACCGAGAGGTCCAAGTCCCCGTCGGCCAGGGCGCGGGCCAGCGTACGGATGGTGTCGCGGCGGGACACGGGAAACGCCAGAGCCTCGTCGGGCGCCTCCGCGACGGCGTCGGCCGTGGGGAACAACCGATCCAGGCCAGGGATGCCGGTCTGGACCGGGGTGCCGACGGAGGCGACCAGCCGGGCTCCGTGGGTGCGCGCCGCGGCTGTCGACACCTGCTGCCCGAGCAGGATCCGGAAGGCGACCTCGTCGCCGTCGACGCCGCGCGGGATCCTCCGCCCGGGGTGGGCCGCGACGAGCGGCGCGAGGACGGGGTCCGCGGCCAGCAGCTCGTCCACGGCGACCGGGTCAGCGTCGAGATCCAGGAGGCGCCTGATGCGGGCGATGGCGGTGGGGATGTGACCGATGTCGCTGACCCCCAGCCGGGCCTCGACCCCCGCGGAGGCAGGTCGCAGGGAGACGACGCCATGGCCGCCGGGGAGCCGCAGGGTGCGGTGGTAGGCGCCCTCGTGGAAGGACTCGACCCCCTCCACGCCGGTGGCGATGAGGTGCCCAAACACATTGCACGGGCAGAAGGGCTGGCGGACGGGGAGGGTGAGGTCGACGAAGGTGAGGCCCCCGTCGGCCCGCGGCGCAGGCGCACTCGACGGGCGCCGCAACTGGCTCGGGGTGGCGTCATAGACCTCCCGGATCGTGGCGTTGAAGGAGCGGAGGCTGGAGAACCCCGCGGCGAACGCAACGTCGGTGAGCGGCAGCCGCGTGGCTTCCAGCAGTGTCCTGGCCGTCTGGGCCCGGCGTGTCCGGGCCAGGGCCAGGGGGCCGGCGCCCGCGCCCTCGTACAGCAACCGCTGGACCTGCCGTGCGGAGTACCCCAACCGCGCGGCCAGGCCGCCTACTCCCTCGCGATCCACCACGCCGTCGTCGATCAGCCGGACGGCGCGGGCGACGGCGTCGCCGCGCACATCCCACTCGGGAGAGCCGGGGGCGGCTCCAGGCAGGCAGCGCTTGCACGCCCTGAAGCCGGCGAGCTGGGCGGCGGCCGCGGTCGGGAAGAAGCGGACGTTGTGCGGCTGGGGGGTGCGAGCCGGGCAACTCGGCCGGCAGTAGATCCCCGTCGACGTCACCCCTGTGACGAAGCGGCCGTCGAAGCGCGCGTCCCTGGCCTTGATGGCCCGCAGACACGCGGCGGTGTCGTCGTGCATGCCACCAAGCATGACGCATGGACAGAGCGGGTTCTAGCAGGAATGCGACAGCGCCGTCCCGGGTGGGGCGGTGACCGAAATCTTCCTGTGCGGACTGATGTGTGCATATGCACGGACGAGTCCGCACAGGAAGATCTGGGTAGATCCAGGCGTCTGAAGCGGGGCCGATGCGCGCGCTTTTGCCGATACGCAGCTGTCCGCGTATAGTTACCACTCGGCCAGCGCTCGTGGCTCAACGGATAGAGCATCTGACTACGGATCAGAAGGTTGGGGGTTCGAGTCCCTCCGAGCGCGCTGGATGAGGCGCCGGGTGTTCGCACCCGGCGCCTCGGTCATTGTCCATCCTTTGGCCCGTGGCAGATCGCCGGCCCAGGCACCTCCCCGTGCTTCTCCAGAGTCCACCCACCGGCGGCGGCTTTGGCGATGAGCCCGCGGGCGAGGATCGTGGGAAAATCGGTCGGTGACACAGATCTGGGCCCATCGGGGCGCGAGCGCGTACGCGCCCGAGAACACCCTCCCCGCCTTCCAGTTGGCGCTGCAGATGGGCGCCGACGGAGTCGAGCTGGACGTGCAGCGCACCGCGGACGGTCAGGTCGTGGCCATCCACGACGAGACCATCAACCGGACCTCGAACGGCTTCGGCCGCGTCGTGGACCAGACCCTGGAGCAGCTCCGCCAGTGTGACTTCTCCAACCGCTTCGCGGGCCGGCGCAACGTCAAGATCCCCACCCTCCGTGAGGTCCTGGACCTGTTCCGAGGGACCAGCGTCACCATCAACATCGAGCTCAAGAACACCGTCGTGCTCTACCCGGGCCTCGAGGACGACGTGCTGCGCATCGTCCAGGACGCCGGGATGCTCGACCAGGTCCTCATCTCGTCGTTCAACCACTTCTCGCTGGCCAACCTGCGGGGGAGGGTCGCCCCCGGGCAGCTCGGGCTCCTGATGTCGGACGGCATCTACAATCCCTGGAAGTACGCGAAGTGGTTCGGCGCCGGCGCCATCCACCCCCACTACCTCGCCCTGCAGCACCCCAACTTCGTGTGGCTGTGCCATGAGGAGGGCATCACGGTCAACGCGTGGACCGTCAACAAGGACGACGACGCCCGCTGGCTCGCCGGTCTCGGCGTCGACGCGGTGATCACCAACCTGCCTGATCGCATCATCGAGGTCCTCCGGGGCCCGGGCTGGTAGGCCGATAGGCTCGGTCCATGACCACCTCCGGCGACCCGTTCCGTCCCGAACTGTGGGATGAGGTTGAGGGCTTCGAGTTCTCCGACATCACCTACCACCGGTCCCGAGAGGTGCCGGCGGTGCGGATCGCGTTCGATCGGCCCGAGGTGCGCAATGCCTTTCGCCCCCACACCGTCGACGAGTTGTACCAGGCTTTGGAGCATGCAAGGACATCGTCGGACGTCGGCTGCGTGCTGCTCACCGGGAACGGCCCCTCGCCCAGGGACGGAGGCTGGGCCTTTTGCTCGGGCGGGGACCAGCGGATCCGCGGCCGCGCCGGCTACCAGTACGCCGAGGGTGAGACCGCCGAGAGCGTGGACGCCGCCAAGCTGGGCCGCCTCCACATCCTCGAGGTGCAGCGACTGATCCGCTTCATGCCCAAGGTGGTCATCGCCTTGGTCAACGGGTGGGCCGCTGGTGGGGGGCACTCGCTGCACGTGGTGGCGGACCTCACGCTCGCGTCGAGGGAGCACGCGAAGTTCAAGCAGACGGATGCCGACGTCGGCTCGTTCGACGCCGGCTTCGGCTCCGCATACCTCGCCCGGCAGGTCGGGCAGAAGTTCGCCCGCGAGATCTTCTTCCTGGGTGACGTGCACGACGCCGAGGACGCCCACCGCATGGGCATGGTCAACCGTGTGGTGCCGCACGAGGCGCTCGAGGATGTCGGCCTGGAGTGGGCCGCCAAGATCTGCGGGAAGTCCCCGACCGCGCAGCGGATGCTGAAGTTCGCCTTCAATGCCATCGACGACGGACTCATCGGCCAGCAGGTGTTCGCGGGAGAGACCACCCGCCTGGCCTACATGACCGACGAGGCCGTCGAGGGCCGCGACTCCTTCCTCGAGAAGCGTGCGCCCGACTGGTCGAGGTTCCCCTACTACTACTGACGGCGGTCTGCCGTCGTTGCGGCGCCGAATCGACTGTCTGGCAGGTTTAGTGTCGACTACCGCAGCAGATCTGCGATCAGCAGGCCGACGAGACGCCGTGCAGCCCCGCGGGCGACGTCAGAGCTGGCTGCTGAGCAGGCGTCAGCCGAGCAGCGTCAGGCCGAGTGCCCACGCGGAGAGCAGGATCTCGACCACGCCGATCTGGGCAGGGCGCCGGGGAGCCCGCGGGAGCCAGAACGAGCGGCCCACCATGGCCGCCGCCCATGGCAGCCACCACCAACCCAGCCAGCCGGCCCCCCATGCGGCGAAGGCCACGAGCCCCACGGCCGCATGGTACGCCTGTGAGCGCTGCGTCGATTCCGGATCGTTGCGCTCCCGGATCAGGGCCTTGACGTGCAGCACGGTGCCCACGAAGTAGGCGGTGATGACCAGCATCATCGGCACGTCGCGCCACCTGGTGGGGTCGTCGAGTCCCCAGGGCTGCAGCACCGCCATCAGGCCGCACGAGGCGAGCACCATGAGGACGCCCGACAGCAGGGAGCGCTCGCGCTTGCGCCAGGCCAGCCACAGGCCCCAGCCCACCAACACGGCATACAAGGGCGCCCAGACCAGCAGGCCTAGTCCCTTGAGGGCCACCGTCGTAAGCCCGAGCAGCGAGGCGGCCGCGCCGTAGACCGCGAGGGCCGGCAGGTAGCGGTCTCGGCGTGTGGCAGGGGCCTTGAGCGCCAGCGTGGCCGAGTTGTAGGCAAAGTATGCGAGCAGCCAGGTGAGGCCCAGCGTCGCGTCGCCGGCGTCCAGGGGGCGTGCGTCGCGCGCCATCACCAACCCGGCCAGGTACGGCACGACGAGCATCGCCCATGCGCCGTGCTGCCTGGGCATCCAGCCCGCCGTCCGACCAGCCACCCGGCTACGCTAGCCGACCCGCTCCGGGGCACCACGTCCGCCCCCGCATCCGGCAGATCTCTCGCTGTGGAGGCGGGCGCGTGCATATGCACAGCAGACCGCTCCACGGCGAGAATGTGCGCGACGGGGGTGGACCGAGCGGCGGGCAGCCGGCCGCTCGGGCCGGCCAGACGTCAGTCGGCCAGCCCGTACAGCCGGTCGCCCGCGTCACCCAGCCCCGGCACGATGTAGCCGTGCTCGTTGAGTCGTTCGTCGACGGCGGCCACCACCAGGGTGCACGGCACATCGAGGTCCGCCAGGAGGCGGTTCAGCTTCTCGATCCCCTCGGGGGCAGCGAGGAGGCAGATGCATGTGATGTCGTCCGCGCCGCGGTCCACCAGGTACTGCACCGCGCCGCCCAAGGAGCCGCCGGTGGCAAGCATGGGATCCAGGACGTAGCACTGTCGGCCCGACAGGTCGTTGGGGAGCCGCTCGGCGTAGGTGACCGGCTGCAGGGTCACCTCGTCGCGGATCATGCCGAGGAAGCCCACCTCCGCTGTCGGCATCAGCCGCAGCATCCCGTCGAGCATGCCCAGGCCTGCGCGCAGGATGGGCACCACCAGCGGGGCCGGCTGGGCCAGCTTCACCCCGGTGGTGGCCGTCACGGGGGTCTCGATGCTGGTCTCGGTGATGCGGACCCCTCGGGTGGCCTCGTAGGCCAGCAACGTCACCAGCTCCTCCACGAGCCGCCGGAACACCGGCTGCTCGGTGTGCTTGTTGCGCAGGACGGTCAGCTTGTGATCGACCAGGGGATGGGTGACGACGCAGAGTTCCACGACCATTACCTTCCCACATCCGGCGCCGGGAGCGTAGCGGTTCGGCACCCGGGGGTGTGTCACCTTGCCGGGCGTGCAAGGATGGGTGGCGCATGTGATGAAAGGAGTCAGCCGTGGACGCATTCGACGAGGACGCCGAGCCATTCGACCTCACCGACACGGACAAGGACGACTCCGACGAGGCGGACGACACCGAGGACGACTTCGACGATTTCGATGATCTTGAGGACGCCACCGAGGACGACGTGGACCTGGTCGTGGCCCTGTACCGCGAGGACGGCAAAGCCGTCGCGGTGCCGATGGACGTGGATCTCGCCAACGATCTCGACGAGCTGATCAACCAGCTCGGCCGCCTCCCGGGTGACTCCGGTGCCGACGGCTGGGTGTCGGTGGCGGGCGAGTTCTTCGTGATCTGCCGCGTGCGGGGGCGCACCGTCGAGGTCCTGCTTTCGGACGTGACGGCGGCCAACGACTGGCCCATTGCCCGGGATGTGGTGGACTACCTTGGCGAGGAGATGCCGGACGAGGACGACGAGCCCGCGCCGCTGGGGGACCTCAGCATGTACGCGGCCAGTGGCCTGCGCCAGTTCGAGCTCGAGTCGATCGCCACGGACTACGACGAGGACTCGGACGTGCTGCTCGGGCGGATCGCGGCGAAGCTCAAGGTCAAGACGGAGTTCGAGCGCGCCGTCGAGGCCTTCGACGACTAGTGGTCATCACCGTTAGTTCGTCGGGGGGATGGGTGGTTCAGGTGCGTGCAGTGCAAGGCGGAGGAGTGAGGCGATGCGGGGGCATCATCGATCGACGACAACGATGCAATGTGCGTGCCTGGGCCGGCTAGACCCCTGGCGAACTAGCGGTGACGACCACTAGCCCACGGCCTTGGGCACGCGATGGCACGGGGCGATGCGCCTCGCGCTGGTGGAGGCCGAGGCGGCGGCAAGGCACGGGGACGTCCCGATCGGCGCTGTGGTTCTGGGCCCCGACGGTGACGTGATCGCCCGCGCCGGCAACGAGCGCGAACTGCTGGGCGATCCCACCGCGCACGCCGAGGTGGTGGCGATCAGGCGGGCGGCCGAGGTGGCCGGTGAGTGGCGACTCAGTGACTGCACCCTCGTGGTCACGCTTGAGCCGTGCACCATGTGTGCGGGCGCCGTGGTCGCATCCAGGATCGGCCGCCTGGTCTTCGGCGCGTTCGACGAGAAGGCCGGGGCGGTGTCGTCGTTGTGGGACGTGGTCCGCGACCCCCGCCTGAATCACCGGCCCGCGGTCACCGCCGGGGTGCTCGCCGACGAGTGCGCCGCCGTGCTGGACCGGTTCTTCGCCGAGCGACGCTGACCCGGGCTACTGCGCCACGATCCCGTTGCGCAGGTCGGGCTGGGCACGCCGGAACACGCTGGCCACGACGACACCGGCAGCGGCGATCCCCACGCTGACCAGGATGCCGCCGCGGCCCCCCGCCCCGTCGATGGCGATGCCGGCCAGCGCGGACCCGACGGAGGCGCCGAGGAGTTGTCCGGTGCCGATCCAGCCGTAGGCCTCGGCGGTGTCGGAGAAGGGCACGCTGCCGGCGATCACCGACGACACCGCAGCCAGCGCCGGCGCGATCCCGAACCCGGCGACGAAAAGGGCGGCGGACAGCGCCCAGAAGCCGCTGACGAACGCGGCCAGGCTGAACCCCACGACGACGATCAGCATCCGCAGCGCGAGCGACCATCGCGTGATGGGCCGGTTCCCGGCGGCCAATCCGCCGAGCAGGGATCCGAACGACGAAACGGCGAGCACGAGGCCGGCGTTGACTGAGCCATGGCCGAACGACGCCACCACTGCAGCCTCCATCGACGCGAAGGCGCCGATCATCAGGAGCGACGTGACGGACATGAGGAGCACCGACGGGTTGCTCAGCACCCGACCGAAGCGACGGGAGGCGGCCGGGATCCTCAAGGAGCGCACCCTCGGAGCCAGGATGAACATCAGGCCGCCGACCACCTGCACGGCGACCACCACGAGCAGCGCCGGGCCGGAGCCGAGCCCGGCGACGAGCATCGTGATGGCCACCGGTCCGATGACCCAGATGATCTCCTGCAGCGCGGCGTCGAAGCTGAACAGCGCGGTGAGGAGGTGCTGCGGCGCGAGTTGCGGGTACAGGGTCCGGACAGTGGGGATCACCGGCGGCATGGCGGCACCGCCGATGGCGCCGAGAAGCATGAGCCAGGGCAGGGTGAGGTCCAGCGAGGCCAGCAGCGCGAACGCGGTCACCGAGATAACCAGGGTGCCCAGGAGGACGGGGAGGGTGCCGAACCGGCTCAGCTGCCGCGACACCAGCGGCCCCGCGACCGCCATCCCGACGGAGAACGCGGCCAGCACCAGGCCGGCGGCGGTGTAGCTGCCCTGCGTCTGCTGCACGTGCATGAGGACCCCCAGCGAGTACATGCCGGCGGGGAGCCGGGCTGCCAGCTGGGTCGCCACGATCAGCGCCAACCCCGGGGCCCTCATCAACACCGCAAAGTCACGCACCGCCCCACCTTACGGCCGGGTGCGGCGGACTGACCAACCGGGTTGACATGCGCGCACGGCCGCCGGGCTCGCCCTTCCCCGGATTATCATCGATTGGTCAAAGGCCGCCCCCGCCGGTAGAGTTTTCGGCGGTGATGTGTCTGAGCGGCCGAAAGAGCTCGCCTCGAAAGCGAGAGTGGGGCAACCCACCGGGGGTTCAAATCCCTCCATCACCGCCACAAGGGGTCGGCTACGTCGAGTAGCCGGCCCCTTCTGCGTCCGGCAAGGGGTCCGCAGGCCCCGCCTGAGGGTCTACGGGGTTGCCGCAGGCGACGGCGCCGCGGGGCTGGGCGAGGCGGAGGGAGAGGGCGAGGGTGACGGAACCCGGCACGCCTGCCCGTCGGTGGGCGTGGCCTGCGTGGCGCTTGGGGTCGGGGTGCTGCCTTTGAAGTCGGTCCCCACCAGGACGTCTACGGTGCCATCAACCCGGCTGTCGAACTCGATCACGGGTTCGATGAACTGTGCGGCCACGATTCCGGCCTGGAGCGTCTCGCGCTCGTTCGCCCGGATGACGGTGCCGATGATCCGCTCCTCCGTGTTGTCCACCTTCGCCACGTTGAATCCGGCCCTCTCCAGGTGGTTGCCCACCCGGTTCGCCAGCCCGCTGGTGAAACCGCCGTTGAACACTCGCACCGTGATGTCCGCCGGGGTGATCACCTCGGCAGGCCCGACCACGCAGGGGGTGGGTGACGGGGACGGGAGCGGTTCGGTGAGCGCCTTCCACCCCCAGTTGGCGCCCCACAGGAGCAGACCCAGCAGCCCCAACAGCAGGATCGGGGTTGCGATGAGCCTGAAGATGCGCACTTGGGTGGGTCTGCTTTCGTCGGTGAGGGCGGAGGTGGACTACTTCAACTCTAGAACGCGCGCATGCATGGTCTGCCGCTGTTGCAGCGCGGCGCGCAGCGCGCGATGGAGACCGTCCTCCAGATAGAGCTCGCCACGGTAGGACACGACGTGGGCGAAGAGGTCGCCGTAGAACGTCGAGTCCTCCTCCAGGAGGGCCTCGAGGTCCAGCGTCCGCTTGGTGGTGACCAGCTCGTCGAGCCGGACCTGGTGGGGCGCGATCGCGATCCACTGCTTCTGCGTGAAGCCGTGGTCCGGGTAGGGGCGGGAATCGCCGACTCGCTTGAAGATCACGGGGCCACCCTACCGTGGGCCCCGAACGCATGGGGCTGTGCCAGAGTAGGGGCGTGAGCAACGAGGCACTCATTGAGACCATCACTGCGGGCTATACCTTCGAGGCGCCCACCGCCACCCTGGGCGTCCTCCTCGACGGGGACCCCGTCCCAGACGCGCCGATCCGGATCCCGTTGTCGATGTTCAACCGGCACGGCCTCGTGGCAGGAGCCACCGGCACCGGCAAAACGGTGACCCTCCAGGTGCTCGCCGAGGCGCTCAGCTCGGCGGGCGTCCCGGTCTTCGCCGCCGACATCAAGGGTGACCTCAGCGGCATGGCCACCCCCGCCCAGGGTTCGGAGAAGCTGCTGGCCCGCGTCGCGAAACAGGGGCAGGACTGGCAGCCGAGGGCCTTCCCGTGCGAGTTCTACGCTCTGGGCGGCGAGGGCGTGGGCGTTCCGGTCCGAGCCACGGTCTCGTCGTTCGGCCCCATCCTGCTGTCGAAGGTGCTGGGCCTGAACAAGGTGCAGGAGTCGTCGCTGGGACTGGTGTTCCACTACGCGGACAAGGCGGGGCTGGCGCTGCTGGACCTCAAGGACCTCGTCGAGCTGCTCAAGTACCTCATCTCCGATGAGGGCAAGCCCGAGCTCAAGGGCATCGGCGGCATCTCGAGCGCCACCGTCGGCGTCATCCTGCGCTCGTTGGTGACCATCTCGGACCAGGGTGCCGACGTGTTCTTCGGCGAGCCGGAGTTCGACCCCGACGATCTGCTGCGCATCGCGCCGGACGGCCGCGGCGTGATCTCGCTGCTGGAGCTCCCGCAGCTGGCCTCCCGGCCGGCGCTCTTCTCCACCTTCCTGATGTGGCTGCTGGCGGACCTGTTCACGTCGCTGCCCGAGGTGGGCGACATTGACAAGCCGAAGCTCGTGTTCTTCTTCGACGAGGCGCACCTGCTCTTCAACGACGCCTCCGACGCGTTCCTCGATGCGATCACGCAGACGGTCCGGCTCATCCGCTCCAAGGGCGTGGGTATCTTCTTCGTGACGCAGACGCCCAAGGACGTGCCCGACGACGTGCTCGCACAGCTCGGGTCGCGCGTTCAGCACCAGCTCCGCGCCCACACCCCCAACGACGCCAAGGCCCTGCGGGCCACCGTCTCCACCTACCCCACATCGGGCTACGACCTCGAGGAGGTGCTGCAGCAGTTGGGCATCGGGGAAGCCATCGTGACCGTGATGGGCGAGAGGGGTGCCCCCACGCCGGTGGCTTGGACGCGCATCTGGGCACCGGAGTCCCAGATGGGGCCAACCCCTGAGGAGCACCTGCGGGCAGGCGTGGCGCTGTCCACCCTCACCGCGAAGTACGGCACCCCGCTGGACCGCCACTCGGCCTACGAGATCCTCACCAGGAAGCTGGCGGACGGCGCCGCCCGCGCCGAGGAGGAGCGGCTGGAGGCCGAGCGCCAGGAGGAGATGGAGCGGCTCGAGAAGGAGCTCGCGGCCGCGGACAAGGAGCAGGCCAGGCTGGAGCGCGAGGCACGGGCCGAACAGGCCCGCCGGGAGAAGGAGGCCCGCGCGGAGGAGGCCGCCCGGCGCCGCTACGAGCGGGAGAACCCCGGCCTGGTCGAGCAGGTCGCGAAGTCCAGCGTCTTCAAGGACCTCGTCCGCACCGCGGGCCGCGAGATCATCCGGGGCGTCTTCGGCACCGGCCGCCGCCGCTGACGGGCTGCGTCACTCGACGGTGTAGCGCTCCACCGAGGGATCGTTGCGCACGCGGTCCGTGGCCGCCTGCAGCCGTTCCGCGAGTGCGGCGGCGGACAACCCCCCGCCCAGGAACTGAGCCCACGCCTCGTTGGTCTCGGGGCCGAGACCGTAGTGGGTGACGAAACGCCAGGTAAACACATGCTCGCCGGCGTCGGCCAGGAGCCTGGTCTGCGACGCCAGTGCCGTGGACTTCAGATCGCTGGGGACGGACTCGCGCACCACCGTCGGGATGAGGCGGGTCCGGGAGAAGAGGGTGGTGGCCTCGCGGGACAGCATGGTGCGCAGCAGTTCCTTGCCGCCCGCCACGTTGGCCGCATCGCGCGGCACGAGGAACTGCTCGGTGGGCGAGGCGTGGATCGCCGTCGCCGGCAGGGTGGGCGCGGCGGTGAGCGTGGGCACCGGCGAGGCGGTTGTCCCGAAGTCCGGCGCCTCCACCGCCTGCATCTCGGCCGCGATCCAGGCGCCAGAAGGGTAGAACAGCGCCGAGCGGTCCCGGGCCCAGAGCGCCTGGGCCTCCAGATAGGAGCCTCCCCGCAGGACGAAGCCGGCCGTGACGCACCGCTCCATCGCGTCCAACACGCCGAGCATCGCCGGGTGGGTCCAGGCGTCCTCCACAAGGTTGTCCAGTGCCACCCGGACCTCGTGGCCCCCCTCCTTGATCGCGGAGGCGATCGCCAGCTCCTGGTAGTACTCGGCCGCCTCGTCGCCCCACACGAACAGGTAGCGGTCCTGGGCCCGGGCGAGTTCGCCCAGGTCCAGCATCCGGTCCCAGGTGGCCGGCACCGCCCAGCCCTCGGCCGCGAACCCCGGTGCCGAATGCCACAGGCCGTACACGGACAGCGCGTAGTTGAGGGCGATCAGCCGGTCGTTGAACGTGCCGGCCTCCAGCACGCCGTGATACAGCGTCTCTGCGATGGGCTGGCCCTCCAGGTTGGTGCTCTCGACGAGGTCGTCGAGAGACTCGAACCGGTCCGCCAGCTTGCCCACGGGGAGCAGCAGTGCCCCCGAGTTGTCGACGAGGTCGGGCGGGGTGGCGCCCTCCGTGAGTAGCGGCTCAACGGTGCCGAGCACATCGTCGGTCGCAGAGATGGTCACACGCAGGCCCGGGTACGCCGCCTCGAGGGTCTCGGCGGCGAACCCGACGTAGTCAGTGCCGAAGGCGCCGTCGAAGACCACCGCACGCACCCGCGACGGAACCTCAAGCCCGAATGGCAGGGTGCTCGGCGAGGGCGATGGGCTGGGGCTGGGGGAGGTGGTGCCGTTCGACGGCGGTGCCGGGCAGGCGGTCAGCGGCCCGACGGCCGCGACGGCCAAGGCTGACAGGAAGCCGCGGCGGCTGGGACGGGACATGGTTCCTCCGGATCTGAGGCAACCTTAGTGCCAGCCACCGGGCACCGGCGAACCGCTACCGGCCGGTGCCGGCGTACACGGTGGCGGCCTCGTCGGCGTCCAGCCCGAACGCCGAATGCGCGGCTCTCACAGCGCGGTCCACGTCGTCGGCGCCCACGATGACCGAGATCCGGATCTCCGAGGTGGAGATCATCTGCAGGTTCACGTCGACGCTGGCCAGGGCCTCGAAGAAGGTGGCGGACACGCCCGGGTGCGACCGCATGCCGACGCCGACGACCGATACCTTGCCGATCTGGTCGTCGTAGCGCAGCTCGTCGTAGCCCACCTCGTCCTTGATGGCCTCCAGTGCCGCCACCGCGCGGGCACCGTCGGTCATGGGCAGCGTGAAGGAGATGTCGGTCTTGACGTCGCTGAGGCGCGAGACGTTCTGCACGATCATGTCGATGTTGATCTCGTGCTCGGCGATGGCCTTGAAGATGCGCGCCGCCTCGCCGATCTTGTCCGGCACGCCCGCGACGGTGACCTTGGCCTCGCCGCGATCGTGCGCGACACCGGTGATGATGGCTTCTTCCATGGATTCGTCCTTGTCGATCTCGTCCTGGCTCTTCACCCAGGTGCCCGGCTTGTCGGAGAAGGAGGAGCGCACGTGGACCGGCACTCCCTCGCGGCGCGCGTACTCGACGCAGCGCAGGTGCAGGATCTTGGCGCCGGAGGCGGCCATCTCCATCATGTCCTCGTAGCCGATGGCGCGGATGTGACGCGCCGACGGCACGATCCGCGGGTCCGCCGTGTACACGCCGTCGACGTCTGAGTAGATTTCGCAGAAGTCCGCGCCCAGGGCGGCGGCCAGCGCCACGGCGGTGGTGTCAGAGGCCCCGCGGCCCAGCGTCGTGACGTCCTTCGTGGTCTGGGAGACCCCCTGGAAGCCTGCGACGATGGCGACGTTGCCCTCGGCGAGGGCCTTCTCGACGCGCCCGGGGGTGATGTCGATGATGCGGGCGTTGCCGTGGGTGGGGGTGGTGATGACCCCGGCCTGGGAGCCGGTGTAGGACACGGCGTCCACGCCGAGGTCCGACAGTGCCATGGCAAGCAGGGCAGCGGACTGGCGCTCCCCCGTGGTGAGCAGCATGTCCAGTTCACGCGACTTGGGCTGCGGCGAGACCTGGAGTGCCAGGTCCATCAGCTCGTCTGTGGTGTCGCCCATGGCCGAGATGACGATGATCACGTCGTGTCCGTCGGCCCGCGTCCGGGCGATGCGGCGCGCGACGCGCTTGATCGACTCGGCGTCTGCCACCGACGACCCGCCGAACTTCTGGACAATGCGACCCATGCAAGACCTCCCTGGAACCCGTCACAGGATAGTTGCCGCGGGCCGCGGGCGGGAATCGCGTCCGGGGTAGGGTCGGCGGTGTGACGCTGCCGATCCTCACCGCCGAAGAACAGCGGGTGCTGGGGTGCCTCCTGGAGAAGGAGGTCACGGTCCCCGACACCTACCCCCTCACGCTCAGTGCCCTGCGCACGGCCTGCAACCAGAAGAACAGCCGAGAGCCCGTCGTCGAGTACGACGAGCGCACCGTCCAGGACGCGCTGCGCGCACTCAAGGACCGCGGACTTGTCCGCGTGACCTGGCTGGACTACGGCCGACGCACCCTCAAGTACGCGCAGTCGCTGGTGCAGGCGCTCGGGATCACGGAGGACGAGCGGGCGCTGCTCACCCTCCTGCTGCTGCGCGGCCCTCAGGCGGCCGGCGAGCTGAAGACCCGTGCCGAGCGGCTCCACGCGTTCGCGGACCGGGCTGCGGTGGAGGCCCGCCTCGCGGCGATGGCGGCGCGTGACGAGCCGCTCGTGGTGCAACTGGAGCGCAGGCCGGGGCAGCAGGACGCCCGCTGGCTGCACCTCCTGGGAGAGGCGCCGGCGGATGCCGCCCCCGCAGGGCCGGACCGGGAACAGGTGCTGGCCGCAGGCGCTGCGGCGAGGGATGCCGCGGTCGTCGCGGCCTACGACGCCGTCGCTGAGGCGTACGCGGATCAACGCCAGGCGCTGTCGCCCTTCGAGAAGTGGTTCCTGGCCCGGGTCGCAGAGCTGGCGGGCCCGCACCGGACGGCGGACGTGGGGTGCGGGGCCGGGACCGTCACCGCCTTCATGGCGGAGGAGGGCGCCGACCCGCTGGGGATCGACGTCTCCGCGGCGATGGTCGCCGAGGCGGCCCGGCGGCATCCGAACATCGACGTGGAGGTCGGGGACATGCGCCGACTGCTCCGCCCGACGACCGCGGCCGGCTGGGGCGCCGTCGTGGCCTGGCACTCGCTGGCGCACTTCGCGCCCAGCGAGCTCCCCGGAATCATCCGGGGGCTCGCCGAGGTGCTCCTCCCTGACGGCGTGCTGGCACTGGCGGTGCAGACCGGGGCCGGGGTCGATCGGCGCGAGGAGTGGTTCGGGGAGTCGGTGGACCTCACGTTCGTGCGCCACGACGTCGCGGAGGTGCGCAAGGCGGTGCAGGCGGCCGGCCTGGGCTACGTCGAGACCTACGTGGTCAACGACGACGAGCCCGCCGAGAGGCTGTACCTGATTGCCAGCGGCTGATCGTGGTTCCCCGCCCCTCGCCGCTGGCGGCACACTAGCCTGAGCCCATGACTACCGTTCGGTGGGGGATTGTCGGGACCGGTGCGATCGCGCACGCCGTCGCCGGTGACTTCCAGTTCGTGCCCGGGGCAGAGCTGGCGGGCGTCGCGTCGCGGACCAGGGCGAACGCGCTGCAGTTCGCGGCCCAGCACGACGTGCGGCTCGCGTTCGGCTCCTACCGCGAGATGCTGGAGTCGCCGGACATCGACGTGGTCTACATCGCCACGCCGCACCCGCAGCACCGCGACGTCGCCCTCGCCGCGATCGCCAACGGCAAGGCGGTCCTGGTGGAGAAGTCCTTCACCGCGACCCTCGCGGGATCGCAGGAGGTGGTCGACGCCGCCCGCGCGAAGGGCGTCTTCGCCATGGAGGCGATGTGGACGCGCTTCCTGCCCGTGATCGCCGCCGCCCGCGAGGTGGTGGCCTGGGGCCGGATCGGCGACGTGGTGGGCCTCCAGGGAGACCTCTACGCGTTCCGCGAGTATCAGCCCGAGCACCGACTGTTCGCCCGGGAGCTCGGCGGCGGGGCCATCCTGGACCTGGGCGTCTACCCGGTCAGCTTCGCCGTCGCGTTCCTGGGGGAGGCGAAGGAGATCTCCAGCCGCTCGCGGCTCTACCCCACGGGCGTCGAGCGGGCGGCCGCCGTCAACCTCGTCCACGCGGGCGAAGGCCTGTCGTCGCTGACCTTCGGGTTCGACGGCTACGGCCCGGGGCGCATGGTCATCGTCGGCACCAAGGGATGGATCGAGGTGGAGCCGCGGTTCCACCACCCGTCGATGATCACCGTGCACCGCAACGGGGTGCTGCCCCGGATCATCGAGGCGTTGCCGCAGGGCAGGGGGTACAGCCACGAGTTCGCCGAGGTGACCCAACGGATCCGCGAGGGCCTCACCGAGTCGCCGACGATGCCGCTCTCGGACACGCTCGAGGTGATGCGGATCCTCGAGGAGTGCCTCCACCAGGCGGGGATCCAGCACCACGAGGCCGCCGTCGACCTGGGCTGACGGCGGCACCTCGGGTGCTCAGGCCTTGCGGAGCGCCAGCTTGATGCCCAGTTCGGGGTCCTCGTCGGTGGGGGCCTCGACGGTGCCCACCGACAGGTCCACGGCCAGCACCTCGTCGGCGATGAACCCGCGGTGCGCCTCGACGGCCTCCGCCAGCTCGGCGTCCGCCTCGACCACCACGGTGATCCGGTCGGACACGTTCAGCCCGGCGCGCTTCCGCGACTCCTGGATGAACCGGATGGCCTCCCGGGCGAGCCCGGAACGGATCAGCTCGGGCGTCAGCTCGAGGTCCAGGGCCACCGTTTCGCCCTGCTCGTTGACCACCGACCAGCCCTCGCGAGGCCTCTCGGTGATGAGCACGTCCTCCGGCGTCACCTCGACGTCCTCGCCGTCCACCTGCAGCACCGCGCGGCCGAGGTCGCGCAGCTGGGTGGCCAGCCAGGCGGCGTCGAGCCCGGCGATCGCGTTGGCGACGATCGGCGTCCGCTTGGCGAACCGCTTGCCGAGGTTGCGGAAGTTGCCCTTGGCGGAGTAGTCCACCAGGTCGCCGTGGGCGGCGAAGGACTCGATGGACTCCACGTTGAGCTCGGCGCGGATCTCGGCCTGCAGCTCGGGCGAGAGGCGCTCGAAGATGGCCGAGGGCACCAGCATCCGGCGCAGCGCCTGCCGGATCTTGACCTTCGACTCGGCCCGCGCGGCGCGCCCCAGCTCGACGGTGCGTCGGGTCAGCTCCATCGCCTCGCTGAGCTCGGGGATGATGAGTGACTCGTCGGCCACCGGCCAGTCGGCCAGGTGCACCGAGTCCGGTCCGTCCGGATCCGCGGCGTAGAACAGGTCCTGCCACACGCGCTCGGTGACGAACGGCATGATCGGCGCCAGCAGGCGGGTCAGCACGTTCAGCGTCTCGTGGAGGGTCCACAGGGCGCCCTGGTCTCCGGCCCAGAATCGGCGACGAGACCTGCGTACGTGCCAGTTGGACAGCGTGTCGATGAACTGGCTGAGCACGGCGCCGTAGTGCTGGGTGTCGAAGCTGTCGAGCGCGCGGGTGGTGTCGACGATGAGCTGGTGCGTGGCCGAGGTCAGCCACCTGTCCAGCACGTGCCGCTCGGCCACCGGCGGGGCCTCGCCCGAGGGCGTCCAGTCCGCGGCCCGCGCGTACAGGGTGTGGAAGGCCACCGTGTTCCAGTAGGTGAGGAGAACCTTGCGCACCGTCTCGCCGATGGCCTGGTGGCCCACCCGGCGGGCCATCCACGGCGAGCCGGAGCACGCCATGAACCAGCGCACCGCGTCTGCGCCGTGCTGATCCATGAGCGGGATCGGCTCCAGCACGTTGCCCAGGTGCTTGCTCATCTTGCGTCCGTCGTCGGCCAGGATGTGGCCCAGGCAGACGACGTTGCGGTAGGAGGACTGGTCGAACACCAGCGTCCCGATGGCCATGAGCGAGTAGAACCAGCCGCGGGTCTGGTCGATGGCCTCGCAGATGAAGTCCGCCGGGTAGCGCTCGGCGAAGACCTCCTCCGAGCCGGGCGCGTGCGGGTAGCCCCATTGGGCGAACGGCATGGCGCCTGAGTCGAACCAGGCGTCGATCACCTCGGGGACGCGTCGGGACTCCTTGCCGCAGGTGGGGCAGGGGAAGGCGATGTCGTCGACGAAGGGGCGGTGGGGATCCAGCGCGCTCTGGTCCGTGCCGGTGAGCTCGCTGAGCTCGGCGCGGGACCCGACGCACACCTGATGGTCTTCCTCGCAGCGCCAGATCGGCAGCGGGGTGCCCCAGTAGCGGGTCCGCGACAGCGCCCAGTCCACGTTGTTGTTCAGCCAGTCGCCGAAGCGGCCGTGCTTGATGGTCTCCGGGTGCCAGGTGGTGGCCTCGTTCTCCGCGAGCAACTGGTCCTTGATCTTCGTGGTGCGGATGTACCACGACGGCATGGCGTAGTAGACCAGCGGCGTGTGGCAGCGCCAGCAGTGCGGGTAGCTGTGGGTGTAGTCCAGCACGCGGAACATGAGGCCACGGGCCTGCAGATCGGCCACGATCGCCTTGTCGGCGTCCTTGAAGAACTGCCCGCCGACCAGGTCGAGGTCCTCGTCGAACGTGCCGTCGCGGCGCACCGGATTGACGAACGGGAGGCCGTAGGCACGGCACACGTGCATGTCGTCCTCGCCGAACGCCGGCGCCTGGTGCACGAGGCCGGAGCCGTCCTCGGTGGTCACGTAGTCGGCGAGCACGACGAAGTGGGCGGGCGCCGGGAACTCCACCAGCTCGAGGGGGCGCTGGTACGCCCAGCGTTCGAGGTCGCGGCCTGTGAACGTGTCGGTCAACGTCCACTCGTCGCCCAGCACCTTGTCGGCGAGGGGCTCGGCGATGACCAGGGCCTTCTGCTCCGGGTGGGTGGCCACCCGGTAGGTGACCTCCGGGTGCACGGCGACGGCGGTGTTGCTGACCAGCGTCCAAGGCGTGGTGGTCCAGACCAACAGGTCCACCTCGCCGGCCAGGGGCCCCGACGTCAGCGGGAAGCGCACGTAGATCGACGGATCGGTGATGTCCTCGTAGCCCTGAGCGAGCTCGTGGTCCGAGAGCGCGGTCCCGCAGCGCGGGCAGTACGGCGCCACCCGGTAGTCCTCCTCCAGGAGGCCCTTGCCGTGGATCTGCTTCAGCGCCCACCACAGCGACTCGACGTACTCAGGCGTCATCGTCACGTACGCCTCGTCGAGGTTGACCCAGTAGCCCATCCGCTCGGTGAGCTCGCTGAACGCGTCCACGTGACGAAGCACCGAGGTGCGGCACTGCGCGTTGAAGGCCTCGATGCCGAAGGCCTCGATGTCTGCCTTGCCGGAGAAGCCCAGCTCCTTCTCCACCGCCAGCTCGACGGGGAGGCCGTGGCAGTCCCAGCCGGCCTTGCGCTCCACGCGATGGCCGCGCATGGTCTTGTAGCGGGGGAAGAGGTCCTTGAAGACGCGGGCCTCGATGTGGTGCGTGCCCGGCATGCCGTTGGCGGTGGGCGGGCCTTCGTAGAACGTCCACGGGGCGCCGTCGGCGGTGCGCTCGAGCGAGCGGGTGAAGGTGTCGCGCTCGCCCCAGAGGCTGAGGATCTCGTGCTCGAGCGCGGGGAAGTCGACCTGGGCAGGGACGGCGCGGTAGCCGGGGGTGTCCATGGCGGGGGGATGCTCGGTCATCGGGTGGTCCTTCTCATCGGTCTTCGCTGAGCTGTGAAGGGACGAGCCGGGGCCCGCGGTACCACCCTTCTTGGGCGCCGAGGCGCCCCACTTGCTTCATGCCGCGGCCGGTTCTAATGAGCGGGTGGGCCCGCCTTTCTTCCGGCAGCTCCGAGGTGATGGCCCCATCAATGCCGTGCGACGCGCTCCATTATGCCGCCGGCGTCAAGATGAGGCGAACGAGCGCCGGCCGGGTGGTGGTGCTTGGCCGCGGAATCGAGCCCCCAGTGGCCGTCGCCCCACCCGGTGCTAAGCGTGAGGGCGTCTACTGGGGTCCCGCTGCCGCGATGGCCAGTAGGTTTGGGTCATGGCGATCTTCGACGTCCCCCTCAGCGAGTTGCGCCGTCGCGGCACCATCAAGTGGCGGCGGTGGGAGCCCGACGTGCTGCCGCTCTTCGTGGCCGAGATGGACGTGCACCTAGCCCCCCCGATCCGGGCGGCGCTCGAGCGGGCGCTCGCCGACGGCGACACCGGCTACCCGGAGCTCCCCGCCTACCAGGAGGCATTCGCCGACTACGCCGAATGGCAGTGGGGTTGGCGGATCGACGTGCCGGACCAGAAGCTCGCCACGGATGTGGTCACTGGCATGCGGGAGGCGGTGCTCGCCTTCGCCGAGCCCGGCGACGCCGTCGTCATCAACTCCCCGATCTACCCGCCGTTCCGCCACGTGGTCACCACCACCGGGCGTCGGCTGGTGGACGTGCCCCTGGTCGACGACAGGCTCGACCTGGCGGGACTGGAAGCCGCCTTCGTCGAGCAGCGGCCGAAGGTGTTCCTCTTGTGCTCGCCGCACAACCCCAACGGCACCATCCACACCGTCGACGAGCTGGCAGCCGTGGCCCGGCTGGCCGAGAGGTTCGGCGTCGTGGTGGTCTCGGACGAGATCCACGCCCCTCTGGCCGGGGCCGAGCACACGCCGTACCTGGCGGTGCCCGGGGCGGGGAACGCGCTGATCGTGACGTCGGCGTCGAAGTCGTGGAACCTGGCGGCACTCAAGGCCGCCCTGATCATCGGCGACCGGTCGCTGCTCAAGCGGCTCAACCCGATGACCCCGGACGGCGCCAGCTACTTCGGGGTGCTCGCACATTCGGCGGCCCTCAACGACGCCCGAGGCTGGGTGGGGGAGGCGGCCGCAGAGATCGCCGCCAACAAGCGTTTCTTCGCCGAGGAGTTGGCGATTCGGGTCCCGGAACTCTCCTACACGCAGTCGGAGGGGACCTACCTGGCCTGGCTGGACTGCTCACCGCTGGGCCTCGAGAGCCCCGGGAAGCACTTCCACGATGAGGGCCGCGTGCGGTTCAACCTCGGCCGTGAGTTCTCACCGCAGACGGATCAGTTCGTGCGGGTGAACCTCGCGACCTCCAGGGAGATCATCGCGGAGGCCGTGGAGCGCATGTCGTCGTCGCTGCTGGGCGTCCGCGCGGAGGCCGCCGCGGTGCGCGCCCGCCGGGCCGAGCCGACCGAGGACGAGTGGGCCCCTGCAGACGCTCCCACGTCCTCGGCCGCGCCCATGCAGGGCGGCTACGCGGAGGTGCCGGGCACCGAGGCCACCCTGGGCGTGGAGTCGTGGCATCGCACCGCGCCCATGCCGGTGGCCCCGGCCGCGGCGGCCCCGGCCCTGCCCGAGGCCATTCCGATGCCGGTGACCAGGGACGTGGGCCCGCCGACAGCCCCCATGCCCGCCGTCGTGGACGCCGGGCCCCCCACCGCTCCGATGCCGGCCATCTCGAATGCCGGCCCCCCGACGGCGCCGATGCCGCTGCCTCCGCTCGCGGGGGTGCACACCAACAGCGGCGAGTTCGTCAACGTGCGCAGCGCCGTGGTGGTGGGACGAGACCCTCGGAACGCGGCGGGGTACGAGGACGCCGACGTGCTGCGGGTGCCCAGCCCTCACCTGGACATCTCGCGCAACCATCTGGTGGTGGAGGCGCGGGGCGCGGAGATCGTGGTGCGCGACTTGCACTCGGTCAACGGAACCCTTGTCCTGCCCCCGGGCGAGACCCCTTTCACGCTCCTCGACGGCGCCTCCGCCCACGTGGAGCTGGGGACCATCCTGGACGTGGGCGAGGGAGTGTCGCTGCGCATCGAGCCTCCGCGGCTCTAG
>JAPUEL010000016.1:29104-65180 GCA_027492545.1 Propionibacteriaceae bacterium
CATCCTGGACGTGGGCGAGGGAGTGTCGCTGCGCATCGAGCCTCCGCGGCTCTAGCCTGTCCGCTGCGTGTCGCTGGTCGCCGCCTTGATCCGGTGTCAGGAGCCCTGAATCGAGGCCGGGCATCCGCGCTTGTCTGAGTGGGGTGTCTGGTGCCGGGAGCCCCGAGTCGAGGCCGGGTAGCCGCGCTTGTCTGAGTGGCGTTGTCGGGTGCCGGGAGCCCTGAGTCGAGGCCCGTGCGGCCCTTGTCCTCCGCTTGCTTCTCGTCTGAGTTGGGCTCTGGTTGGGTGATTGAGGCCGCCCGGGCCTCGTCTCACGTCTCCCGACACTGGTTCTGCGGTGGCGTGGTCGGGTTCGGCCGCGTGCCGGCGTGGCGGCCCTGGCGTGGGTGTGCTCAAGCGGGACGCCAGTGGGGTGATCGTCGGGTTGGGCATCACTGCGCGCAGCCGCCCCGCCGTCTCCCGCCCTCGCATGTCCCTTGCCGACGCTGCTCGGGCGGGACTTCTACCGCCCCGCCGTCCCCGCCCTGCGGGCCCACTCCGCGGGCTGAGGTGGGAGGAGCGCCAGCGACGAACCTCGAAGCCTCGGAAACGTGACCTTGTCAGCTCTTCTGTTTCAAGGCTCTAGCCCGCGGAGCGGCGCCTCAACGAGCTAGGCGTGCACCGATGACGGAGAGCTCAGACCTGGGTGCGGTGGAAGTTGAGATGCGAGCGCGACGGGGTGGGCCCGCGCTGACCCTGGTACCGCGACCCGTACTGCGACGACCCGTACGGATGCTCTGCGGGAGAGCTGAGCTGGAAGAAGCACAACTGACCGATCTTCATGCCTGGCCAGAGCTTCACCGGCAGCGTCGCCATGTTGGACAGCTCGAGCGTGACGTGGCCCGAGAAGCCGGGATCGATGAAGCCCGCCGTCGAGTGCGTGAGCAGCCCGAGCCGGCCGAGCGACGACTTCCCCTCGAGCCGGGCCGCGACAGCGGAGCCGAGCGTGACCCGCTCGAACGTCGAGCCCAGGACGAATTCGCCCGGGTGCAGCACGAATGGCTCGTCGACGGGGGTCTCGATGAGGCGAGTGAGGTCCGGCTGCTCCACCGACGGGTCGATCGAGGGGTAGCGGTGGTTCTCGAATACCCGGAAGAACTTGTCCAGCCGCACGTCCACGCTGGACGGCTGCACCATCCCGGGATCCCACGGGTCCAGGAGGATCCCTCCGGTGTGCACCTCGCCAAGGATGTCGCGATCGCTGAGCAGCATGGGCTGAGCCTAACGCCCCACGGGTCGGCGGGCAGTCCTACTGTCCGAGACCGGCGCTGCCACGAGGATGGTGTGAGCGCCCAACCAGGCTCCGACCTCCGGGCCGCGGCTACGCTGGGGGAGCCCGGGCGACCGGCCGGGCATCCAGCCCGACGGCGGGCGGCGAGGGGTGGCGGATGAGCGTCGGGCACGGGGGCGGCGGCATGGGCGGCGGGCGGATGCTCGGGCGCCTCGCGGCAGACCCGGAGCTCAAGCAGCACAAGCTGGATCGCGGCACCGCCCGTCGCGTCATCGCCTACGGAGCGCCGTTCCAGGGCCTGATCATCGTCTTCCTCGTCACGGTCATCGTCAGTAGCGCCCTCTCCGTGGCGCCGCTGCTGCTGTTCCAGCGGATCATCGACGACGGCGTCCTGGCGGGCAATGTGGACGTCATCGTATGGCTGGCAGTCGCCGTCGCCGCGATGGCGCTGGGGTCCGCGTTGCTGCAGATCGTGGAGCGGTGGTGCTCGGCGCGCATCGGCGAGGGGCTCATCTACTCGATGCGCACCCAGATCTTCGACCACATGCTGCGGATGCCCATCGCGTTCTTCAGCCGCTCCCATACCGGGAAGCTGGTGTCGCGGCTGCAATCCGACGTCAACGGCGCCCAGCAGGCGTTCACCTCGACGCTGTCCACCGTCGTGAGCAACTCCATCACGCTGGTGCTGGTGCTCGGCTCGATGCTGGCGCTGTCCTGGCCGCTCACCCTCGCGGCGCTGGTGCTGCTGCCGATCTTCATGGTGCCCGCCCGGATGGTGGGGACGAAGCTGGCGGACCTGTCGCGGCTGCGGATGACGCAGAACGCAGAGATGTCGGCCACGATGACCGAGCGGTTCACCGTGTCCGGGGCGCTGCTGGTCAAGCTGTTCGGGGACCTCGGCACCGAGCACGCCACGTTCGCCCGGCAGTCCAAGGACGTCGCGGACTCGGGTGTGAAGATCGCCATGATCTCCCGGGTGTTCATGACGACCATGGCGCTCGTCGGCGCTCTGGCCACGGCGCTCTTCTACGGCTTCGGTGGTGTCGCGGCGGTGGAGGGGCAGCTCACGGTCGGCACCCTCACGGCGCTCGTGGCGCTGCTGGCCAGGCTGTACGGGCCACTCATGCAGCTGTCGAACCTGCGCGTGGACATCATGAGCGCCCTGGTCAGCTTCGAGCGGGTCTTCGAGGTGCTGGATCTGCAGCCGCTGATCGTCGACGCACCCGATGCCAGGCCGGTCTCCGGCCCGCCGTCGGTGACCTTCCGCGACGTGTGGTTCACCTATCCGGATGCGGCGACGGTGTCGCTGGAGTCGCTGGAGCCGACGGCGGCCGCGGGGGAGTCGGCCAACACCCCGGTGCTGCGGGGCATCTCATTCGTGGCCGAGCCTGGTCAGACCGTCGCTTTGGTGGGGCCGTCGGGTGCGGGGAAGACCACCATCACGCACCTCCTCGCGCGGCTGTACGACGTGGACTCCGGTGTCGTCGAGATCGCGGGGGAGGACGTGCGGCTGGTCACCCTGGCGTCGCTGCAGAACGAGATCGGGTACGTCACGCAGGACGCCCACCTCTTCCACGACACCATCGAGGCGAACCTGCGCTACGCGCGCCCGGCCGCCACTCAGGAGGAGCTGTGGGGGGCGCTCGAGGCGGCCCAGATCGCGGGGCTGGTGCGGCGGCTGCCCGACGGGCTGGGCACCGTCGTCGGCGAGCGCGGCTACCGGCTCAGCGGTGGTGAGCGCCAGCGCTTCGCCATCGCCCGGCTGCTGCTCAAGGCCCCGCCCATCCTCGTCCTGGACGAGGCGACGGCGCACTTGGACTCGGAGTCCGAATCGCTCGTGCAGCGGGCGCTGGACACGGCCCGCGAGGGGCGGACGGCCATCGTCATCGCCCACCGGCTGTCGACGGTGCGGCACGCCGACCAGATCCTGGTGGTCGAGGCGGGCCGGGTCGTCGAGCGGGGCACCCACGCCGAGCTGTTGTCCGCCGGCGGCGCCTACGCCACGCTGTACGCCACCCAGTTCCGCGACTGACCCCTCCCAGGTGGGGGTTGAGCCGGACACGGCTGCCGGCGGCCCTGATTGAGCCGGACACGGCTTTCATCCGGTGGCTTTGAGCCTGAGGCGGGTCTCGACGCGTGAATCGCAGGGTTTGATCGTTCCAGGCTGCGTTGAGCCGGACACGGCTTTCGTCCGGTGGCTTTGAGCCGGAATCGGGTCTCAACTCGGGATGCTCCCCGATTTGATCGATCCTCGTGCCTTGAGTCCGAGATCAGGCTCAAAGTCGGGGCGCGAGAGCCGTGTCCGGCTCAAAGTCGGGGCGCGAGAGCCGTGTCCGGCTCAACGTGGCCTCGCAGGAGCCGCGTCCGGCTCAACCACGTTGCAGCCGAGCCGGGAGCGAGTCGCAGAATCAGGCGACGGCGAGGGAGTCAGTGGGCGGAGCCCATGCCTTCGTGGCCGGACGGGGAGTCAGTGGGCGGAGCCTATGCCTTCGTGGCCGGACGGGGAGGGACTCAGTAGGCGGAGCCCATGCCGACGTGGCCGGACGGGGCAGCCGCCGATGGCGCGTCGTCGGACCCGTCTGCACCGTCGAGCACCGCGCGGCTGCCTGAGAGACCCAGCCGAGTCGCGCCCGCCTCGACCATGGCGTTGGCGGTGGCGTAATCGCGGATCCCGCCGCTGGCCTTGACGCCCAGGCGCTCGCCCACCGTCGCGGCCATCAGCTCCACCGCGTGGACCGACGCGCCGCCCGCCGGGTGGAACCCGGTGGAGGTCTTCACGTAGTCCGCGCCCGCGGCCTCCGCCGCCTTGCATGCCGCGACGATCTCCTCGTCGGTCAGCGCCGCGGACTCGATGATCACCTTGAGCAGCCCCGTCGTGGCCTCGCGCACGGCGCGAATCTCCTCCTCGACGGCGTCCGCCCGGCCCTCCTTGAGCAGCCCGATGTTGATCACCATGTCCACCTCGTCGGCGCCGAGCTTCGACGACTCCGCCGCCTCCAGGGCCTTGGCTGCCGCGGTGTGGTTGCCTGAGGGGAACCCGCACACCGTGGCCACCTTGACGCCGCCCAAGTCGTCGGTAATCGGCAGCATCGACGGCGACACGCACACCGAGTAGACCCCCAGCTCCCGCGCCTCCGCGACCAGCGCGGAGACCTGTGCGCGGGTGGCGTCGGTCTTCAGCAGCGTGTGGTCCACCATCTGGGCGAGCGCCGAGCGCGTGATCTCCATAACCGTCCTTCATTCGAGCGGCCCGCGGGCCGGCGTCTTCGCAGTCGAGCTTACTGCCGCGAACCCACAGAGCTGGGCGCTCTGCCTGAGCGGCACTTCTGGTGTCGACTACGCAACCAGAAGTGCCGCTCTGCGCCGGGGCCGCGCGCAACGCTCGACAAAGCGGTAGATGTGGTGTCGACTACGCCCCCACATCCGCCGCCCAAGCGCGAAGAGCGCCAGGTCAGGCGCGGGCGGGCGCGAGCGGCAAGGTCACGGTGAAGCACGTCCGCCCCGGCCGCGACTCCACCGAGGCCGTGCCCCCGAACCCCTCGACGACGGCGCGCACGATCGCCAGCCCCAGCCCGGTGGACTGGGCCGCCGAGTGGGCGCGCGCGTCATCGGCTCGCACGAACCGCTCGAACACCCGTGGCAGCGCCTCCGGCGGGATGCCGGGCCCGTCGTCGATCACGTGGATCACCGCGACACCCACGCCCGCCGCATGCCCGCCGAACGGCGCGCCGGGCAGGGCCGAGAGGGCCGTGGTGACCGTCGTGCCCGGCGGGGTGTGCGTGCGTGCGTTCGAGAGCAGGTTCACCATCACCTGGTGCAGCTGGTCCGCGTCCGCCAGCACCTCCACGCCCTGCTCGGGCAGGTCGAGCACCCAGCGGTGGTCGCGGCTCACGGCCTGCGCGTCGCTGACGGCGTTGAGCACCACCTCGACGGCGTCCACAGGCCGCAGCTCCACCTGCGCGTCGGCGTCAAGCCGGGCGAGCATGAGCAGGTCGTTGACCAGCTTGGTCATCCGCTCCGACTCGGCGCCGATCCTGCCGAGCGCGTGGGGGGTGCCCTCCGGCGAGCGCTGACCCAGCTCCGCGTAGCCGCGGATCGCCGCCAGGGGGTTGCGCAGCTCGTGCGAGGCGTCCGCGACGAACCGCCGCAGCTTGGCCTCCGAGCTCTCGCGCGCCAGCAGCGCGCCCTCGACGCGGCCGAGCATCTGGTTGAACGCCGTGGACAGGCGGGTCACCTCGTTGTTCTCCGGCAGGGGCCCCGTCTCCACCCGTGGCACCGCCACCGAGCCCTTCTCCAGCTCGAGCCGGCTCACCTCGTCGGCCGTGTCGGTCAGTGCGACGAGCGGCTTGGTGGCGCTCACCAGCACCGCCCTCGTCACCGCAGCCGTCGCCGAGATGGCCAGCAGGCTCACCGCGGCCGCCAGCAACGACAGCCACAGCACCGTCCGCTGGATGTCCGCCACTGGAAGCCCCACCACCACCGTGCCGATCGGCGTGTCGCGGGCCTGAACCCGGTACTCGCCGAGCCCGGGCACGCGGACCGTGTGCTTGGCATCATCGACGGGGACCACCAGCAGCGCGCTCCACGCCTCCACGGTCATCGACGAGCTCGTGGAGCCGTCGCCCACGACGCCGCCCAACGCCGTGCCGTTCGAGAGCTCCGCCGCGATCACGGTGCCCACCCGCATGCCGGGGGTCTCCAGGCCGGGAGGTCCGTCGTCGCGGCCGTCGCTGCGGCTCTGCCGGACCTGCGCGGCGTCGAGCTCGGCGTCGAGCTGGTTGAACAGGATGGTGCGCAGCGCCAGCACCGTCGTCAGCGCGACCAGGATGGCCATCACCGCGACGGTCAGCACCAGGCGCGGCTGCAGCTGGGACGCCAGCGACCCGCGGCGCTGCGCCCTCGTCATGCGCCCGCCGGGCGCAGCACGTAGCCGGCGCCGCGCATGGTGTGGATCATGGGCTCACGGTCCGCGTCGATCTTCTTGCGCAGGTAGCTGATGTACAGCTCGACGACGTTGGCCTGGCCGCCGAAGTCGTAGTTCCAGACCCGGTCGAGGATTTGCGCCTTCGACAGCACGCGCTTGGGGTTGCGCATGAGGAAGCGCAGCAGCTCGAACTCGGTGGCGGTGAGCTTGACCGGCACGCCGGCGCGCGTCACCTCGTGCGAGTCCTCGTCCAGCACCAGGTCGCCGACGACCAGCTGCGTGTCCGGCCGCACGCTGGTGGCGCCGCTGCGGCGCAGCAGGCCTCGGAGCCGGGCGATGACCTCCTCCAGGGAGAACGGCTTGGTGACGTAGTCGTCGCCGCCGGCGGTCAGCCCTGCCACACGGTCCGACACGCCGTCGCGGGCGGTGAGGAAGATCACCGGCACGTCGGGCTGCTCGGCGCGGATGCGTCGCATCACCTCGAGGCCGTCGAAGTCGGGCAGCATCATGTCCAGCACCAGCGCGTCGGGTTGCGCCTCGCGTGCCACGCGGACGGCGTCGGTGCCGGTGGAGGCGGTGTGGACCTCCCACCCCTCGTAGCGCATGGCCATCGAGAGCAGTTCGATGAGGCTCGGCTCGTCGTCGACGGTGAGGATCCGGATCGGGGTGCCGTCGGGGCGCGTGAGGGGGTCGGAGATGGCCATGGCACTACTGTGGCACCCCGTCCCACGGCCCAGCTATGGGTTACCTGTGAGAATTCTGTGTGCCGGGGGCTTCGTCGATGAGGCTGCCGTCCTCGTCCTTCGGGCGCACGAACAGGGCGTCCAACCCCGCGCGCCCCGAGCCGTAGACGAGGAACATCAGGCCCAGGGAAGCCTGGACCGCGTTGTACTCCCAGCCGCCGAGGTGCACGAAGAAGCCGGCGTCGGCCTTGGTGGTGAGGATGACGGCGACGTTGAGTGCCACCATGCCCAGCCCCACCAACGGCGTGGCCAAGCCGAAGACCAGCAGCACGCCGCCGATCAGCTCGAAGGCGATCGTGGTCACCGCCAGGCCGGTCGCGCTGGGCAGCCCGGCCGCCTCCAGCAGCGCCACCTGCGCGTCGATGCCCGTCTCCTGCCAGCGGTGCCAGCCGTGCGCCACCAGGGTCACGCCGGCGACGATCCGGGCCACCAGCAGGGCGATGTCGCGCAACACGCGCAGGAGTTGACTCATGGGTTCCTCGGCTTCAGTTCCTCGCTCTTTCCTCGGATCAGCCTGCCAGAACTGCGGGCCCCGAGATGCTCCAGCGCCAAACGGCCCACCATCTGCTGGTTGGTGACCACGCGCTGGGAGCGGCCGTTGGTGATGAAGGTCAGCGCCCAGCTGAGCAGGGTGGTGACCCGCTGCTTGAAGCCCGCGATGTAGAGGAGGTGGAGGAACAGCCAGGCCACCCACGCGATGAAGCCGGTGAGCTTGATCGTGCCGACACTGGCCACCGCGGCGAACTTCGAGATGGTGGCCATGGAGCCCTTGTCCTTGTAGGAGAAGTCCCCCGGGTCGCCGGCGTGTTCGATCCGGGACCGGATCTTGGCCGCCGCATGCCTGGCGCCCTGGATGGCGCCCTGCGCCACTCCAGGCACCCCCGGCACGGCCATGAGGTCCCCGACGACGAACACCTCGGGGTAGCCGGGGAGGCTGAGGTCCTTGTCGACGACCACACGGCCGGCCCGGTCCAGCTCGGCCCCGGACTGTTCCGCCAACGTGCGGCCCAAGTCGTTGCCCTGCACCCCCGCGGCCCAGACCTTGGCGAACGACTCGATGCGCTCCACCGACCCGTCCTTGTGCTTGAGGGTCAGTCCGTTCTCGTCGACATCGGTCACGATCGCGTTCAGCTTCACCTCCACCCCGAGGCGCTCCAGCGTCTTCTGCGCCTTGGCGCCCAGCTCCGCGCCGAAGGGGGGAAGCACCTGCGGGGCGCCGTCGATGAGGAGCACCCGCGCGGTGGAGGGGTCGATGGTGCGGAACTCGTTGCGCAGCGTCGAGGTGGCGAGCTCGCGGATCTGGCCGGCCATCTCCACGCCGGTGGGACCGGCGCCCACGACGGCGAAGGTCAGCATGCGGCGGCGCTCCTCCTCGTCGCGGGTGAACTCCGCGATCTCGAAGGCGCTGAAGATGCGGGCTCGGAGCTCGAGGGCGTCGTCGATGGACTTCATGCCCGGCGCGAACGTGGCGAACTGGTCGTTGCCGAAGTACGACTGTCCCGCCCCCGCGGCCACGATCAGCGAGTCGTACGGCGTCTCGCTGTACTCGTCGTGGAAGCGCCACTTGACGACGCGGTTGGTGAGGTCGATGTCCTCGACGAGGCCGAGGAAGACCTGGGCGTTGGACTGGCTGCGCAGGATCTCGCGGGTGGCGGGGGCGATCTCGCCCTCGGAGAGCACGCCGGTGGCCACCTGGTAGAGGAGCGGCTGGAACAGGTGGTGCGTGGTCTTCGCGATCAGCGTGACCGAGACGTCGGCGCGCTTGAGCGCCTTCGCGGCGAACAGACCCCCGAACCCGGAGCCGATGATGACGACGCGGTGCCGGGTCACGAGTCGGCCCGCCCGCGCGTCGCGGCCGGAGGGGCCGTGCAGGAGCGGCGGGCCTGGTCCGGGGAGGTCGCCGAGGGGCGGTGCAGAGCGGGTCGCATTCACCAAGGGTAACCGCCAGGACCGGGCCCGCCGTCAGGTCTCTGCGTGGCCCCGGGGTACTCTTGTGCGGCTTGGACCGACGAGGAGGGCCGCCGCTTGAAGCTAGCCGCATGGCTCCGACCCGCCCCTGACGGCCGTCCCGTGGCTCCGTGGTGGTGGGTCGTCGCGGGTTTGATGGCGGTGTTGGTGCTTGTCGGTACCCAGTTCGCGGACGCCCCCGGGTTGTTGGAGCGCGGCGACAGCCAATGGCGACCCTTCGTCTCCGTGCCCGCCCTGAGCGTCCTCCTTCTGGCGTGGTGGCAGCTGGGCCCGCTGTGGCGCAGGCCGCTGCTCACCGCCGCCATCTGGTCCGCACCCATGATGATGGCGCTGCCCATGTACTCCAGGGACGCCTACGCCTATGGCGCTCAGGGGTGGTTGGTGGCCCGAGGCCTCGACCCCTACATGATCCCGTTGGGTCAGGCGGGGCAGCCGGGGCTACTCGTCGGGGTGCACTGGCACGAGACCACGGCCGTCTACCCGGCGCTCTCGCTGGAGCTGTTCGGCCTCGTGTCGCGGCTCACCGGGGCTGAACTGTTCTGGACGACGGTGGCGATGCGGGTGCCCAACGTCCTCGCCCTGGCGCTCCTGGCCTGGGTGTTGCCCCGGCTCGCGCGCCGGTTCGGTGTCGATCCCGGCGTGGCGCTCTGGGCAGGACTGCTCAACCCCCTGATGCTGATCCAGTCCATCGGCGGCGTCCACAACGACGCGGTGATGGTGGCGCTGTGCGTGGCCGCGCTGCTCGCCGCCACCGACCTGGGGTGGAAGGGCTGGCGCGGGCTGGTGGTCGCCGGCGTCCTGCTCGGGTTGGCCATGGGGATCAAACAGACCGCCGCGCTGTTCGGGCTCGGCGTGGTCGCGGTCGGGTGGGCGTTGCGCCACGCCGAGTGGGGGGCCGGCCCCCGAGGCTCCCCGGGCCGGAGTGTCGCGGCGGGGTGGTGGCGGCTGACGGCCGCAGCCGTCGTGCCGGGCGCCATCACGGTGGGGGTGTTCGTGCTCACCTCGCTGCGCCACGGCTTCGGGTGGAGTGCGCCGACAGCGGGCAACCCCGTCGGCGCCATGAGCAACGCGCCCCTGTCCTGGCTGGCAGAGGCGCTGCGCTACCCGCTCCCAGACGACGTGGTCAACCCGGCGGTCACGACGCTGTCCAGCGCGCTCATCCTGGCCGCCGTGGTTCTCGGGTGGGTCAAGCTGGGGCCGCGCGGCGACGACCCCGGCCGGCCGTGGGAGTTCACGCTGGCGGTGCTCGCCGCGTTCTGCGTGTTGGGGCCCGCGTTCCAGCCCTGGTACCTGACCTGGCTGATTCCGCTGTACCCGTTCTGGCGCACCACCGCCCGGTGGCACCGCGCCTGGCTGGCCATCGTCGTCGGCTTCACCCTGCTTCCGGCGCTGCAGACGCTGATGCCGCCGCTCATCGCGATGCCGCTGGTCGCTGTGCCGCTGTGGTGGCTGTGGCGGCAGATGGCGCGGCTCGGAGTCTCGCCGCTCCCTGTGGGGCGCTGACGCCCGGGGTCGTCAGCGCCCAAGACCCCGGGGGGATTGCGCGCTTCACTGCCGCGACTACCGTCGGGGGCATGTCACACATCTCCTGGCCCGACGGCGGAGCCGACTGGGCCGTGGAGGCCACCGGCCTGGTCAAGAGGTACGGCCGACGGCCGGTGCTGGCGGGCTTGGACCTGCACGTGCCGCGCGGCGGGGTGCACGGGCTCCTGGGGCCGAACGGCTCGGGCAAGACCACCTCGATCCGCATCCTGCTGGGCCTGGTCAGGGCCAACTCGGGGACGGTGCGACTCCTGGGCCACGAGGTCCCGCGCGCGCTGCCCGCGGTGATCGGGCGCGTGGGCGCCATCGTCGAATCGCCCCGGTTCGCGCCCCGGATGACAGGGCGCCACAACCTCGACGTGTTGGCCGATTCCATCGACGTCAGCCGTCGCAGGGTCACCGAGGTGCTGCTCGAGGTGGGCCTGGCGGCCGATGCCGACCGGGACTTCGGCACCTATTCCCTCGGCATGAAGCAGCGGCTCGCCATCGCCGCGACCCTCCTCAAGCGCCCCGACCTTCTCATCTTCGACGAGCCCACCAATGGGCTGGACCCCGTCGGCATCCGCGACATCCGCGCCACCATGCGCGACCTCGCCGACGCCGGCATCACCGTGCTGGTCGCCTCACACATCCTGTCCGAGATCGAGCAGATCGCGGACTCGGTCTCGATCGTGGCGCAGGGCCGTGTGGTGGCGGAGGGGCCCATGAAGCGGTTCCTGTCGGGCGTCGCCCCGCACGTCAGGCTGGGCATCTCCCGGCCCGTCGAGGCGGCGGAGGTGCTGCAACGTGGCGGGTGGCGGGTGGAGCCCGCCGAGGGCGGGCTGCGGGTCCACGGGCGCGACGGCGCACCCCCCGACGTCGCGGAGATCGCGCGGCAGCTGGGCCGGGCCGACCTCTGGCCCGACCACCTCTCCCTGGACCGGGAGAGCCTGGAGCGGGTGTTCCTCGACCTCACCGCCGGCGCGGACCTGGTCGGGGCGCAGGGCCGGCACCGGGAGGTGGCGTGAGCGTGCTGAGGGCCGAGCTCTCGCGGCTGCGCTACCGGCGCCGCACCCTGTGGAGCCTGGTGGGTGTGCTGGTGATCAGCCTCATGGTGCCGGCGCTGTGGATGGACGGCGCCCGGCCGCTCGGCGCCGCCGACCACGCGGAGGCCGCCGCGATCCTCGCCACGATCCCGCCCGGCGAGTGCGCCGACTGCCGGGCCTCCGACTACCTGCGCACGCCCTGGACGTTCGGTGACGTGGTGAACTCCGGGCTCATGCCCTACGCCGTCATGATGGGGGCCCTGGCGCTGCTCATCGTGCTGCTCTACGTGAGTTCGGACCTGCGCTCCGGCGCCATCAGCACCCAACTCACCTTCACTCCGCGGCGATGGGTCCTGGTCGTGGCCCGCACGGCGGTCGCTGCGCTGCTCGGCGCCGCGCTGATGGCCACCGCGCTGGTCACCAGCACGGTGGTGTCGGCGGTGTGGTTCGTGGCGATGAACGGATACTCGCAGCTGGACGCCACGAGCGACCTGCTGGCGCTGGTGCTCTCGGCGAGTTTCTACGGCGCGGTCCTGGGCGCGGTCGGCGCGCTGCTCACCGTGCTCCTGGGCGGCGCGTCTGGGGCGGGGGCGCTGCTCGCGGGGGTCTTCGCGGCCAACGTGCTGGCGCTGTGGATCGGTGATCAGGTGAAGACCCCGGCCTGGGTTCTCCACCTGATGCCGGCGCAGCAGGGCATCGCGCTCCTCGATGGCTCGGTGGAGGTGGTCGGGACCTACGGCGACGTGCTCTACGAGATCACGCGGGTGGAGGCTGTGGCGTACCACCTCGTCGCCACTGTGCTGGTCGCCGCGGTCACGATCCCGCTGTTCGAGCGCCGCGACATCAAGAATTAGCCGGCGACGCAATGTGCGAGGCGATCCTCGGGACCAGGGCGGCGAGATGCCTGGCTGTCGACTCCAGGAGGCCGGGCCCGCGCACGTCCCTGGGAGATGTCAGGCGTTGCGCAGGGTGACGTCCCCGGACGCCGTGGTCACCCGCACCGTGATGAATGGGTCTCCGTCTGCGGGCTGACCGGCCGGCTCCAAGCGCGCATCCACGTCGCCGCTCGTCGTCTGGACGTCCTGCCAGATCGGGACGCTGGTCGGCAGGCCCACGCTCACGTCGCCGGACGCTGTCCGGAGGGTGATGGCGGCACCGTCGAACAGCGCCACGTCAAGGTCGCCGGACCCGGTCCCGACCGTCAGTGTGCCGGAGGCGTGCCGCACCCTGACGTCCCCGGACCCGGAGCGAATCTGCCCATCGGCGTGGATGCGCCCGGCCGTCACGTCGCCCGACCCGGTGGCGAGCAAAGCCTCGTCAGCCTCCTCGAGTGTGATGGCGCCCGACCCGGTCCGGAGCGTGGCTCGCGCCGAGTGTCCCCCCACCACCACGTCGCCGGACTTCGACTCGACCTGCACCGACGCGCCCTCGGGCAGCACGGCGGTGACGGTCACGCCACGGGCCCGTGCGTCGCCGAGCGAGAGGCTCATGAAGCCCAGGTCGATGGCGAGTCCGCGGCGTCCCGACTGCTCGGCGAGCAGCGGCGGCACGCGCACGACGACGACGTCCCCGGCCGTCGAGAACTCGACCTGACCGAGGTCGGCCTCGTCGTGGCATGCCACCTCGATGGTGCATGTGTCGGTGACCTCGTGCCGGATGGTGACGTCTGCCGCCTGGACCGACACGCGAAGCGTCGTTCTGGCGGATGCGGGGAAGCTCTCGCGGCGAAGGGTTGCGATGGCGCTCATGGTGGTCCCCTCTCAGGCCCAGCCGGTGATCCGGCGATCGGTGCGGACGCCGGGGCGGCGGCCTGCGACCCCGGCGAGATGGGCGCGGACCGCGTTGACGATCCAGGTGTTGAGGGACATCCCGGCGGCGTCCGCCGCAGCATCGGCCCTCGTCTTGACGGACTCCGGCAGGCGGAGGGTGATGCGGGCGGTGCCATCGGCGTCGCCCTCCGGCAGCACCAGGCTGGGTTCGGCGGCGTCGCCTGAGTTCCGGCGCTGGACGAACCACACGGGGTCCCGGCCGTCCATGCGCACCTCCACAACGTCGCCCAGCTCAGCGCTGAGTGACGCGGCGGCGTCGGTGAGCGTCTCGACCATGCGCAGCCGCAGGGCGGGCTCCAGTGCGGCCAGCAGACGCTCAGCCACACCGCGCGTGTGATCGTCGGCCAGAGCTGTGGCCTTGGCGAGGTCGCCGCGCAACGCGTCCAGGTAGGGGTCCAGGTCCATGACTTCACTATGACACTAATGTGGTGTCACAGCAAGCACCATTCCGCACCGCGTGGGGCTCGCGCACCACGGAGGTGTGAGACGGCCGTGGGTGGGAGCCGCGCCGCTGATCAGGCCGTCCGAGGGCAGGAGCGGTTCTCGGTAGCATGGCGCGCATGCGTTACGTCTCCACCCGCGACACCACAGGCCTCCAAGGCAAGCGGTTCAGCGACATCCTGCTCGAGGGCCTTGCCGCCGACGGGGGGCTGTACCTGCCGGAGAGCTACCCGGCGGTGTCGAGGGAGACGCTGGGGGAGTGGCGCACGCTGCTGGAGGACCAGGGCTACGCGGCGCTGGCGTTCGAGATCGTGCGGCTGTTCGTCGACGACATCCCGGAGGCGGACCTGCGCGGCATCGTGGAGCGGGCCTACGAGCCGGCCAAGTTCCTGGATCCCGCCGTCGTCCCCGTCACGCGGCTGAGCGACGGGCTGTGGCTGGCCCACCTGAGCAACGGCCCCTCGGCGGCGTTCAAGGACATGGCCATGCAGCTGCTGGGCGAGCTGTTCGCCTACGAGCTGGACCGCCGGGGCGAGACCCTCACCATCGTCGGCGCCACCTCGGGCGACACCGGCTCCTCCGCCGAGTACGCGCTCCAGGGCAAGCCCGGGGTTCGGGTCTTCATGCTCTCCCCCCGCGGCCGGATGACCCCCTTCCAGCAGGCGCAGATGTTCTCCATCAACGACCCGGCTATCGTCAACATCGCCGTTGACGGCGTCTTCGACGACTGCCAGGACCTGGTGAAGGAGCTCAACAACGACGCGGCCTTCAAGGCCCGGCATCGGCTCGGCGCCGTCAACTCGATCAACTGGGCCCGGCTCATGGCCCAGGTGGTCTACTACTTCGCGGCCTGGCTGCGGCTCCCGGAGAGCGACGAGCCGGTCAGCTTCGCGGTGCCGTCGGGCAACTTCGGCAACATCGCCGCGGGGCACATCGCCCGCGAGATGGGCCTGCCTATCCATCGCCTCATCCTGGCCACCAACGAGAACAACGTGCTGGAGGAGTTCTTCCGCACCGGCCGTTACCGGGTGCGTGGATCCGCCGAGACGCTTGCCACGTCCTCGCCGTCGATGGACATCTCGAAGGCCTCGAACTTCGAGCGCTTCGTCTTCGATCTCGTCGGCCGCGACACCGCCCGTCTGCGGGCCCTCTTCGTCGAGGGCCTGGCCGACGGCGAGTTCAGCCTGTCGGACAGCCCCGAGTTCGCGGGGCAGCTGGCGCGCTACGGCTTCGTGGCGGGCACCTCCATGCACCAGGACCGGCTGGAGGAGATCCGGCGGGTGTACGCCTCGGACAAGGTCATGATCGACCCCCACACCGCCGACGCCGTCCACGTGGCCCGCGGCTCCGGCGTCGAGGGCCGCATCGTCGTCCTGGAGACGGCGCTGCCCGTGAAGTTCGCCGAGACCATCGTCGAGGCCACCGGTATGGTGCCGCCGCGCCCACACCGGTTCGACGGGATCGAGGACCTGCCCCGCCACGTCGTCGACCTCCCCTGCGACGCCGACGCCCTCCGCGCGCTGATCGAGGAGCACGCGATTTCGCGCTGAGGGCGTTTGGTATGCCCCGTCCTCGGGTAGGAAGGGGTATGGACGCTTTCGAATTCGTCGGGGACTGGTCGGGTCAACTCGTGGCCACCTCGATCCACGCCGGACATGACCTGCGCCCTGAGATCGCGGAGTTGTCGATCCTGAGCGAGGAGGACAGGTTCCGCGAGGAGGACCCGTTCACCGACCGCATCGCGGCGCTCGCCCCCGCCCGGGTGCTGGTCCACCGGTCCCGCTTCGAGACGGACCTCAACCGGGTGCGCGACAAGACCGTGTACCGCCGGCCCGAGGATGCATGGGGCCTGCGCATGTGGTCCCTTGATCCGCTGCCGGGCGACGTGGTGGCCCGGTCGCTGGAGGTCTACGACGCCTTCTTCGCAGCGCTGGGGGAGCGCCTCGACGAGGTGGCCGCGCGGGGCCCGTTCGTGGTCTACGACGTGCACTCCTACAACCACCGCCGCCACGGCGAGGATGCCGAGGCCGAGCCCTGGGAGGAGAACCCCGAGATCAACCTCGGGACCGGCAGCGTGGACCTGGACCGATTCTCGCCAGTGGTGGAGGCGTTCCGCGGCTCCATGCTGGGGCAGGGCTTCGACATCCGCGAGAACGTGAAGTTCAAGGGGCAGAACCTCGCCTGGTGGGTCCATGACCGGTACCCCGGGGTCGGGTGCGTGCTCGCGATCGAGTTCAAGAAGACCTTCATGGACGAGTGGACCGGCCAACCGGACGACGCACGGATCGGGTTCCTCGCCGAGGCGCTCGCCCAAACCATTGATCCCGTGCTGCAGGCGCTGCCCGATGACTGAGCCCAACCCGCTGGCCGTCATCGACCGGGCCATCGATCACCAGCTCTCCCAACTGGGACAGAGCTTCCGCTTCGTCCTCGACGTCACCCCCGTCGACGCGGACGACGTCAAGGCCGCGTTCCTCGCCGGCGACCTGGACGCGCCGTCGTTCACCTACCGGGACCTGGAGACCGACCCGGAGGTGCTGCAGACGGTGCTCGAGCGGATCGACGTCGGCGCGGTGCAGGACGGCAGCGTCGCGGCGCTGCTGGGCGGGAAGAAGCGCGAGCTGGGGCTCCAGCTGGCCATGCTGCGCGCCCGGGACTCCGCCGACTTCCGCCAGCTCAGCGTGGAACTCTACGGAGGGGTCCACCCAGATCTCCTCACCGCCGCCGAGTCGATCCTGGCGCGGGTGCCGCCCCAGTCCTGGGGTCGGGACCGTCTGACGCCTGAGGAGTTCCTGGATCTGGCCCGCGACGAGATCGACTACTACCGCTCCCTGGAGCCGGACGTCGACATTCACGCCGAGATCCGGCCGGACTCCACGGGGGTGATGGTCTCGGGCAACCTCCTGCTCATCGGGCCGGAATCGTCGGTGGCAGCCGAGCGCGCCACCGCCCTCATCCAGCACGAGGTGGGCACGCATCTGGTCACTCAGGTCAACGGCTCCCACCAGCCGCTCCAGGTGCTCGGCACCGGGCTCTCGGGGTACGACGAGACGCAGGAGGGGCTCGCGGTGCTGGCTGAGCTGGCCTGCGGGGAGCTGACCGCGTCGCGGCTGCGGCAGCTCGCAGGGCGCGTCGTCACCGTGCACCGCATGCTGGGCGGGGCCTCGTTCCGCGAGTGCTGGGCCGCCCTGGTGGACACCGGATTCCACCCCGCGGGCGCGTTCACCACCGTCATGCGCGTCTTCCGCTCGGGCGGGCTCACCAAGGACGCCATCTACCTGCGGGGCCTGCTGGACCTGCTCGCCCACCTGCGCCGAGGAGGCTCGCTCGATGCGTTGTTCCTCGGCAAGTTCTCGCTCGTGGACCTGCCTCTGGTCGACGAGCTCGCCGCCCGCGGCGTCCTACACCCACCCGTCCTGTTGCCGCGCTGGTTCGACGACCCGGCCGGCCGCGACCGGCTGTCCGCAGCCTCCCACCTCACCGACCCGACCACACTGATCCAAGGAGTTGCCTCATGAAGATCGGATTCGTCGTCAACGACGTCATGACCGAGAAGCCCACCTACACCACAACCCGCCTCGCCATGCACGCGGCCAACCTCGGCCACGAGGCCTGGCTGATCGGGATGGGCAACTTCGCCTACGAGCCCGACGGCTCGCTGAGCGCCCGCGCCAGGGGCGGCCACGGGAAGAACTACCGCTCGCTGGAGCGCTACCTGGACGACGTGCAGCGCCCCGACGTCGAGGAGCGGCTGGGTCTCTCCGAGTTCGACGTGGTCATGCTGCGCAGCGACCCGGCCGACGACGCCCAAGGGTCCGCGTGGGCGATCAACGCGGGCGTCGCCTTCGGTCAGTTGATCGCCTCGACGGGGGTGCTCGTGGTCAACGACCCCGGCTCGCTGGCGAACGCGCTGTCGAAGGCCTACTTCCAGCACTTCCCCGAGGTGGTCCGCCCGCGCACCCTCATCTCCCGCGACGAGGCCCAGATCACCGACTTCGTGAAGGAGCTCGGCGGCAAGGCGGTGCTGAAGCCCCTGCAGGGCTCCGGAGGCAGCGGGGTCTTCCTGGTCAACACCCACGAGTCGCCGAACCTGAACCAGATCATCGAGGCCATCTCCCGCGACGGCTACGTCGTGACGCAGGAGTACCTGGAGGAGGCGAAGAACGGCGACGTGCGGATGTTCGTGATGAACGGCCAACCGCTGCAGGTCAACGGCAAGTACGCCGCGTTCCGCCGGAAGTCCGGCGGCTCGGACATGCGCTCCAACATGTCCGCGGGCGGCAAGGCGCTGTCTGTGAAGGTGACCGACGAGATGCTCGCCATGGTGGACGTGGTGCGTCCCAAGCTCGTCGCCGACGGCATGTTCCTCGTCGGCCTGGACATCGTGGGCGACAAGCTGATGGAGGTCAACGTCTTCAGCCCCGGCGGCCTCGGCAGCTGCCAGGCCCTGTACGAGGAGAACTTCGCCGTCCCGATCATCCAGGACCTGGAGCGCAAGCTCGACATCCGGCGTCATCACTCGGGCCTGACCAACGTCAACCTCGCCACGCTCTAGTGTCCTGCGCCAGAAGGGCTCCCGGCACCCTCCAGGGGCTGCCCTCGGCTGAGCTCAACCAGCCGTGACGATCTCGATCCAGTTTGCGCCCAGGCCCACGTCGTGCCGGGCCACCTCGGTCAGCGCGCCGTCGGCGTCCGCCCGGTAGAGCGCCACCACCCGGTCGATCTCGGAGGCCACGAGCAGGGTGTCGTCGGGGAGGACGACGAAGTGCCGCGGCTGCGCCACCACGTCGGAGTGCGCGGTCGCGGCGCCCAGCGTGCCGTCAGCCGCGACATCCACGGCCGTGATCGTGCCGCGCGTGCGCTCGGCGCTGAAGAGGCGCCGCCCATCGGTGCTGAGCCGCAGGTCGGAGCACCAGATGAGGTCCTCCTCGCGGGGGTTGGCGCCGAAGCGGCTGTGCGACAGCCCGCGATCCGTGGGGATGTTGGTCACGGCCTCAGCTGCCGTCAGCACGCCGGTGGACGGGTCGCGGTCGTAGCGCAGCGCCTCCCCGGAGTACTCGGTGTTGACGTACAGCGATGTCTGCGCGGCGTCGAAGATCAGGTGCCTGGGGCCTGATCCCTCGGGGGCGGCCGCCGTCGGGGGATCCAGCGGGGTCAGCGCACCGTCGTCGCCGACGGCGAACTGCGCCACCAGGTCCTCCCGCAGCGAGACGAAGTACGCGAACCTGTCGTCAGCGCTCAGCTGCACGCTGTGCATGTTCTGCCGGGGGATGGGCTCCCCGACGGGGGTGAGCGAGCCGTCCTCTGCCACGCGCCACGCCTCGCCCAGATGGTCGTGGTAGGAGGCGCTGTAGAGCAGGCCGCCGTCGGAGGAGAGCGTCAGGTACACCGACGCCCCGTGGGCGGGGTAGCTGCCTAACCTCGTCAGCGATCCGGAGGGATCCAGCCGGAGGACGGTCACGCCCCTGGGCTCGCTGGTGCCGGCGTACACCAGACCGCGGGCGCGATCCACAGCCAGCGGCAGCCCCGGTGCCACGCTCGTGGTGGCCACCTCGGTGAGGACGCCGTCGGCCAGCCGAAGTGTGGTGATGGTGCCGTCCTTGGAGTTCGCGACGAGGGCGAGGAGAGGTTCCATGTCGCCAGCCTAGCTTTGGGGCACGGCTCGGTGGCTCTTGGTTGGGGCAGTGCGGTAGGTGTGTCCCTCCCGGCAGGGTCTCGGGGCCCTGGGAGGCCCGACCTCCGTCCTCGAGGAACACCTACCGCGGGTCCCCAGACGGCCTCATCCGTGGCACGGCCCGAGGATGGCGTGTAAGCCCCAGAGGGAAGGCGCCGCCCCCAGACAAGCGGGGTTGAGCGCATGGGGCTCAACCCAGACTTGATCGTCGGGAGGTGCTGTGTCAGACTTGAGTGAACTCGGCTCAAGGTCGAAGAATCAGACTTGTCTCCACAGGAGGAATCCCCATGGCCCGTGCAGTAGGTATCGACCTCGGCACCACCAACTCCGTCGTCGCCGTCCTCGAGGGCGGCGAGCCCACCGTCATCCCCAACGCGGAGGGTGCCCGCACCACCCCGTCGGTCGTCGCGTTCTCCACCTCCGGCGAGGTCCTCGTCGGCGAGGTCGCGAAGCGCCAGGCCGTCACCAACGTGGATCGCACCATCCGCTCCGTCAAGCGCCACATGGGCACGGACTGGAAGAAGACCCTCGACGGCAAGGACTACCGGCCCCAGCAGATCAGCGCCTTCGTGCTGCAGAAGCTGAAGCGCGACGCGGAGGCCTACCTCGGCGAGTCGGTCACCAACGCCGTCATCACCGTTCCCGCCTACTTCGGCGACGCCGAGCGGCAGGCCACCAAGGAGGCCGGCGAGATCGCGGGCCTGGTGGTCGACCGGATCATCAATGAGCCCACCGCCGCGGCCCTGGCCTACGGCCTGGACAAGGGCGATCACGAGCAGACCATCCTGGTCTTCGACCTGGGCGGCGGCACCTTCGACGTCTCGCTGCTGGAGATCGCCGACGGCGTCTTCGAGGTGAAGGCGACCAAGGGCGACAACCGGCTCGGCGGCGACGACTGGGATCAGCGGATCGTCGACTGGCTGGTCACCCAGTTCAAGAACAAGTACGGCGTCGACCTCTCCAAGGACAAGATGGCCCGTCAGCGGCTGCAGGAGGCCGCCGAGCGCGCCAAGATCGAGCTCTCCGCCACCCAGGAGACGACCATCAACCTGCCGTACATCACGGCCGGCGCCGACGGTCCGTTGCACCTGGACGAGAAGCTGACCCGCGCCGAGTTCCAGCGCCTGACGCAGGATCTGCTCGACCGCTGCCGCGCCCCGTTCAATGCGGTGATCAAGGACGCCAACACGTCCGTCTCCAAGATCGACCACGTCATCCTCGTCGGCGGCTCCACCCGGATGCCGGCCGTCGTCGACCTGGTCAAGGAGTTGACCGGCGGCAAGGAGCCCAACAAGGGCGTCAACCCCGACGAGGTCGTGGCCCTGGGCGCATCCCTCCAGGCCGGCGTGCTGAAGGGCGAGGTCAAGGACGTGCTGCTCCTCGACGTCACCCCGCTGAGCCTCGGCATCGAGACCAAGGGCGGCGTGATGACCCGCATCATCGAGCGCAACACCACCATCCCGATCAAGCGCTCCGAGGTGTTCACCACGGCCGAGGACAACCAGCCCGCCGTGATGATCCAGGTCTACCAGGGCGAGCGCGAGTTCGCCCGCGACAACAAGTCGCTGGGCAACTTCGAGCTCACCGGGCTCCTGCCGGCCCCCCGCTCGGTCCCGCAGATCGAGGTCACCTTCGACATCGACGCCAACGGCATCGTGCACGTCGGCGCGAAGGACCTGGCCACCGGCAAGGAGCAGTCGATGACGGTCACCGGCGGTTCCGCGCTGGCCAAGGACGACATCGACCGCATGGTCCGCGACGCCGAGGCGCACGCCGAGGAGGACCGCAAGCGCCGCGAGGCCGTCGACATGCGCAACGAGGGCGACGCCCTGGTGTTCCGCACCGAGAAGCTTCTGGCCGAGCATGCAGATACCATCGGCGAGGACGTCAAGGCTCCCGTCGTGGAGGCCACCGAGGCGCTCAAGGAGGCCCTGAAGGGTGAGGACAACGATCTGGTGAAGACCGCCATCGACGACCTCAACACCAAGGCCGCCTCGATGGGCCAGGCCATCTACGCGGCGGCGCAGGCGAAGCAGGCGCAGGAGTCGGCCTATGCCGAGTCCTCCACCGAGTCCGCCCAGGAGGGTGAGGACGACGTGGTCGAGGCCGAGATCGTCGATGAGGAGAAGGACAACAAGTGACCGATTCGCAGTTCGTTCCGGACGGCGAGGCTGTGGGTGAGGGCGTCGAGGAGACGCCCTCACCCGAGGCCGTTGAGCCCGCGGAAGGCCTGGAGCTCCTGGAAGCCATCGACAAGGTGGCCGAGCTCGAGTCGCTCGTCGCCGAGAGGACCCTGGATCTCCAGCGGGTGGCGGCCGAGTACGTCAACTACAAGAAGCGCGTGGACCGCGACCGCGACCTCGCCCGGCAGTCGGGCATCGAGGCTGTGGTCAACGACCTGATGCCTGTGCTGGACCACATCGAACTGGCCAAGCAGCACGAGAGCCTCGAGGGCGGCTTCCGGCTGATCGCCGAGGAGCTGCAGAAGGTCGCATCCAAGCACGGGCTGACCGCCTTCGGCGCGGTGGGGGAGGCGTTCGATCCCAACCTCCACGAGGCGCTCATGGCGGTGCCCATGGAGGAACCCGTCGAGGTGGTCACCGTCTCGCAGGTCATGCAGCAGGGCTACCTGCTCGGCTCCCGTGTGGTGCGTCCCGCGCGGGTCGCGGTGGCCAACCCCTGATCGCCAGGCACTGAGCAGAGAGGAGATGATCGACTAGATGAGCACGAAGGACTGGCTCGAAAAGGACTACTACAAGGTCCTCGGCGTCTCCAAGAGCGCCAGTGCCGATGAGATCAAGAAGGCGTTCCGGCAGATCGCCAAGGACAACCATCCGGACCAGAATCCCGACAACCACGCCGCTCTGGCCAGGTTCAAGGAGGCCTCGGAGGCCAACGCGATCCTGAGCGACCCCGAGAAGCGCAAGGAGTACGACGAGGCCCGCAGCCTGTTCGGCGGGGGCTTCAAGTTCACCAGGCCCGGCCAGGGCGGCCCGTCGGGGTTTGAGGATCTGCTGCGCAACGCCCAGGGCGGACAGGCCAACGCCGGGTTCGGCGACCTGTTCGGCGGGCTGTTCGGCCAGCCGGGGGCCACGCGCCGCGCCACGCAGCGCGGCCCCCGTCGGGGTGCCGACATCGAGGGGGACGTCACCATCACCTTCGAGCAGGCGGTCGAAGGTGCGACGGTGACCATGCGCACCATCTCCGATCAACCGTGCGCCTCCTGCCGGGGCACCGGCGCCAAGTCCGGCTCACTGCCGCGGGTCTGCCCGCGGTGTGAGGGTTCCGGCATGCAGTCGTCTCAGTCGGGCGGCGTGTTCCAGCTCAGCGAGCCCTGCACCGAGTGCCTGGGCCGCGGCCTGATCGTCGACACGCCTTGCCCGGACTGTGAGGGCTCGGGGCGGGGCCGCTCCGCGAAGACCATGCAGGTGCGCATCCCGGCCGGCGTGAACGACGGCCAGCGCATCAGGCTCAAGGGCAAGGGCGCGGCGGGCGAGAACGGAGGGGCGGCAGGGGACCTGTACGTGTCGGTCTCGGTCAAGCCGCACCGGCTGTTCGGACGGGCCGGCAACAACCTCACGCTCGAGGTCCCGGTGACGTTCGCCGAGGCGTCGCTCGGCGCCGAGATCACCATCCCCACCCTCAGCGGCGCGAACGTGAAGCTGCGGGTGCCGCCGTCGACCCCCAACGGCCGCACGATGCGCGTCCGTGGGAAGGGTGCCCGGAAGTCCGACGGGACGATGGGTGACCTGCTGGTCACGCTGAACGTCCAGGTCCCCGAAGGCCTGAGCGACGAGGCCAGGCAGGCGCTTCAGGAGTACGCGGAGAAGGCGCACGAGTCCAACCCCCGCGCCTCCCTGTTCGGTGGGTGAATGACTTGACGAGCCTCCCGCAGCTGTTCGACGTCGACGCGGCCGTCTTCCCGGTGTCCGTGGCGGCCTCCCTGGCCGACATGCACGCGCAGACCCTGCGCGGGTACGACCGGCTGGGGCTGGTGGTCCCGCAGCGGGCGCGCGGTCGGGGGCGTCGCTATTCGCTGCGGGATGTCGCGAAGCTGCGCCACGTCCAGCACCTCAGCCAGACCGAGGGCATCAACCTGGAGGGCATCCGGCGCATCCTCACCCTCGAGGAGGAAGTGGAGGGCCTGCGGGACCAGGTGGACCGGCTGACCGACACCATCCGCCGCCTCCAGACGCATGAGGCGGCCATGCGCGTGTTCACGGCCGAGTCCTCCGGTGCCGTCCACGCCGGCCGGGTCCGCCCGGGCCGCCGCCTGGCGCTCCCCCCCTCCGCCGCCGGCTGAGCGAGCCCAGGGTAGGCCCCGGGCAGATTTCAGGGCTCTCCCCACTGTGCCGGCCGACGAAGCGCGCCACACTGGAGGAAGAGGCGGGGAAACCCGCGGGAAGGACCATGCAGCCATGACTGAACACGAGCACAACGAGGTTCCGACGGCCACCTTCGTGGACGCCGAGGACACCAAGGATTACGAGCCCCAGCACGAACAGGTCGCGGAGCCCGAGCAGGGCGACCAGGCCGACACGGCCGGTGCCGAGAACCTGGGCGAGAACATCGTCAAGGCGGCCACGGAGGCGGCGTTCGCCGCCGTCGGGTTCGTGGGCTTCGTCGGCGACAAGGCGAAGACGTTCTACGAGGAGCAGCAGCGCCAATATGTCGCGGCCCACCCGGACAGCGAGGCCACCGAGGGCGCCAAGGCGTTCCTGGCCCAGATGCGCGAGCAGGTCAACAAGTTCGTCGAGGAGCTGACCAAGGGCTACCGCGACATGGTCGACCGTGGCCGCGACTCTCGCCACGATGCGCCCGCCGAGCCCGCACCCCCCGTCGACGAGCCGGGGCAGCCCGCCTAAGCTCGACGCATGTCCGACGAACTGGTCCCCCACAAGCGACTCCGCGCCGGAGACGCCGACCGTGACGCAGTCCTGACCGTGCTTCAGCGCGCGCACGCAGCAGGGCGGATCACCGTCGATGAGTTGGGGGAGCGGCAGGATGCCGCGCTCCAGGCCCGTTTCACCGACGAGTTCGCCGAGTTGGTCGACGACCTGCCTGAGGGCAGGGACCTGGCCCGCAGCGCCGAGGTGCGGCCCCCGGCGCCGATCCCCGCGCCCGCGACGCCCGGGGCCTTCACGTTCACGGTCCTCACGGGGAGGACCGTGAACGTGGCGCCGGGCACGACGCTCTACCGCAATTTCGCCTGGTGGGGCGGCGACGACATCGTGCTCGACGAGGTGATGGGCCCCGGCGTCGTGGTGACACTGCAGCTCTCGGCGGTGATGGCCGGGCACGACATCTTCGTCCCGCCCGGCGTGCGGGTGATCGACGAGTCGATCGCGGTGATGGCTGGTAACGACGTCGAGGCGCCGGCGCGGGGAGACGGCTCCAACGGCACCCTGATCCTCAAGGGCTTCCTCTTCTGGGCCGGCAACGACGTCAAGCTGTCCGGGCGGGGGATGCAGCGACCCTGAGGGTCCCGTCCCATTTATGAAACACCCGGTTTGTGAATTGCTGTGGTTAGGCTAACCTAACTCGCGTGAGCATCGCGTCGCTGATGGAGAAGGCCCAGGTCCGGATCGCCCAGGCGAGGAACCGGGGGGCCATGGCCCCCATGCCGGAGTCGGCCGGTCATCGTCTGTTCGAGGCCGAGGTGGTCGCCGTCGGTGACCCGTCCCCCTCGGTCCGCCGGATCACCCTGGGTGCCCGCGAGTTCGCCGGCTACGGCACTGTGGGCGCCGACGAGTACTTCGGCCTCCTCATGCCCGGCCCCTCCGGCCGGCTCGTCCTCCCCGATCCCGACCGCGTCAACATCCGCGCCGCCGTCGCAGACCTCCCCGAGGAGGACCGGCCGGTGCTGCGCTGGTACACCGTCCGCCGCCACGACCCCTCGGCCGGGACGGTCGACGTCGACATCGTCACGCACGGCACCGCCGGCCCCGGCTCGGCGTGGGCGCTCGGAGCGTCACCCGGGGACCGCGTCGGCTTCCGGCAGTGCGGGGCGCTGTTCCTCCCGGGTGACGCCACCCGGCTCTGCCTCGTCGTCGACGAGACCGCCGCCCCCGGCCTGGCCGCCATCATGGAGTCGCGCGACCTGGATCCCGACTGCCGGATCATCGTCGAGACCTCCGATGCCGCGCACCTCACGCCCCTTCCGTGGCACCCCGGTCTGACCGTGGCGTGCCGCGACGGAGCCGCCCCGGGCGAGCGGGCCCGCGCGGTGCTGGCCGAGATCGACGTCGGCGACTACCACTACTTCTACCTCTGCGGGGAGAGCGACCTCGCTGCCTCCTGCCGTCGTCTCCTCGTCACCGAGCGCGGCGTCGACAGGCAGCGGGTGCTGTTCTCCGGCTACTGGAAGCTCGGCCAGGCTCGCGTCTGACCGGCCCTACCCTCAAGGAAACCCGATATGTCCCTTCTGTCCCGCCTGGCGGGCGCGGTTGCCGCCGTGCTCGCGCTCAGCGCCTGCTCCACCGGCCCGGCCGCCACGTCGAGCCCCGACGCGACAAGCACCGCCGCCGCGCCGTCCTCCGAGGCCGCCGACGCGTTCCCGGTCACCGTCACCCACGCCCTCGGTGAGGCGGTCATCGAGGCCGAGCCCACCCGGATCGCCACCATCGGCTGGACCGACCACGAGACGCTCGTCTCGCTGGGCGTCGTGCCCGTCGGCGCAGTGGAGATCACCTGGGGCGGCAACGCCGAGGGCTCGACCGACTGGTTCGACGCCGCCGTCGCCGAGCTGGGCAGCGAGCAGCCCACCCGCTACGACGACTCGGCCGGCGCCCCGATCGAGGAGATCGTCGCGCTGGAACCCGACCTGATCCTCGCCACCAACTCCGGCCTCACGCAGGAGGAGTACGACACCCTCAGCAAGGTCGCGCCCGTTGTGGCGTACCCCGAGGCGCCGTGGTCCACCTCCTGGCAGGACTCACTGGAGCTGGTCGGCCAGGCCGTCGGGCGCAGCGACAAGGCCGCCGAGGTGGAGGCCCAGACCACCGCCCTCCTCGAGGAGGCCGGCGCCGAGTACCCGGAGATCGCCGGCACCAGCGCCGCCTGGATCTGGTTCGCCGCCGCCGACTACTCCAAGTTCGGCGTCTACACCGCCACCGACGCCCGCCCACGCTTCCTCGACGCCGTCGGCTTCGAGACTCCGGCCGTCGTCACGGAGCTCAGCGACGGCGCCCCCGGCCAGTTCTCCGTCGATGTGTCCGCCGAGCGGGCCTCGGAGTTCGACGCCGACGTGCTGGTCTTCTACACCGACGACTCGGTGAAGCTGGCCGACATCCAGGCGGCGCCGCTCATCCAGGACCTGCCGGCGCTGCAGAGCGGGGCCTTCGTGGCCTCGGGCGACCCGCAGCTGGCGCTGCCGCTGTCCAGCCCCACCCCGCTGAGCATCCCCGTCGCGGTGGAGAAGTTCCTGCCGCTGCTGGCGGAGGCCGCCGCGAAGGTCCAGTGACGCTGACCCGGGCGGCCGGCGGCGTCATCGCCGTCGGTTGCCTCGGGGCCGCGGTGCTGGCGTCCTTCGCGCTCGGCGCCGTGAGCGTGCCGGTGGGTGACGTCGTGGCGTTCCTCACCGGCGGCGACCCGGTCACCGCCGCGATTCTCGCCGCCCGCGTGGACCGCACCCTCGTCGGGGTGGTCTGCGGGGCGGCGCTCGCGTTGTCCGGGGCCATCCTCCAGGGCGTCACCCGCAACCCGCTGGCGGACCCCGGCCTGCTCGGCATCAACGCGGGGGCGGCGTTGGCGATCGCGCTGGGCGTCGTCACCGGGGTCGGGGCCTCCCAGGGGACCGTCGTGGGGCTGAGCCTCCTGGGCGCCGGCGCCGCCGCGACCTTCGTAGCCCTGCTGAGCCGCGGCCGCAACGACCCGGTGCTGCTCGTCCTCCTCGGGGCCGCCGTCACGGCCGCGTGCCTGAGCGCCGTCTCCGCCGTCACCATCCGCAACCAGGCCGCGCTCGAGGTGATGCGCTTCTGGCAGGTGGGCTCCATCGGCGGGCGCGGTCTGCCGCTGCTGCTGCCGTCCTTGCCCGTGCTGCTCGCCGGCGCGGCGATGACGTTGTGGGCCGGCGCCACGCTCAACACGCTGGCCGTCGGCGACGACCTCGCCACGGCCCTCGGCACCCGGCTCGGCCGCACCCGGGCCGTGCTCGGCACGGGCGCCGTGCTGCTGGCCGCCGGGTCGGTCGCCGTTGTCGGCCCCATCGGGTTCGTGGGCCTCGTCGTGCCCCACATCGTCCGCCTGCTGATGGGCCCGGACTACCGCGTCGTCATCGCAGGCTCCCTGGTGCTGGGTCCGGTGCTGCTGCTGACCGCCGACATCATCGGCCGCGTCGTCATGCCGCCCGCAGAGATCTCCGCCGGCCTCGTGGTGCTCCTCCTCGGCGCGCCGGTGCTGGTGGCGCTGGTGCGCAGGTCGGTGCACGCATGACCGCCGCCGCACTCCGCGACGCGACGGCGCGCCGCCGTCGGCTCGTCCTCTCGGCCGCCGCGGTGGCGACAGCCGGGCTCTTCGTGGCCCGCGCGTTGCTGGGCGACTACCAGATCTCGGCCGTCGACGCCGTCCGGATCCTGCTGGGCGCCGACCTGGGGCCGGCCAGCTTCATCTTCCTGGAGACCAAGCTGCCCACGGCGCTCGTGGCCCTCGCCGCAGGGTTGGCCCTCGGGGGCTCCGGGGCCGCGTTCCAGTCCATGCTGCGCAACCCGCTCGCCAGCCCCGACGTGATGGGCGTGACGCTGGGCGCCAGCGCGGCCTCGGTCACGGGGCTCGTGGTGTTCGGGCTCAGCGGGGCCGCCGTCACCGCCGCGGGCTTCGCGGGCGGGTTGGCGGTGGCGCTCGGCATCTTCGTGCTCTCCGGGGGCGCGCACTCGGCGTCGAACAGGATCATCCTCATCGGGCTCGGCCTGGCGTTCGCTCTGCAGGCCGTCATCCACTGGGTGCTGATCCGCGGCAGCGTCTATCAGGCCCGCGACGCCATGCGCTGGCTGAGCGGCAGCCTCAACGCCATGACGTGGGACGGGGTGTCGCGGCTGTGGCTAGCAGTGGCGGTGGGACTGCCGCTGCTGCTGCTCCTGGGCCGCCCACTCAGGCTGATCGAGGTGGGCGACGACCTGGCCGGTGGGCTGGGCGTCCGAGTGGCGCGCGTCCGGCTCGGCGTGCTCCTGGTGGTGGTGCTACTGACCGCCTCCGCGACCTCGGTGGCCGGGCCCATCGCCTTCGTCGGCCTGCTGGCCGGGCCGATCGCGCGCCGGCTCAACGCCGGCCGGTCGTCGCTGCCGCTGGCGGCGCTGGTGGGCGCCGCCGTCGTGCTGGGCGCGGACCTCCTGGGCGACGCCCGGTGGCCGTGGGGCCCCCTTCCGGTGGGGATCATCACCGGGCTTCTCGGCGCGCCCATGCTGGTGGCGCTTCTGCTGCGTTCGACCTCGGAGGAGGAGATCCATGGGTGAGCTGATCGCGCGCTCGGTGACGCTGGGCTACGGCGACCGCGTGGTGGCGCGGGACCTGGACGTGGAGGTGCCGGCTGGGCGGATCACGAGCATCGTCGGGCCCAACGGGTGCGGGAAGTCCACGCTGCTGCGCGGCTTCAGCCGGCTGCTGGCGCCGTCGTCAGGCCAGATCCTGCTCGACGGCGACGACGTCGCCACGCTGCCCGCGCGGGAGCTGGCGCGGCGGCTGGGGCTGCTGCCGCAGTCGCCGATCACGCCTGAGGCGATGACGGTCGCGGAGCTGGTGGGCCTGGGGCGGCACCCGCACCGGGCGCTGCTCGGCGGGTGGTCGCGGGCCGATCAGGACGCCGTCGACGAGGCCCTCGAGATGACCCGGACGGCGGAGCTGGCAGAGCGACGCGTCGATCAGCTCTCGGGCGGGCAGCGGCAGCGGGTGTGGCTCGCGACGGTGCTGGCGCAGCGCACCGCGACCCTGCTGCTGGACGAGCCCATCTCGTTCCTCGACATCGCGCGGGCAGTCGAGGTGCTGGACCTGGTCGTCGACCTCAACCGGCAGCGCGGGACGACGGTGGTGATGGTGCTGCACGACCTCAACCTGGCCGCCCGCTACAGCGACCGGCTCATCGCGATGCGCGACGGCGCGATCGTCGCGGCGGGCACGCCGTCGGAGGTGGTGACGGAGGGCCTGGTCCGCGACGTCTTCGGCGTGCCGAGCCGGGTGATCCCGGACCCGGTCTCAGGCACCCCGCTGGTCGTCCCGATCGGCCGCCACCACTCCACTCCCGCGGGCTGAGGTGCGAGGGGCGCAGCGACGAACCCCACTCCCGCGGGCTGAGGTGTGCGCAGCGGCGATCCCGCTCGCGTGGGCTGAGGTGCGAGGAGCGTAGCGACGAACCCCACTCCCGCGGGCTGAGGTGTGCGCAGCGGCGATCCCGCTCCCGTGGGCTGAGGTGCGAGGAGCGTAGCGACGAGCCTCGAAGCCTGACAAACGTTCCTTGTCAGCTCACCTCTTGAGGCTTCGAGGCCGCTTCGCGGCACCTCAGCCAGCGATGGGCGGCGCCTCAGCCAACTGGGAGGGCGAGGGAAGCGTTGAGGGCCCCCACCGTGCGGTGAGGGCCCTCGCTGACGCCGGCGTCGCGTCTCAGATCATCGGCGTGGTGTGCCAGATGCGCTGCAGGTAGTCGCGCATCGAGCGGTCCGAGCTGAAGTAGCCGCTGCGTGCCACGTTGAGGATGGCCGACCGCGTCCACGCCTTCTCGTCGGCGTACTTCGCCTCCACCTTGGCCTGCGCCTCCATGTAGGGCTGGAAGTCCGCCAGCGCCATGAAGCGGTCCTGGTGCAGCAGGTTGAACACCACCGAATCGAAGGTGTGCGGGTCGCCGTCGCTGAACTCGCCCGAGAGGATGAGATCCAGCGCCGCCTTCAGCTCGGGGTTGGACTCGTAGTAGGAGCCGGGGTTGTAGCCCTTGGCGCCCAGCTCCGCGACCTCCGGCTCGACCATGCCGAACAGGAAGAAGTGCTTGTCTCCCACCAGTTGGCGGATCTCGACGTTGGCGCCGTCGTCCGTGCCGATGGTCAGCGCGCCGTTGAGGGCGAACTTCATGTTGCCGGTACCCGAGGCCTCCATGCCGGCCAGCGAGATCTGCTCCGACAGGTCCGCCGCCGGGATCAGCTTCTCGGCGAGCGTGACGTTGTAGTTGGCCGGGAACGCCACCTTGAGGCGACCCTCGAGCCGCTCGTCGGCGTTGACCTTCTTGGCCACGGAGTTGATGAGGTGGATCGTGTCCTTGGCCATCCGGTAGCCGGGGGCGGCCTTCGCGCCGAACACGACGGTGCGCGGGGTGAGCTCGGAGGCGGCGATCTTGCCGGAGACCACCTGCTCGTACAGCGACACGATGTGCAGGACCTTGAGCGACTGCCGCTTGTACTCGTGCAGGCGCTTGACCATCACGTCGAGCAGGTGGCCGGCGGGCAGCTCGATGCCGTCGCGCTGCTTCAGCAGGTTGGTCAGGCGGGTCTTGTTCCACGCCTTGACCGCACGGAACCGCTCCTGGAACTCAGGATCGTCGGCGTAGGGTTCGAGCTCCTTGAGCCGCTCGAGGTCCGTCACCCAGCCGTTGCCGATGTAGTCGCTGATGAGCCCGGCCAGCTGGAAGTTGGCCATCCGCACGAAGCGACGGGGGGTCACGCCGTTGGTGACGTTGGTGAACTTGTCCGGCCAGAGTTGGGAGAAGTCCGGGAGCACCTTGTCGCGAAGCAGCTGCGAGTGCAGCGCGGCCACGCCGTTGACCTTCGTCCCGGCGACGGTGGCGAGGAACGCCATCCGGACGCCGCGCTCCGGGTACTCGGCGATCATCGACATGCGGCGGGCGCGCATCTCGTCGCCGGGGAACGCCTCGCGGACCTCGATGAGGAACTCCTCGTTGATCCGGAAGATGATCTCCAGGTGGCGGGGGAGCAGGCGGCCGAGGAGGTCCGTGGACCACACCTCGAGGGCCTCCGGCAGCAGGGTGTGGCAGGTGTAGGCGAAGCAGGACTTGGTGACCTCCCACGCCTCGTCCCACTCGAAGCCCTTCTCGTCGATCAGGACACGCATGAGCTCGGGGACCGCGATGACGGGATGGGTGTCGTTGAGCTGGAAGATGATCCGCTCCGACAGGTTGTGCAGGTCGAAGCCATCCTCGAGCTCGTTGGTGAGGAAGTCGTGCAGCGACGCGGCCACGAAGAAGTACTGCTGCTGAAGCCGCAGCTCCTTGCCCTGGGGCGTGGAGTCCTCCGGGTAGAGCACCTTGGTGATGTTCTCCGCGAAGGTCTGCGCCCGCACGGCCTGGGCGTAGTCGCCGGCGTTGAAGATCTGCAGGTCGAAGGCCTTGGTGGCCGACGCGCTCCACAGGCGCAGCGTGTTGACGCGGCCGTTGAGGTAGCCCGGGACCATGTAGTTGTAGGGGACGGCGAGCACGTTCCAGGCGGGGACCCAGCGGGTGCACTCGCGGCCGTCATCGTCGAGGTACGTCTCTGTGTGGCCGCCGAAGTTCACCTGGACGCTGGCCTCCGGGTGCGGGAACTCCCAGGGTGAGCCGAGGGCGAGCCACGTGTCGGGCTGCTCGACCTGGCGGCCGTCGACGAAGGTCTGACGGAAGATGCCGTACTCGTAGCGGATGCCGTAGCCGATGCTGGGGACGTCCATGGTGGCCATGGAGTCGATGAAGCAGGCGGCGAGGCGGCCCAGGCCGCCGTTGCCGAGGCCGGGCTCTACCTCCTGGGCGCGGAGGGTGGCGATGTCGATGCCGCACAGCTCGAGGCCCTGCCTGGCGATCTCGCTCAGGTCCGTCGCCAACAATGCGTTGCCGAGCTGGCGACCGAGGAGGTACTCGGCCGACAGGTAGCCGATGGTCTTCACCTTCGCCTCGCGGGTCCTCCGGCTGGTCTCGAGCCAGCGGGCCATCAGGTAGTTCTTCACGGTGCTGGCGAGGGCGAGGTACTGATCGTTGACGCTGGAGCGCGAGAGGGTCACGCCCTGGTTGGTGTTCAGTTCGTGCAGGAACTCGCGGACGAAGCCGTCGACGGAGAAGGGCGGCGCGCCAACAGGTGCGGTGGCGAGCGGGTGCGTCGGGGTGGACGCGGGTCCGTACGTGCGGGTGTCGGTGTTCGGCGTCTCGTCGGCGGGCAACGGACGTCCATGCAGCGCTGTATCTGGCATGGCACAAACATTAGTTCAGCCGCGGCAGAAACTCGCAACCGCCCGTTTCGGAAAGGCGACGGTGGGGTAAGAATTCCGCACCCACCGTCCCGCGCGAGAAGCTCGCCACGATTCCCTGTCCACCTAGGATTCGTGCCTGCCCATGGTCCACGCCCTTGCCGGGCGCTCGGACGCCGGGCGGACCGGCCGCGTGGCGGTTCAGGCCGGCCACGCCTCGAGGGCGTAGGCGCGGGCCCAGAACTGCTCCTCGTACCAGGTGGCGTCGACGAACGCCGTGAGCATCAACTGCCTGGTGGCCTCGTCTGCGGCGGCTGCCGCGTCGTCGAGGAGTGCGATGGCCTCCCGGGTGACCTGCTGGAAGGCAGGGTCCGCGTAGGCGGCCACCCAGCCCGCATAGGGGTGGTCGGCGAGCTGTGCGGCGCGTTCGGCGAGGGTGGCGCCCACGTCGGCGTAGACCCAGTAGCAGGGCAGCACCGCCGCGACACCCACCGCGTACGGCTCGAAGGCCGTCGCCGCGAGCAGCGAATTGACGTAGGCGCGGGTGGTGGGGGAGGCGACGGCGGGACGCGGGAGGCCGCTCAGCCGTGCGTCGGCCAGCAGCGCGTCGTGCATGAGCACCTCGGCCTCCACCGCCTCGCCCGCGCTGCGGGCCCAGAACGCGGCCGCCTGGGAGGTGGGGGCGCGGGAGGCGAGGGTGGCGAGCGCCCGGGTGTACCCGCGGAGGTAGAAGTCGTCCTGCCCGAGGTACTCGACGAAGCGGTGGGGCTCGAGGGTGCCGTCGGCGAGTTCGGTGAGGAGGGGGAGCCGGTCGATGCGCGCGCGGATCTCGGCGGTGGCGTCCCAGGCGTCGGCGCTGAAGGGGCCCGGGGCCCAGACGGGGCTCACAGCCACGACTCCACGCGCCCGACGAGGTGGTTCACCGGGCCGTGACCCTGGTCCGGGGTGCGGCTGAGCCGCCAGTGCGCGCCGGACTCGAGGGCACGCATGAGGTAGTCGCGCGCCTCCTCCACCGACTCGAGCCGCACGCCGGTGCGTCGGGTGTCGCCCCGTCGGGCCGCGACGGCAGCGATCGCCGAGCTGAGCGTGCAGCCGGTGCCGTGGGTGTGGCGGGTGGCGACGCGCGGGCCGGTGAGCAGGGCCAGCTCGTCGCCGTGGGCGAAGACGTCCGTGAGCTCGGTGCCGGTGAGGTGCCCGCCCTTGGCCAGGACGGCGCGGGCACCGGCCTCGACGAGCTGGCGCGCCTGACGGATGAGGCCGTTGGTGTCGGTGACGAGGGGTTGACCCAGGAGGACGGCGGCCTCGGGCACGTTCGGGGTGACCACGTCGGCCAGCGGAACCAGCCGCCTTCTGACCACCTCGACGGCGTCGTCGGTCAGCAGCGCATCCCCCGAGGTGGCGATCATGACCGGGTCCAGGACGATGAGGCCCGCGTCGTCGCGGCGCTCCTCGAGCACATCGGCCACCGCGGTGGCCACCTCGGCGTTGGCGAGCATGCCGAGCTTCGTCGCGGCGACGGGGAGGTCGTCGAGGACCGCGAGGATCTGGTCGCGGACGAAGCCCGGGTCGACGGGGCGGGCCGCGCGGACACCCTGCGTGTTCTGGACGGTCAGGCCCGCCAGGGCGGCGGCGCCGTAGACGCCGAGCGCAGTGAACGTCTTGAGGTCCGCCTGGATGCCAGCGCCACCGCTGGGGTCGGAGCCGGCGATGCTCAGGGCAATCTTGGGGGTGGGGGTGCTTGTCATCGGGTTCTCCAGAGGGCGAGCAGCTCGGCGGCGGCGGCTCGCGGATCGGGTGCGGTGGTGATGGCGGACACGACGCAGATGCCGTCCACGCCGGTGGCGATGGCCTGGGCGGCGTTGGCGGCGTTGATGCCGCCGATCGCGAGAGTCTTGGCGCGGGCCGCGGTTCCCGCGACGAGGCGCGCGGTTCCGTCGGGATCCAGCGCTGGGGCGGCGTCGGTCTTGGTGGGGGTGGCCCAGAGGGGGGAGAAGCCGAGGACGTCGGCGGTCTGGTCGGCGAGTTCGGCGTCCAGCTCGTCCCGGTTGGAGATGCTGAGGCCGATGAGGAGATCTGCGCCGAGACGGTTCCTGGCCCGGGTGATGTCGCCGTCGTCCTGGCCCTGGTGGAAGTGGAGGCCGAGCTCCTCGGCCACGTGGAGCCGGTCGTTGACGACGAGCGCGACGGGGCGTCCGGTCCGGTCCTGCGCGCGGTGGGCGGCCTCCGCGCAGGCCCTGGCGAGGGTGAGGAACTCGTGGCCGGGAAGGTCCTTGTCGCGGATCTGCACCACCCCGGCGCCGCCGAGCACCGCCTGCTCGACCAGGTGCGGGACCTTCTGCGGGCCACCGGAGAGGGCGGTGTCGGTGACGTAGTAGAGACGCCAGTCCACGCCGTCGGCGAGGCCGGGACGGGCCTGCGTCACGGCTGCTCCTCGATGCCGACCAGGGAGGCCACCTCGTCGGGGGTGAGGGCGTGGAGCGCATCGAGCCACGCGGTGCGGAAGCTGCCCGGATGCTGCGCGTGCCGGGCGGCGACGAGGCCCGCGGCGCCGAAGACGGCGTGCGCGGCGACGACGGCGTCGTGCGGGGCGTGGGTGCTTCGGGTGGCGCCGAGTGTCGCGGCCACGGCGGCGCCCAGGGCGCAGCCGGTGCCGATGACGAGCGGCATCAGGGGGTCGCCGCCGGTGATCCTGGTGGTCCGGGTGGGGCTCACCACCACGTCGACCGGGCCGGAGATGGCGACGACGGCGCCGGTCTCGGCGGAGAGGCTGCGGGCGGTCTCGATGGCGGCCTCCACCTCGTCGGTGGCGTCCACCCCGCGGCCCCCACCGCCGGCGCCGGCGAGGCCGAGGATCTCGGAGGCGTTGCCGCGGATGGCGGTGGGGCGGTGAGCGAGGAGGTCGCGGGCGAGCTGGGTGCGGACGGGCAGTGCCCCGACGGCGACGGGATCCAGCACCCAGGGGGTGCCCGCCCCGTCGGCTGCGGAGGCGGCTCGGCGCATGCCCTCGTGCTGCTCGGAGAGGCCGTTGCCCACGTTGATGAGGAGGGCGGAGGCCACCGTCGCGAAGATCGCGGCCTCCTCGGGGAGGTCGATCATCGCCGGTGCGGCACCCACGGACAGCAGCACGTTGGCGGTGATCTCGGGCACCACCGTGTTGGTCATGCAGTGCACCAGAGGAGTGGCGTCGCGGACGGCGGCGAGGATCGCGCTGGTGGGATGGAGCGTTGCTTCGTCGGGTGTAGAGGGTGTGGGGATGGTCATGTGAGGTGGCTCCCTTCGCTAGCACGACCTAGATCAGGTGTTGCGGGTGTGTTCTCAGCCCCGACTTCGGGGCACCCCGGCTGTGGGGAGCCTACCAGGGGGGGGGTCCCGTCGGTTCACAGGCTTGATCGCGCGGAAACGATCCCCCCCGGGGGGGGGCCGCCCCGGGGGGGCAAACGGGGGGACCCCCCCGGTGGGTAGATTTAGGGGCAACAAGCGCCCGGCGGGCGCGCCGGGCCCCGCAAAGCGCCCC
>JAPUEL010000016.1:65190-111044 GCA_027492545.1 Propionibacteriaceae bacterium
CCTCGGGAGTCCAGACGGGGGCACCCGCACTGTGGGATCGTTTCCGCGAAACTCAGGCGCCGACGGCGGCGCGGGCCGCTACGAAGGCCGCGATGGCCGCGTCCAGGTCCGCCCGCGACAGTCCCGCTGACATCTGGGTCCGGATCCGTGCCGCGCCCCTCGGCACGACGGGGAACGAGAACGCCCGCACGTAGACGCCGCGGGCGAGCACCTCGTCGGCCATCCGCGCGGCGAGGACCGCGTCGCCGAGCATCACCGGCACGATGGGATGATCGGACTCCGGGATCTCGAACCCCTCCTCGACCATCCGGCGGCGGAAGTAGGCCGTGTTCTCCGCCAGCCGTTCCAGCAGCGCCGACGACGTCTCCAGCAGGTCCAGGCAGGCGAGGGTGGCCGCGACGATCGACGGCGCCAGCGAGTTGCTGAACAGGTACGGCCGCGACCTCTGCCGCAGCAGCTCGACCACCTCGGACCGGGCGCAGGTGTACCCGCCCGACGCGCCGCCGAGCGCCTTACCTAGGGTGCCGGTCAGGATGTCGACCCGCTCGATCACCCCGAACCGCTCCGGCGTCCCCGCGCCGGTCTCGCCGACGAAGCCCACCGCATGCGAGTCGTCGACCATGACCAGGGCGTCGTACTCGTCGGCGAGCGCGCAGATCTCGTCCAGCGGGGCGACGAACCCGTCCATCGAGAACACCCCGTCGGTGGCGATCACCCGGTGCCGCGCCCCCCGCGACGCCTCCAGCTGGGCGCGCAGATCGGCCATGTCGCGGTTGCGGTAGCGGTAGCGGGCCGCCTTGCTCAGCCGGACGCCGTCGATGATCGACGCGTGGTTGAGCTCGTCGGAGATGATCGCGTCCTCGGCCCCGAACAGCGTCTCGAACAGGCCGCCGTTGGCGTCGAAGCAGGACGAGTACAAGATGGTGTCCCAGCCGTCGTACCCGTTGAGCCCGCTGCGCAGGAACGCCGTCATCCGCGACTCCAGCTCCTGGTGCTGGGTCTGTGTCCCGCAGATGAACCGCACCGACGCCATGCCGAAGCCCCACCGGTCGTAGGCGCGTTTGGCTGCGTCGATCAGCACCGGCGAGTTCGCCAGGCCCAGGTAGTTGTTGGCGCAGAGGTTGATCACCTCGCCCGAGGGTGTGCCCACGTGCGCGGCCTGGGCCGTCGTCAGGGGAGCCTCCGTCTTGTAGAGCCCGTCGGCGCGCAGCTGAGCCAGTTCGCCGCGGATGTGGTCCAGGAATGCCATGGTGGTCCTCACTCGTCCCAGGTCAGGATGACTTTGCCGGCGTGGCCGGCGGCCGCGACATCGAACGCCTCGCGGAACGACGCCGCCGGGTAGCGGTGCGTGATCACCCCCGAGATGTCCAGCCCGGAGCGCAGCAGGGCGCTCATGGCGTACCAGGTCTCGAAGATCTGCCGGCCGGTCACGCCCTGGATGGTCAGCATGTTGAAGATGATGGTGGAAAAGTCCACCTCCAGCGGCCGCGACGGAGTGCCCAGCAGCGCGATCCGCCCGCCGTGCGTCATGTGCGCGATCATCGACGACAGCGCCGCGCCCGAGCCCGACATCTCCAGCCCGATGTCGAATCCCTCCCGCATGTCGAACCGCTCGTAGACGTCGGCCAGGTCCTCGCGGGCGACGTTGACGGTGTTGCTGAGCCCCAGCCGCCGGGCCAGTTCCAGCCGCTCGTCGCCCAGGTCGGTGATGACGACGTTGCGCGCTCCTTGGAACTTCGCCACGAGCGCCGCCATGATCCCGATCGGCCCGGCGCCGCTGACCAGCACGTCCTCGGCGAGCGCCGGGAACTGCAGCGCCGCGTGGACGGCGTTGCCGAACGGGTCGAAGATGGCCGCGACATCTGGCTCCACCGTGGTGTGGTGCACCCACACGTTCCCGGCGGGCATGGCGAAGTACTCGCAGAAGGCGCCGTCGACGTGGTAGCCGATGCCGCGCGTGTTGCGACACAGGTGCCGCCGACCCGCCAGGCACGCCCGGCATCGCCCGCAGACGTAGTGCCCCTCGCCGGAGACGAACTGGCCGACCTCGAGCCCGGTCACCGAGGAGCCCACCTCGACGATCTCCCCGCAGAACTCGTGCCCCAGCACCAGCGGCGTGGTGACCACCTGCGAGGCCCAGCCGTCCCAGCTGTCGATGTGCAGGTCGGTGCCGCAGATGCCGGTGCGCATCACCCGGATGAGCACCTCTGTGGGGCCGGGCGTCGGACGGGGAAGCTCGATCATCTCCAGTCCCGGGCCGGGCCGCGTCTTCGCAAGTGCCAGCATGTGCCCCATCGTGGCAGATGTGCCCGGGAGCCACCCCCGGAGGGGCGGGATCGCTACCGTGGGGCCAGCGCCGACGGCGGCGCGGGGAGGCGGGAGCCATGGGCCCGGTGGTGCGCACGGTGACGTTCAACACCGGATTCGACGATCACTTCCTGGTCGACGGCGTCACCTGGGGCGGCGTCGAGAAGGCGCGGGCCTACCAGTCGCAACCGTCCGGCAAGGGCGTGTTCGTGGCCCGACGCGTGGTGCAGTGCGGGGTGCCCGCCCACGCCTACTACCTCATCGGTGAGCGGGAGCAGGCGCAGCACGTGGCCGAGGTGGAGGCCGCGGGCGTGAGCGTGCGCAGCGTCCCGGTCCCGGGCCGGACGCGGCACAACCTCACGCTGCTCATGGAGGGCCACGTCGCGGCGCACATGGTCTCGCCCGGCTATCAGCTGGTCTCAGCCCGGCCGGCCGAGGAGCTTCTCTCGGCGGTGGTCGCGGACACGCGGCCCGGGGATGTGGTGACGCTCAACGGGTCCATCCCTGCGGTGGTGCCGCCGTCGTCGCTGGCCGCAACCGTCGAGGCGCTCGCTGCGAAGGGCGCGCACGTGATCTCCGACAACCAGGGGCCGCAGCTGGTCGCGGCCGTGGAGACGGGGCTGCTGACGGCGGTCAAGCCCAACGACGAGGAGGTCCGGGCGCTCGACGTGCTGGGGGCGGCGCACGGCCTCGTCGGCTACCTCACCCTCCTCGCCCGGTTCGGGGTCGAGCTGCCGGTCATCACCCTCGGCGCCCAGGGCGTCGCGTACCGGGATGCCGACGGGGTGATCTGGCTGGGCGGCTGCCGGGTCGAGCGGCCCCGGCTGTCCGTGGGGGCGGGGGATGCCTTTGTGGCTGGGCTCGCGGTGGGTGTGCTGGAGTGTCGCGGCGCGCGGGGCACCGTCGCCTGGGCTTCGGCGTGTGCGGCGGCGCACGTCGCGGGCGCCGATGATGCGGGCTTCAAGGTCGCGGCGGAGGAGGCGATGCAGCGGTTCAGAGCCGCCGAACCGACGTAATGTTGGGGCATGTGTCGCAACATCCGGCCCTTGAACAACTTCGAGCCCCCCGCCACCAGTGACGAGGTGAACGCCGCGGCGCTCCAATACGTGCGCAAGATCGCGGGCGTGACCAAGCCCAGCAAGGCGAACGAGGAGGCGTTCCACCGCGCGGTGCACGCCATCGCCCACATCACCGCGGACCTGCTCGACGAGCTGATCACCACGGCGCCGCCGAAGGACCGCGAGGAGGAACGCGTCAAGGCGCAGGCCAGGGCTGCCAAGCGCTACGGCACCCCGGTCGCGTCGTGAGCGGGGCAGCCGAGCTGCACGTCGGCGCAACGCTGACGCCGTCGAAGCTGGAGCTGCTCGCCCCGTGGTTGCCGGGGCAGAGCTGGTTCCAGGGGAGCCACGCGGACCTGCGCCGGGCCGCCTACTTCCGCTTCGTGGACCCCGACGGTGAGGTGGGCCTCGACTGCATGGTGGTGGAGGCGGAGGGCGAGTACTACTTCGTGCCGGTCACCTGGCGCGCCCAACCGCTCGACGGCGCGGACCTGATCGGCACCCTGCAGCACTCGGAGCTGGGCCTGCGCTACTGCTACGACGCGGCCACGGACCCGCTGTTCGTGGCGGAGGCCACCCGGGTGATCCGTGAGGCGGGCAGCGAGGCCGAGCTGCGCGACGCCCATGGCAACCAGCTGCCCATCACCATGACGGCCAGGGGCACGGGGACCCTCCCGGGGCAGGGCTCCCGGCTTGAGGTGATGCGCCTGCTCGAGCGGGCCGTCCCCACCCCTGACAACGCCGCCGGCTCGTTGATCGGCCGGTGGACGGACCACGAGGGCCCGCGCCACGACGTGCTCGCCATCCTCCACTGACCGCAGCCCTCAGCAACCTTGACCGGCGGCTGGCGTAGCGCGGCTGTGGTCGGGTTTCGCGGTGATGGTGGGGGCCGGTCCCGCCCGTGACTCCGAGTCTGGCGCTGACGCGCTGGCCTCGTCGCACATGCCCGAGCCAACCCGGCCCGACCCCCACCACCCACCGCTTGACGGCAGCCGCACCTTGGCCGGCGGTTCGAGTAGCAGTGTGACGCTAGAAGCCCAGACCCTCGGACATGGCGCGGATGTGGTCCGCGCTGGCGCGCAGCTGCGTGAGCTCGTCGTCGGAGACCGGCAGCTCCAACTGGGTGCCGGCGCCGTCGCGACCGACCACCGTCGGCACCGCCATGCAGACGCCGGAGATGCCGTGCCAGCCCTCCAGCATCCGCGACACCGGCAGCACCCGCCGCTCGTCCCGCAGCACCGACTCGATGATGCGCGTGGCGGCCAACCCGATGGCGTAGTTGGTGGCCCCCTTGCCCTCGATCACCTCGTAGGCGGCGTTGACCACCCGGTGCGCGATGCTCTCCCGCTCCCCGGCGCCCAGGCGGCCCGTCGTGCGCTCCCACTCGGTCAGCGGCACGCCGCCGATGGTGGCGGTGGACCACAGGGGGGTCTCGGTGTCGCCGTGCTCGCCGCAGACGTAGGCGTGCACGTTGCCCACCGCGACGTCACAGGTGGTGGCGATCAGCTGCCTCAACCGCGACGAGTCCAGGACGGTGCCCGACCCGAAGAGCCGGTTCGACGGCAGCCCGCTGATCTTCAGGGCGGCCTGCGTGGTGACGTCGACGGGGTTGGTGACCATGATGAAGGTGGCGTTGGGGGAGCGTTCCACCAGCGGCGGGATCACCTTGCGGATGAGCGCGACGGTGGAACCCGCGAGGTCCATCCGGGTCTGTCCGGGCTTCTGCTTCGCCCCGGCCGTGACGACGACGACGTCCGCCCCCCGCGTGATGTCCACGTCGTCCGAGCCCTCGATCACCGCCTCGGGCAGGAACTGCCCGCCGTGCGCGAGGTCCAGCGCCTCGGCGCGCACCTTGGGGCCGTTGACGTCGTGCAGGACGACGTGCCTGGCCACTCCGCGGATGAGGGCCGCGTAGGCCAGCGACGATCCGACCGCGCCTGCGCCGACGATGGCCAGCTTGGCGCCTTCCCTGTACTGGGCTGATGACATGGTCCGATTCTCTCAGTCGCGGATGATCATGGCCAGACCGCCGAAGGCGGGCAGCTCGACGGTGAACCCGCCCAGGTCGTCGACGGTGCCCACCTTGCGGCGGGTGCTGAGGTCGAACACCCGCCCGCCGGGCAGGTGGTCCGACTGCACCCTCGCCTCGATCTTCTCCGACCCGAAGTTCAGCGCGGTGACCTGCACCGCACCGATCTCGAGCTCGTTGACCAGCACCAGCAGCGCCCGGTGGCCCACCTCCGGCACGTCCAGGAGGCGGCCCGAGGCCAGGCCGTTGCGCTTGCGGACCTTGAGGATGGCCGCCAACCGCGAGGCGAAGGACGTGTCGCGCTTGAGCTGCTCGGGCAGCGGGCCGTAGAGGGTGCGGGCGCGCGGCATGCCCGAGGCGGACTTCTTCACCTCAGGGGCCACCCCGAGGATGTCGTAGGCGCCGCGCTCGATCCAGCGGGTGTCGCCGCTGCTGATCAGGCTCTTGACGGCGTCGCGCTCCAAGGGCAGGGCACCGACGAGGTCCCAGCCGGACAGCGCGAACACACCCGGCTGCCAGGCGTTGTACATGCACATCAGGAGGTGCGCGTTGGCGATGCGGCGCACGTCGCCGTCGGTGATGGCCGACAGGTCGGTGATGCCCAGCGAGGCTGTGATGATCGACGCGGTGGTGCTGGCGATGCCGTTCTGCGTGAACACCGCGTTGTAGGGTCCGGCCTCGCCGGTGAGGGTGTCGCGCATGGTCTGCTGGATGTGCTCGGCCAGCTCGTGGCCGCGGTAGTCGCGGCCGCCGAGCGTGTAGAGGTCGTCGCGGTGGGCGGCGGCGAAGTGCACGAGCTCGTAGGTGAGCTCGTCGTGGTTCTGCAGCGCGTGCACCAGCGAGGCCTGGTCGATGCCGATGTCCATGGCCTCCCGGAGGACGAGGCGCAGGAACTCGGTGTCGCTGGTGGCCAGCGCGAACTGGGCGGCCGGGCGGGTGATGAAGTCGTAGGAGAGGTCTGGGCCGACGGCGCTGGTGCGCTGGATGTCGTCGATGGCCAGGTTGAGCTCCTGGAAGGTGAAGCCGCCCACCTTGCGCACCATGGAGCCGATCAGCTGGTTCGCGGCCTGCGACAGCGGATGTCCCTCGGACCAGGCAGGGGAGCGGTCGAAGGTCCGCTCCACGCCGAGGAACCCGTTGGCGTCGAGCCGCAGGCCGCCGGAGCCCAGATCCAGCAGGGAGTGGAGCGCGTCGCCCATGACCAGCCGCATGCCGGCGCAGGTGGGATCCAGCCAGTTGATGGTGGGTTGGCCCTCCTTGAAGTAGTGCAGGTACACCCAGCGCCGCAGCGTGCCCTTGTAGTCGCGGATGGGCGGGGTGACCGACCAGTTGGTCTCCTTCACGCCCGGCTCGTAGAAGATCACACGCTGCAGCGCGCCGATGATGTAGCCCTCGTCGGAGAGGGCCCGCTCGGCCTCGGCGGAGAGGTTCACCGAGTCGCGGCCGGGCGGCACGTCGGGCAGGAGGTGCCAGGCCGCCTCGGGGATGTCGACCATGTGGAAGATGCCCGGGTAGTCGCGGTAGTTGAGCTCCGCCAGGCGGAAGTCGGCCCCCTTGCCGGTGTGACCGGGAACGATGTCGTCGATGATGGTCCCGTTGTGCCGGCTGGCCGTCTCGCCCATCTCACGGAACTCGTCCTCGGTGCCGAAGAGCGGGTCGATGGCCATGGACATGCGGTCGAAGTGGCCGTCGACGCTGGGGGTGACCTCCCACCCGTCGAGGCCTCCGGCCAGCTTGACCGGCCCGGTGTGCACGGCGTCGATGCCGACGGCGGAGAACGCGTCCCAGAGCTCGTTCGAGCCGAGCGCGCCCAGGAAGGACTGGCCCGGCGCGGTGATGTGGGACAGGGGGTAGGCCGTGTACCAGACCGACGCCCGCTGGAGCGCGGCGCGTGGATCGGGGTGGGCGTACGGGTTGGACCACATGGTGTGTTTGCCGGCGAGCTGGCGTGCCACCTTCTCCGCGTCGTGCAGCATCGACTGCTCCTCGAGCCACTCGACGTAGGCCCGGTTCGCGCCCGAGGCCTCGAACGGCGGCGTGATGGGGCTCTCGTCGCCCTGGCGACGGCGGGCCCGCGGGCGCAGCCTCGATGGGCGGGCGGCGAAGCGGGCCTCGTCGAAGGTGATCTCCGGCATCACCTCGTCGGGTTGGTCCTCGAGCTGGGCCGGGGACTCATCGGTGGCGGGGGCCGGATCCGCGGCGGCGGTCTTCGAAGCGGTCTTCTCGGCGGTGTCGTCGGTTCGCTTGATCACGCGTCCGAGGCTACCGGCCCGCCCGGCGGCGCCGCCGGGTTTCGCCCCCGCCGACCCTGGCGACCCCCGCTGGCCCCGGCCGTGGCCCGCGGACGGGGCGACGGCCGGCGCCTCCTGGCACCGTATGGGCGGGCACGACACGCCGTCGGATTTCGGCCTCGGGTGCGTATGCGTGCCCGAACCCCGTTCGAGGCGGCGTGTCGTGCACACCCTGGGGCAGGTCGGGGAGTCTGGAAAACAGGGTTGAGTGTAGTAGACTCAACTCTGAAACCGCTTCAAGGAGACACCCTGATGAACACCGAAAAGCTCACGACGAAGTCCCGCGACGCCGTCACGGCGGCGGTCCGGCAGGCCCTCACCCACGGCAACCCCAACACCGAGCCGGTGCACCTGCTCCACGGACTCCTGCTCACCCCCGACAACACCGTCGGCGCGCTGCTGGAGGCCGCCGGCGCGGCCCCCGCCCAGGTCGACGCGGCCGCGACGGCTGCCATCGGCAAGCTGCCCTCGACCAGCGGCTCGTCCGTCTCCCAGCCGGCGCTGTCCGGGCCGTTCGCGCGGGTGCTCGCCTCCGCGGAGACCCTGGCCGACAGTCTCGGCGACGACTTCGTGGCCACCGAGCACCTACTCATCGGCTTGTCGATGGTGGCCTCCGAGGCCAAGACCATCCTGGACCGGGCGGGCGTGACCACTGACGCGCTCAAGGCGAAGTTCGAGGAGCTGCGCGGCGGCAAGAGGGTCACCTCTGCCGAGTCCGAGGGCGGCGAGTCCGCGCTGGACAAGTACTCCATCGACCTCACCGAGCGCGCCCGCGCCGGCAAGCTGGACCCGGTGATCGGCCGCGACTCCGAGATCCGACGGGTGGTCCAGGTGCTGGCCAGGCGCACGAAGAACAACCCGGTCCTGATCGGCGAGCCCGGCGTCGGCAAGACCGCCGTCGTCGAGGGGCTGGCGCAGCGCCTGGTGGCGGGCGACGTGCCCGACTCGCTCAAGGGCCGACGGCTCGTGTCGCTGGATCTGGCGTCGATGGTCGCGGGCGCAAAGTACCGCGGCGAGTTCGAGGAGCGGCTGAAGGCCGTCCTCACCGAGATCCGCGAGGCCGAGGGCCAGGTCATCACCTTCATCGACGAGCTGCACACCGTCGTCGGCGCCGGGGCCTCCGGCGAGGGCGCGATGGACGCCGGCAACATGCTCAAGCCCATGCTGGCCCGCGGCGAGCTGCGGATGATCGGCGCCACCACCCTCGACGAGTACCGCGAGCGGATCGAGAAGGACCCTGCCCTGGAGCGGCGCTTCCAGCAGGTCTACGTGGGGGAGCCGTCGGTGGAGGACACCGTCGCCATCCTGCGCGGGCTCCGCGAGCGCTACGAGGCGCACCACAAGGTGCGGATCACCGACTCCGCCCTGGTGGCGGCCGCGTCCCTCTCGGACCGCTACATCACCTCGCGGCAGCTGCCCGACAAGGCCATCGACCTGGTCGACGAGGCCGCCTCGCGGCTCCGGATGGAGATCGACTCCTCGCCGGAGGAGATCGACATGCTCCGCCGCGACGTGGACCGGATGACCATGCAGACCTTCCACCTCGAGAAGGAGGAGGACGAGGCGTCGCGGGAGCGGCTGGCCGCGCTCCGCGCCGAACTCGCGGACGCGCAGGAGAAGCTGCGTGGACTCGAGGCGCGGTGGGAGTCCGAGAAGAGCGGGCTCAACCGCGTGGGCGATCTCAAGGAGCGCATCGACCAGCTCCGCGTGGAGGCGGACAAGGCGCAGCGTGAGGGCGACCTCACGCGCGCCTCGCAGATCCTCTACGGCGACATCCCCTCCGTCGAGCGTGAGCTCGCCGAGGCCGAGGCCACCGACACCGCGTCGCAGATGGTCTCCGACGAGGTGGGCGCCGGCGACATCGCCGAGGTGGTGGGAGCCTGGACGGGCATCCCCGTCGGCCGCCTGCTGCAGGGCGAGAGCGAGAAGCTGCTGCACATGGAGGAGCGGATCGGGGAGCGGCTGATCGGGCAGGCCCCCGCGGTCAAGGCGGTCTCGGACGCCATCCGGCGCTCGCGCGCAGGGATCTCGGACCCGAACCGGCCCACCGGCTCGTTCCTGTTCCTGGGCCCCACGGGCGTCGGCAAGACGGAGCTGGCCAAGTCGCTGGCGGACTTCCTGTTCGACGACGAGACCGCGCTGGTGCGCATCGACATGAGCGAGTACTCGGAGAAGCACTCCGTGGCCCGACTCGTCGGCGCACCTCCGGGCTACATCGGCTACGAGGAGGGCGGCCAGCTCACCGAGGCGGTCCGCCGCCGGCCGTACTCCGTCGTGCTGCTCGACGAGGTTGAGAAGGCGCACCCGGACCTGTTCAACATCCTGCTGCAGGTGCTCGACGACGGCCGCCTGACCGACGGCCAGGGCCGCACCGTCGACTTCCGCAACACGCTGCTGATCATGACCTCCAACCTCGGGTCGCAGTTCATGGCGGATCAGATGCTCTCGCTTGAGGAGAAGCGCAACTCCGTGATGAGCGTGGTGCGGCAGTCCTTCCGGCCCGAGTTCCTCAACCGGCTCGACGACGTGGTGCTGTTCGACGCGCTGACCAGCGAGGAGTTGGGCAGGATCGTCGACATCCAGATCTCCAAGCTGAACCGTCGGCTGGAGTCGCGCAGGATCACGATCGACGTGTCCGAGGCGGCGAGGCTGTGGCTCGGCGAGGTGGGGTTCGACCCGGTCTATGGCGCCCGCCCGCTCCGTCGGCTGGTGCAGACCACGATCGAGGACCAGCTGGCCCGCGGCCTGCTGTCCGGGGAAATCCACGACGGCCAGACGGTGCGGTTCGACCGGGTGGGCGACGGGATCTCGATGGTCTGACCCCGCACCGCCAGGCTGTTCGGAGCTGGTCGCTATCTGGGTGGGTAGACCAACCCAGATAGCGACCAGCTCTTCTGGTCTCAGCGTCCGATCTCGCGGCGCAGCGCCTCGACCGTGACCTTGGCGGTATAGAGATCAGCGCCGGTCAGGTCCCGGTAGCGCCGGATGGCGCTCATGGGCCGGCCGGCGTTGATCTCGGCGATCAGTTCCTCGCGCTCGTAGAAGGTGAGCGGGCGCGGAGGAGCCGCGACGGCCTGCTGGCGACGCTGCCGCTCCTTCGTCAACGAGGGAGCGATCACCCAGACCCAGATGGCGACGGCGGGGATGAGGAATCCCACCCGGCCGTCGGAGGCCATGGTGATGATGACGGCCACGATGATCAGCCACCACTGGGCGTACCAGGGAGTGGGGGGCGCCTGGTGGTGGTGCACGGCGGTCTCGGGAGTCGGCGATCCGTAGGTGGGGGGCACCTGCGGCGCGCCCCACGCCGGCTGCGGCTGCGCGAAGGGCATCGCGGGCTGCGCGGGCTGTCCGGGGTGACGGCCCGGGAGGTCGGTGAACAGGACGGCCAGGTCGCTCCAGGTCTTCGCCTCGAGCGCCTTCGACATGCGCTCGTTGAACTCGTCTGAGGTGAGACGGCCCGACGACATGTGCTCCTGGAGCAGTTCGACGGCCTCGTCGCGCTCGTGGTCGCCGATCCGCAGCTCATCGTTGGCCATGGGCAACAGCCTACTCCCGGCCTCCGGTGACGAGCGCCCAGCCGCTGCCCGCCCCCCGGGCCGACAACAGCGCTGGTTTGATGGACCCATGAACTCGACATTGCGTGACGTTCGGCGCGACTACTCCGGGCAGGGGCTGCCGGCGGACCTGACCGCATTCGACCCGTGGGCGTTCCTGGATGCCTGGATCGCGGACGCGCTGGCCGCCGCGGAGCCCGAGCCGACCGCCATGACGGTCTCCACCGTCGGCCTCGACGGCCGCCCCCGGAGCCGGGTTCTCCTGCTCAAGGAGGCGTCGCCGGCGGGGCTGGTGTTCTTCTCCCACTACGACTCCCCGAAGGGCGATGAGCTGGCCGCGACACCGTCGGCCGCCGTCAACCTCTGGTGGCCCACCCTGATGCGCCAGGTGCGGGCGGTGGGCGATGTGGCCCCGCTGACCAGGGATGAGAACGAGGCGTACTTCCGCAGCCGGCCGCGGGCGAGCCAGGTGGGGGCGTGGGCGTCGCGGCAGTCGCGGCCGTTGGGGTCGCGGGCGGAGCTCGAGGCCGCGGTGGCCGCCGCGGAGGAGCGCTTCGCCGACGGCGGCGAGGTGCCGTGCCCTCCCGGCTGGGGAGGCTGGCGGCTCGCGGTGGACGCCTTCGAGTTCTGGCAGGGCCAGCCGAGCCGGCTCAACGACCGCGTGGCCTGCCACCTGACGCCCGCCGGATGGGTCGCGGAGAGGCTGCAGCCCTAGTTCCGGCCGGCGAGGTGGTGGGCCAGGGCGTCGGCGATCTCGCCGTCCGCGTCGTAGGCGGACCACACGGGTGAGGTGTTCGCCTCGAAGCAGAACCAGCGGCCGTCGGGGGTGCGGCGCAGGTCCAGGCCGGCGAGCTCCAGACCCAACGTGCGGGTGAGGCCGACGCAGCGGCGCGCGATGTCGTCGGGCAGCCGGTCGCGGGTCAACTCCGCCTCGCCGTACCGGTAGTCCACGGCGTCCGAGGTGATGCGGTGCGCGAACACCCGCCCGCCCACCACGTGCGCCCGGAACTCCACGCCGTCGACGAACGCCTGGAACTGGGTGGGGCACCACTCCACCGCCGTGAAGTCCTCGCCGGCCTCGACGAGCCGCACGATGCTCCTGACCGCGCTGGTGGACTTGACGATGACCCGGCCGTGCCGCGACACGAACGCCCGTGCTGCCGCCGGGTCCGTGGTGAGCAGCCCTGAGGGCACCTCAAACCCGGCCTCGCGGATGGCCAAGGCCTGGGCCGGTTTGGAGGTGTTGGTGGCCGAGGGCCCGCGTCGGTTCACCACCCGGACCGACGGCGGCGCGAGGTCCGCCCAGTCGCGGACCGCGGAGGTGAGGTGCGGGTCTCGGGCACCGTGGCCGCGGAGGTAGACCCCGGTGAGCGCCTCGTCGTCGACCCCTCTCCCGTCCACCGTCAGCCGGCCGGCGGCCATGCCCACGCCGTCGCCTGAGAGGTCCGCGAAGGTCCCCGGAATCCCGGCCCGCTGCACGGCGCGCCACGCGGCGGCGAGCGGCGGGTCGTCGGGGCGGCCTACGATCACGAGGCTCATGCCGCCCTCATCCCCCGGTGCGCCGCCGCGATGACCGCGGCGGCCTCGTCGGTCCCGTCGGCGAGCGCGGGCAGCGGCACCACGAAACGCAGCTCGTCGCGGTCGGCGGCGAAGAAGGCCCGCAGCCAGGGCACGCCGGCCCATTCGGCCATGGCGACGGTCGCGCGCCGCAGGGCCGGGGCAGACGCCCCGGCGACCACGCCGCCGGTGACCGACACCTCTCGGAACGCCTCGCCGCCTGCGCTCGGTCCGGCGGCGACGGGCACCCCTCCGGCGCGCGCCCAGGCGGCGACGGGGGCGTCGGGCCCCGCCAGCGACTGGTCGCCCGGGGGGACGAGCACCTGGCCGCTGACGGAGGTCAACCAGTAGCGGAGGAAGGCGGCCATCTCGGCGGCCACGTACTCCGCATCCTGCTCGCGGATCCAGACCAGCTCGGCCGGGTACACGTCGTCGAGCAGGCTCACCACCAGCGACGCCGCCGACGCCGCCATGACCTCGCCGCCCACGACCATCCGGTCGGTGGGCGCACCGGGCGGTGACGCGAGCGCCCACCCGCGCCGCGACAGGTCCCGGGGGGTCAGGACGCCCACGCCCGCGCCCGACAGCTCCTCCACCTGCCGGGTCAGGCCCGGCACCCACGGATCCACCTCATGGGCCAGCAGGACGATCACCGCCGGTCTAGTCGAGGTCCGGCCGCGACTCCGGGTCGATGAACGCCGCGCCGATGCGCTCGACGGAGCGCTCGAGCTGATCGAGGCGGAGCTGGAGCTCGTGCACGACGGGGTCGCGCAGGTCGTCGGGGCGGAAGTCCGGCACCTCCCTGCCCGCGCGCTTGATCTCGTCGATCTCCACCCGCATCTTGTCGAACTCGCGGATCTTCTTGAACCAGTCGAACTCGTCGGTGAACCTCTTGAGGTCGACCTCGCGGCGGATGGGCTTGATGTCGTCCTCCCACTTGATCTTGAGGACCTTGACGGCCTGGACCGCGGCCAGCACGTCGATCCGGCCGTACCCCATCTGGTTGTTCCACGTGCCGTTGCCGTACCCGGGCGTGGTGGCGTAGGCCACGGTGCCCACCTTCGCCGCCGTCGTCTCGATGATGGTGCGCACCGCCGTGTTGGTGAGCGACGGCTTCCTCGAGATGAGCAGTGCGGCCAGGCCTGCCACGTGGGGTGTCGCGGCGGAGGTGCCGTTGAAGGTCATCGTGTAGTCGCCCGCGGCGTACCCGTCCCCGCCGGTGCGGTCGGGCGCCGGGCAGAGGACTCCCGGGGCCACGACCGAGATCTGAGGGCCGAAGTTGGAGCCCCAGCCCTCGCCGTCGGGGCTGGTGGGGGACTTCCGGTTGTCGGCCTGATCGGAGGCGCCCACGGCGATGACAAGCGGGTTCGTGGCGGGGTAGGTGATGCCGTTGGCCGTGTTGTGGTTGTGCGTGGCCACGCACATGACCAGCCCGGCGGCGTGGGCCTCCGCGATCGCGGGATCGATGATCGCCGCGTCCCAGCCGTTCCAGCCGAAGCTCATCGAGATCACCCGGGCGCCCTGGGTGCGGGCGTAGCGGATGCCGGCGGCTACCTCGGTGTCCGACCATGTGGAGAAGGCGATCGGAAGGATCCGGCAGCCGCCGGCCACGCCAGCAGTGCCGATGGAGTTGTTCAGCGGCGCCGCGGCGATCCCCGCGCACGGCGTGCCGTGGTTGCCGGTGGGCGCGCCGGTGCCGGACATGGTGCCCAGGTTGATGCCGTTGCCGGCGAAGCTGCCCACCAGGTCCGGATGGTTGAGGTCCACCCCTTCGTCGAGGATGGCCACGGTGACCGACGCGGCGCCCAGCTGCACGTCCCACGCCGTCGAGCCGGCGCCGCCCGCGTTGATGCGGACCATGTCCCACTGCGAGGCGAAAAGCGGATCGTTGGGGTTCATGGCGACGGGGACCACGAGCGGGATGAACTCCAGCTTCACCTCCGTCCCCAGCTTTTTCGAGAGCTCGTCGCGGATCTCGTAGGCGGGCCGGTGGCCGGCGGTGACGGTGTAGACGTCGAAGTCGCCGAGCCATTGACTGCGGACGTCATCGCGGACGAGCCCGAACTGCTCCAGCACCTCGGCCTGCGCCGGGTCCCCGGCGGTGACGCTCGGGATCACCACGGCGTCTGCCTTGGGGGACAGGTACTCGGTGGACCCGGCGAACTCGGCGGCGTAGACGGGGGCCACCCACTCCGCCCCGTCGCCGGAGGCGATGGCCTCCGGCGGGGGCTTGAACTTCTTTCCGTCGCTCGTGCGGGTGAAGACCAGCTCGGGGGTGTTGTTGATCGACGCATGCGGCATCGCGTCGGCCCGCGCGCCCCGCGCGGCGGGTCCGGCCTCTCCCTGGGCCTCGAGGGGCACCAGGCCCAGCGCGGAGAGCGTGTCGTCGGGACCGGCCGCCCGAGTGACGGGCAGCTTGACGAGCACCTGCGACGGGACGAGCGTCAGCTTGGCGCCGCTGGGGTGAACGATGGAGGTGGGGAATGGCATGGCGGGCTCCTTCCGGGAACGCGCCCCAGACTGGGCGGTTACTCGTCAAGAGCAGTCGACGACCCCCTTGATACACGCAGCCCCTTGGTGCGCGGGTCGAGCGCCCGTCGCGGACTCAGGCGAGAGTCAGCTCGAGGAGCCGGCCCCCCGAGCCGTCCTCGAGGACCCAGATGGCGCCGTCGGGGGCCTCAGCCACGGCTCGGATGCGGGCCCCCATGGACCAGCTCTCCGCCTGGCTGGCAGTCTCGCCGTCGAGGTCGACCCGCACCAGCGCCTCCCCGGACAGCGCCCCGAGGAAGGCGTCACCCTTCCAGGCGGGGAACAGGTCCCCGGTGTAGATCATCAGCGAACCGGGCGAGATGCTGGGCGTCCAGAACGCCTTCGGGGGCTCGAACCCGTCGCCGTCGGCGTGGTCGGGGATCTCGCCGCCGCCGTAGTGGGATCCGTTCGAGGCCTCAGGCCAGCCGTAGTTGAGCCCGGGTTGGACCAGGTTGAGCTCGTCGCCGCCCTGGGGGCCCATCTCGGAGACCCACAGCCGGCCGTCGCCGTCGGCGGCCAGGCCGAGTGGGTTGCGGTGTCCGATGCTCCAGAACTCGGCCGCGACACCGCCCTCGCCGGCCCACGGGTTGTCGGGGGCCGGGTCGCCGTCGAGGGTGAGCCGCACGATCTTGCCGAGGTTGCCGTCCATGGCCTGGGCGGGGTCGAACTTCTGCCGGTCCCCGGAGCTGACGAACAGGTGATCGTCCTGGATCAGCAGGCGGTGCGAGAAGTGGCCGTCCCCGTCCACCTTGGGCGTCTGCTCCCAGATGACCTCGACGTCGGCGAGCTCTGCGGCGGCCACGTCGAGGGTCCCGCGCCCCACGACAGCGCCGGTGCCACCGTCGCCGCGCTCCACCCAGGAGAGATAGACGGTGCCGTCGTCGGCGAAGGTGGGCCCGGGAATGAGGTCGCCCAACCCGCCCTGGCCGGCGGCCACCACGTCCGGGACTCCGCTCACGTCGCGAACCGTGCCGTCCGGGTCGCGGAGCTTGACGGCGCCGCCACGCTCGGTGACCGCCATGGTGTCGGTGCCGGGGAGGAAGGCCAGCGCCCACGGCTCGTCGAAGGACTCGTGCTCCACGACGACGAACTCGTGTGTGTCCGGGATGGCTGACGGTGTCGCGGGCGAGGTGGCCGAAGGCGAGGGCTCGCCGGCGGCCGACGTCGCGGCCGGGCTGGGCGTGACGGTGCGGGGCGCGTTGGGCGTCTCCGCCGGGCTCGAGCAGGCGGCGAGTCCGGCGAGCGCGAGGGCGGCTAGGGCGAGTCGTCGCATGCTTCGAAGCTACCCGCCGACCTCAAGCCGGCGGCGGGGCCGCGCCGGCAGCGCCCCCCCTCAGCCAGCGGTGGGGAGGCCGCTGCGCGGCTCCTCAGCCAGCGGACGGGGGAGTCAGCAACACCTTGATGGCGGTGCGCTCGTCCATGGCGGTGTAGCCCTCGGCCGCGCGATCCAACGGAAGCGTCAGGTCGAACACCTTGCCCGGGTCGATCTCGCGCTTCCAGATCAGGTCGATCAGCTCCGGCAGGAAGCGGCGCACGGGGGCGGGACCGCCGTGCAGGTGGACGCCGGAGAAGAACAGGTCCATCCCTGAGAGGGTCACGTCGTGCGTGACACCCACGTACCCCACATGCCCGCCGGCGCGCGTGGCCTTGATGGCCTGCATCATCGACTCCTGCGTCCCCACCGCCTCGATGGTGGAGTGGGCCCCCAGCCCGCCGGTGATCTCCTTGATCCGGGCCACGCCCTCGTCGCCGCGCTCCTCGACGATGTCCGTGGCGCCGAACTCGCGTGCAAGCGCCTGGCGGTCCGCGTGGCGGCTCATCGCGATGATCCGCTCCGCGCCCAGCTGCTTCGCGGCGAGGATGCCCAGGAGCCCGACCGCGCCGTCACCCACCACCGCGACCGTCTTGCCCGGCCCCGCCTCCGCCGCGACCGCCGCGAACCAGCCCGTGCCGAGCACGTCGGAGGCGGCCAGCAGCGAGGGGACGAGGTCGTCGTCGGGCGTGCCGGGGGTGGCGACGAGGGTGCCGTCGGCCAGCGGCACCCGCAGGAACTCCGCCTGGCCCCCCGTCGACGCCGCGGCCTCGCGCTGCACGCAGTGCGTGTGGTACCCCGCGGCGCAGATCTCGCAGGTGTTGTCGGAGGCGAAGAAGGAGCCGACGACGAAGTCGCCCGGCTTGACCGTGCGCACGTCGCTGCCCACCTCCTCGACGACGCCGACGTACTCGTGGCCCATCGGCGTGGGCCCGTCCTGGTGCTCGATGCCGCGGTAGGGCCAGAGATCCGAGCCGCAGATGCACGACGCGGTGACGCGCAGGATGGCGTCGGTGGGCTTGACGATGGCGGGCTTCTCGCGGTCCTCGACCCGGACGTCGCCCGGCCCGTACATCACAACTCCACGCATGGTGTTCTCCTCATAGTCCTGGGGTGCGGACCGTTGCCCGCACTCACCCATCACCCATCAAACCCGCCCTTGCGCCGCTGGGAAAGGACCTGTCGTGAGGTGTACCACCAGGGCATCCCTCGCGCGCTCCGGGCGGCGTTACCGTGGGTGGATGGACAACCGAGACGCAGTGCGCGAGTTCCTCACCAGCAGGCGCGCCAAGATCACCCCGCAGCAGGCGGGCGTGCCCACCTCAGGGCAGCGTCGGGTGCCGGGGCTCCGCCGGAGCGAGGTCGCGACACTGGCGGGGATGAGCGTCGAGTACTACTCCAAGCTCGAGCGGGGGCAGCTGGCGGGTGCGTCGCCGTCGGTGCTTGAGGCCATCGCGCGGGCGCTGCACCTCGACGACGCCGAGCGCGAGCACCTCTTCGATCTCGCGGCGGCCGCCCAGGGCGGCGGCATGGTGGCGAGGCCGCGGCGGCGCTCCGACAAGCAGTGGACCCCGACGCCCGGGCTGCAGTGGATCCTCGACGCGATGCGCGACGCGCCGGCCGCGATCGGGAACGGTCGCGGGGACCTGCTGGCCGCCAACCACCTCGGCAGGGCGCTGTATTCGGACCTGCTCAACGAGCCACGGCCGAACTTCGCCCGGTTCATCTTCCTCGACGAGGCCGCCCGCCGGTTCTACCCGGACTGGGACTACTTCGCCGACATCACCGTGGCCAATCTCCGCACCGAGGCCGGCCGCGACCCCCGCGACCGCCAGCTCCACGAGCTCGTCGGCGAGCTGTCCACGCGCAGCGAGGAGTTCCGCCGGCGGTGGAGCGCCCACGACGTGCGCATCCACGCGGCAGGCGCGAAGCACTTCCATCACCCGGTGGTCGGTGACCTCCATCTGGCCTACGAGACGGTGGACCTCCGCACGGGCGGCGGCGTGTCGATGACGGTGTACGCGGCCGAGCCGGCGTCGCCGTCGGAGCATGCGCTCCAGCTGCTGGCGAGCTGGGCCGCGACGACCCTCCCGGCCCCCGTCCGCGCCGACGCCTGAGCGCTCAGCCGCCGAGCCGCATCCACCGGTCGCCCCGGGCCCGGAGTCCCAGCGTCACGGCCCGCGCCCCCATGAACACGACGCTGAACGACACCCACAGCCAGGTCAACCCCGGCTGCCCCTCCGGCAGGGTCAGCGCGACGAGCGACACCGGCGCGTAGACCACGACGGTGACCACGCCCGCGATGGCCAGGTAGCGGCCGTCGCCGGCGCCGATCAGCACGCCGTCGAGCAGGTAGACGTAGCCGGCGAGCGGCAGCGCCACCGCCACGATGACCAGCAGCCGGGCCACCAGGGCTCTGACCTCGTCGTCGGGCGAGAAGAACGAGGCGACGGGGTGGCGCAGCAGGACCGCGACCAGCCCGATCACCGCGCCCCCACCCACCGACCACCAGGTCATCAGCCGGGTCGACGAGCGGGCCTCGCCGGCGTCCCCTGCGCCCAGGGCGGTGCCGATGATGGTCTGTCCGGCGATGGCCAGGGCGTCCAACGCGTAGGCCATCAAGCCCCAGACCTGCATCACCACGTGGTGCGCGGCCAGCCCCGCGGCGCCCTGCGCAGCCGCGACGAAGGTGGTGACGAGCAGGGCTACCCGGAGCGTCACGGTGCGCAGCAGCAGGGGCACGCCGACGGCGAGGCTGCCCATCATCTGCGTCCACGAGGGCCGCAGCCGAGCCCTGGCCCGCCGGGCGTGGGCGGCGACCAGGGCGGCCGCCGTCGCCCCGAGGGCCGTCTCAGCCAGCGCCGTCCCCAGGGCCGCCCCCGCGATCCCCATTCCGGCGCCGAACACGAAGGCCACGTTGAGGCCGAGGTTGAGCGCGGCGCTCCCGATGGAGAGCACCAGAGGGGTGCGGGCGTCGGCGAGGCCGCGGAAGGTGCCTGTGGCGGCGAGCATCACCAGCATCCCGGGCAGCCCGGGGATCGACCAGCGCAGGTAGGCGACCGCCTGGGTGTGGATGTCGCCCGCGGCGCCGAGCGCAGAGGCCAACCACGGGGCGGCCACCCACACGAGGGCGCCGACGACCAGGCCGATCAGCCCCGCGAGCCACATCGCCTGCACCCCGAGCCCGATGCCGTGGGACCGCTGACCGGCGCCGATCTGCCGGGCGACCACCGCCGTCGACCCGTAGGCGAGGAAGATCATCAGGCCGGTGACGGTGGTGAGCAGCCCCGAGCCGATGCCGAGTCCGGCCAGGGCGAGGGTGCCGAGCGTGCCGACGATCCAGGTGTCGGCCAGCATCATGAGCGGCTGCGCGACGAGGGCGGCGAATGCGGGCACCGCAAGGGCGAGGATGCGGCGGGAGATGCTCATGGCGTCGGGGAGTCTACGCGGCAACGTGCCCGCAGTGCGGGTGACCCCGATCTGACGCAGGCTCGGTGACCCGCACTGGGGGACCGGTTCCGCGCCAGCGCCCGTCCCGAGGACCACTAGGCTCGCCGGATGGACCGCCTCATCCCCGACCGCGACACCCCTGGCGCGTTCTGGGTGCGGTTCGGGCCCACGTCGCAGTCCTGGGTGGATCCGGCGCGGCCGGACTTCCTGGCCTTCGAGTACGTCCAGCACATCGCCATGGTGCTGGACCACACCGTCCTCGACGCACCCCTCGACCGGCGCCTCCGCGTGGTCCACCTCGGCGGGGCAGGCATGTCCATCCCGCGCTGGCTCGCGTGGCGTCGCCCCGGCACCGCGCAGGTGGTGTGCGAGCCGGACTCCCTCCTCACCGAGGAGGTGCGCCGCAAGATCCCGCTGCCGCCCCGCTCGGGCATCAAGGTCCGCGACACCGACGGCCGAGCGGGCCTGCGCGACATGCCCGACGCGTGGGCGGACGTGGTCATCGTCGATGCCTTCGACGGCGCCCAGGTGCCGGGGGAGCTTGCCACCGTCGAGTGCCTCGATGAGCTCCGGCGCGTGGCCCGCAACGAGGCCGTGGTGATCTACAACGTCACGGACCGGTCGCCCTTCGCGTGGGGCAAGCGGCTCGCGGGCGGGCTGGCCGAGCGCTGGCCGCACCTGCTCGTGGGCATGGAACCGGTGGTCCACAAGGGCAAACGCTTCGGCAACCTGGTGATGGTGGGCAGCGACGCGCGCCCGGACGTCGCGGGGATCGAGCGGGCGTCCGCGCGCCTGACCGTCGGCTACCGGTGGATCACCGGCCGCGACGCCCGCGCGTGGCCCGGCGGAGCGCAGCCCTTCGTCGACGACGCCGCCGAGCCCTCCCCGGGGCCTGCGGGTCGCGGCTGGTAGGCGTCCGGGTCCAGTGTCGGTTCTTGCCGGTCAGTCCCGGCAGAAACCGACACTGGAAGCCTCCTAGACTCGGGCCCGTGATCCTCCACCTCGTCCGGCACGGGCAGTCGACGTGGAATCTGGAGCGGCGGCTGCAGGGCCAGCGGATGGACGTGCCGTTGACCGATCTCGGCCGTGCCCAGGCCCGCGACGCGGCCCGTGCCCTCGCCGACGCGACGTTGACCGCCGTCGTCACCTCGGACCAGTTCCGCGCGGTGCAGACCGCCGAGGTGATCGCGGCCGCCGCGAGGCTCCCGTTGGTTACCACCCCGCTGCTCCGCGAGCAGGGGCTCGGATCGCTCGAGGGTCTCAGGTACGACGATCTCGCTGTCGAGCCGGTCCCCGACGGGCAGCACATCAGCGAGGTGCGCTGGGGCGGGGGAGAGTCCGTCGAGCAGGTCCACGCCCGCCTGCGCCGATTCGTGTCCCACCTCCGCGACAGCCACGCTCCCGACGCCCGCCTCGCCCTCGTCTCGCACGGCGACACGTTGCGGGTTCTGCTCGCGGTGCTGGAGGGTCGCGGACACCGGGACGTGGAGTGGGTCGAGTTCGGAAACGGCCAAGTCGTGACCCGCCGCCTCTGAGCGGCTCCTGTCCCGACCCGGCTGACAAACAAAACCGACGGTACCGTAAGTTACGCAACCGTAGGTACCATGGGAGTGTGACCGCACCCGGCGCCATGGTGGCCCTCCCCAGCCCTCAGTCCGGATTCACACGCGCCCTGCGCCGAGTGGTCACCGGGGTGCGCATTCTCGCCGAGGCTGCCGCGACACCCCTGCTCCCCGAGGACTTCATCGATCTCATCGACCCGCTCCGGTCCGGGGCGGACCTCCGGGGCCGCGTCATGGACGTGCGCCCCGAGACCCCCACCGCCACCACGATCACCATCAGGCCCGGCCGAGGTTGGCGCCCCCACACGCCGGGTCAGTACACCCGGATCGGCGTGGACGTCGACGGCGTCCGGCACTGGCGCGCCTACTCGATCACCAGCCCCGTCGGTGGGACCACGATCACCCTCACCGTCCGGGCCATCGCCGACGGCAAGGTCAGCAACCACGTCCTCCACCACCTCCGCCCAGGCACCGTGATCCTCCTGGACCAGGCCAAGGGCGACTTCGTCCTCCCCTCCCAGGTGCCGGACAAGGTCCTCTACGTGACGGCCGGCAGCGGCATCACCCCGGTGATGGGCATGCTGCGCAACGCCCCCTTGCCCGGCGACGTCGTCGTCGTGCATTCCGCCCCCACCCCGGCGGAGTCGCTCTTCCTCGGCGAGCTGCGCGCCATGGAACGCCGAGGACTCCTCCGCCTGGTCACCCGCTTCACCCGCGAAGAGGGCGTGCTGCCGGTGGCCGGACTCGACGACGTGGTCCCGGACTGGCGTACCCGCCACACCTGGGCGTGCGGTCCCACCTCCCTCCTCGACGACGCCGAGGCCCACTGGAGCGACGCCGGCCTCCGCGAGCTCCTGCACACCGAGCGCTTCCGGCCGCGGATCCACGCCGTCGGCGCGGGCGGTGAGGTGACCTTCACCGGATCCGGCGTCACCGTCGCGGCCGACGCCGCCACCACCCTGCTCGACGCCGGCGAGGGCGCAGGCGTGCTCATGCCGTCCGGTTGCCGCATGGGCATCTGCTTCAACTGCGCCGTGCCCATGACCGAGGGCAGCGTCCGCGACCTCCGCACAGGAGACCTGACCACCGCCAACCCAGAGGACCCGGTCCTCATCCAGACCTGTGTGTCGGCTGCCGCTGGCCCATGCCATCTCACGCTGTAGAGGACCCGCCATGACCGCCACCGCCACGCGCTCCAACCGCATCACCGCCTCGCGATCCGAGGCGCGGCCGGAGGTCTCCGCCTCCGGCAAGCCCAACCCGATCGCGCACCTGACCCCTGAGGACATCGAGGACATCGGCCGCGAGCTCGACGCCATCCGAGACGAGGTGATGAGCAGCCGCGGGGCCGCCGACGCCGCCTACATTCGCCGCATGATCCGCACGCAGCGCTCGCTCGACCTGGCCAGCCGGGTGGTGCTGCTGTTCTCGAAGTTCCCGCCGGCGTTCATCGTCGGGACGGCGGGGCTCACCGTGGCCAAGATCCTCGAGAACACCGAGATCGGCCACAACATCCTGCACGGCCAGTGGGACTGGATGCGCGACGAGAAGATCCACTCCAGCACCTGGGAATGGGACTTCGCCTCACCCGCGGAGCAGTGGAAGAAGTCCCACAACGTGGAGCATCACACCTACACCAACGTCGTCGGGATGGACAACGACCTGGGCTACAACGTCCTGCGCGTGGACCCGGACCAGGAGTGGAAGCTGCACCACGTGATCCAGCCCGTCACCAACTTCTTCACCGCGCTGTTCTTCGAGTACGGCATTGCCGCCTACGACCTGGACGTCAAGGGCTACCTCGACGGCACCAAGGACAAGGACGTCTTCATGACCGACCTGAAGCAGGTGTTGAGGAAGCTGCGCTCTCAGATGGGCAAGGACTACGTGGTGCACCCGCTGCTGTCCGGGCCGTCGGCAGCCTCGACGCTGCTCGCCAACGCCATCGCCAACACCGCCCGCAACGTGTGGACCCACTCGGTGATCTTCTGCGGCCACTTCCCGGACGGTGTCGAGACGTTCGAGACCGAGTCCATCGAGGGCGAGACGCGCGGGGAGTGGTACGTGCGGCAGATGCTGGGCTCGGCCAACATCACCGGCTCGCGGTTCATGCACGTGATGACGGGCAATTTGTCGCACCAGATCGAGCACCACCTCTTCCCGGACCTGCCGAGCAACCGGTACTCCGAGATCGCGCCGCGGGTCCGGGCGCTGATGGAGCGCTACGGGCTGCGCTACGTCACCGGGCCGCTGCCGAAGCAGGTGGCCTCCGCATGGCGCAAGGTCTTCCGGTACTCGCTGCCGAACCGACGCCCGGGGCACAGCCAACTGGGCGACGTGGTCGCTGCGGCCAGGGTCGCGGTGGGCGACGTGGTGGACTCGACCCGCGGCATGTGGCGCCGCGACCGGCTCGGCCTCACCGCGGCGCCGGCCTGATCGCCGCCCAGGTCGGAGGCGGGCAGGCCACCGCTCCGCGGTCATTGGTCCTGCAGGCCTGTGCTTGGCCCCTCCCACGCGTCGAGGGTGGCGCTGGAGGAACGGCAGCCGCGCCGGGGGTAAGTAGACTCGAGCCTTGTGAGCCCAATGACGACGCTGCGACGAGGCGCAACACTCCTCGCGGTCGCCGTCGCCCTGCTGGTCCTGGTCGCGCTGGGGGCCGCGAGCCCGCGCCCCGCCGTCGTCGTCGAGATCATTCCGCGGCCCCTGCCCACCGCCAGTGTGGCGCCTGAGTCACTCCCCAGCATCAACCCCCTGCCCACGCAGTCGCCGATGTTCCCCCTGCCCGAGGGTGAGCCTCTGCGGCTCCCGGACTGGGCCGACGACGTGGTGCGGATCCTCGTCGCGGCCGCGGTTCTCGGTCTCATCGCCCTCTTCCTCTACCGCCTCGCCGGCGAGCTGGTGCTCACCGAGCGCAGGCAGGCGGGCGAGCCCGGCGACGGCGGTGCCGAGATCCCGGAGATCGACGACGAGGAGCTGGCGGAGGCGGTGCAGGCCACCGTCGAGTCGCTGCGCCGCGGCATCGCCGTCGACGGCGCCATCATCGCGTGCTGGCGGCGCCTGGAGCGGGTGGCCGCCTCTTCCGGCATCGCGCGGAAGCCGGCGCAGACGTCGCACGAGTTCACCGTCGAGGTGCTCGGCCACGCCGTCGTCGACGCGGCGGCGCTGGAGGACCTGGCCGAGCTGTACCGGCAGGCCATGTTCTCCACCCATCAGCTCACCGACGCCCACCGCGACCGCGCCATCGCGGACCTCGAGGCACTCAGCGCCCAGCTCGACCGCCGGACGCAACCGTGACCTCACTCTGGGCCGGTCTGGCCGCCCGGGTCGCCATCGGGGTCCTGGCCGCGACCCTCGCCGTCGCGTTCGACGGCCTGCTCAGCCTCCGCGTCGACCCGTACCTCGCGCTGCTCACAGGCGTGGTCGTGGCCGTGGCCTGGTGGGCCTTCGCGCAGGAGCTGGACCCGGAGGACGGCCCCGAGTGGCGGCAGCCCTCCTGGCACTCGCGCTCCCCGCACTTCCAGGCCGACGTCCGCACGCGCCGCCTCGCCTCCACCCTCGTGCACACCCAGCCGGGCCAGGCCTTCGACGCCCGCCGTCTCGCCCGCCAGCTGGCCGACCTGACGGCCCGCAGGCTCGTCACCAGCGGGCGCGTCGCCGGCGAGGACGCCGCCGACCCCCTCGCCCATGCTGAGCGGCACCTCTCGCCGGCCCTGCTGGCCTACCTCCGCAGCGCCGAGACCGACCGCCCCCAGGTCCTGGGCCGCCGCGCCCTGCACGCCCACCTCAAGGAGATCGATTCGCTATGAGCACCACCGCCCTCGCCCAGCAGGAGGCCACGGCCCTCGTCGCCCAGGTCCTCGACGCCGTCGACACCGTGCTGGTGGGCAAGCGCGACCAGATGACGATGGTGCTGGCCGGCGTCCTGGCCGGGGGCCACGTCCTGCTCGAGGACCTGCCGGGGCTGGGCAAGACGCTGGCCGCCCGCTCGCTGGCGCAGGCCCTGGGCCTGGAGTTCACCCGCGCCCAGTTCACCCCGGACCTGCTCCCGGCCGATCTGACCGGCTCCTACATCTACGACCAGAACAAGGCCGAGTTCAGCTTCCGCCCGGGGCCCGTCTTCACCGGCCTGCTGCTCGCCGACGAGATCAACCGCACCCCGCCCAAGACGCAGTCCGCGCTGCTGGAGGCCATGCAGGAGCGGCAGGTCACCGTCGAGGGGCACACCTTCGTGCTGCCGCGGCCTTTCCACGTGCTGGCCACCGCCAACCCCATCGAGCACGAGGGCACCTATCCGCTGCCCGAGGCCCAGTTGGACCGGTTCCTGCTGCGGCTGGCGTTCGGCTATCCGTCGCTCGACGAGGAGTGGGACGTGCTGAGCCGCCGCATGGATCGACGGCGGGAGGAGACGAGCGTCGCGCCCGTGCTCGACCCGTCCGGGCTGCTCGCGGTTCAGGACTGCGTGGAGAACGTGCACGTGGCCGAGTCCGTGGGCCGCTACGCCATCGACCTCGTGCACGCCACCCGAGAGCACCAGGACACGCTGGTGGGGGCGTCGCCGCGCGGCTCGTTGGCGCTGCTGCTCTGCTCGCGCGCCCTGGCGCTGATCGAGGGCCGTGACTTCGTCATCCCCGAGGACGTCAAGCGCCTGGCCATCCCCGCGCTCGCCCACCGGATCGTGATCCGGCCCGAGCTGTGGCTCAACAACGTGGCTCCGGAGACCATCGTCGAATCGGTCCTCGAGCACGTCCCCGTGCCCGACGCGGAGCCTTGGTGATGCGCATCCGCCACACCCGGGCACTGCTGCGGTCTGTCGCGGTCGCGGCGGCGCTGGGTGTCGTGGCGATCGTGGCGCGGCGCGCGGACGTCGCGGTGCTCATGGCGCCCTTCGTCGTGCACCTGGCGTGGGCGTGGGGGAACCGACGGCGGACCTCGGCCGAGGTGGAGGTCAGGCCCAAGGCGGTGGTGGTCCCTGAGGGGGAGTCGGTGCCGTTGGTGGCGCGCGTCGCACACCCGTGGCCGTCGGCCCTTGTCGCGGCGCAGTGGCCGGTCCGGCCCGGTATCTCTCTGGACCCGGACACCGGGACGGTGCTGGACACCGCCGCCCCGGACGGGGTGGTCGTGGCTGTGCAACCGGAGCGGTGGGGGCGCTATGACGTCGGCCCGGGCATCATCGCTGCCCGCGACCTCAGCGGGAGCTGGCAGGCGTCGACGACGGTGCCGCGGGTCACCGTCACCGTGCGGCCGGCGTCCGCGACGCTGGAGGGCGGCAGCGGGGTGGCCCACCCGATCGGCCTGGTGGGGATGCACCGCTCACGCCGTCGCGGCGACGGCAGCGACCTGGCCGACGTGCGCGAGTTCCGCCCCGGCGACCGGCTGCGGAGGATCAACTGGCGGGTCACGTCGCGGCTCGGCGCGCTGCACGTGAACTCGACCTTCACCGAGCGCGATACCGACGTCCTCATCGTCGCCGACACCCTCCTCGACATCGTCCCCGCCACCCCCGGATCGCCGACCAGCCTGGACGCGACGGTGCGGGCCATCGCCGCGATCTCGCGACACTACGTCGGCTTCGGGGACCGGGTGGCGATCCACGACCTCGGCCGCCGCATCGGCCCCATCCGCGCCGGCACCGGTCCCCGACAAGCCCGGGTAGTGCTCGGCCAGCTGTCCCGCGCCAACCGCGATGTGCCCGACTGGAGCACGCTGCGCCCCGTCGGGACGGTGACCAGCGGCATGTTGGTCTTCTTCTGCTCCCCGCTCCTGGAGCGCGAGTCACAGGACGAGCTGGTGCGGCTGCGGAGGCTCGGTGCGGAGGTGATCGGAGTGGACACGCTGCCGGAGACGATCGGCACCTACCGCGACATCGGGTCGTTCCGGCGCGAGAGCTTCCTCGGCGAGGCATGGATGATCCGCCGCATGGAGCGCGACGAGGCCGTCGCCCGGCTGAGATCGCTCGGGATCCCGGTCACCCCTTGGCGGGGGACCTCCAGCCTGGCCGCGGTGCTGCTGTCCATGGAGGCCGCGCGCTCCGCCCCGAGGCGGGTGCTGGGCCGATGAGGGACCTCGCCGAGATCGTCGCCGGGTGGATCTACGCCCTACGGATCACCAGCGGACAGCAGTGGGTGCTGCGGCTCCTGGTCCTCGGCTCGGGGGCCGGCGCGGCCGCGCTGTGCTGGGTCTGGTTCCCCATCCTGCTGTCGACGGCGCTGCTGGTCACCGCGGCGCTCCTGGCCGCCGCCTCGGCCGTCCGCCCCGACTCCGCTGCGGGGCTGTTCCACGCCGCCGTCGTCTCGGTGTGGTGGCTGGCCGGTGGAGCCGGCGGTCAGTGGTGGCAGTGGCTGGCGGTGGCCGCGCTGGTGGCCGTGTTCCACCTCACCACGGCGTTCGCCGCCGCGGCGCCGTCGTACGCGGTGATCACGGGGCGCGCCGGGGCGAGGATGTCGCGGGCGGTGGCGGGGTTCGCCGCGGTGAGTGTCGCGGCGGGTGCGGCCGCCCTCGCGGCGACCGGTCTCCCGCCAGCCAGCCTGGGCCTGTGGTGGGTGGCCGCGGGGGCGTTGGCCGTGCTGGGAGCGGCGGTGGCGGTGGTCGCTGCCCTACCGCGCTCCGGCGACTGAACGGGTTGGCCGGATAGCGCCCCGCGTCGGTGCGGGTGCGGGCATGATCGAGCCAGGAGGTCAGACATGAACTACGCACTTCGCATCGACCTGGAGCGCCCCTTCGACGAGGCGCTGGCCATGATCAAGGAGTCGCTCGCCGAGAGCGGATTCGGGATCCTCACCGAGATCAACCTCAAGGCCACGCTCAAGAACAAGATCGACGTCGACATCGAGGACCAGATCATCCTCGGCGCCTGCAATCCCCGCTTCGCCTACCGGGGGCTGCAGGTGGAGCCCTCGCTCGGCCTGCTCCTGCCGTGCAACGTGGTGGTCCGGCACCAGGCCGGTGTCACCGTCGTCGAGACCATCGATCCGGAGACCATGGTGACGCTCACCGGCAACCCGCAGATGGAGGCCGTCGCCGACGAGGTGCGCCAGGCGCTCAAGGCCGCGCTGGACCGCGTCGCCTCCGCCTGACCCATCGGCGCCTGAGGGTCAGTCGCCGCCCCGTCGCTGCACCGCGCTACCCAGACAGCGGCATCTGCACATATACGCAGATGCCGCCGCATGGGTAGCAGCCTGCAGCTGAACTCAGGCTCCGAGGTCACCTGCGCTTGACACCGATCCTGGATCCGATCCCCGTGGTCCGGGAGGGCCGCGCCCTCCGCCTCGCCTGACGCGCCACTCCCGCTGGCTGAGGTGCCGCGGAGCGGCCCTACCCGCTGGCTGAGGTGCCGTGGAGCGGCCTCGAAGCCTATGAAACGTGGGCCGACAAGGAACGTTTCTGAGGCTTCGAGGCTCGTCGCTCCGCTCCTCGCGCCTCAGCCAGCGGGGAGGGGCTCGTCGCTCCGCTCCTCGCGCCTCAGCCGGCGGTGAGCCGCGCGCTCAGTTGGCGGCCCTTGCGAGGTGGTCGGGGTCCAGATCGATGCGACGCAGAAGCTGCGCGTTGAGCGCCACGATGATCGTCGACAGCGACATCAGCACCGCCCCGACGGCGGGCGACAGCACCACCCCGACGGGCGCCAGCACGCCTGCGGCCAGCGGCACCGCGACCACGTTGTAGCCCGCAGCCCACACCAGATTCTGGATCATCTTGCGGTAGCTCGCCCGCGACAGGTCGATCATCGAGAGCACGGCCCGTGGGTCGTTGCCCGCGAGCACCACGCCGGCCGACTCCATCGCGACGTCGGTCCCCGCCCCGATCGCGATCCCCACCTCCGCGCGGGCCAGGGCGGGGGCGTCGTTGACGCCGTCGCCCACCATCGCCACGGTCAGCCCGCGGCCCTGCAGCTCGGTCACCTTGGTGTCCTTGTCCTGCGGTAGCACCTCGGCGAACACCTCGTCGATGCCCAGCTCGGCGCCGACGGCCTCGGCCACCTGACGCGCGTCGCCGGTGACCATCGCCACCCGCACGCCGCGATCCTGCAGCGCCTTCACCGCCGCCCTCGACTCGGGGCGGACCTTGTCCTCGACGGCGACCGCCCCGATCACCTCGCCGTCGCGGATCACGTGCAGCACGCCGGCTCCCCGCCCCGACCACGATTGCGTCTGCTCCGTGAGGGCCGACGGCGTCTCCAGGCCCAGCTCACGCAGCAGGGTCGGCCCGCCCACCTGGATCACGGCGCCGTCGACGGTGGCCCGCACCCCGCGGCCGGTGGCGGCCGAGAAGTCGGTGGCGCGCCGTCGCATACCCGAGGCCTCGGGATGCTCGGCCGCCGCCGCGACGATCGCCCGCGCCACCGGGTGTTCGCTGTCCGCCTCCGCGGCCGCCGCCAGCGACAGCAGCTCGGCCTCGGACACCCCAGCCGCCGCGACACTCGTCACCGCGTGGGCGCCCTCCGTCAGGGTGCCGGTCTTGTCGAACAGCACGACGTCGATGGTGCGCATCCGCTCCAGTGCCTTCCGGTCCTTGATCAGCACGCCGTTCCTGGCCGCGCGCTCGGTGGAGATCGCGATGACAAGGGGGATCGCCAGGCCCAGTGCGTGGGGGCAGGCGATCACCAGCACGGTGACGGTCCGCACCACGGCCTCGTCGGGGCTGCCCAGCAGCGTCCACGCGATGGCGGTCAGGATGCCCGCGCCGAGCGCGAACCAGAACAGCAGCGCGGCGGCGCGGTCCGCTAGCGCCTGGGCCCGCGAGGACGAGGCCTGCGCGTCGGTCACCATCCGCTGGATTCCCGCCAGGGCGGTGTCGTCGCCGGTGGCCTCGACCCGCACCCGCACCGTGTTGTCCGTGGCGACGGTGCCGGCGACGACGCGCTCGCCCTCGCCGCGCGCCACCGGCTGCGACTCGCCGGTGATCATCGACTCGTCGAACTCCGCCGCGCCCTCGACGATCGTCCCGTCCGCGGGCACCCGGGCGCCCGCGCGGACGAGCACCACGTCGTCGACCGCCAGCTCCGCGATCGGGACGATGACCGTCCCGGCGTCGGTCACCCGCTCCGCCTCGCTGGGCAGCAGCTCCGCCAGCGCATCCAGCGCCGACGACGCCGCTCCCAGGGCGCGCATCTCCATCCAGTGCCCGAGCAGCATGATGGTCACCAGCAGCGCCAGCTCCCACCAGAAGTCGAGGTCGAAGCCGCCGATGCCGAGCGTGGTGACCCACGAGGCCGCGAACGCGACCGTGATGGCCAGCGAGATCAGCAGCATCATCCCCGGCTGCCGGGTCTTCAGCTCGCGCCATCCGCCCTTGAGGAACGGGACCCCGCCGTAGGCGAAGATCACCGTGCCGAGGACGGGTGGGATCCACGTGGATCCGGGGAACTCAGGCAGGTGATAGCCCAACAGGTGCGCCATCATCGGGCTGAAGACCACCACCGGGATGGTCAAAGCCAGCGACACCCAGAAGCGGTTCTTGAACATCGCCGTCGAGTGCCCGGCGTGGTCCCCGTGGGAGTGGACCTGCTTCTCGTCTGCCCCCGAGTGGGCGTCGCCGTGGGACATCGCCTGCCCGTGGGTGCCATGGCCGGCGTGGTTGTCCTCGACCGCCACACCGCCGTGGTCCGCGTGGCCCGCGTGTGGGTCGGGGGAGGTGGGCTGGTGCTGGTGCTGTGAGTGCTCCATGCCCCAGGTATATACCCCCAGGGGGTATCAAATCAAGTGGTTGCCCAGGGTCGCCGGCGTCTGGCGGAGCAGATCTAGGCGCCTGTGGCCCGATCTTGACCTTCCCTGAGGGTCGGGGCATGTATTAGTATCTGCGTATGCACGCGGATAACGAGACTTCAGGAGTAACCCCGGAGTTCGTCGACCTTGCCGCGGAGGTGCTGGGCCTCCTCTCGGACCCGACCCGGATCAGGCTGATCCTGGCGCTCGACGCCGCAGTCGAACTCTCGGTCGGCGAGCTGGCCGAGGTGGTGGGGAAGAACCCCTCCGGGGTATCCCAGCACCTGGCCAGGCTGCGGATGGCGCGCATCGTGACCACCCGTCAGGACGGCACCAAGGTCCTCTACAAGCTCGCCGACGAGCACGCCCTCGGCGTCATCTTCGAGGCCGTCAGGCAGGCCGAACACTCGGTCGCAGCCGCCGGTCAGACGCCGCTGCATCACACTGCCGATGAGGAGTCCCCTCGGCGGCACGGGGCCACCGAGCAGGGCCCCCGCCGCAGGTCCGCCGACGCCTGAGCGAGCGCGATCATGTTGACCGTTCTGCGCAGCCGCACGTACAGGAACCTGTTCTCCGCCCAGGTGATCGCCCTCCTTGGCACCGGCCTGCTGACCGTCGCTTTGGGGTTGTTGGCGTTCGACGTCTCGCCCGACGGCGCGGGCGCGGTCATGGGGCTCGCGATGACCATCAAGATGGTGGCCTACGTCGCCGTCGCCCCGGTGATGTCCGCCCTCGTGGCCCGCATGCCGCGCAAGCCGCTCCTTATCACCGCCGACCTGGTGCGGGCCGCCGTCGCGCTGTGCCTGCCGTTCGTCAGCGAGGCGTGGCAGATCTATGCGCTGATCTTCCTGCTCCAGTCCGCGTCGGCCACGTTCACGCCCTCCTTCCAGGCCTTGATCCCCTCGGTGTTGCCTGAGGAGCGGGAGTACACGCGAGCGCTGTCTTTGTCGCGGCTGGCCTACGACATGGAGGCGCTGGTGAGCCCGATGATCGCTGCGCTGCTGCTGGCGGTGATCGGCTACCAGGACCTCTTCGTCGGCACCGTCGTCGGCTTCATCGGGTCGGCAATCCTGGTGGCCCTCACCCGGCTCCCACGCGTCGACCCGCCACCGCCCGCACCGTTCTTCGAGCGTCTGACCGGCGGCACCCGCCGCTTCTGGGCGGTGCCCGAACTGCGCGGTCTCCTGGGGATCAACCTCGTCGTCGCGGCCACCACTGCGATGGTGATCGTCAACACCGTGGTGATCGTGCGCGCGCACCTCGGGCGGGATCAGGGCGACCTCGCCCTCCTGCTGGCTGCCTACGGCGCCGGATCGATGGTGCTCGCGTTGGCCGTGCCGCGGCTCCTCGACCGACTGCCCGATCGACGGGTGATGCTGGCCGGCGCTGCGCTCCTTCCGGTGACCCTCGGCGCAGCAGCCGCTGTCCTTGCCTGGGTCGATGCCCGTCCTGCGTGGCCGCTACTGCTCGGGCTCTGGTTCGTCATGGGTGCCTCGACCTCCGCGGTGCTCACGCCCTCGGCGCGGCTCCTGCGCCGGAACTCGACGGAGCAGACGGCCCCTGCGGTGTTCGCCGCCCAGTTCTCGCTCTCGCACGCCTGCTTCCTGATGACCTACCCGGTTGCCGGGGTGATCGGCGCGTGGCTGGGGCTCCCCGGTGCGGCGGCGGTCCTGGTCGCGCTGGCCGGGGTTGGGTTGGTGTGGGCGTTCATGTCTTGGAGTGTTGAGCCGCGGGTCGGTGCCGACTCCGCGGAAACGGTCCCGCAGTGGCAGGGCCCCAGCTCAACCCCAGCCGTGGTGGCCACCACTGGGGGACCGTTTCCGCGCACAACCCCGGCCCATGGTTCTGCGCATATGCTCGACCAGTGAGTGATTGTCATAGTCCCAGGCCCTCCGGGGCCGCCCTGCAGTCTCTGACCCCGTCGAGGGGGGTGAGGGGACGATGATCGTCGAGTGGTTGCTGCTGCTGGCAGTGGTGGCGCTGATCGCCGCGAACGCGATGTTCGTGGCCGCCGAGTTCTCGTTGGTGACAGTTGACCGTCCCACCGTCACGCGGCTGGCCGAGACCGACCCGAAGGCCAAGTCGCTGCGCGAGGCGCTGCGCACCATGTCGACGCAACTGTCCGGCGCGCAGCTCGGCATCACCATCACCAGCCTGGTGGTGGGCTTCATCGCGGAGCCCTCGATCGCCGCGCTGCTGGAGGTGCCCCTCGGCTCCGTCGGTCTCCCTGAGGAGGCAGCCTCCGTGGTGGCCTTCACCGCGGCCTTCATCATCGCGACCATGGTCCAGATGGTGTTCGGCGAGCTCGTGCCCAAGAACTGGGCCATCGCGGAGCCGCTCAAGGTGGGGCGTGCGGTGGTCGGGTTCCAGCGCGGCTTCACGTGGGTGAGCAGGCCGCTGCTGTGGTTCCTCAACGGCACCGCCAACCGCATCGTCCAGGCGCTGGGCATGGAGCCGCAGGAGGAGCTGGCCTCAGCCCGTTCCGCGCAGGAGTTGGGCTCGCTCGCCGCCCGCTCCGCACAGCAGGGGATGCTCGGCGAGGATCTCGCCCGCCGGCTTGAGCACTCCGTCGCCCTCAACGAGCGCACTGCCTCGGACGCCATGACCCCGCGGCCGCGCGTCCGCTTCCTCGAACTCGACGAGACCGCGTCGGACGTCCTGGACGCGGTGCGGGCCACCGGCCATGCCCGCTTCCCCGTGCTCGGTGACAGCGTCGACGACGTCCGGGGGGTGGTCCTGTTCAAGGACGCCCTGGCCATCCCCTCGGCGGAGCGCGCCGGCCGCACCGTCAAGGACCTGGTGCGCCCCATCCGGGCGGTGCCGTCGACGATGCCGCTCGGCTCGGTGCTCGAGGTTCTTCGCCTCGGGGTGCAGATGGCTGTCGTGGTCGACGAGTACGGCGGCACGGACGGCATCGTGACGTTGGAGGACGTGGTGGAGGAGATCGTCGGCGACATCGACGACGAGCAGGACAACCCCACCCGCGCCTACCGGCAACTGGAGGAGCGGCGATGGTCCCTGTCGGGGCTCCTCCGGCCCGATGAGGCGGGCGAGACCCTGCACATCGAGCTCCCCGAAGGTCGCGAGTCGGACACGCTGGGCGGGATCATCACCGAGCAGCTCGGCCGCTTCCCTAGGGTGGGCGACGAGGTGCTGCTCGATGTGCGGGACGAGACGAGACCCGACGGCGACGGGCTGCCGACCCCGGCAATCGCGCGGCTGAAGGTCACCAGGCTGGACGGCTGGCGCGTGGACAGGCTCACGCTGAGCGTCGAGGATGCGGAGGAGGGGGAGAGCAATGCTTGATTCCACCGCCATCCTCATCGCCATCGCCCTGTTGATCGGCAACGCCTTCTTCGTCGGCGCCGAGTTCGCGCTCATCGCCGCACGGCGCACCCAGATCGAGCCGCGTGCCGCCGCCGGCTCCCGATCCGCGCGCATCACGCTCCGGGCCATGGAACGGGTCTCCCTCATGATGGCCGGAGCCCAGCTGGGCATCACCGTGTGCTCTCTGGGCCTCGGTGCCATCGGCGAGCCCGCCGTCGCGCATCTGCTTGAGATCCCGCTGGCCGCCGTCGGCATCAGCGGCGCCGCGCTGCACACCGTGGCGTTCATCATCGCCCTGGCCATCGTCGTGGTCCTGCACATGGTGCTCGGCGAGATGGTGCCGAAGAACATCGCGATCTCCGGCCCCGAGCGCTCCGCCATGATCCTCGGGCCCATCCTCTACGGGATCGTGCTGGTGCTGCGTCCGCTGATCTGGCTGCTCAACTGGATGGCCAATGCGGTGCTGCGCCTTCTCAAGGTGCAGCCGAGGGAAGAGATCGCGTCGGCCTTCACCGCTGACGAGGTGGCCGCTTTCATCGCGGAGTCGCGGGAGGAGGGGTTGCTCGAGGATCGCGAACATCAGCTGCTCAGCGGCGCGGTCAGCATCGGGACCGAGACCGTTGAGGCGGTCATGGTCCCGCTGGGCGAGCTCGTGACGCTCCCGCACCGGGCCACGCCGGCCGAGGTGGAGGCCGAGTTCCTGCGCACCGGCTACTCGCGGTTCCCCGTCGCGGCGGAGGGGGGCCACGTGGTGGGGTACGTCCACCTCAAGGACTTCCTCGGGCTGTCCGACGACGAGTTCGCCCGTCCCTTGGGTGAGCACGTCGTCCGCCCGTTGGCCACGATCGCGAAGGACGCCACGCTGGAGGCCACGCTCGCCGCGATGCAGTCGGGCGGCACGCACTTCGCGCTCGTCACCGACGGCGAGCAGACGGTGGGCGCCGCGATGCTCGAGGACGTCGTCGAGCGCCTGATCGGAGAGGTGAAGGACGCGGCGACGGTGTCTCGGGGGTAAGGAGCGATCCTCACGGGCCAGTGTCGGTTCTTGCCGGGACTGACCGGCGAGAACCGACACTGGAGTGGTGGATCAGGCGGTGATCTCCACGGACATGGTGAGGTCGCAGGCGGAGTTGCCGCCGACGAAGACGTCGATCACGGTGGCGTCCTGCACCCAGGTGCGGGTTGCGGCGCTCCAGTAGCGCAGCTGGTCCGGCCCCAGCTCGAACTCCACTTCCACCGACGCGCCCGCGGGCACGTGCGCGCGCTTGAAGCCCTTGAGCTCGCGGACCGGCCGGGTGGAGGTGCCGTAGCGCTGGTGGATGTAGAGCTGGGCCACCTCGTCGGAATCCACCCCGGAGGTGTTGGTGAGCGTCACCGCGACCGTGGCCGTCTCGCCGACGGCGAAGCTCGACGGCGCCCGCAGGTCCGAGTACGCCACCGTCGCGTACGTGAGGCCATACCCGAAGGGGTAGAGCGGGGTGCTCTCCTCGTCCCAGTAGCGCTTGTCCGCGTCCTCCGGCTGGAAGGTGCGGTAGTGCGAGTGCACCATGGGCACCTGGCCCACGTGTCGCGGCCAGGTGAAGGGCAGGCGGCCGGCGGGGGAGACGTCGCCGAAGAGGACGCGCGCCACGGCGTCGCCGCCACGGACGCCGGGGTACCAGACCTGCACGATGGCGTCGGCGTTGGCGTCGGCCCAGCGCAGGTCGAGCGGGCGACCCGACATGACAAGCACCACCATCGGGGTGCCGGTGGCGTGGACGCGCTGCAGCAGCTCGAGCTGGCGGCCGGGGAGGTCGAGCGTGGAGACCGAGGCCTTCTCGCCGATCATGTTCTGCGGCTGCCCCACCACCACGACGGCGACCTCTGACTCCGCGGCCAGGGCGACGGCGCGCTCCAGCTCGGCGTCCTCGTCGAAGCCCTCCGGGGTCTGCGGCAGCGTGCCCGATTCGTGGCTGTCGAACATCGACGGGTAGACCCGGGTGGCGCAGGCCGTGGCGGGCGCGTACTCGACCCGGGTCCCTTCGCCGGCGCGGCGACGGATGCCGTCGAGGATGGTGACCGACTCGGACAGGTTGAAGTCGAAGATCCAGGGGCCCAGGATGTCGCGGGCTGAGTCGGCGAGGTCGCCGAGGATCGCGATCGAGGCGGGCGCCTTCAGCGGGAGGGCGCCGTCGTTCTTGAGCAGGACGGCGGTGCGCTCTGCGGCGGCTTGCGCGGCGTCGCGGTGCGAGGCGTCGCCGAGGATGGAGGCGCTGGTGGCCTCGTCGACAAACGGCTGCTCGAACAGGCCTGCCGCGAACTTGGCGGTGAGGACGCGGCGGACGGCCAGGTCGATGGTGGCCTCGTCGACCAGCCCGTCTGCCACGGCCTGCGGGAGGCGGGTGTAGGAGGCGTCGAACATGGCCATCTCCATGTCGAGCCCGGCGTAGACGGCGCGGGCTCCGGCGTCGGTGAGGTCGCGGGCGAAGTGCTGGGTCTCGAGCGAGCGCACCGCGTTGGCGTCTGAGACCACGAAGCCGTCGAAGCCCAGCTCGTCGCGCAGCATCTCGGTGAGCAGCCAACGGTTGCCGCTGGCGGGCACGCCGTTGAGGTCCATGTAGGCGCTCATGATGTTCTTGGCGCCCGCGTCGATGGCCGCCTTGAACGGGGGGAAGTAGACGTTGTGCAGCTCGGCGTCGGAGATGTCCGAGTCCTCGTAGTCGCGGCCGCCGCGGGCCGCGCCGTAGCCGGCGAAGTGCTTCGGGCCGGAGATGACGGACTCAGCGCCACTGTCGCCCTGGAACCCGCGCACCTGCGCGGCCGCCATCGCGCCGCCCAGGCACGGGTCCTCGCCGGCGCCCTCGATGATGCGGCCCCAGCGCGGGTCGCGGGCGATGTCCACCATCGGGGCGAAGGTCCAGTGGATGCCGACGGCGCGCGCCTCGCGGGCCGCGATCGCCTGGCCATTCTCGGCCACCTCGGGGTCCCAGCTGGCCGCGACCGCGATCGGCACGGGGAACGTGGTGCGCAGGCCGTGGATCACGTCGAACCCGAACAGGGCCGGAATCCCGTGGCGGTTCCCGGCGATGGTCCTGCGCTGGAGGTGGTTGGCGAGTGCGGCGTTGCGGACGAACAGCAGCGAGCCGACGCGGCCGGCGTCGATCTCCTTGTCCACCATCCGCGGGAAGTCGAGGAACTGCCGCTGCTCGAAGGGCATGGCCGCCAGCTCCTCGTCGGAGACCTCCGGGGTGTCGAGCTGGCCGAAGTAGAAGTACTGCGTCAGCTGGCCGGCCTTCTCCTCCAGAGTGAGGCGGCCGAGGAGATCCTCGACTCGTTCCTCGACGGGGAGGGCAGGGTCGCGGTAGGCGGGGGCGTCGGTCATGGGGGTCCTTCGGGGTCGGCGTCGACGGTGTCCTGAATTGTAGTGAACATCATATTTCATGATTCGTCAAGGGTTGACTTCGGACCGGTTCAGGGTTCAAGGTTTGGAGTAGGGAAAGTTTTGAGGAGGTGGCGATGTCGACAAGCCCGGCGAAGCGTGGACCGTACGCGAAGTCGGCCGAGAAGCGCGCCGCCATCGCCAAGGCCGCCTACGAGGTGGTGATGGAGGTGGGGCATCCGCAGCTGACGACGGCGGCGGTCGCGGCCCGGGCTGGCTTGCTCGAGCGGACGATGCTCTACCACTTCCCGACCCGCGACCACCTCCTGGTGGCAGCCATCGAGTACTTCGAGGGGTTCTTCGCCGGCGAGGGGGGCGAACGCCCGCTCGCCCCGCCGTCGGAGTTCCGTGACCTCATCGACGAGCTCGCCCACAGATCCCCTGGCGAGGACAAGCGGCTGCGGCTCCAGGTGGCGCTTGCGTCGGCGGCGCAGGACCCGGCGCACCCGGCCCACGAGTTCTTCCAGCGCCACTACGAGCGGGTCATGGCGGAGATGATCGACCTCATGGAGGCCCGGCAGGCGGCGGGGCTGGCGCACCCGGACCGCGACCCCGTCCGCATGGCTCGCCAGTTCATCGCCGTGTGGGACGGACTGCAGCAGAGCTGGCTGATCCGCCGCGACTTCGACCTCACCGAGGAGATCACTGAGGCCTTCCGAGAGATCAGCGGCCAGAACGCGTTGGAGGCGAGGGCGGCGGTCCAAGACCTCCTCTCGCGCATCTGACGCGGCTCCCTGAACCTGGGTTGAGCCACGCCCGCCCGCGGGTTGAGCCGGGCCAAGTCGCGGAGCGGCGCAGCCCGCGTCGAAACCATCGGTTGGCTTCCCAGGGATCTGGGTCGGGTTCGGCGGCGGCTGAGGGGGACCGGCCTCGCCCATGGGCGCCCTCGGCACGCCCAAACCGCCGGCGTGCCTCGCCCACCGCCCGACCCACCGCGACCGGTCCCCCTCACCCACCGCTCCGCGTGAACCCCTCGAATCTGCGCCGACCCCAACCGCTGGCTGAGGCGCCGCGTGGCGCCCCCACCAGTGTCCGCGATCGCCCACCGCTGGCTGAGGTGCCGCGTGGCGCCCTCACCAGTGTCCGCGATCGTCCACCGCTGGCTGAGGTGCCGCGAAGCGGCCTCGAAGCCTAAGAAACGTTGGCTGACAAGGGGCGTTCCGAAGGTTTCGAGGTTCGTCGCTGCGCCTCAGCCCGCGGGCGGGGGATCAGTGGCCGAAGTGGTCCGAATCCATCAAGTGGTAGTCAGAGCTCTTCAGCGCGGTCAGGGTCCGGACCTCGTCGTCGGTCAGGCGCAGATTCAGCGCGGCGAAGTTCTCGGCCAGCCGCTCCCGGTTCGACGACTTCGGAATCGGCAGAAGCCCCTGCTGGATGTGCCAGGCGAGGACTGCCTGGGCGGGGGTGGCGTCGTGCGCGTCCGCGACCTCCCAGACGCTCGGATGCCCGATCAGCCCGGTGCCGGCGGCCAGCGGGGCCCACGACTCCGTCACGATCCCATGCTTCTCATGGAACGCCCGCTCGGCGACGCGCTCGGTGAACGGGTTGCACTGGATCTGGTTGACCTCCGGTGCGACACCCGTGGCGTCGATGAGCCGCTGCAGGTGTTCGGGCTTGAAGTTGGACGTCCCGATGGCCCTGGTCAGCCCGCGCTCACGCGCCTCGATCAAGCCCTCCCAGGCGCGGACGTACAGGTCCTGGCCCGGGTTGGGCCAGTGGATGAGGACCAGGTCGACGTACTCGAGGCCCAGCCGGCCGAGGTTGCCTTCCACGCCCGCGACGGCGTCGCCGTGCCACTTCTTGTTGAACTTGGTGGTGACGAAGACGTCCGCCCGAGGCAGCCCCGACTCCCGCACCGCCCGCCCGACGCCTTCCTCGTTGCGGTAGTTCTCCGCGGTGTCGACGAGCCGGTAGCCGATCTCGAACGCGGTGAGGCACATCTCGCGCACCTCGGCGTCGTCCAAGGGCCAGGTGCCGACGCCGATCGCGGGGATCTCGCTGCCGTCGGTGAGTGGGAGGGTGGGTGAGGTCTTCGTCATGTGCCCATTCTTGTCGACAGCGGGCATAGCACGGGGGCTGCGCTGCTCGGGGTGTCCCTTCGGCCGTCTGCGCATCCGTCCCTCGGGAGGGATTTGAGCAAATGGCAAGGGTCGCGGAGTCCCTCCCGCGGGCGGTGAGCGTGGGGCCTACCGCGAACCCTGCCATTTGCTCAAACCAACCCCCAACGCCAGACTCCGACGGTGCGGCGCCCCCGCCGCGACGCTGACCTACCACGCTGCTAGCGTCGGCGCCGTGATCACGCGCGCGCTCGGCATCGTCCTCGGGGTGGCGGCCGACGCCGTGCTCGGTGATCCAGCCAGGCACCACCCCGTCGCGTGGTTCGGCAGCTTCGCCGGGCGCGTCGAGCGGTCCCTGTACGCCGACGACCGCGCCCGCGGCGCCGCGTTCACCGCCGCGACGGTGGCGCCGATCGTCGCGGCAGGTGTCGCGGCCGAACGCGCCACCAGGCGCCACCCCGTCGCGCACGTCGCCGCCACCGCACTGGCCACGTGGGCCGTCCTCGGCGCACGCAGCCTCGCCCGCGAGGGCCGGCTGATGGCTGACCGCCTCGACGACGGCGATCTCGACGGCGCCCGCGCCCGGCTCGGCCACCTCTGCGGCCGCGACCCTGCCGGCCTCGATGAGCCGGAGCTCGCCCGCGCCACCGTCGAGTCCATGGCGGAGAACACGGCCGACGCCGTGGTCGCGTCGCTGTTCTGGGGTGCCGTCGCCGGGATCCCCGGCCTTCTCGCCCACCGGGCGGTCAACACGCTCGACGCCATGGTGGGCCACCGCAACGACCGCTACGCCCGCTTCGGGACGGCCTCGGCGCGGTTCGACGACGCCCTCGACTACGTCCCCGCCCGCCTCACCGGCGTCCTGGCCTGCGTGGCCGCGCCGGTGATCGACGGGTCGACGGCGGACGCCTGGCGGGTGCTGCGCCGCGACGCGCGCAACCACCCGTCGCCCAACGGTGGCTGGTGCGAGGCGGCCTGGGCCGGCGCCCTCGGCGTGCAATTGGGTGGCCGCAACGTGTACTTCTCCCGTGTGGAGGAGCGTGGCCTCCTCGGCGACGGCCCGCGCCCCCGCGCGGCCGAGGTGCGGAAGGCGGCCCGGCTGGTGCGCGTGGTGACGGCGATGGCGACGGGACTTGCCGTGGTGGCGGGCTCCTCCGGCTGGCTGAGGTGCCGCGAAGCGGCCTCGAAGCCTATGAAGCGTGACCTGGTGGGCATGCGCTTGGAACGATTACGGAAGGGGAGTGGCGCATGACCGGGATCCTCATCGCGGGCACGTCGTCCGACGCGGGCAAGTCCCTGGTGGTCACTGGTCTCTGCCGGGCCGCACGCCGTCGCGGGATCGACGTGGTGCCGTTCAAGGCGCAGAACATGAGCAACAACTCCATGGTGTGTGCCGACGGAGCGGAGATCGGCCGTGCGCAGTACCTGCAAGCGATCGCGGCGGGCAAGACGCCGGCGTCGGCGATGAACCCGGTGCTGCTCAAGCCCGGCAGCGACCGGCGCTCGTTCGTCGTGCTCCGCGGCGAGCCCGCGGGCGCACTGGAGGCGGGGGAGTACGCCACGGGCCGGCGGCTGCTGGCCGAGGCCGCCCACGAGGCGTATCGGGAGCTGGCCGCCGCGCACGAGCTGGTGATCTGCGAGGGCGCGGGCTCTCCGGCCGAGATCAACCTCCGCGACGGCGACTACACCAACATGGGCCTGGCCAGAGCGTTCGACCTGCCGGTGGTGCTCGTCGGCGACATCGACCGCGGTGGAGTGCTGGCCTCCATCTACGGCACCTGGGGCCTCCTCGACGACGAGGACCGCGCCCTCCTGGCCGGGTATCTGATCAACAAGTTCCGCGGCGACCAGGCCATCCTCGACCCCGGACTTGGCGAGCTCACCCGCCGCTGCGGGCTGCCGTCGTTCGGGGTGTTGCCCTGGCTGCCGGGCGTGTGGCTCGACGGCGAGGACGCGCTCGAGGTGGGCCGGTGGCGCAGCGACGCCCGGCCCGCCGCGCCCGCGGGTAGCGCCACGTTGCGGGTCGCCGTCGTCCGGCTGCCGCGCATCTCCAACGCCACCGACGTCGATGCGCTGGCCCAGGAGCCGGGGGTCGACGTCGTGGTGACGACGGATCCTGCCACCGTTGCGGCGGCGGATCTCGCGGTGCTGCCGGGGTCGCGGTCCACGTTGACGGACCTGGCGTGGTTGCGGGAGACCGGTATCGCGGCCGCGATCGAGGCACGCGCCGAGGAGGGGCGGCCGGTGCTGGGGATCTGCGGCGGCTTCCAGATGCTGACACGCACCATCACGGACCCCGTCGAGGCCGGCCACGCGGGCGCCGTCCCCGGCCTGGGGCTGCTGCCCGCGGACACGGTGTTCCACCCGGACAAGGTGCTGGGCCGGCCGTCGGGAAGCTGGCGGGGGCACGACGTCGAGGGCTACGTCATCCACCACGGTCGGGTGCGGGTCGACGACGGGCACGAGGAGTTCCTCGAGGGCGTCCGGTCCGGTGCGGTGTGGGGGACGATGTGGCACGGGTCGCTGGAGTCCGACGGGTTCCGCCGAGCGTGGCTCGCAGGGGTCGCGGATGCCGCGGGGGTGTCGTGGACGCCGACGGAGGCGCCAGGTTTCGCGGCGCGGCGGGAGTCGATGATCGAGACGGTCGCCGACGCTCTGGAGGCCCACGCCGACCTCGATGCCCTCCTGGGACTGGCTCGTTGACGGTCGGCCTTCGCGTAGTGAAATGCCAGTGAAGTCGAGGCTGGGGCGGGCTGGCTTCCGGTCGCTGCGCCTCCGGGAGTCATGGCAGGCGCATGGGGTCTGATTGTTGCAGATAGTGTGATAGAGGGTCCGCGTCTCTCCAAGCCGCAGGGGCTTCCGGGATCAGGGGGGCCCGGGGGCGGGGGCCCAGGTGGCGGGTGCGGGTAGGTCCTGGAGCCGTGTGAGGGCCTTAGGGGCCTGCCCAGCCCAGGCTGGTTGGCTGCCAGGTAGAGGATGTCTCGTCTGGCTCGGCGGGCTACAAGGGTGGCGGGCATGGTGCGAAGGCGGTATAGCATGCGTTGTGGTTCCCAGCGGCGTCCCTCGTGGCGGCGAGGGCGAGGCTTTCGGCCCAAGCCTGGCGAGGGTGAGCCGTCAAGCGCGGGCCGAGTGGGTCCCGCTGAAGGACGAGAACGCGATTGCGGAAGGGCAGAGCGCTGACGCGCTCGTGAAGAACGCGATGCGGTTCCGCGAGTTCGCGCCGGCCAGCGTGGGATGCCGCCACGCGCCTGTAGCCGAAAACCCGACGGACTACATTGACGCCTGACGATTGCACATCTACCCCCTGTCCGATGGGTGCCATCGCTCGCGGATAGGTGAACCTCATGCCCGTTAGCATGCTTTTTGACGATAGGGTTGCCCGGTAAACTTCAAGGGGGAAACTGATGGTTCCAATCAAGACCACTGTCGAGGACATCCAGAAGCTGCTGGCTTACCTGGGAAAGCAGATCGGCTGGGTCGAACCGGCGAAGATCGAAAAGGCGCTGGGGTCCTTCGATGACCGCAAGGTCGGCGCGATGGTGGAGTTCGGTCTCATTCTCCGCGACGGCGGCAACCTACGAACTACCCCACGCGGACAGCTGTTCAACTCCGACCAGCGGGCCGCACTGCGCGAAGTTCTGTCGAGCGTCGAACTATATCGCGCGACGCTGGAGTGGGCGCACTACGGAAAGCGCGCCGAGGCGACGACCTCCGAGATCGGGCAGTACTGGGAGGCGTCCCACAAGGACACGCTCGGCGGTCTCAGCGGTTCGACCCTCGCGTCTGGTGCTGTGACCTTCGGTCGAATCGTGGACGGCGCGGGGATCGGAACATTCCTGGTCGGCCGTAGCGGCAAGGAGACTCGTGTCACATTCGACCTCGCGGGAGTAGATGTCCTCATCAACGGCGGCACGCCTGCGGAGGTGCCGGAATCAGAAGCTGGAGAGGATGCAGCGCCCGACGTGTCGGGAGCCACACTCGTCGGCGCACCCGCCACTCCGCCTCCGCCTGTGACCACCCAAACGCTCGGGGCTCCTGCGCCCAGCGTGTCCACGTCAACCAGCCCCAGCGTGCATGTCAACGTCGAAATCCACATCGCCGCCGACGCCACGGCGGACACGGTGCGCGAGATCTTCAAGAATATGGCTCGGTACGTCCTCGACAAGCACGTTGCAGATGACGGCGAGTAAGGACTGGATACCCAATCTCGAACGGCTTCGGGAGTTCCAGGAGGCCTATCGGCTCCCTGTTTCAGATATCGCCCGCCAGGCTCCTGCGCAAGCTCTCCACTCGCTCCGTGAATCCGCGCAACGCGCTCCCGCGAGCTACCGGCCGTATCTGGAAGAGGCCATCGACTGCTACGAGGCAAATGCCTACCGCGGAGCTGTGCTGATGGTCTGGGCAGCCACGATCGATCATCTGTACTCGGTGATCGACGGGCACAGAGGCGGCTTCAAGTCGATGCAGGCCGCGAACAAGACTCGGTTCGAGACCGCACACAACTATCGAAAGATCGGCAAGAAGAACGATCTTTTGTACGTCAGCGACGCCAACTTCTTCTTGCTATGCGAGGACGCGGGTGTCTTCAACAAGAACGCTCGCAGCGTACTGGACGATGCGCTCAAGACGCGCAACCGTTGTGGACATCCGACCGGCTACGCCGTCGGACGCGAGGAAGTGGTGATCTTCATCGAACGGCTGATCAACAACTTCATCAGTGGCGCGATGATCGACTGGGACTGAGCTCAAGGGGTTACTGAGGGGGTCGCCTCAACAGCGCCAGAGGGCGCGTCACGACTTTCGCGCAGCTCCGAGCCTCGTCCCTTCATCGCTCGCGAGCGATCCGAACCCCTGACGCTTGTTACGGCTGATCTCAGCCAGTTGGGTCGGCTGGATCGATCAGTAAGATCCCACTTCGCCCTGAAGGACCCGGCAAAGATAGCCGCCAACCCAGGCCGAGAAGAGACGCAGGGAACACCGTCACCGACACCGGCAGGCTGCCTGGGTCGTGTCACTGTCACTCACACACCCCATCCTTGCAGCACGAGCCAGCCAGGTCCCGCCTCCACTCCGTCTGCCGCGTCGTAGACGGTCCAGGGTGGCCGGCTCGTGGACTCATGCAGCGGCATACTTAGCGCAGACGCGGTCGCATGACGGGGAACTGGATGTGAGAAGTCTGGCGAGGGCGGGGCTTGTAGGGCTGACGGTTCTGATGGTGCCTGGTCTCTCGACGTGCGGTGGGCAAGGGGAGGCCATCGAGTCTGGTGACGTGTCCGTCTTGGTGTCGGAACGCGCCGACGGCGGGTTGGCTGCCCAAGGCGGAGGGACGCTGGAAGTGGTTGGCGGTTGCCTCGGAGCGAGCGGCTCGGTCATCGTGTGGCCGCACGGTACTCAGGTTGTCCAGGACCAGCCGTTGATGATCCGGATCCCAGGCGTGGGGACTTACACCCTTGGCGACGACGTGCTCGTCGCCGGAGGTTACGTTCTGGAGCATTCGTCCCGAATAGCTGAGGCAGGCGACTTCCTCGCGGGCGGTGTCACCGTCCCGACGGAGTGCGCGGAGCACGACATCTTCCTCGCGAACTGACCCTGCAGAATGCATGCACAGCCGCGGGGGCCAAGCTCCTCACGCGGGATCCGTGGACCAGGCTAGCCTGGCGCTTTCACGCCGGTGGGTGGACGGTAGCGGGTTGAGATAGCGAAAG
>JAPUEL010000017.1 GCA_027492545.1 Propionibacteriaceae bacterium
AGCGGCTTCAGGAACGTCCCGGTGGCCGACCCCTCCGCCTCCGCCACGTCCTCGGGCGTGCCCGTGGCGATCACCTCGCCGCCCCGCGTGCCGCCGTCGGGTCCCATGTCGATGACCCAGTCGGCGGACTTGATCACGTCCAGGTTGTGCTCGATGGTGACCACCGTGTTCCCCGCGTCGACGAGGCGCTGGAGCACCGCGAGCAGGCGGCGGATGTCCTCGAAGTGGAGGCCGGTGGTGGGTTCGTCGAGGACGTAGAGCGTGCGTCCGGTGGAGCGCTTCTGCAGCTCCGCGGCCAGCTTGACGCGCTGTGCCTCGCCGCCGGACAGCGTGGTGGCGGGCTGGCCGAGGCGCACGTACCCCAGCCCCACCTCGGTGAGCGTCTGGAGGTAGCGGGCGATCGAGTTGATGGACTCGAAGAATTCCACGGCCTCGCTGATGGGCATGTCGAGGACCTCGGCGATGGTCTTGCCCTTGTAGTGCACCTCCAGCGTCTCGCGGTTGTATCGCGCGCCGTGGCACACCTCGCAGGGGACGTAGACGTCCGGGAGGAAGTTCATCTCGATCTTGATGGTGCCGTCGCCCATGCAGTGCTCGCAGCGCCCGCCCTTGACGTTGAACGAGAAGCGGCCAGGCTGGTAGCCGCGCACCTTCGCCTCGGGCGTCTTGGCGAACAGCGTGCGGATCTTGTCGAACACCCCGGTGTAGGTGGCGGGGTTCGAGCGTGGGGTGCGCCCGATGGGCGACTGGTCCACCTGGATGACCTTGTCGATGTGCTCGAGGCCCTCGAGGGACTTGTGCCGCCCGGGCACCGCCTTCGCGCCGTAGATGGCCTTGGCGGCCGCGGTGTAGAGGATGGAGTTGACCAGGGAGGACTTCCCGGAGCCGGACACTCCGGTGACGGCGATGAACTGGCCCAGGTTGAAGGCCGCGTCGATGCCGCGCAGGTTGTGCTCACGCGCGCCGCGCACGACGATCTTCTTCCCGTTGCCGGGCCGGCGCACCGCCGGGACCGGGATCGACAACCGCCCCGACAGGTACGCGCCGGTGCGCGACTCGGGGTGGTTGAGCAGGGCCTCGACGGGGCCCGAGACCACCACTTCGCCTCCCCCCTCGCCGGCTCCGGGGCCGATGTCGACCGCCCAGTCGGCGGAGCGGATGGTGTCCTCGTCGTGCTCGACGACGATCAGGGTGTTGCCCAGGTCACGCAGCCGGTGGAGGGTCTCGATGAGGCGGAGGTTGTCGCGCTGGTGCAGACCGATGCTGGGCTCGTCGAGCACGTAGAGGACGCCGACCAGCCCCGAGCCGATCTGGGTCGCCAGCCGGATGCGCTGCGCCTCGCCGCCGGAGAGCGTGCCCGCCGCCCGCGACAGCGTCAGGTAGTCCAGCCCGACATCGAGCAGGAATCGCAGGCGGGTGTTGATCTCCTTCACGAGCCGTTCCGCGATGGCCGCCTCGCGTTCGGTGAGCTCGAGCCCGGTCAGGAAGGAGGCGGCCTCGCCGATCGACAGGGCTGAGAGGTCCGCGATGGTGCGGCCGGACACGGTCACGGCGAGGCTCGACGGCTTGAGCCGGGCGCCGCCGCAGGCCGGGCAGTCGACCTCCCGCATGTAGCCGCCCCAGCGGTCGCGCGCGGCGTCGGTCTCCGCCTCGTCGTAGCGGCGGCGGATGAAGGGGATCGCACCCTCGTACTTCTGGGAGAAGGAGCGCACGCGACCAAAACGGTTGCGGTAGCTGACCACCACGTTGCCCTTGACGCCGTGCAGCAGCACCTTCTTGGCCGCGGCGGTGAGGTCACGCCACGGCGCGTCGAAGGAGAAGCCGTGCTCCTCGGCCAGCGACAGCAGCACGTGCTCGTAGTGGGCCTTGATGGTGGGCGCGGTCCAGGGCGCGATGGCGCCGTCGGCCAGGGAGAGGTCGTCGTTGGGGATGAGCAGTTCGGGGTCCGGGTCCAGCAGGGTGCCCAGCCCGGAGCACTCCGGGCACGCGCCCCACGGGCCGTTGAAGGAGAACTGCCGGGGCTCGAGCTCGTCGATGTTGACGTCGTGCTCGTTGGGGCAGCCCATCTTCTCGGAGAACCTGCGCTCCCGCTCCGGATCGTCGGCGGGCAGGTCGACGAAGTCGATCGTCACCACTCCCCCCGCCAGGCCGAGCGCTGTCTCGACGGACTCGGTGATCCGCTGCTTGGCGTTCGGCCGCACCACCGCCCGGTCCACCACCACCTCGACGTCGTGCTTGCGGTTCTTGTCGATCGTCGGGAGTTCGGTGAGCGGGTGCGTGTCGCCGTCGATGCGGACGCGGCTGTACCCGTCGCCGATCAGCTGCCTGAACAGCTCGGCGTGCTCGCCCTTCCGGCCGCGCACGAGCGGAGCGAGGATCTGGAAGCGGGTCCCCTCCTCCAGCGACATCAACCTGTCCACGATCTGCTGAGGCGTCTGGCGGCCGATCACCGCGCCGCAGACCTCGCAGTGCGGCACGCCGATGCGCGCGAACAGCAGGCGGAGGTAGTCGTAGACCTCCGTGATGGTCCCGACGGTGGAGCGGGGGTTGCGGCTGGTGGACTTCTGGTCGATCGACACCGCCGGCGACAGGCCCTCGATGAAGTCCACGTCCGGCTTGTCCATCTGGCCGAGGAACATGCGCGCGTAGGCGGACAGCGACTCGACGTAGCGGCGCTGGCCCTCCGCGAAGATGGTGTCGAACGCGAGCGACGACTTGCCCGATCCGCTCAACCCGGTGAACACGATGAGCGAATCCCTGGGCAGTTCCAGGGACACGTTCTTCAGGTTGTGGACGCGGGCACCCCGCACGACGAGCCGATCATTCACGCCCGCCATGGTACGGCTTTGCTAGGTTGGGCCCATGCCCACGAGCCGCGCACCCTTCGTCGACGTGGTCGCGGCCGTCCGCGAGCACACGTCGCAGCTGCTCGGGCGGACCATCGGTTTCTCCGACGAGGACTGGGCGGCCCCCACCGCGCTGCCCGGCTGGACGCGCAGCCACGTGGCGGCGCATCTGGTCGACGGCGCCCGCAGGCTGGTGCGCGTCATCGACGGTCTGCACTCGGGCCGGCTGCGGACGATGTACGACTCGGACGCGGAGGAGCGCCGCACCATCGAGATGGGCGCGCTGGCCGGCGGGCTGGACCTGCAGATCCAGCTCGACACCACCGCGAGCGAGCTCCAGGAGCTGTTCCCCTCGCTCGAGGGCGACAGGTCCCCCGTGCTGCTGAGGCCGGGCTACGGCATCCAGGCGTGGCAGATCCCGCTGTCGAGGCTGGGCGAGGTGGTCCTGCACGAGATGGACCTCGAGGCCCGCTCCTCCACCATGAACCTCGCCCCGGAGACCGCCGTCTCGCTGCTGGCCTTCCAGGTCGAGCGGCTCGCCGGGCGCGATGACCGCCCGTCGGTGCGGTTGGTGGCGGACGAGGGCTACGACGCCACCCTCGATGGCCCCGGGGACCGCACCGAGGTGCGGGGACCGGCCGCGGACCTGATCGCCTGGCTCGCGCGCGGCGTCGACTCCTCCCGTCTGATCCGCTCCTTCTCCTGACCCCACCACGACGGGTTCGCGGCGCTCAGAACTGTCGGCGCCCGCTACTACCCTGGCTTGCATGCGTCCCATCGAAGAACTCCAGCGCCAGGTGGCCCCCCTCCAGGTGATCTCCGAGTACCGGCCCTCCGGGGATCAGCCGCGCGCCATCGAGGAGCTCGAACGGCGCATCGGCGCGGGAGAGAAGGACGTGGTGCTGCTCGGCGCCACCGGCACGGGCAAGACCGCCACCGTCGCCTGGCTGGCCGAGCGCCTCCAGCGGCCCATGCTGGTGATGCAGCCCAACAAGACGCTGGCCGCGCAGTTCGCCAACGAGCTGCGGGAGCTGATGCCCAACAACGCCATCGAGTACTTCGTCTCCTACTACGACTACTACCAGCCGGAGGCCTACCTCCCCCAGACCGACACCTACATCGAGAAGGACTCGTCGCTCAACGAGGAGGTGGAGCGGATGCGGCACGCGGCCACCAGCTCGCTGCTGACCCGTCGCGACGTGATCGTGGTGGCCACGGTCTCCGCGATCTACGGCCTGGGCACGCCGCAGGAGTATCTGGAGCAGCGCGTCACCCTGAGGGTGGGTGACGAGATGGATCGCGATGAGCTGCTGCGCCACCTCGTCGACATCCAGTACGCCCGCAACGACATCGGGGCGGGCCGCGGCACGTTCCGCGTCAAGGGGGACACGCTGGAGGTGTTCCCGATGTACGAGGAGAACGCGGTGCGTGTGGAGTTCTTCGGAGACGAGATCGAGCGGATCGCGACCATGCACCCGCTCACCGGAAACCTGATCCGCGAGGAGCAGGAGACCTACATCTTCCCGGCCACCCACTACTCCGCGGGCGCCGAACGGATGGAGCGTGCCATCGTCGGGATCGAGGCCGAGCTGGCCCAGAGGCTGACGGAGTTCGAGTCTCAGGGCAAGCTGCTGGAGGCCCAGCGCCTGCGCATGCGCACCGCCTACGACATCGAGATGATGCGCCAGATCGGCACCTGCTCGGGCATCGAGAACTACTCCCGCCACATCGACGGCCGCACGCCCGGCTCGGCGCCCAGCTGCTTGGTGGACTACTTCCCGGAGGACTTCGTGCTCGTCGTGGACGAGTCCCACGTCACCATCCCCCAGATCGGTGGCATGTACGAGGGGGACGCGTCCCGTAAGCGGACCCTCGTCGAGCACGGTTTCCGGTTGCCCAGCGCCATCGACAACCGGCCGCTGAAGTTCGACGAGTTCGTGGAGCGGATCGGGCAGACCGTGTACCTGTCTGCGACCCCGGGCCCGTACGAGATGGAGCGCTCGGACGGCTTCGTCGAGCAGATCATCCGTCCCACCGGCCTGGTGGATCCGGAGGTGATCCTCAAGCCCACCAAGGGCCAGATCGACGACCTGATGGCGGAGGTGAAGCTGCGGGTCGAGCGCAACGAGCGCGTCCTGGTCACCACGCTGACCAAGAAGATGGCCGAGGACCTCACGGACTACCTCATGGATCATGGCATCCGCACCCGGTACCTCCACTCGGACATCGACACCATCCGCCGCATCGAGCTCCTGCGCGAGCTGAGGCTGGGCGAGTACGACGTGTTGGTGGGCATCAACCTGCTGCGCGAGGGCCTCGACCTGCCGGAGGTGTCTCTGGTGGCCATCCTCGACGCGGACAAGGAGGGCTTCCTGCGCTCTGGGCGCTCCCTCATCCAGACCATCGGCCGCGCCGCCCGAAACGTGGCGGGCCAGGTCCACATGTACGCGGACAAGATCACGCCGTCGATGGAGGCGGCGATCGACGAGACCAACCGGCGCAGGACCATCCAGGTGGCCTACAACAAGGAGCGCGGCATCGACCCGCAGCCGCTGCGCAAGCGGATCGCCGACGTCTCGGAGATGCTGGCGCGGGAGGACGCGGACACCGACGAGCTGCTCGAGGCTGCCAAGCCGTCCGGGCGCAAGGGGCTCGACGCCTCGACGTTGGCGCGCGACGACCTGGCGAAGCTGATCGAGGAGCTCACCTCCGCCATGCACCAGGCGGCCTCGGAGCTGCAGTTCGAGGTGGCGGCGAGGCACCGCGACGAGATCGCGGACCTGAAGAAGGAGCTGCGCGGCATGATCGAGGCCACGAAGTAGGGCCCCAGCCCAGCGGTCGGCGGAGTGGTCGGCAGCGGACTTCTAGACTGAAGTGCGCCAACCCGACAGAGAGGCCATCATGACAGTGCGTTTCGGCATCCTCGGCGCCGCGGGGATCACCCCCTCGGCCCTCATCGCGCCCGCCCACGCCTCGCCGGACGTGCGGCTGACCGCCGTCGCGGCCCGCGACCGCGCACGCGCTGAGTCGTTCGCCGCGGAGCACGGCATCGAGCAGGTGCTGGGCTCCTACGACGAGCTGCTGGCCTCGCCGGACGTGGACGCCGTCTACATCCCGCTGCCCAACTCCGCGCACGCCGAGTGGACGGTCCGGGCGGCGCGGGCCGGCAAGCACGTGCTGGTGGAGAAGCCGTACGCCTCGAACGCGGAGGAGGCCCGACGGGTGGTGGACGCCATCGCCGGCCTGCCTGTGGTGGTGATGGAGGCGTTCCACTACCGCCACCACCCTCTCATCCACCGCGCCGAGGAGCTGTTGGCCTCGGGCGTCATCGGGGACGTGGTCTCCGCGAGTGCGGTCTTCGACGTCCAGGTCAGGGATCGCGGCAACATCAGGTACAACTGGGACCTCGCGGGTGGGGCCACGATGGATCTGGGCTGCTACTCCATCCACCTGCTGCGCACGCTGCTCAAGTCCGAGCCCACCGTCGTGTCCGCGGAGGCGCGGCGCTTCGAGGGCGGGCAGATCGACGAGGCCCTCACCGCTCAGCTGGAGTTCCCGGGAGGGATCACCGCCACGGCCTCCAGTTCGCTGCTGGAGGAGACCCAGTGCCAGAGCGCCCGCATCGAGGGCACCCGCGGCACCCTCGCCATCGAGGGATTCGTGAAGCCGCACGGCGGCAACTCGCTGACGCTCACCGTGGACGGGCACCCCACCTCGGAGGAGGTGGAACCTGAGGTCACCAGCTACGGAGCGCAGCTGGCGGCGTTCGTCGCGGCAGTCGAGCAGGGCGGGCCGGTGGTCATCGATTCGGCGGACTCCATCGCCACGATGGACGTCATCGACGCCTGCTACCGCGCGGCCGGGCTGGAGCCTCGGCGGGCGGTCCCCTGGTCCACGGACTGACACCGTGTTGCGGCGGTGCGCATCCGCCACTTAGGGTTACCTCAGAACACAATTTCGCAATGTTCTCAGGAGCTTATTCATATGTTGCGCACCACCTTTGCCGTCGCCCTCGCGGGCGGCCTGCTGGCCCTCGGCGCCTGCGCCCCGCAGGCGCCGGCGGCCGGGCCCGCCGCGGCCACTGAGTCGGCCTCCGGCTCCGCGAGCGCCGAGGCCGCCAGCCTCACCCTCTACTCCGGCCGCAGCGAAGAGCTGGTCGCGCCGCTGCTGGACCAGATCGAGTCGGCGACAGGCGTCGAGGTTGAGGTCCGTTACGCGGGCACCGCCGAGCTGGCCGGGCAGCTGCTGGAGGAGGGCGACCGCTCCCCCGCGTCGCTGTTCTTCTCCCAGGACGCCGGCGCACTCGGAGAGCTCGGGAAGGCCGGCCTGCTGGCGCCCATGCCCGAGGAGATCCTCGACACGGTCGAGCCCGCGTACCGCGACCCCAACGGCCTGTGGGTCGCCACGTCCGGCCGGATCCGGGTGCTCGCCGTGAACCCCGAGGTGTCGCCGGACGCGTCGGGCTACACCACCATCGACGAGATCCTCGACCCGGCCAACCAGGGCCGGATCGGGATCGCCCCCACCAACGCCAGCTTCCAGACCTTCGTGACGGCGCTGCGCGTCTCCAAGGGAGAGGCGGAGGCCGAGGCGTGGCTCACGGCCCTGCAGGAGCTGGAGCCCAAGACCTACGAGAAGAACACGGCGGTCCTCGAGGCCGTGGACTCCGGAGAGATCGGCATCGGGCTGATCAACCACTACTACTGGCACCAGCTGAAGGCCGAGAAGGGCGACGACGTCACCGCCGAGCTCGTCTACCTCGACCCGGCAGACCCGGGCGCGTTGCTCAACGTCGCCGGCGTCGGGATCCTCGCCTCTGCCGAGGACCAGGAGGCGGCCGCCAAGGTGGCCGCGTTCCTCGTGGGCGAGGAGGCGCAGCGCTACTTCGCCGAGGAGACCGCCGAGTACCCCGTCGTCGCGGGCATCACGAGCCCCTTCGACCTTGCCCCCGTCGACGCCTCGGCCCAGGCGGGCGTCGACCTCAACGACCTGGACTCGCTCGCCGACACCCAGGAACTGCTCAGGAAGGTCGGACTGATCTGAGCACCGTCGCCGCGGCCATCAAGCGTCCGCACCTGCCGCGCCTCGCGCTGTGGGTGTGGACGCTCCTGGTCGTGCTGGTGACCCTCATCCCGGGCTTGTACCTGGTCCTCCGCGCCGGCGACGCCGGCCGGTCCGAGCTGCTGCGGATCCTCACCGAGAGCCGGGTTGGCGAGCTGCTCGCGAACTCGCTGGCGCTCGTCGCCGCCGTCACCGCCCTCGCCTGCGTCGTGGGGGTGGGCCTGGCCTTCCTCGTCGAGCGCACGGACCTGGGCGGCCGACGCTTCTGGCGGGCGGCGCTGGCCCTTCCGCTGGCGGTGCCGAGCTACGTGGCCGCCTACGCATGGGTGTCCACTGTGCGAGCCCAGGGCTTCTGGTGGGCGGTGCTGATCCTCGGCCTCGGCACGTACCCGTACGTGTTCCTGTCCGTCTCCGCCGCGCTGCGCCGGGCCAACCAGAACGCGGAGGACGTGGGGCGCACCCTCGGCCTGACCGGCTGGCAGGTGTTCCGACGGGTCACCTTCCCGCACCTGCGCCCGTCGATGGCCGCCGGCGCGCTGCTGGTGGCCACCTACGCGCTCTCGGACTTCGGCGCGGTGTCCCTGCTGCGCTACGACTCCTTCACCCGCGCGATCTTCATGAGCTACCGGGCGTCGTTCGACCGCACGACCGCGGCAGTGCTCGCGCTGGTCCTCATGGCCTGCACACTCGCCATCACCTGGGCTGAGATCCGGATGCGCGGACGCGCCGGCAGGTCGGACGCCACCGTGCACCGGAATCAGCAGCGGGTCCACCTGCGCGGCTGGGCCACCCCCGCAGCGCTGTCCGCGGGGCTCGTGCTCATCCTGAGTCTCGGATACCCACTCGCCGTCGTGGCCGGATGGTCGTTCGTCGGGCGCAGCGCCGGGATCGACTGGCCCGACCTGGCCTCGGCGGCGTGGTCGACGGTGTGGATCTGCACGGTCGCGGCGGCCGTGATCGTCCTGGTCTGCCTGCCCGTGGGCTGGCTGACCGGCCGCTCACAGTCGCGCGCCTCGGCTTGGACCCAGCACAGCCTGTACGTCGCCCACGCGCTGCCTGGCCTGGTCGTCGCGCTGGCGTTGGTGTTCTTCAGCGTCCGGTTCCTCGAGCCCTGGTACCAGAGGGTGCCGGTCCTGATCCTGGCGTACCTGGTGCTCTTCGCGCCGTTGGCCGTCGGCTCGATCCGCAGCGCGGTGCTGCAGAGCTCGCCCGCGCTGGAGGACGTGTCCGGCACGCTCGGCCTCGCCCCCGTCGCGACGTTCCTTCGGGTGACGCTGCCGCTGGCGACGCCCGGGGTGCTGTCCGGCTTCGTGCTGGTGCTGCTCACCGCCATGAAGGAACTCCCCGCGACCCTCCTGCTCAAGCCGACGGGCGTCGACACCCTCGCGACCAGGCTGTGGATGCACACCGACAACCTCTCCTACGCCGCCGCCGCGCCCTACGGCGTGGCGTTGGTGCTGACGGCGATCCTCGCCACCCTGGCCCTCACGCTCACTGAGCGCGGAAGGAGAACACCATGAGCCTCGTCGTGCACGGCGTCGGCCACTCGTTCGACAGCACCGAGGTGCTGCGCGACGTTCACCTCACGGTGGCCCCCGGCCACCTCGCCGCGATCCTCGGGCGGTCGGGCTGCGGGAAGACCACCCTGCTGCGCATCATCGCCGGCCTGACCCGCCCAGACACCGGCAGCGTCCGACTGGCGGGGCGCGACCTGACGGGGGTGCCCGCGCAGCGCCGCCGGATCGCGCTGGTCCCCCAGGAGGGTGCGCTGTTCCCGCACCTGACCGTGGCCGAGAACATCGGATTCGGCGTCCGCGGCCGCGCGAAGCGGCGCCGCACGGCCGACATGCTCGACCTCGTCGGCCTGCAGCCGCTCGCCGATCGGATGCCCCACGAGATCTCCGGCGGTCAGGCCCAGCGCGTGGCGCTCGCCCGCGCCTTGGCCGTGGAGCCGGACCTCGTGCTGCTGGACGAGCCGTTCTCGGCTCTGGACGCCGCCACCCGCACGGCCATGCGTGCCGACGTCCGCCGTGTCCTCCACGAGGCCGGGACCTCGGCAGTGCTGGTCACCCACGACCGTGAGGAGGCGTTGTCGCTCGCCGATCACCTGGTCCTCATGGCGGACGGCCGGGTCATCCAGGAGGGCACCCCCAGCGCGGTCTACGACCGGCCGGTCAGCCCCGCCGCCGCGCTGCTGGCGGGCGACGCGTTCCTCCTTGACGCGGAGGCCGACGGCATGTCGGCGGACACTCCGATCGGACCGATCCCCCTGACCGCACCGGCGCACGGCGTCGGGCAGGTCGTGGTGCGCCCCGAGCAGATCACCCTTGACCCCCACGGCTCGGTGTCGGCACGCGTGGCCGACGTCACGTTCTACGGCCACGACGCCGACGTGGCGCTCTGTGACCTGCCGGGCGGCATCGAGATGGTGGCCCGCGTCCAGCGGGCGGCGTGCGTGCCCGGGGACCGGGTGCGCATCGCGGTGTCGCACGCCGCGCTGTTCGCCGCGGCCTGAGGCTCCGCCGGGAAGCTCGCCAGGAGGGCAGCCGATCGCCTAGGATGACCCCATCCACGGGAGAACCGGCCGCGGCCGGTGCCGAAGGAGCAACCGCCCCGGAATCTCTCAGGCCCCAGGACCGTGGACCCGCAGGACACTCTGGAAAGAGGCCCGTCAGGGCCCGCCGACGGATGACAAGATCTCAGGCACCCGGGACAGAGGGGGCGCCAGGGTGGGATCATCCACCTGTGAGCGCCGGTTTCCGGCGGGAAGGGGCCCCATGACGTCACCACAGACCACTGCCCTGCACGGTCTCCACCTCGAGCTGGGCGGCAGGCTCGTCGAGTTCGCAGGCTGGGAGCTCCCGGTGCAGTTCGCGGGCGTGATGCCCGAGCACCTGCACACGCGGGCGCGCGCCTCCCTCTTCGACGTGTCGCACATGGGCCAGGTGCTCGTCCGCGCGCAGTCAGGCGACATGGCGGCGGCCGCGGCGGCCCTCGAGACGCTGATCCCGGCCAGCATCGTGGGCCTCGCCCCGCACCGGCAACGCTACGGCCTCTTCACCGACGACGACGGCGGGATCCTCGACGACCTGATGATCTCCCACCACGGAGACCGGTTCCTCCTCGTGGTCAACGCGGCCCGCACCCAGCACGACCTGTCCTGGCTCGCGCGGCTCGACGGCGTCACCCTCGAGCATGTCACCGACCGGGCGCTGATGGCGCTGCAGGGGCCGGAGGCGGAGCGCGCGCTGGCCACCCTGATCCCGGCCGTCGTCGACACCACGTTCATGGACTCCCTTCCTCTGCAGTGGGAGGGCCGCGAGGTGTGGGTGTCGCGGTCGGGATACACCGGTGAGGACGGCTTCGAGATCTCGGTCCCCGACGCCGATGCCGAGCGCTTCGCCAGGGCCCTGCTCGCCGTTGACGGGGTCCTTCCCGCCGGCCTCGGCGCCCGGGACTCGCTCCGCCTCGAGGCGGGCATGCCGCTGTACGGCCACGACCTCTCCCCCGAGATCACCCCCGCGCAGGCAGGCCTGGCCTGGGCCGTGCCGAAGGTGCGCCGCGACGGCGGTTCACGCGCGGGCGGATTCCCCGGTGCCGCGGTGGTCCTGGCCGAGCTGCGCGACGGCCCGTCCCGGGTGCGCCGCGGCCTTCGCCCCGAGGGCCGCGCCCCCATCCGCGAGGGGGTGGCGCTCTACGCCGACGCCTCCTCCACCGATCCCATCGCCACCGTCACCTCCGGCGGATTCGGCCCCACCGTCGGCGCCCCCATCGCCATGGCGATGCTGCCGGCCGGCACCGGCCACACGGTCGTCGCGGAGCTGCGCGGTAGGCGCATCCCCGTCGGCGTCGTCGACCTCCCCTTCATCACCCCGTCCTACAAGCGTTGAGGAGACCTCCCATGATCAGGTACACCACGAGCCACGAGTGGATCGACACCACAGCCCCGGAGTTCGCCGTGGGCATCACCGAGTACGCCGCCAACGAGCTGGGCGAGATCGTGTTCATCGAGCTGCCCGAGGTGGGCGCCGAACTGACGGCGGGGACCGAGGTCGTCGTGATCGAATCCGTCAAGGCCGCCTCCGAGATCATGGCCCCCCTGAGCGGCGTGGTGACCGCGGTCAACGAGGAGCTGACCGACAACCCGGGCCTCGTGAACGAGGACGCCGAGGGCACCTGGTTCTTCCGGATGACCCCGGCCGACCCGGGCGAGGCCGACGGCTTCCTCGACGAGGCCGCCTACGCTGCGCTCATCGGCGCATGACGGGGGCCTGGCAGAGGGTTGACTACAACCCGGACGACTTCGCGCACCGCCGTCACATCGGCCCCAGCCCCGCCGAGATGGAGCGGATGCTCGAGGCCATCGGCGTGGACTCGCTCGACGAGCTGATCGCCCAGACGATCCCCGCCGGGATGGCTCAGGACGAGCCCCTGGGCTGGGAGCCGCTCACCGAGCACCAACTGACGCAGCGCCTGCGGGGCGTCGCCGCGAAGAACCATGTGGCCACCTCGCTGATCGGGCAGGGCTACTACGGCACCGTCACGCCGCCGGCCATCCAGCGCAACGTGCTGGAGAACCCCGCCTGGTACACCGCGTACACGCCGTACCAGCCCGAGATCGCGCAGGGCAGGCTCGAGGCGCTGCTCAACTTCCAGACCATGGTGGAGGACCTGACGGGCCTGCCCATCGCCAACGCCAGCCTGCTCGACGAGGCCACGGCCGCCGCCGAGGCGATGGGGATGGCCAAGCGCAGCGCCAAGTCCAAGAGCTCCCGGTTCTTCGCCGCCGACGACCTCCATCCGCAGGTGCTGGCCGTGCTGGCCACCCGCGCGGCGCCGCTGGGCATCGAACTGGTGACCGGCCCCGTCGACGACTTCACCGCCGATGACCTGTGCGGGGCGATCTTCGCTCACCCCGGCACATACGGCCACGTCCGCGACCTGACCGAACACTGCGCAGCGGTCCGCGCCGCCGGAGGCATCTCTGTCGTCGCGACCGACCTTCTGGCGCTCTGCGTGCTCAAGGAGCCCGGGGCCATGGGCGCGGACATCGCCGTCGGCTCCGCGCAGCGCTTCGGCGTGCCCATGGGCTTCGGCGGGCCCCACGCCGCGTTCATGTCCTGCCGCGACGAGCTGAAGCGGGCCATGCCCGGCCGCCTCGTCGGCGTCTCGGTCGACGCCGCGGGCACCCGCGCCTACCGGCTGGCGCTGCAGACCCGCGAGCAGCACATCCGGCGGGAGAAGGCCACGTCCAACGTCTGCACCGCCCAGGCGCTGTTGGCCGTGATGGCCTCGTTCTATGCAGTGTTCCATGGCCCCGTCGGGCTGCGGGCCATCGCCCAACGCACCCATCTCATGGCCGCCACCTTGGCCGCGACACTGCGCGCCAACGGCGCCGAGGTCGAGCCCGAGGCGTTCTTCGACACCATCACCGTGCGCGTGGGCGTTGGGCAGGCGGGCATCCTCGCCGCGGCCGAGCACCGGGGCGTGAATCTGCGCCGCGTCGGCCGGGACCGGGTGGGCATCTCCGTGGACGAGACCACCGACCTGGAGGTGATCGGCAGGGTCCTGGACGCGTTCGGCATCGACGAGCGCCCCGGCCTGACCGGTGAGCCCGCCATCCCCGACGGACTGCTGCGCACCAGCGACTACCTGACCCACCCCGTGTTCCACATGAACCGGGCAGAGTCGGAGATGATGCGCTACATGCGCCGGCTGAGCGACCGCGACCTCGCCCTCGACCGGGCCATGATCCCGCTCGGCTCCTGCACGATGAAGCTCAACGCCGCCGCCGAGATGATGCCCCTGACCTGGCCCGAGTTCGGCGCGCTCCACCCGTACGCCCCGGCCCATCAGGCCGCCGGGTATGCCGAGATGGTGGAGGACCTGGAGCGGAAGCTGTGCCGGATCACCGGCTATGACGCGTTCTCGATGCAGCCCAACTCCGGCGCGCAGGGCGAGTACGCGGGCCTGCTGACCATCGCGGCCTACCACCGCTCGCGCGGGGAGGCGCGCGACGTGTGCCTCATCCCCACCTCCGCCCATGGCACCAACCCCGCCTCCGCGCAGATGGCGGGCATGCGCGTGGTCGCGGTCAAAGCCACCGCGGACGGCGAGATCGACGTCGACGACTTCCGCGCCAAGGCGTCGGCGGCGGGCCCGTCGTTGGCGGCGGTGATGATCACCTACCCGTCCACGCACGGCGTGTTCGAGGAGAGCGTCCGCGAGGTCTGTGACATCACCCACGAGTTCGGCGGTCAGGTCTACATCGACGGCGCCAACATGAACGCCATGGTGGGCCTCGTCCGCCCAGGCGACATCGGCGGCGACGTCTCCCACCTGAATCTGCACAAGACCTTCGCCATCCCCCACGGCGGCGGCGGGCCCGGGATGGGCCCCATCGGCGTCAAGAGCCACCTCGTCGAGCACCTGCCGGGCGATCCGCGCACGGGCGAGGCGGGGGCTGTGTCGGCCGCCCCGCTGGGCTCGGCGTCGATCCTGCTCATCTCCTGGGCGTACGTGCTGCTCATGGGCGGGGCGGGCCTGACCCAGGCCACCCGGGTGGCCATCCTCAGCGCCAACTACCTGGCGGCCAGGCTGGGCGAGGCCTTCCCCATCCTCTACCGGGGTGCCGGGGGGCGGGTGGCGCACGAGTGCATCCTCGATCCGCGTGGCTACGCCGCGCACGGGGTGACCGTCGACGACATCGCCAAGCGGCTGATCGACCACGGATTCCACGCGCCCACGATGTCGTTCCCGGTGCCGGGGACGTTGATGGTGGAGCCGACGGAGTCGGAGACCCTGGCTGAGCTCGACCGGTTCGTCACCGCGATGCTCGACATCGCGCGCGAGGCGGACGTGGTGGCGGCGGGCCAGATGACGGCCGAGGAGTCGCCGCTGCGACGCGCCCCCCACACGGCGCAGGACCTGGTGGGCGAGTGGGACCGCCCGTACTCGCGGGAGCAGGGCTGCTTCCCGCCCGGCGCGTTCCGGGTGGACAAGTACTGGCCCCCCGTCGGGCGCGTGGACAACGCCTACGGCGACCGGAACCTGGTGTGCGCCTGCCCGCCGTGGGAGGGAACCGACGCCTGATTCCGTGCGGGTCGGCAGCGCTCCGCCGGGGGGCGGCCGACCAGTGGGCGGGTGGATCGTCGACAGCGTGATCGGCCCGCCGGCGACCGCCTCGGACACGGGGCGGTCCCGGTCAGGAGCCCGTCTGCCCCTGGACTGATCCGGACAGTTGTTGGAGGACCGGCCAGAGGTCCTCGACCTGGCGGACGGTGGAGGCCTGGTCACCGGAGTTGTCGATCACCCAGTCGGCGGCGGCGATCCGGTCCTCCCGGTTCGCCTGGATGCGCACGCGCGTCCGGGCCTGGTCCGCGGTCAGGCCGCTGCGCTGCATGAGGCGGCGGACCTGGACTTCGGTGGGCGCGTCCACGACGATGACGTGGTCGAAGGCCTGGTGCAGCCCCGTCTCCACCAGCAGCGGGATCACCTCGATGACCACGCTGCCGGGCGGCGCCGCCGCGAAGAGTTCCTCCGACCGCTCCCTCACGAGCGGATGGACGATCGCGTTGAGGTCCGCCCTGGCGTCGTCGTCGACGAAGACCAGGTCCCCCAGCCTCACCCGGTCCAGCGTGCCGTCCTCGTTGAGCATGCCGGCGCCGAACCGCTGCACGATGCGCTCCAGCCCCGGCGAGCGGGGAGCCACCACCTCCCTGGCCAGCAGGTCCGCGTCGACGATGACCGCCCCCAGCCGTGCGAACTCGTCGGCGACCATGGACTTGCCGGAGGCGATGCCCCCGGTCAGGGCGATGCGGGTCATGGCGGTCATGGTACGCCGAAGGGGCGCCGATCCTGATCGGATCGGCGCCCCTTCGTGTTGGCTGGTTCAGCGACCGCCGGTGAGCTTGTCCCGCAGAGCCTGCAGGGTCTCATCCGAGGCGAGCTCGCCGGAGCCCTCGGACTCGGTGGTGTAGCCGGTGCCGGCGAGGACGGCCGCGTCGCGGTCCGCGGTCTCGGCCGACTCGACCTGACGCTTGTGGGCCTCCCACAGCGAGTGCGCCTGGGCGTACTGGGCCTCCCAAGCAGCGCGCTGCTCGTCGAAGCCTTCCTTCCAGTCGTTGGTCTCCGGGTCGAAGCCCTCGGGGTAGATGTAGTTGCCCTGCTCGTCGTAGGACGCCTGCATGCCGTAGAGCAGCGGATCGAAGTCGTCAGCGGCGACGTCGACACCCTCGTTGGCCTGCTTCAGCGACAGCGAGACGCGGCGACGCTCGAGGTCGATGTCGATGACCTTGACCATGCGGTCGTCGCCCACGGAGACAACCTGCTCCGGGATCTCGACGTGACGCTCGGCCAGCTCGGACACGTGGACCAGGCCCTCGATGCCCTCGCCGACGCGCACGAACGCGCCGAAGGGGACGAGCTTGGTGACCTTGCCGGGGACGATCTGCCCGATCTGGTGCAGACGGGCGAAGGTCTGCCACGGGTCTTCCTGGGTGGCCTTGAGCGACAGCGACACGCGCTCGCGGTCCATGTCCACCTCGAGCACCTCGACGGTGACGGGCATGCCCACCTCGACCACCTCGTTGGGGTGGTCGATGTGCTTCCAGGACAGCTCGGAGACGTGCACGAGGCCGTCCACGCCGCCCAGGTCGACGAAGGCGCCGAAGTTGACGATCGAGGAGACGACACCCTTGCGGATCTGGCCCTTCTGGAGCCCGGTGAGGAACGTCTGGCGCACCTCGGACTGGGTCTGCTCAAGGTAGGCGCGGCGGGACAGGACCACGTTGTTGCGGTTCTTGTCCAGCTCGATGATCTTGGCCTCGAGCTCCATGCCCACGTAGGGCTGGAGGTCGCGGACGCGACGCATCTCGACGAGGGAGGCGGGCAGGAAGCCGCGCAGGCCGATGTCGACGATGAGGCCGCCCTTGACCACCTCGATGACGTGGCCGGTGACGACGCCGTCCTCTTCCTTGACCTTCTCGATCGTGCCCCAGGCGCGCTCGTACTGAGCCCGCTTCTTGGACAGGATCAGGCGACCCTCCTTGTCCTCCTTCTGCTGGACGAGGGCCTCGATCTCATCGCCCACGGAGACCACGTCGAACGGGTTCACGTCGTGCTTGATGGAGAGTTCCTTGGAGGGGATGACGCCTTCGGTCTTGTAACCGATGTCGAGCAGGACCTCGTCCCGGTCGACCTTGACGACTGTGCCGGAGACGATGTCCCCGTCATTGAAATACTTGATGGTTGCGTCAACCGCGGCGAGGAATTCCTCTTGGGTGGCAAAGTCGTCGACGGCGACCGTCGACGCCTCAGTGGAGGAGGTCATGTAGTAAGGGCTCCGAAAATGAATGTCTGCGCACAGCGACCTTGTCGTAACGCGCGGTCCCTGCTCCGTCCGAAGGAACGCAGGCCACAGTGCCTGCTCAGCCTAGCTGCCATGCCGACTCGGAGCAACCTGGTGCACACCCGGCCCACAACGTACGAAGCCTAGTCGTTTCAGCCTGGGCGGGCCACTGCATAAGCTGGGTGGGTGACCACCGATCCGCAGCCGACGCGATCCCGCTTCCCCCTGCTCATCGTCCTCGCCGCGGCCATCGCCGTCGTGGCCCTGATCGCGCTGATGATCCCGCGCGGAGGTCAGACCGACGCCCTGCCCGCGCCCGCGTCGCCGACGGTGTCGCTGGCCGCCTCCCCGTCGCCCGAACTGCCCTCGCCCTCGCCGTCCCAGGCCTCCACCGCGCCTGCGGTCAGCAGCTCGCCCGTGGCGTCACCCACGGGCACTGCACCCGCCGAATGCACCGACCCCGGGGGCGGTTTCGTCCCCACCCGGTTCGCCATCCCCGCCGTCGGCGCCGAGGAGCGGGTGGTCTCGCTGAACCTGGACGAGGACGGCAACATCGCGGCACCCCCGAAGGACGAGGCGCGCACCGCCTCATGGTGGAACGCCGGCCCCATGCCCGGCAGCAGCCAGGGGAAGGCGCTGCTGTCCATCCACACCTACCGCACCGGCAAGGCGCTCGGCAACGAGCTCTACGCCGACGGCGAACCCCAGTTGGCGAAGGGGGACCTCATCAAGCTGTACGGCGAGGACGGGCAGGTCCAGTGCTACGAGTTCACCGGCGCCACGAAGGTGTGGGTCGCGGACTACGACCCGCAGAGCGACGTGATGATCGACTACGAGGGTGAGCCCCAGCTGGCCATCATCATCTGCTGGGACTACACCAAGGCCACCGGCACGTGGGACTCGCGCATCTTCTTCTACGCCTCCCCGGTGACCGCTGCGGCGTGAGCGTCAGTGGGCGGCCGACTGCCAGGAGTCGCCCACACCCACCGACACCTCGAGCGGCACGGCCAGCGAGAACGCCCCGGTCATCTCGGCGTGCACCAGACCGGTCAGTTCCTCACGCTCGCCCGGCGCCACCTCGAACACGAGCTCGTCGTGGACCTGCAGCAGCATCCTGCTCGCCAACCCCTGCGCGGTGACGGCGCGGGCCACGTTGATCATGGCCACCTTGATCACGTCCGCGGCTGAGCCCTGGATGGGTGAGTTCAGCGCGGCCCGCTCCGCCATCTCGCGCCGCTGCCGGTTCGTGGTGGTGAGGTCCGGGAGGTAGCGGCGGCGGCCGAGCATCGTCTCCGTGTAGCCGCGCTTGCGCGCCTCCTCCACCACCGAGGACAGGTACTCCCTGACGCCGCCAACGCGCGTGAAGTAGTCCTCCATCAGCACCTTCGCCTCGCCGACGGAGATCCTCAACTGGTTCGACAGGCCGAACGCGCTGAGCCCGTAGGCGAGCCCGTAGTTCATGGCCTTGATCCTGGCCCGCATCTCGGCCGTGACGCCCTCGGGCTCCACCCGGAAGACGAGGGAGGCCATCTCGTTGTGGAAGTCCCGGCCGGAGGTGAACGCCTCGATCAGCCCCTCGTCGCCGCTGGCGTGCGCCATCAGCCGCATCTCGATCTGCGAGTAGTCCGCCGACATCAGCGCCTCGAAGCCCGGGCCGGGCACGAACGCGGAGCGGATCTGGCGCCCCATCGAGGTGCGGATGGGGATGTTCTGCAGGTTGGGGTCCGTGGAGGACAGGCGGCCGGTGGCCGCGATGGTCTGCACGTAGGTGGTGTGGATGCGGCCGTCGTCGCGGATCGCGGCGAGGAGCCCGTCGACGGTCTGGCGCAGCCGGATCTGGTCGCGGTGGGCCAGCAGGTGGCCGAGGAAGGGATGCTCGGTCTTGACGAAGAGCTGCTCGAGCGCCTCCGCGTCGGTGGTGTAGCCGGACTTGGTGCGGCGGGTCTTCGGCATGTCCAGTTCGTCGAAGAGGACCGTCTGGAGCTGCTTGGGAGATCCGAGGTTCACCTCGTGGCCCAGCACGTCGTAGGCGGCCTGCTGGGCGGCCGCGACGGCGCCGTCGAACTCGTCCCGGAGCGCCTGCAGCCTGTCCACGTCCACCGCGACGCCCGTGCGCTCCATCTCGGCGAGGGTGCGCTGCAGGGGCAGCTCGACGGTGGCCATGAGAGTGGCGGCGTTGCGTTCGGTCAGCTGGCCCTCGAGCGCCTCGGCCAGGTCGAACACCGCGCGGGCGTGGAGCAGCGCGCGGTCCATCGATCCGTCGTCGGCGTCACCGAAGTCCAGCGCCGCCTGGGGAGCGTCTGCGGCGGTCGGCTCGGCCGACAGCTCGCGCTGCAGGTACCGCACCACCAGGTCACCGAGGTCGTAGGTGCGCTGGTCGGGCCGCAGCAGGTACGCGGCCAGGAGGGTGTCCTGCACGACGCCGACGAGGTCCCAGCCCCGGGCCCACAGGGCCAGCGTCGGCCCCTTCGCCCCGTGCAGCAGCTTGCCGCGCGACGGGTCGGCCAGCCACGCGGCCAGCGCCGCGTCGTCCTCGGGCGTGAGGTCGGCGGTGTCGAGGTAGGCGCCGGCACCGTCGGCGGCGGCGAACGCCAGCGCGGTGATGTCGCCCGCGCCGCCGCCCCACTGCCCGACGGGGTGCAGCGCGGTGCGGGCCGTGGCGTGCGCGTCGAGCCAGTGGCCCACCTCCCCCGCTGCGAGCCGAGCCCCCTCGACGGCGAACGACTCGGTGACGACCGGATCGGCCGGGGCAAGCTCCAGGAGCCGCTCGCGCAGGACCCGGAACTCGAGCGCGTCGAAGAGTTGGTGCACCCGCTCGCGGTCCCAGTCGTGGCGGGCCGCGTCGTGGAGCGGGAGGCCGAGGTCGAGGTCACGGACCAACGCGTTGAGGCGGCGGTTGCGCACCACGCCGTCGAGGTGCGCCCGGAACGACTCCCCCGCCTTGCCGGGGACCTGCTCGGCGCGGGCGACGAGGTTGTCGAGCCCGTCGTACTGCTCCAGCCACTTCGCCGCGGTCTTGGGCCCGACGCCGGGCACCCCTGGCAGGTTGTCGCTGGTCTCCCCCACCAGGGCGGCCAGCTCGGGGTAGCGCGCGGGGGCAACCAGGTACTTCTCGGTCACCGTCTCAGGCGTCATCCGAGCCAGGTCCGAGACCCCCTTGCGCGGGTAGAGCACGGTGACGTGATCCGAGACCAGCTGCATCGCGTCGCGGTCGCCGGTGACGATGAACACGTCGTAGCCCTCGACCTCCGCCTTGGTGGAGAGCGAGGCGATGATGTCGTCGGCCTCATACCCGGGCTTCTCGAGGTAGGGGATGTTGAGGGCGTCGAGGACGTCCTTGACCAGGGCCACCTGCCCCTTGAACTCGTCGGGTGACTTGGAGCGGTTGGCCTTGTACTCGGGGTACTGCTCGGTGCGGAACGACTCGCGGGCCACGTCGAACGCGACGATGAGGTGCGTGGGCTGCTCGTCGCGCAGCACGTTGATGAGCATCGACGTGAACCCGAACACCGCGTTGGTGTGCTGCCCGGTCGTGGTGGCGAAGTTCTCCACGGGGAGCGCGAAGAACGCGCGGTAGGCCACCGAATGGCCATCGATCAACAGCAGCTTGCCCGAGTCACTCACACCGGCGAGCCTACCCAAGCCGCCCTCCCCATGCGCCGGGCACGGTCCGGGGCATCCGTGAGCCTCGCCGCTTGCGCCTGGGCGCGGGACGAGCCGGCCGCTTCCATGACCAAACGGGGCGCGAGCGGGGGCTGGTGGATGGAGGCGGCCCGCGCGTGCCGCGGTGCGGGCCGGTGGCGACTCGGGTGTGGCAGAGTGCAGCACATGAACATGGTTCCCGAGTGGTTGGCCGAAGTCGTGTCGCCGCTCGACGTGAAACTTGGCGTGGACATCACAGAGTTGTCCGCCGAGCGGGCCGTGGGGTCCATGCCGGTGGAGGGCAACGAGCAGCCGTTCGGCCTGCTGCACGGTGGCGCGTCGGGCGTGCTGATCGAGACACTGGCGTCGATGTGCGCGATGGCGTACGGGTACCCGGACCGGGCGGGTGTGGGCGTGGACCTCAACGTGACGCACGTCCGGGCCGCCAGGTCGGGCCGCGTGACGGGCACCGCCACCGCGATCCACCTCGGTGGCCGGGTCGCGAGCTACGCCGTCGAGATCGTCGACGACGAGGGTCGGACCACCGCCGTCGGCCGCCTCACCTGCCAGATGATCCAGCTGCCGCGGTAGCCGAGCTCGCCACCTCGTCGCACACCCCGTCGCACACCCCCGCCCGCTGAGCAGGACCCGCCGTCTCAGCCCCACCCCGTCGCGCAACTCGCCTGCACCCACCGCCCCGCCCAGCCCCTCGTGTGCACGACACGCCGATGAAGGGCCACCCCGACCACCCACACGACACCCGACCCCGCTCCCGACGGCGTGTCGTGTCCGTCAGGGCACCGACGTCAGAGACCGCGCAGGGGCCCGACCACCACCGTCGCCCACCCCACGCCACCGCAACCGTCCCCACCACGCCCCGACCACAACAACCCAGCCCCCCCTCTCGTGTGCACGACACGCCGATGAAGGGCCACCCCGAACACCCACACGACACCCGACCCCGCTCCCGACGGCGTGTCGTGCGCGCACAGGCCCGCGGTCAGACGGCCAAGGCCGAGACGGCGTCTCATCCCCCTTTGTCCACAGCCCGCGGCCGACGCGGGAGAAGGGGGTGCGCCCGCCCGATCAAGTGGAGGTGAGGATCTACCATTCACGCGGCGCCGGCGGCGTCGTGACCCGCAAGGAACTACTGGCCGGCGGCATGTCTCGACGGGGCATCGAGGCGGCCGAACTCGACGGATCCCTGGTCCGCGTGGACAGGAGCCGGTACGCACGACCGGACGCCAGCCCTGAGGTGGTTGAAGCGGCCCGTGCCGATGCCACGCTGACGTGCCTCTCGGCACTTGCCGTCCATGGAATCTGGACCATGCCGTCGCCCGGCCTCCACCTTCGGCGCGATGACTACGGCATGCGTAGGCGCGAACTACCCGGCGGTTCACGCCTGTGTTCCAGCCCGGCCGGAGCCACCGTCAAGCCGCTCGACGAGATCCCGGCAGCGCTCTGCGCGGCGATACGGCACCACACATCAGAAGAGGCTGTGATGGCGATGGACTGCATCCTGCACAAACGCCTCATGACCAGGGCAGACCTCGACTCACTCCTCTCCAGCCAGGGTCCCCGCGCACAGGACCTCGTCAGCCGAGCTGATGCCCGCGCCGAGTCGCCGCTTGAGTCGATCACGCGGCAGCGCCTCCGCGTCGCAGGCTTCCGGCCCCGGGTCCAGGTCAAGGTGCCAGGCCTCGGCCGGGTCGACCTGATGATCGGACGGTGCCTCATCGTCGAGACCGACGGCCGCGAGTACCACACCGACGAAGCCAGCTTCGAGGAGGATCGACGCCGTGACCGCGTGGCGGCGAGCCTGGGTCTCATCCCAGTCCGTCTCACCTGGGTGCAGGTCCTCACGAAATGGGATGAGGTCCTCGCCGATATCCGGGCGATCGCGAACCGCACGGGCCGCCGTCGACCCTGAATCGGACTAGCCCGAACAGCTGCCAGCTGACGGGCACGAAACACCGGCCCGAGGGGTGCCGGACGTCACAGACGAACCCGGGCACCGACTCCGACGGCGTGTCATGCACACAGCGGCGCGACCAAGGGTGCGGTGACAGCCAGCCCGCCCGACGGGCCGGGCACGAAACACCGGCCCGAGGGGTGCCGGACGTCACAGACGAACCCGGGCAC
>JAPUEL010000018.1:0-3301 GCA_027492545.1 Propionibacteriaceae bacterium
CCACCTTCTTCAGCCTCGGCGTGTTCTCCGGCATCGCCTCCAGCTGCTGCGCACCGGTCCTGGCCGGCGTGATGACCCTGTCCGCACTGTCCGGCTCGCCCGTCGGCGGGCTGGTGCTCGGCTTGGCCTACGTGTTCGGGATGGTGATCCCCTTGTTCGTCATGGCGCTCCTGTGGGACAAGCGACCCGAGCGCATGCGCAGCCTCCGAGCCAAGCCCATCCGCATCAACGTCGGCCGCTTCACCCTGGCCACCAACACCGTCAACCTGCTGGTCGCGGTCGGGTTCGTGATCATGGGCATCCTGGTGATCGGCCAGGCCGGCGCCACCGAGATGACCGGCGCCGACGCCCCGCTGGTCGGCATGGGCGCCTGGCTCTCCGAGGTCTTCGCCTCGCTGATCGCGATCACGGCCCCCATCCCCGAGGCCGTCCTCGGGCTCGCCCTGCTTGCCCTGGTGGCCGTGTTCGTCTTCGCCACCCTCCGCGACCCCCGCAGACACGAACAGCCCGACCCCGTCCGCGACTGCTGCGACACCGAACCCATCGCCAGCGCCCAGCCGGCGGAAGCCGACGCAGCTCATGTCCCTGCCCAGGAGCCCCGATGACCCCCACCCGCACCCTCGCACCCTCGCGACGCGAACAACGCGCAGCCGGCGAGAAGGCCGAGACGCAGCGCAGCACCTGGATCCGAATTCTGGGCGGAGCGGTGACGCTCATCGTGCTGGCAGTCGTCGGCTACGGGCTGTGGACCGCCGTCCCCGAGCAGGGCGACACCCAACGCCTCGCCCCTGACTTCACGCTCACCACCACGGCCGGCACCGCCGTGACCCTCAGCGCCCTGCGCCCCCACCCGGTGCTCATCTATTTCAACGAAGGCGCCGGCTGCGCCTCCTGCACCATGCAGATGGCCGAGATCGAGAAAAACCCAGGCTTCGCCGAGGCCGGAATCGAGGTGCTGCCCGTCGTCATGAACAGCGCCGAGCAGATCCTGCCGGACCTGCAGCGGTTCGGCGTCACCACCCCCTACCTCCTCGACGACGGGACCGTGTCCAAGGCCTACGACGTCCTCGACAAGGGCATGCACCCCGGGCTGCCCGGGCACGGCTTCGTCCTCATCGACGGCGAGGGCGTCCAACGCTGGTACGGCAACTACCCCTCCATGTGGCTGGACCCTCAGGAACTCCTCGATGAGGTCACCACGCGACTGCGGTGAGGCTACTGGGAGGTGTGCTCTTCGGTCGTGCAAGCCTAGTCCCCGAGGCTGCCTCGTTTCGGCGAGCGGCCGGTGGTGGAGCAGCCGCAGGAGCGGCGGACGACGAGGTCCATGGGAAACGTCTCGTGGGCGGGGGTGCGCTGGTGGACCAGCAGATCGATCGCGGCGGCGGCCATCGCCGCGACGGGTTGCCTCACCGTGGTCAGTGGGGGTGCCGTGAACCGGGTCTCCTCGGTGCCGTCGAAGCTCACGACGGCGACGTCCTCCGGCACCCGCAGGCCGAGCTCGTGTGCGGCTGTCAGGAGCCCGATCGCCTGCAGGTCTGAGCTGGTCACCACCGCTGTGGGCCGGTCCGCTCGGTCCAGGAGCCCGAGCCCGGCCCGGTGGCCACCGTCACGCGTGAACGCGGTTCGCGCCACCGGCCCGAGTGCCCGGCCATGATCGGCGTGCGCCCGTTGCCAGCCGGCCTCGCGGCGGTCGGCGTCGGGGTCCACGCTCTCGCCGATGACGAGGGCGACGCTCTGGTGGTGATGCACGCTCAAGAGGTGCCCCACCGCCATCGCCATCCCGTCCGCGGCATCCGGGCCCACGGTGACGTAGCCGGCGACGGGGGCGGGCGCGTCGATAATGACCAGAGGCTGGTGGGCGCCCCTCCGTCGGAGCTCCTCGAGCCTGCCCATGGCTGTGGCACGGGCGACGATCAGTCCGTCGATCTGGCGGTCGCAGAGATCGAGCATGGCGCGGAGGTCCGCGTCGGGGCCGGGCCCGCCCGCGGTCATCAGCAGGGCGTACCCCAGGTCTGCCGCGGCCTGCTGCAGCTCGCGGGTGTACTCGGCGTAGAAGGGGTTGGTGGTGTCGCCGACCACCAGCCCCAGGGTCTTGGTGCTGCCCATGGACAGTGCGCGGGCCGTTCGGTTCGGGCGGTACCCCAGCTGCTCGACGGCGTCCAGCACGCGCTGCTTCGTCGCCTCCGACACCGTCTTGGGGCCGCCGTTGACCACGAAGCTCACCACCGCGGTGCTGACGCCGGCGTGGCGCGCGACGTCGGTCCGGGTCACGGCGCGAGGCCGGCTGCGCGGCGAAAGGTGCTCCGACGACACCGCAACCTCCCTGTCCGAGCTGGTTCTGGAGGTCATCCTAGGCCAGCTTGCGTGAACCCAGGTTACCCGGGTAACTTTGTGGCCACCGCGTCGCCGCGGCCCACGCACCTACACCCCACGCCTTCAGTCGAAAGGACTGCACACTCATGAAGATCGGTGTCATCGGAACCGGGCAGTTCGCCAGGAGTTTCATCAGCCTCTGGCAGCTGCACTCCGCCGTCGAGGAGGTCTACGTGACCGACCTCATCCCGGAGCGGGCCGCGCAGCACGTCGAGCAGCACGGCCTCGCCGGCAGCTTCCCCGACGTCGACGCGCTGCTGGCCTCCGACGTCGACTCGGTGGCCATCATGACGCAGCGCTGGAGCCACGGCGAGCTGGCCCTCAAGGCGCTCGAGGCCGGCAAGAACGTCTACTCCGCGGTGCCGATGGCCATCAGCGCCGAGGAGATCGCCGCCATCGTCGCCAAGGTCGAGGAGACCGGGCTGATCTACATGATGGGGGAGACCAGCTACTACAACCCGGCCGTGATCTACGCCCGCACACGGATCGCCGAGGGGGCCTTCGGGCGCGTCTTCTACTCCGAGGGGGACTACGTCCACGACATGGACAACGGCTTCTCCGCCGCGTACCAGTTCAGCGGCGGCGAGGACTGGAAGCCCACCGCGAGCTTCCCGCCCATGCTCTACCCGACCCACGCCATCGGCGGGGTGCTCGGGGCGCTGCCCACCTACGCCACCTCCGTGTCGTGCCTCGGCATCGTGGACCATGGAGCCGACGGCATCTTCGACAAGTCCATCTCCCGCTGGGGCAACGACTTCTCCAACATGACCGCGCTGTTCGAACTCGCCGACGGCGGCGCGATGCGCACCAACGAGTTCCGCCGGGTGGGGTACTGGAAGGGCCACGAGTCCCGATTCCGCTTCTACGGCACCGAGGAGGTCTTCGAGCAGTCCGGCGACGGCGCCACCCTGAGCGTCAAGACCGAGGG
>JAPUEL010000018.1:3401-22160 GCA_027492545.1 Propionibacteriaceae bacterium
ATCCCGGACCACGGCGACGGCCCGGCCGATCCCGGCTGGGACTGACCCAACCCCCGGGGTGGTCTGAGCGCCCGAGCTATCGTCAAGGCATGGTGTTCAGACCACGTCCCGACCGGACCGGCCCCGGGCAGGAGTCGGTGTGGGACTACCCCCGCCCACCGGCCCTGCGGAAGTGCACCCTGCCGATCGAGGTGGTGCTCGGCGGAGACGTGATCTGCCGGACGTCGGAATCCTGGCAGGTCCTGGAGACCAGCCACCCGCCGACGTACTACCTGCCACGCTCGGCCTTCGTCGACGGCGCGCTCCGGCCGGCCGACGGGCGATCGTTCTGCGAGTGGAAGGGCGCGGCCCGCTACCTCGACGTGCACGGCGGGGATCGCACGGTGCCGTCGGCCGCCTGGTACTACCCGACCCCGACGGAGCCCTTCGCCGCGCTCGTGGACCACGTGGCGCTGTACGCCGGCCCCATGGACGCCTGCCTCGTCGACGGTGAGCCGGTGACCCCTCAGCCGGGAGGGTTCTACGGGGGATGGATCACCTCGGCGGTGGCGGGCCCGTTCAAGGGTGTGCCCGGCTCCATGGGTTGGTGACAGCCGGACACCTGGCTGACCGGCCGCGGGGAGCGGATGGTGACGGTGGAGTCGAAGAACCCGTACACCCCGCCGCCGGCTGCGCCGGTGACGGAGTTGTCGCGGACGGTGCTGTCGCGCAGCAAGAGGGACGCGCCCTCGCCGGTGTAGATCCCGGCGCCGCCCTTCCAGAACTGGAACTCGATATCCGTCTGGAGTGCTGCCCTCGCGATTCCCCCGGCACCTCACGAGGTCGTCGGGGCCGGCCCCTTGTCGGGTTGCGGGCGCATGGCGTGCCAGAGCCGGTGAACTCCGATGACCATGGCCAGCCAGGCCAGCCCCAGGACCCATGCGGCGAGCACGTCGGTCAGCCAATGGTGGCCCAGGTAGACGCGGCTCAGCCCCATCGTCACCGCGTAGACGGTGAAGAAGGCGATCCACGCGCCGCTCGCGATGGGGCGGCGCTCCTCAAGGTGGATCAGGATCAGGTAGCACAGGATTCCGGCGATGACGACGGCGTTGAGGCTGTGCCCGCTGGGGAAGCTGGCGGAGAGTTCGTGCGGTGGGATGGATTCCTCGAAGGGAGGGCGCACGCGCCCCACCGCCCGCTTCCCCAGCACCGTCATGGCCAGCGCGCCCCCGGCCGTGATGGCCGTCAGGATGAGCGGACGTGCGGATCGGTACCTCCAGCAGAGGAACGCCACCACCAGTCCGGTGATGATCGGCTGCCAGAGTGGGCCCCCGGCGTTGGAATACCAGGCGATCACCGCGTCGGCGGTGGGGGTGCGGGATGCGATCATCCAGTCGAGGACCGGTCGGTCCCAGATCGCGAGTCCGTCGCGGTCGGTGACCGACTCGAGCACTTCTCCGGCGAGCCAGAACCCGCCGACCGCGACCACGGCGGCAACGCCCATGGCGCTCCAAAGGACCGAGTACCACGCAGGAGTGGGGGCGGGTGTGGGCTTGCTGACGGCGTTCGGCATGCGACCCAGTCTCTTGCACCGGCCGCGCACATCCAAGCGCTGCGATCAGGAGGGTCGCTGAGGTGGGGCGGAGTGGCCCTCGAAGGCTCGAGAGCGTGAACCTGACAAGGAAGGCTCCTAGGCTTCGAGGTTCGTCGCTGCGCTCCTCACACCTCAGCCCACGGGAAGGGCTGCGGAACCCGCCCCAGGTCCAGCAGGGTGCCTCTACAGACGCTCAGTGATCACCCTGCCGTTGCCCAGCACGCGGGTGGTGGCGAACAGCCGGGACCGGTGCACCTCGACGTCGGCGACACGGAACGCCGGCAGGTACAGGCCGGCCTCCCCGCCGCCGGGCGCGACCTTGAGGATGCCAGGACCGAACAGCGAGGCGATGTACAGAGAGCCGGCTGCGTCGAGCGCGATGCCGGTCGGCGTGATCAGCTCGTCGGCGTACAGCTGGACGGCTCCCGTCAACGTGTCCACCCGATACACCGCCCCCTGCGGAGGCGCGATGTCCTGCGCGGCGCCGCCGGGCACGGCCGACACGAACAGCCGCCCATCCGGTCCCACCTCGACGTCGGTGGGCACCCCCTCGAATGCGTAGCGCAGGCCCGCGCAGGAGGGCGCACCAAGGGCCCGCGTCGACTCGTCGGAGAGGACGGCCTCCATGGCGGGAAGCGCCGTGACGGAGCCGATCACACCGAAGCGGAGACCCACCGCGAGGACGGTGTTGGCCCCGGCGTCGGCCACGTAAGCGGTGCCGCCGGCCACGGCCACGGACACGAGGTGAGAATCGCTGGCCACGGCAGCGCCGGTGTAGCTGGCGGGTATGCCCGCGGCCGCCAGTTCGGCCACGCAGCCGCCGTTGGCCGAAACATCGGAGGCGGACAGGCCGTACCGAACGTTGCGGTCAGGGTCGTGGTCGATCCCGTAGCGGGCGATCTGATCGGTGATCGTCCGGACGACGCCGTCAGCATCGATGGCCTTCAGCAAACCGACCCTCGGAGACGGGTCGGGACCCCCTCCTCGGCTCTGCACGAAGAGGAGCGTGCCGCCGTCGTAGTCGACGCCGCCGACGTCCCACCCGAGGGCCTCGTAGACGGTGCTGGTCTCACCCACCGCAACGGTGGTGAGCCTGCTGGCGACGCCTTCCGAGACGGTGACCGATCCGAAGGGACCCGCGGCGAGGTGCAGTGGAGTGATGAGGTCCTCCGCCAGCGCCATCGGCCCGTCCCACGGCGGTGCCGCCTGGGCCCCGGAGGCGGAGGCCAGGAGCAGGAGGGCCGCCGTTGCGGCAGCCAGCGCGCGAGTGATCATCGAGGCCCCCTCCGGTGGGTGGCTCAGGGAGCCAGGACCGTGGTCGCCTGTCCCTCCCCCTGCGAATCACGCTGCTCGGCAGAAGTGCCGGTGTCAAGGGCTCGGAGCGTGATGCGGCGGGCGTGCCGCGGCGCAACGCCGGGAGCAGTCCAGCTTGTTGGGCCACCACCCAAAAGCGGGCGATCAGTCAGCGGCCAGTGCCGTGGGGGCGAGGGTCACCTCCCGGATCAGCGGGGGTTCACCGACGGAGTTCAGCAGGCGCAGGGGCTCCTCCATGGTCATCAGAGCGACCGGGATGGCCCGCTGGAGGAAGTTGTCCCAGGAGTAGGTGTAACGGCAGTGGGCGTGCCCCACGGGCCGATCGCCCTCCCACACCTCCAGGCGGCGGTCCACCACCTGGGGGTTGTAGTCGTGCTCGCCGGCCAGTTCCGCGTTGGCGAAGGTCACCACGATCACGAAGTCGCCCGTCGCCGCCAGGGCTCCATCGCGGGGGATGGTGGCCGCGTCGGGCCAGGGCAGCCGGGTCACGACAGCGTCGCCCTCGACTGCGCGCGTGACCAGCAGCGACGACACCAGCGCCGTCCCCGTCTGGGAGCTCAGTTCGATCTCGTTGATGCCCTGCACCAAGAACACCCTGGCCACGCCCACGTCAGGCCCCGCCGCGACGTCGACGCTCCCCGCATCCTGGCCGTTGACCCGGAGCGAGACGCTGGAACCATCGCCGCGCACCGCGACCGCCACGTCGTGGTAGCCCGTCTCCCACGCCGACGCGTAGACGTCCGCCCGCCCCGCGGCGGCCAGCCGGGCCGCGCCCGCGCCAGTGCTCGACCAGTCCAGCTGGGCGCCGTCGGCCAGCCTGAACGTGCTGGCGGGGTAGGTGGCCGGATCGCCGTCAGTGGCGTCCATGAGCACGAACCGGTCCAGGGTCACCTCCGCCCCCGGGAGCAGGGTTGCCCCGTCGAGGCTTGTCCGCAGCGACAGCTCGTGCCGCCCCGCGCCCAGCGGCACCATTGTCTCCGCGCTTCCCCGGTACTTCCCGCGGGACCGCTCGTTGAGTGCCAGGCTCGCCGGATGGTCGACGAAGGCCGCGAACACGCCGTCGACGAACAGTGCGTGACGGGCCGTCTCGCCCGCGGCGCTGCCGATGACCTGGAAGCGGTATGTCCCGTCGCGCGGCACCTCCACCGTCCACGCGGCCGACGAGGACACCTCCCGGAACGACGACACGTCCGCCCCGCCGGATGCCAGGAACTGCCAGCCCTCCGCGGCCTTCGGGTCGTAGCGCGACACCTCGGCCGCGGTGAGGATCGTGTCCTCCGCCTCCACCGTCGATTGCCACGGTTCGGGGAGCGCCGGCGCCGCGACCGCGGGGGTGACCAGCGCCTGGTAGGCGCAGTACCGGTCGGAGGGCGTCACCGCCAGGCGCACCTCCTCCAGCGCGACACCCCGGGCGGCCGCCACCAGGCGCGGGGCCGCGTGCAGCCCGTCGATGCCGGTGAGCGACGCCTCGCGGATCTCCACGTCGACGGCGCCGCCGAACACCGCCGGATCCAGTCCGCTCAGCTCGAGCACCACCTCGGCGTCGGTTCCCCCGAACAGCACCGTGGCGCGCGCATTGGCCGGGTCGACGGCGGCGATCGCCTGGAGCGTGTCCGGCACGTCCGGATGGGGCGGGGCGACCGTCACGGTCGTCGAGCCCTCGAGGTCGCCGTACCACTTGAGCATCCACCAGCCGCCGTTGGCGCCGTGCGCGCGGGCGGTGTTGTCGGAGAGGTTGCCGGCGTAGTTCCAGTAGGCCATCTGCGCGTCCACCTTGGTGTCCTCGAACATGGCCAGCCACTGGATCAGCTGGCCGGGCACGGCCATGTCGCGCAGCATGGCGTACTCGGTGATGTTGACCTCAATGGGCGCGATGCCGCGCTCTGCCTCCATGGCCCGGAACTCGCGCAGGTGCCCCCGGTAGGTGCCGAGGTTGTCGATGCCCAGTTCGTGCCAGATGAACACCTGTGGCAGGCAGTGGTGCACGGCGGCGAACTCCAGGAAGTCGGCGGTGCGCTCCGGCTGCCACTGCATGTCTCCCGGCCCACCGATCCGCGGCTCGCCGAGGCCGTGGCGCGCCCAGACCCGGCGGATCACGCCGACCACGGCGAGCCAGTCGGCCAGGAACTGCTCCCGGTGCTCAGGCCATTCGGGGTACCAGTTGCCGCCGTCGGGCTCGTTGAAGGGGATGAGCACGTAGTCGCGGGGGCGGGCGGAACGGGTGGCGACGGCCTCAGTGATCCGCTCCACCACCTCGAGGAAGCTCCACACCCCGTCGGCATCGTCGCCCGGCCGCCGGCCTCCGTGGTACGGCCAGTCCGGGTAGTGGTCCTGGATGTAGATGTACATGTCGCGGCCGTGCTTGGCGAAGAACCCGTCCTCGACCGCCAGGGCGTCGCCGCTGGGGTGCTGGGTGCCGAACGGCGCCTTCTGGCTCGTGTTGGTCAGGTGCGCGCCGTTGAGCAGGGCGGGGGTCGGGACGCCGTCGTCGCCGAGGCCGTACAGGGTGCCGGACGCGCCCCCGCGGAAGGGGCCGACGGGGGAGGAGAAGTCGACGACGAGGCGGTCTGGGTCAACGGTCACGGGTGGGCCTTCCGGTGGGGGCGGCGGTGCTGTCACGCACGATGAGGTCTGGGGTGAGGGTGATCAGGCGCGGGCCCGCATCGGGGTCGCGGAGGAGCTGCCAGCCGCGGCGGCCGAGTTCGGCGAAGTCCTGCGCGACGGTGGTGAGCGCCGGGGCCCACAGCTGCGCCAGCGGATGGTTGTCGAAGCCCGCCACGCTGAGGTCGCGGGGGACCGCCAGCCCCTGGTCGCGGAGGCCGGCAATGACGCCCATGGCCACCTCGTCGTTGCCGCAGAACACTGCCGTCACGTCGTCGCGCCCGGCGAGTGCGGCGCCGAGGGGGCGCGCCTCTGCGGGGTCCCAGCCCGCCGCGATGATGTCCGGCACCGGACGCCCGGCCGCGATCAGCGCGCGCCGCCAGCCTGTGGTGCGGCCCCCCTCGCCGCCCGGCGCCGGGACGCTGACGTGGTGCACCGTCGGGTGTCCCAGGGAGAGCAGGTGGGTGGTGAGCGCGAAGGCGCCCTCGTCCTCGTCGATGACGATCTGCCGCCGCCCCTCGAAGCGCCCGCCCGACAGGGCGACGGCCGCCACGCCAGACGGGAGGCGGTGCAGGGCCGCGACACCAGCGGGGTCGAAGGCCAGCACGATCACCCCGGCCACCGGCTGCGACAGCGCCAGGGCCAGGGCGGCGTCGAGGTCCGCTTCGCCCGTGCCGTCCAGGGCGGTGATCGTGACCAGGTGGTCCGCGGCCCGCGCCGCCTCCTCGATGCCGCGGATGGTCTCGGCGTAGCCGTAGCGCGACGTGTTGCCCGCCAGCACCGCGACGACGCCCGGAGCGCGGCCGCCCAGCGCCCGGGCGGCGGGATTGGGGGTGAAGCGGAGCTCCGCGATGGCGGCGGCGACGCGTGCGCGCTTGTCGTCGCTGACCCGTGCCGCGCCGGTCAGGAACCGCGACACCGTCGGCACCGAGACCCCGGCCATCGCGGCGACGTCCTTGATGGTGGCGGGCGGCGCCGTCGGCTCAGCCACGGCCGTCCGCCGGCGTGAGGCGGATCAGTCGGGCGGTGGTGGTCATCGCGGTGTCTGCGTGCAGGGTCCCGGTGGCGGCGTCCCAGCTCAGGTCCCAGCCCTCGGCTGCGCCCGGGAACTCGACGGCCACCCCCGTCGAGCGCCCGGCCAGACCCGGGACCGGGAGCGCCACACCGTCGGCCTCGCCCCTCTTCCAGAGTGCGACCAGGGCCGAGCCGCCGGTGCGCAACCCCAGCGCGACCCACGGGTCCGTCCACGCCGGCAGGCCCAGCGGCCAGAAGGGGACCGCGTGGGGGAGCTCGGCGCGGAGCCGCTTCGCGGCGACCACCGCCTCTCGAACCAGGTCCAGCTCCGCCGAGGCCATCCGGTTGAGGTACCCCGAGAGGTAGATGCGCCCCACCAGCCCGGTGACCAGGCAGAACGCGATCTCCTCCGGGTCCATGCCGGGCTGCGGATAGGCCCAGCTGGCGGCCTGCTCGGGGAGCAGCTGCATGGGCGCCGACGCCGCGATCGGCGGGTAGAGCCGGAAGTCCTGCTGGTCCGAGGTGGACTGCAGCTGGAGGCGGCTCAGCATCGCGAAGTCCGCGCGCATTCCGCCGGAGCCGCAGTTCTCCAGGATGAGTCCGGGGTGACGGTCGAGGATGCCGTCGAGCCAGGAGAGAACCGCGCGTGAGTGCTCAAGCAGGCCGTGGCCGGTGCTCGGCGCCGCGTGATCCGTCCCGGCGCCGGGGTTGATGTTGTAGTCCAGCTTGAAGAAGCCCACGCCGAAGTCGCGGACGAGCCGGTCGACGACGCCGTCGAGGTGCGCGCGCGCCGCCGGATGGCGCAGGTCGAGGTGGTAGCGGTCCTGCTCCACCAGAGGTTGCCCGTGGCGCTGCAGGAAGGCCCCGTCCGGGAGTTGCGCGGCCATCGCGCTCCGCACGCCGATCACCTCCGGCTCCAGCCAGAGGCCGGGCGTCATCCCGTGGGCCCGGATCCGGTCGATCACCTCGCCCAGCCCCCCGGGGAAGCGGGTGCTCGACGGCAGCCACTCGCCCACGCTGTCCCACCAGTGGCCGGAGTCGTCGTACCAGCCGGCGTCGACGCAGAACACCTCGGCGCCCGCCTCGGCGGCCGCGTCGATGAGGGGCAGCAGTGTCGCCGTGGTGGGGTCGCCGTTGAGCGTGTTCATGTAGTCGTTGAAGCACACCGGGAGCAGCTCGTTGTCCCGGTGCGCCCGGCGGGCGGCCCGCCGGTAGCGGGTCATGGCCGCCGCGGCGTCGTCGAGGGTGGCGCCGAGGGCGACGGCCGCCGGCACGGTGGTGAACGACTCGCCTGGGGCCAGGGGGAGGGCCCACGAGTGGTCCAGCTCGGTGGGCCCGGACAGTGCGACGGAGAAGTCGCCGTACTCCTCGCCCACCTCGATCCGCCACGGCCCGTTGTGCTCCACCTGCCACAGCCACGCCGCGCCCTCCGCGGGGGAGACGGCGGCGGCGACGGGAGCGTGCTCCCCGCTGGACCAGGTGCCGTGGGAGGCGAGGGTCGCGGTGCCTCTCGGGCGCATCCCGGTGAGGTGGGCGGCGATCCCGGGGAACAGGTCCGGCCGGAAGGGCTTGGCGCTCCACCGTGACTCGGCCAGCCAGTCGCTCGCCGCGCTGTGGAACGCCCACGCCTCGGGGTCGCGAACGCCGAGCGGCGCCGCCCAGGACGAGACCGACCGCAGGACGACCTGCGCGTCGGAGGTGTTGGCGACGGTGACCACTGAGGAGAGCGCGGCCACGCCGTCGGGTGAGGCCAAGGTCACGTCCGCCCGGATGCCGTCCGCGGCGAGGGTGATCCGGAGGCGGTGCCAGGCCCCGTCCGTGGTGACCTCGTGACCGATGTAACGCAGCCGCTCGCCCAGGGCGGTCATGCCCACCCTGGTGCTGGCCAGCGCGTGCCCGGAGGTCGCGGTGAGGATCTGGACGAGTCCAACGGGCTCCAGGGAGGTCACGCTCACGCCGTCGGCGGTGGCCGAGGTGAGTGACACCGGCCGGTCCGGGGCCGAGGTCAGGGTCAGCGTCAGCGCCGGGTGTCCCCAGGTCAGTTCGGTCACGGTCACTCCCTTGTCGCGCGGTCGCGGACAGTCAAACACATCCCTGATAACGTTTTCAAGCCCGGCCGATCGCGGAAACGGTCCCCCAGCGCGGATGTCCCAGCCCAAGCCCGAGAGGGGACACCGTCACTGGGGGAGAGATTCCGCGGTCCGGTTCCTTCGTGGTCGCCCGAGAGCCGTACAGCGAGCAGCGGCGGGCGCTGGGCTGGTATTTTGACCGGGTGAGCCCCCGGCGGAGCTCGCGGTCGGCGACCGAAGGAGAAACACCCGTGTCCACCACTGACAGCGACCTCGCGCCAGTCGCGGCCGTAGTCGTCCTCGCCGCTGGCGGCGGCACCCGCATGAAGTCGGCCAAGTCGAAGCTCCTCCACGAGGTGGCAGGCAAGCCGATGCTCAGCTTCGCCGTCTCGGCCGCGGCCGCGCTCAACCCGGCGCACCTCGTCGTCGTCGTGGGGCACCTGCGCGAGCAGGTCTCGGACCATCTCGAGAAGCTGTCCGAGTCCGTGACCACCGCGGTTCAGGACGATCAGCTCGGCACCGGCCACGCCGTCGCCTGCGGGCTGGCGGACCTCGGCGAGCTTGAGGGTGACGTGGTGGTCACCTACGCCGACGTGCCCATGCTCACCGGCGACACGCTGCGTCAGCTCGTGGCCGTGCACCGCGCCCACCACCACTCGGTGACCGTGCTCACCGCCCGGGTCGAGGATCCCACCGGCTACGGTCGCGTCCTGCGCGACGGCGACACCGTCACGGGCATCGTCGAGCACAAGGACGCCACCGACGAGCAGCGGGCCATCACAGAGATCAACTCGGGCATCTACGTGTTCGACGCCGCAACCCTCCGCGAGGGCCTGGCCTCCTTGACCACTGACAACGCCCAGGGCGAGCAGTACCTGACCGATGTACTGACATTCGCCCACTCGCGCGCGCAGCGCGTCGGCGCGCACCTCATCGACGACGTGTGGCAGACCGAGGGCGTCAACGACCGCGTCCAGCTGGCCCGCATCAACCTCGAGATGAACCGCCGCATCCGCGACGCCTGGATGATGGCCGGGGTCACCATGGTGGACCCGTCCAGCACCTGGATCGACGTCGACGTGGACCTCGCCCGCGACGTGGTGCTCATGCCCGGCGTCATCCTGCAGGGCGCCACGACGGTGGGTGAGGGCGCCATCATCGGCCCGGACACCACCCTCATGGATGTGGAGGTGGGGCCCGGCGCAGAGGTGATCCGCACCCACGGCTCGTTCGCCGTCATCGGCGAGAACGCCACCGTCGGCCCGTTCGCGTACCTCAGGCCGGGCACCGAGCTAGGTAAGGGCGGGAAGATCGGCACCTTCGTCGAGACCAAGAACGCGGTCATCGGCGACGGGGCCAAGGTGCCGCACCTCACCTATGCGGGCGACGCCATCATCGACGAGGGCGTCAACATCGGCGCCGGCACGATCTTCGCCAACTACGACGGCATCCACAAGTCCACGACGCACGTGGGCAGGAACGCCTTCGTGGGCTCCAACTCCGTGCTCGTCGCCCCGGTCGATATCGGGGCGGGGGCGCTGGTGGGCGCCGGGTCCACGATCACCGACGACGTGCCCGCCGGAGCGTTGGCCCTGGCCCGCGGCAGGCAGCGCAACATCGACGGGTGGATGGACGAGCGGCGCCCGGGCTCGAAGGGGGCCGTCGCGGCCGCCGCGCACGACGGCAGCGTCCACCCCGCTGTGCTGGAGTCCCGAGAGAAGAAGAAGGCCTGATCCCTGTGTCCCAGATCGCCAAGAACAACAAGCACCTGATGCTCTTCAGCGGGCGCGCGTTCCCCGAGCTGGCGCAGGAGGTGGCCACCCTCATGGACGAGCCGATCGTGCCGACGCGTGCGCTCACCTACGCCAACTCCGAGATCTACGTGCGCTTCGAGGAGTCGGTGCGCGGCTGCGACGCGTTCGTTATCCAGAGCCACACGGCCCCGGTCAACGAGTGGCTGATGGAGCAGCTCATCATGGTGGACGCGCTCAAGCGCGCGTCCGCGAAGCGGATCACCGTCGTGGCGCCCTTCTACCCCTACGCGCGCCAGGACAAAAAGCACCTCGGCCGTGAGCCCATCTCGGCGCGGCTCGTCGCGGACCTGTACAAGGCGGCCGGCGCCAACCGGATCATGTCGGTGGACCTGCATGCCGCCCAGATCCAGGGCTTCTTCGACGGCCCCGTCGACCACCTGTGGGGCCTGCCGGTGCTGTCGGACTACGTGAAGAACAAGTACGACGTGAACAACATGTGCGTCGTGTCCCCGGACGCTGGCCGGGTGCGCCTGGCCGACATGTGGACCGACGTGCTCGGCACCCCGCTCGCCATCGTGCACAAGCGGCGGGACCACGACAAGGCCAACACCGTGGCCGTCCACGAGGTGGTCGGTGACGTCCAGGGCAAGGTGTGCATCCTCGTCGACGACATGATCGACACGGCCGGCACCATCGCCCAGGCGGCGCAGGCGCTGCACGACCGTGGCGCGTCGAAGGTCATCACGGCGGCCACCCACGCCATCCTCTCCGGGCCGGCCGCGGAGCGGCTCAACGGGGCCAACATCTCCGAGATCATCGTGACCAACACGCTGCCCATCCGCACGGAGCAGCCCATCAACAACCTCACCGTCCTGTCGATCGCGCCATTGATCGCCAAGGCCATCAACGCGGTCTTCCTCGACGGCTCGGTCACCTCCCTGTTCGGGGGAGTGTCCTAGAAGCTGGTGGCGATCACCGCGACGTTGAGGGCCAGGACGGCGGCCACCACCGCCCACGCCACGGCGGTCAGCCAGGCCGGGTTGCGGTGCTCGCCCATCGTGGCCCGGCTCGCGGTCATCGCCACCAGCGGGACGACGGCGAAGCCGATTCCGAAGCTCAGGATCAGTTGGGACTGAACGAGCGCCTGGGTGGGCGGCAGCCCGATCAGCAGGATCGCGACGGCGGGCACCAGCGTGATCAGCCGCCGCACCGTCGGCGTGATCTTCGGGGAGACGAGGTCGCGGACCATGCCCGCGCCGGCGTCGGTCCCGACGATGGCGGAGCCCACCCCTGAGAACAACAGGCCGACGGCGAACACGGTGGCGGCCACCGGCCCCACCAGGGCGGTGATCTCGCCGTGCGCGGCCTCGATGGAGTCCACCGTCGACCCGCGCAGCGCGGCGGCGGCGAACAGCAGCATCGACACGTTGACGATGCCCGCCACCGTCAGCGCCACCACGACGTCCACGCGCTGGACGAGCAGCAGGCGTGGAAGGGTCTCGTCGGATCCCTCATGGCGAGCGCGGGCCAGTTCCGAGTGCAGGTAGACCGCGTGCGGCATCACGGTGGCGCCGAGCATCGCGGCGGCGAGCTGCAGCGACTCCGCGCCGGCGAAGCGGGGGACCAGGCCCGCCACCACCTGGACGGGGTCCGGCGGCAGCCACAGCAGGCTCGTCATGAAGCCCAGCGCGATGATGGCCAGCACCCCGATCAGCAGCACCTCGAAGAACACCTCGCCGCGGGAGCGCAGCCACTGCAGCATCACGACGGCAACGAGGCCCACGATGATGGCCCCGGCGGGGAGGGGCAGGCCGAAGAGCAGATTGAGCGCGATGGCGCCGCCCACCACCTCCGCCACGTCGGTGGCGATGGCGACGGCGAGCGCCTGGGCCGCGTAGAGCGCGCGCCACACCTTCCCGCCGCGACGCTTCAGCAGGGAGGCCCGGACGAGGCCGCTGAGGCTCTGACCGGTGACCACGCCCAGCTTGGCGGACAGGTACTGCACGAGCATCGCCATCAGGCACGCCAGCACCAGCGACCAGACCAGCAGGTACCCGAACGTCGCCCCGGCGGTCAGGTTGGCCGCGACGTTGCCGGGGTCGACGTACGCCATGGCGGCGACGAAGGCCGGCCCCAGCAGGGCGACGGTTCGGCGGGTCATGCCCGGAGTCTAGGGAACCCCGAGGCCGAGGTGGGGGAGTGCTCAGGGACGGTTCGGACCCGGGTGGCACCGTCGGCGAGGCAGCCGGGACGGGGAGCCGATCCGCCGCGGGCGGTGCCCGCCTAGGTTCGTGGTGAACCGTGAATCGGAAGGACCACCATGACCCACCCCGCCCAGCAGCCCGCCTGCGGCACCCGGAACCTCACCAAGATCTTCGGCAGCGGAGAGGAGGAGGTGACGGCCGTCGACGACGTGTCCGTGACCATCGAGCGGGGAACGTTCACCCCGATCATGGGTCCCTCAGGGTCTGGCAAGTCCACCCTGATGCACTGCATGGCTGGCCTCGACCGGCCCACTGACGGAGCCGTCTTCGTCGGCGCGGACAACATCGCGACCCTGCCCGAGAAGACGGTGACCCGCGTGCGCCGCGACAAGATCGGCTTCGTCTTCCAATCCTTCAACCTGCTGCCCACCCTGACCGCGGAGCAGAACATCCTGCTGCCGCTGGAACTCGCCGGCCGACGCGTCGACCGGGCAGTCTTCGACGGCGTCGTGTCCTCCCTCGGGCTCGGCGACCGGCTCCGGCATCGCCCCAGCCAGCTCTCCGGCGGTCAGCAGCAGCGCGTCGCCGTCGCCAGGGCGCTCGTCACCGAGCCCGAGGTGATCTTCGCCGACGAGCCCACCGGCGCCCTCGACCAGAAGACCGGCACCGCGCTGCTGGAGTACCTGCGCCGCTGCTCGAGCGAGCAGGGGCAGACCATCATCATGGTCACCCACGACCCCCGCGCGGCCGCCTACGCGGACCGCGCGCTGATGCTGCTCGACGGCAGGATCGTCGACGACCTGCCTCACCCGACGGTGGACTCTGTGATGGCGTTCATGGGGACGGTGGCGGCCTGATGCTCCGGCAAGCGCTCAGCGAGCTGAGGTTCCACCCGAGCCGATTCGTCGCCACCCTCATCGCCATCGCGATCAGCGTGGGCTTCATGACGGCCATCTCGGTGTTCATCGCCACAGAGCAGGCGGGCACAGGCAAGGCCAACGCCATGGCGCTCTCGCAGGCCGATCTGGTGCTCGTCTCGCCGGAGTCCCAGGTGCCCGCGGACCTGGCGGACGACATAGTTGGGATCGACGGCGTCGCGTCCGCGGCCCCCGTGGCGAGCGTCTCGGCCGAGGTGACCGCCGAGGACCGCACCGTGTTCGCCACCCTCTGGGCCAACCTGGCCCCCGAACTGCGGTGGGCTGAACTCGAGGAGGGCGCCTACCCGGCCTCCGCCGGGGAGGTCACCATCGCCCGCGACATGGCGGACAAGCTGGAGGTCGGCCTCGGCTCAGAGGTGCATGTCTCCGCCGAGCAGTCCTTCACCGTCGTCGGCATCACCCGCGACGCCAGGAGCCTCTTCACCTCCACCGGCTACCTGAGCCTCCCCGCGGAGGATCTGCCCTACGTCAGCGCTGTCGCGGTGACGCTCGCCGACGGCGCCGACCCCGACGGCGTCGCTGCCGCCATGTCCGACGCAGTCGCCGACCGCGCGCCCGGCGTCGAGGTGCAGACGGCCCAGGAGTTCCGCGACGCCGCCCTGGTGGCCACCACGGGCAGCTTCGACGTGTTCAAGAACATGCTGCTCGCCTTCGCCGTCATCGCGGTGCTGGTGGGCATGATCACCATCGCCAACACCTTCACCATCCTGGTGGCGCAGCGACGTCGCCAGCTGGGCCTGCTGCGCGCCGTCGGCGCCACCGGAGGTCAGGTGTTGGGCCGGATGATCGTCGAGTCGCTGCTGCTGGGCGCGCTGGGCTCCGCGGTGGGCGTGGGGCTCGGCTTCGCCGTCGCGGCCGTGGGGGCGCAGATCACCGGGTCCATGTTCTGGGGGCTCACGGTCAACTGGGGCGAGGTGGGGCTCGCGGTGCTTGTGGGCGTGTTGGCCACCATGGTCTCCGCCGTGGTCCCGTCCATCGCCGCGTCGCGGGTGAAGCCGCTGGAGGCGCTGCAGGCGGTGCCGACGGCGACCCAGGCGAAGCGCGCCGGCCTGGCCCGGGCCGTCATCTGCGGTGTCCTGATCGCGGGCGGTGCCGCGCTGGCGGTGGTGTCGCAGACCGGCCGGTCGGAGTGGAACCTCGCCTACGCCGCCGGTGCCGGCGTGCTGCTGACCATCGGCGTGCTCGGTGCGGCCCCGCTCTACGTCCCCGGCATTCTCGCGCTCGCCGGGCGCCTGGCCGGGGGCGCCGGGCCCACCGCTCGGCTGGCGCTGAAGAACTCGGCGCGCAACCCCCGTCGGGCCGCCGCCACCGCCACCGCGCTGATGCTGGCCATCGGCCTCATCGTGACCCTCCAGGTGGCGCTGACCAGCGCCCGGACCTCCGCGATGGCGACCATCGACCGGGAGTTCCCGCTGGATCTCTCTGCCAGCTACGAGGCCGGCGTGCCTGCCGGCACCGAGGACGCCGTGCGTGCGGTGCCCGGGGTGGAGAGTGTCGCGGTGCTGCGCGGCAAGGTGGCCGAGGTGGACGGCACCCGGTACTTCGCCGTCGACAGCCACGCCGCGCGCCTCGCCATGGGCGTCGAGGCCGACGAGATTCCCGACGGGGTCGCCCGTTTCGACGAGCAGGGGCCGGACAGGCCCGCGTCGCTGACCGTGGGCGGCGTCACGCTGACGCCCGAGACGGGACGGCTCTACGGTTGGAACTCCTTCGGGGTCAACGCCGCGACCCTCGACGCGCTGCCCGGGGAGGTGGTGGACGCCGCGCTGTGGGTCAAGCTCACGGACCGGACGGACACGACTGCCATCAACCAGGCGATCGCGGCGCTCTCTGCCGACGAGCAACCGGACCTCAGCAACAGCGGGGCGCAGATGGCCGGCATCCTGGAGCAGGTGATCGGCGTGGTGATCCTGGTCATGACGGCGCTGCTGGGGGTCGCGGTGCTCATCGCGATCGTCGGCGTGGGCAACACGCTCGGCCTGTCGGTGCTGGAACGCCAGCGGGAGTCCGCGTTGCTTCGGGCGCTCGGCATGCAGCGCGGCCAGCTGAGGCTCATGCTGCTGATCGAGGCGCTGGCGCTGGTGGTGGTCGGCACGCTGATCGGCTTCGGCGCCGGGGTGTTCTTCGCCTGGCTGGGCATCTCGGCCGCGTTCGCGGCCGTGCCCGGCGGCGCCGTCGAGATGCGGCTGACGATGGACCCGGTGTGGACCTTCGGCCTGATCGGGGTCTGCCTCGTAGCCGCGGCCGTGGCCTCCGTCCTCCCGGGACGCCGCGCGGCCAACGCCACCCCGACGGAGGCGCTGGCCGTCGACTGACCCTTCGAGACACCGCCCCGCGCCGTCGGCGGGGCGGCGCCTCAGGAGGCGAGCGGTCAGGCCTTGGCCACCTGCTGCCGGTACGCCTCGGCCTCCCAGGTCTCGATGAAGCGGCGCTCGGCCTCGTTGAGGGCCCGCACCCGGCCGAGGGCGGAGGCGGCCTGCCCGACGGTCAGGGCGTCGACGTAGACCTGCAGCGCGGTCGTCGCGGACTTCTCGGAGTCGCCAGCCGCGACCACGCCGGCGCCGGGGACCACCGCGATCACGGGGTCGACGCCGCGGGCCTCACGGAACGCGGCCAGCGCGGCTGGTACCTCGTCGGCGCCGCCCACCACGAGGGGGAACGAGCCGGCGTAGACGATCTGGTCCGGGATGAGCGGACCCTCGACCAGGAACCTGGCCCCGGCCTCGGTGGCCGGGAAGGTGCGCGCGATGTCGCCGTCATCGGTGGCCACCGCGACGGCGCCGAGCGCCTCGCGGAACGCGTCGGCGACGGCGCCCAGGTCGGCGCCGGAGGCGGACACGGGCTGGTCGGCGGAGGCCGCAACCACGGCCTCCTCGATGCGGGCCAGGATCCGGTAGCTCTCGGCGCGCACGTCGTCGGGGTTGTCCCCGGCGACGATGAGGCCGTGGTTCATGAGGAAGGTCGCCTTGGGCGCGGGCTGGCCGGTGCGGGCGGAGAACTCGTCGCGGCGGGCCGCGATCTCGCGGGCGAGCGGCAGCCCGGGGTCCACGTAGGACACCCACAGCACGTCGTTGCCGAACAGCTCGTCGGTGAGGCGCTCGCCGTCGGCGTTGCACGTGATGGCGTTGATGAGCAGCGGGTGGGTGTGGAACACGTAGGTGTCCGGGATGAGCGCGTGGAAGAGGATCTCGACGGAGGGGCGGCGGGGGCCGGCGTCGCGGCGGGCCAGCCCGGCGATGTGGTTGACCGGGTCACCGAGGGAGGGATCGGGGTCCGGCGCGTCGAGCGAGTCGAGCAGCACCTGGAGGTCGAGCGGCACGAGGTCGTCGGGGGTGATCGAGGCCAGGGAGACGCCGCTGGGCTTGATCCAGAGGACGCCGCCGGCCTTGGCCGACGAGTTGCCGCCGCCGGCGCGCACGAAGTCTGGGTTGGCGCCGAACTCGTTGGACAGCGCCGTGATCTCGGCGAGCTCTTTCTCGGGGCGGGGGAGGTACTGGGTCACGGTCGTGGAGGCCATCACGGTCTTTCTGAGGTCGGTGAGGGAGCCGTCGAGGATGCCCACGGCGCGGGCCTGGATGAGGCAGTTGCCTAGTGCCGTCGCCTCGACGGGGCCGGCTGAGACGTCCAGCCCGGTGCGGTCCGCCGAGCGCTGGCAGAGCAGGCGGTTCAGGGAGCCCCCACCCACCACGACGAGGCGACGGGGGGTGCGTCCGGTGATCGCGGCCAGTTCCGCCACGACGTCGGCGTAGGCGTCGGCCAGCGATTCGATGAGCGAGCGGGTGAACACCGCGGGGTCCTCCAGCCGCTCGTCGCCGCCGGCCAGCGTCTTGACGCGGCTGACCATGTCGCCGGGAGGGAGAAGGCTGGGGTGGGTCGCGTCGAAATGGGGCGCGTCCGTCACGGCGCGCGCGGCCTCGACCAGGTCCGGGACGGCGTACTCGTGGCCCTCGGCGGCCCAGGTGCGGACGGCCTCGGAGAGTATCCACAGGCCCATGACGTTCTTGAGGTAGCGCACCGTGCCGTCCACGCCACCCTCGTTGGTGAGGTTCGCCTGCCGCGACTCCTCCGTGAGGATGGGCGCGTCGAGCTCCATGCCCACCAGGGACCAGGTGCCCGAGGAGATGAACACGTCGTCGCCCTCCAGGGGCGCGCCGACGACGGCGGAGGCCGTGTCGTGCGAACCCACCGCCACCAGCGGCACGCCGGCGGCGGGGCCGGCGACGATCTGGCCCACCACGGTGCCCGGCTCCACGACGTCGGCGAAGATCCGGCGCGGGAGGCCCAACCGGTCGATGAGATCCCAGTCCCACTGACCCGTGCGCGGATCCAGCAGGGCGGTGGTCGACGCGTTGGTGCGCTCCGCGACCGCCCGGCCGGTCAGCCAGTAGCCGAGCAGGTCGGGCAGCATGAGGAAGCGGGTGGCGCGCTCCAGGCGGCCGGCGGCCAGGTCGTCGGCCAGCTGGTTGACCGTGTTGAACGGCACGTCCTGCAGGCCGACACGGGAGTACAGCTCCGCCTCGGTGATCCGCTCGCGGACCAGGGCGCGGCCGCGCTCGGTGCGCTCGTCGCGGTAGTTGAAGGGGAGCTCGAGCAGCCCGTCATCGCCGAGGAGGCCGTAGTCCACGGCCCAGCAGTCGATGCCGAGGGCGGCCACCCCGTCGGGGGCGGCCTCCATCGCCAGGCCGATGCCGGCCTGGATCTCGTCGAACAGCGCCACGACGTCGAGCCGGAGCCCGTCGTCGGTGCGGTGGGCGGCCGTGGAGAAGCGGTGCATCTCGCGGAGGCTGAACCGCCCCTCGACGAGGGTGGCGAGGACCACCCGCCCGCTCGTCGCACCGAGGTCGACGGCGATGACGGACTGCTGCGACATCAGGCGCCCCAGCCCGCCTGCGCCCCGCCCACGCGCTCCTCGGCGATCTTCGCCAGGTAGCCGGACTCGGCGAACGCCTTCATCGGGTCAGGGGCGTAACCGCGCGATTCGCGCCACTCGGCGAGCATCGGCCGCACATCGGTGTAGAACGCGTCCATCATGATGGCGTGCGCGCCGAGGACGTCGTTGCTGTCCTGGGCGGCCTGCAGCGCATCGGCGTCGACGAGGAGTGCCCTGGCCGTCATCTCCTGCACGTTGAGTACGGAGCGGATCTGGCCGGGGACCTTGTCCTCGATGTTGTGGCACTGGTCCAGCATGAACGCCACGCCGTTGGCCGGGTCGAAGCCGCCGCCGCGGCGGACCTCCCACAGGATGCGGAACAGCTGGAACGGATCCGCCGCGCCCACCACCAGGTCGTCGTC
>JAPUEL010000019.1 GCA_027492545.1 Propionibacteriaceae bacterium
TGGGCATCGTTGTCCTTGGTTGGTTCGGTGCGCTACTTGGCTGGCCGGGAGGGCCGCGACGAAGTGCCGGAGTCACGTTTCTCGCGTCTCCGCGTTGCGGCGGCGACGAGCAGGACTCCCCCGTTGATCGCTGCGAAACCAGTCACGAGCGCGACCACCGGACGTGGCCCGGATGCGTCCTCCTCGCCACTGTGCGCGTGGCTGGAAGACTGCTGGGAAGCCGTGGTCCCCTTCCCATGGTTCATGCCAGGCATCCCTTCCATCCCCGCCATGTCGTCCTCTGCGGACGGGCTTGCAGAGGGGTCTGGACTGGACGTCACCTTCGGCATGGCAGCCGGAGCGCTCAACCCGGCCGAGGTTTCGGCCGCCACGGCCAGCTGGGCTCCAATGACCGGCACCACAAGCACGGATAGCGCGGCGACAACGACGACGTACGGTTTCAGCACCATGGCTCCTCGAAATGGGGACGTCCGAACCATGTCGGCCCCCACCCGCTCGGCGCGACTCAGATCGGGCCTGTAGACGAAACCTTCAGGGAAACTTGACCGGATCTCAATCGGGCGGCTCGAAAGCGGTTGCCGTGCGGTTGTCGGCGCCAATGAGTAGCGCCGAGCTGCTGATCCGGCGGAGGTGCCCGACGACCCATTTCACTCGTTCGAACGATCTCAGCGACAAATGGGCCCACCACCAGGATCCGGCCTCGGCCAGGGGGCTGACACGCCGCCAGTTCGTGCGAGACCGGTAACCTCCGCGCGACCAGGGGCCGCGGCACCACCGCTTTATGTGTTCTTTACTTTGGCCGTGGGGTGACGCTTATGGGCGTCTGGGAGGCTCGAGCCATCGGGTGCTATAGGGCCCCGGGCGACGAAAGGCACGAAGATGATGGGTTACGGCGGGTATGGCGGGATGGGCTGGGGCGGCATGGTCGGGATGGTGGTGCTCTGGCTGCTGCTGCTGGCCGCGATCGTCTGGGCTGTGAGCCGGTTGCTCCCGGGTCGGCAGGCACGGCAGAGCCCCTCTCAGCCGGGGCAGGAGACGCCCGAGGAGATCCTCGACCGTCGCTTCGCACGGGGCGAGATCGACCTCGAGGCGTACCAGATGCAGCGCGCTGCGCTGGCTTCCGCCCGTGGTGAGGGCAAGCGATGAGTCGCCCCCACTTCACCCTGCCGAGGTCTCGCTGGCTGCCTTGGACGGTGCTCGTGACCGCGAGTCTGCTCCTGGTGGGCTCGGCCGCCTACGCCGCGTCAAGTACGTGGCAGTCGGCCGGTGTCCCTGGGAGCGCTGCGGCGCGACCGACCACAGCTCGTACCGCCGCTGGTGGGCCGGCGGCTGGCCAGCCGACGTCGTACACGGTCCCTTCGACGGCCCCGGGCGCAGCCCGGACATCTGGCCGGGGCGGCATGATGGGTTCCGGTGGCGGGGGCGGCTCGATGATGGATACGCGGACCTGGCTGCCGGGCAATGGCGTGCAGGTGACGACCATCCCGGCAGCACGCGCACGGGCAGACGCGGCCGCCAGTCCGAGCGGTCTGCACACCGGTGAGGTGATGCAGTTCAGCAACAACTTCTATGTCGAGCTGAAGGACACATCCGGCGCCGCCGCGACCGAAGTGATGGTGGATCCGGCGACGGGTGCAGTCTTCACCGAGTTCGGTCCGGCGATGATGTGGACGACCGGCACCGCCCCCTACGCAATCTCGTCAGATCGGGCGACAGCGATCGCCTCCGCGTGGCTGCAGGCCAACGCCGCCGGGCAGACGGTGGGGATGACGGACCTGTTCCCTGGTCATTACACGATGGACACGGTGTCGGGAGGCAATACCGTGGGCATGCTCTCGGTGAACGCCACCACCGGGGCTGTTTGGTACCACACCTGGCACGACACGTTCATCGCGAAGGAGGACGCCTGATCGTGGATCCGCGGAAGCTGAGTGCGCTGGTCGTCGATGACGAGCCGAGCCTGGTACGTGTTGTCGAGGGCTACCTGATCCAGGACGGCTTCGACGTACGGACCGCTGGCGACGGCGAGACGGCCATCGCGCTCGCCCGCAAGTCGGAACCCGATCTGGTGGTGCTCGACCTGGGGCTGCCCGGCATGGACGGCGTCGAGGTGTGTCGCCAGTTGCGTACGTTCAGCCGCTGCTACATCCTGATGCTCACCGCTCGCGCGGACGAGGTCGACATGCTCATCGGGCTGGGCGTCGGCGCCGACGACTATGTGACCAAGCCGTTCTCTCCGCGTGAGCTCATGGCCCGGATCCAGGTGCTGCTCCGCCGGCCTCGTGCGGGCAGCATCGAGGAGGCGGACGAGGAGCAGCGCACGTTCGGCGACCTGGTGATCGATGTGCCCGCTCACGAGGTCAGGGTCGGCTCCAGCGTGGTACCGCTCACCCGGATGGAGTATGACCTGCTGGACGCTCTGAGCAGCCGCCCGCGCATGGTGTTCAGCCGGCAACAGCTGCTCGACGCGGTCTGGGACGAAACGTCCGGGGTTGCCAGCGACGAGCACCTCGTCGACATCCACGTCGGCAACCTGAGGCGCAAGCTCGGCGACGATCCGAGGACGGCTCGCTATGTCGTCACGATCCGTGGCGTCGGTTACCGGATGGGGCCAGGATGACGCGCCCGGGCCGTGGATCGCAGTTGGTGGGCATGGGTCTGGCCCGTCGGCTCGTTCTGAACAACCTGCTCGTCATTCTGGCGGGGGCCAGCACGGTCCTCGTCACGGCCTTACTGGTCGGCCC
>JAPUEL010000020.1 GCA_027492545.1 Propionibacteriaceae bacterium
GAACACTGGCTCACCCCACAACGGAACACCGGCTCTCACCCAGCGCAATATGCAACTGTGGCTCCCCAACTCAAGGCCCTGCGCGACCTCATGCTCGGCGATGACCCCCCAGAGGCGGTCGTCCTGTCCATCGGCGGAAACGACGCCGGCTTCGCACCCATCGGCGCCCGGTGCGTGTACGGCAACTACGCCTCGGAACTCATCCGGCCAGGCGCCTACTGGCCAGCAGGATGGCGATGCGACCAGGGCCTCGAGTTCCACTGGGGAGGCGCGCGGACCTCCACGAGCGACGCCCTGGAGCGGGCCATGGCCATCAAAGCCGACGTGGTGGACGTCCTGCGGTCCGTGGACGCTGCAGTCAACGACCAGGAGGCCCTCAAGAACCGTGCCCGACAGGTCATCCCCATCGTGGTGGTGCCCTATCCGCGCATCGTGCCTGAGACACCGCCCGGCAATGTCGCTCCCGCGGGATGCGCTCTGGGTATCGGCGGCGCGGAGCTCGCCTACGTCAACCAGTTCTTCGACACACTCAACACCAGCGTCTCTCTCGCCGCCTACACCGTGCGCAACGAGGGCCGGCCGGTCTACCTCGCCACGAGCGTCGAAGACGCCTTCCAGCCGGACCACACGGTCTGCGAAGGGGGCGATCTGAGCTACGGCGTCACGGTGAGCACGACCAGCCTCTCCCGCACGCCAGTCGACGCCATCACGCAACTCATGAACTCCCAGGAGCTCCTCCATCCCACACCGGAGGGGCATCAGGCCATGGCGCGTTCCATCATCGCCTGGTCCCAGACGCCGGCAGCGCAACGAATCGAGTACATCGGCACTCCGGTGTGGGCCGCCGACGTCACCGACACTTCGCCCGATCGGCTCGGTCAGTTGCTCCTGCGCATGTGGGGCTATGACACCGCGCGGACACAAGCAGGCGGCGCGCTGGCCGTCGACGCCGATGGGTTCCTGCCCGAAACGGATGTGGTCATCGTCATTGAGTCGGACCCACACGTGCTCGGGACCGCTGTCACCGATAGCGAGGGGCGGGTGTCGGCAGTCGTACGACTCCCCGAAGACATTCCCGCGGGAGACCACCACTCCGTCGTCGCCGGTACAGCCTCCGACGGGTATCTGCGCGCGGTCGCGGCAGAGGTGGAGGTCATGCCGCAGGGCGGGCCCTGGCTGTATCTATGGCTCGGGCTCGGGGTCACATTCGCGCTAGCAGGGGCGGCGCTTCGACCATGGCGGACGAAGTGACTCTCTCTCTGCCACACATCACAACCTTGATGCTGGAGCACGTACGCGTCTGGCATCCGGAGCTCATTCGACCGTAGAGATCCTCTCCTGCACAACCTTGGCCAAGGAGACGGCCGGCTCTCCGCAGACCTCGAAGTGACAGTTGTAAAGGGTGAGTTCGGCCCACACCGCTTGACCAGCCACGATGACGCGACTTCCGTCCTGGACCATCAGTGGCTCGTCAGGCACAAGGGTGGCAATAGCATTCGATCCGACTTGCTCCTGTTTCGCGGCAAAGAACTCCTGTAGCAGGGTCTGCGGATCATCGTCGGACCACGCTAGGGTCCCGGGTCCCCCACTCCGTTCAACATGTCCATATCGACGGACGGTGATCTCGAGGTCCGTCGCGCCATCACTGGGTGCGCCCATCCCCAGGGCAACACGGCTGGCCTGGTCAAGCGTCCACCTGCATGTGCTCTCAGAAGCTGCGTAGAGCTCCTCAGTTTCCAACTGATACGGCGAGAGCTCACCTACCCACTCGGTCGCGACACCGCTGTTCTCCGGTTGGACGCCTCGAATGACGTCGACGCTGGAGATGATGACGCAGGCGTCCGGGAACGAGGCTAGAGCGGGAGACTCGGTGATGGGACTGATTGAGGCAGACGGTGCCACCGCGGGCGCAGACGTCTGAGTCGTGCCAGAAACAACGGTCTCCTGGGGAGGAGCTACCGCCTCCGTCAGCTGCCCGCACGATGTTGTAAGAGCGGCCACGACACCAGTGGCCCATATCAATCGATGATTCCACCTTCTATGCACGGTCTCAGCCTATCGGGGCTCAGTGCTCCGCGTAGGTTCAGCAGCGGCGAATCGCCATTTGCCCCTCTGAAGTGGGATAAGCATTGGTCGCAATGCAGCGCCGTCGGACCACCCCCCCAGGAAGGACAGCAGGCTGCCTTGTCCAGCAGGGGATCTCGCTGCCGGAGACCATCCCCTCCACCTCCGCCACGCCATCGACGTCGCCGATCGCGGCGTCGTCGTCGGTGTTCATCTGGACCTGCTGGAGGCCGGCGGTCGGGTCGGACTCCCTCGTTCGCTGCTGTGTCATTTGTGAAGAGACACATCCGTGGCAGCACACTGGGCACGCTGGCTCAGTAGACCGCCGCCGATGAGGAGCATTCTGAGGCGGTAGTTGTCTGGGTCGCGGAACCCTCTGGCGACGCGGCGGGCGAGTTCGATCAACCCGTTGATGGATTCGGTTCCGCCGTTGTTGGCGCCGCTGGTGGTGAAGTAGCCCAGGAACGCGTCTCGCCACTGGTTCAGCGTCCGGCCGAGGCGGGCGATCTCCGGGATCGGACACGACGGGAACGTGGCCAGGATCTTCTCCGCGACCCTGCGCCCGTCGGCATGACAGGACTGGTGATAGACCGAGCGCAGCTGTTGGGCGCAGCGCCAGGCGACCTCGACTTCGACGTGGCGGTCGTCGGCGGTGAACGCGGTCTCCAGGCGTGTCTTCTGCCGGTCGGTGAGGTGTTCCTGCCCGGCGCGCAGCAGGTTCCGAATCCGATACAGCGGATCGTCTCTGCGGCCGCGGTGGCCGTGGATGTCCTGCTGGACCCGGCGGCGGACCTCATCGACAGCAGCGGTCCCGAGCTTGACTATGTGGAACGCGTCGAGGACGGCGACGGCGTCTTCGAGTTGGTCGTCGATGGCGTTCTTGTAGCCGTGGAATGGGTCCAGGGTGGCGATCTCGATGCCTTTGCGGAACCTGTCGCCGCGGTCACGCAGCCAGGTCTTGTAGGCCTCACCGGATCGGCCCGGGACCAGATCCAGCAGCCGGGCCCGGACGTGTCCGTCCTTGTCGCGGGTGAGATCGACCATGCCGGTGAACTCCTTCGGGCCGCGGCCGCCCTGGTCGACGGGCTTGGTGGAGACGTGATGCCAGATATGTTCGTCGACGCCCAGCGAGGTGACGCCAGCGAAGCGGGCCTCGTCGTCGGCGGCGGCTTCAAGGATCGGCTTGACCGCTCGCCACAGCGTCCTCCAGGCGCAGCCGAGCTGCCGGGCCATCCCCTGGACCGAGGCGTTCTCCCGCCGCATCTGCCCGATCGCCCACGACGTCGCGCGACTGGTGAGCAGCGCCCTGGGTCGCGCCACATCGGGGTCTTGCTCCATGAACGAGTTCACCGGACACATCGGCTCGGGACACAGCCAGCGTCGTTTCCGCCACCACAGCTTCACCGGCGCCGTGAAGCACGGCGCGTCGATCAGCTCGACCCTCTGCCGGCCATGCGCATGCGCGATCACGCCGCAGGCGGGGCAGCCCATCACCTCCGGCCGGACGGATTCGACCTCAACCCGAAGCCCCGCGTCGTCGCGCTGGACGCCGACCACGTGGAGCCCGGGCAGGCCCAGCAGAAGGTCGCAGCGCTGACAGTAGCCGCCGCCGGCACGGCAGCAGGAAGTAGAATCGGGCATCGTCGAGGTCCTTGAAGATCAGGTGGTGTGGTAACCCCGATTCTTGAGGGCCTCGACGCCCATCACCCCGCCGACACGCCCGCCGTCGGATCCACGCTCACCCCACGCTCAGGTACGAAGAGCCGCTCAAGGGATCCCCTTGTAGGCTGGCGGAAGGGAGCTGATCCGCGGCCACCATGTCCGGAGTTCTGGACTTCGGGATCCGTTCGACGTAGCAGTCAGAATTGCGGTTACAGCCTGATGCGGTAGAGGATCTCCCCTGGCTCTTCATGCTCAGGAACCACAATCGGGTTCAGCCGCTCGATCGCGAGTTGATGGCTGCGACACCAACTCGCAAGTGCGCCGTAGCTCGCGCCGTTGCCTGGTGAGATAGTCAACTCGACGGCGTCGAACATCCCCTTGGCCGAACTCGCAAGTGCGTCGAACAAGAGCGCCGTCAGTCCCTTGCCCCGGTGGGACTCTACGATCCCTAGTTGCCAAAGGAACAGCGTTGCCCCCTTGGGAATGGCCAATAAGTATCCGACGGGGTCGCCGTCGTCCTCGATCAGGTAGCAGGTGTCCCCGTAATAGCGACTCACGACCCAGTAGGTATAGGGCGTGTGCACGTCCAGCGGCGGGCAGCTGCGCGCCAGGTTCAGCGCGCACTCAGCATCTGTCTCAGCGAACTCTCGGCAAGTGAACATGCCCCTCCTAGCGCAGAGTCTTCCGGACGATCGCGACGGAGAACATCGCTAATAGGAACCATCCCACAGTTCCTTCGAAGACGCAGACGACGTTCGATAGCCAGGACGCGGGTTGGACATCTGCACTAAGGTTCATTAGCCTCGAGGCACTGAGCAACCCCGCCGACAGCACAGAACGGATCCCGTCCCAACCTCCAAAGGTGAACGCTGCTGGCTCGCTCCAAGCCCAGAGCAGGTAGACGCTCCCGAAAAGAGCCCATGTGCCCAGAATTGTCAGGAACAATCTTCCCGGGGAGGCTCCATAGTCACCGATCCGGCGCAGGACATCCAGAATGACGTGGGTCACGACGTTGGTCTGGCGCGCCCTCATGAAGTTCGAAAATGCGCGATCCTCGTGGTCATATTGCCCCAATGCTGCGAAATTCTGCTTCAAAATGAGAAACTGCTGCGATTTCTCTTCAGGAGTGCCTCCATTGTCCAGCACTGCCTTAATGATATCATAATTGGGCTTTCGGGACTTCGTCCACGACGTGCGTATATGCCCGTCAATCGTCGACCCCTTGAGCGAGAGGCAACGGACCGCATCGATATCCAATCGCTCGCTTATCACACAATTCTCAATGACAAGTCGCTCTATCGGCGCCGTAGATCGGAACGTGAGTCGCAGAGTACTCAGGCCATCCATTCCCAGGAAGTGCAAACGCTTGAGAACCGAGTCGTCAAAATCCACCGACATGTCGATCCGGCATTCTACGAATTGCGCGATGCAACTTGAAGCGATCGTCTGAAAGAAATACAGCCTAACGCCGCGGAGGTCAACCTTCGAGAAGGACATCCGCTTCGCATCGACAACAGCGTCTTCGAAAGAGAGTTCCGACCGTGGCCCCGGATTCGCGAAGACGGCCAGGTCGAAAGCAACGCGACGCTCATCCACGCCGCCCTCCCCTCTCTCGCGGTGAAATACCCTTGCGTTCCGGAACATTACAGAGCCGCTACCACCTAGGTTGAATTCTGCCCGCGTGAAGTCGATATTCGAGTCTCCGAAGACTGCCCCCGAGAAATCTACATCGCCCCTGAACTTCGCACCGCCAAAGTCGACCCCCTTATCGAAAAAGGTTCCTTCAGTCTTCAACCCATCAATCACGACTGGCCCACCGGCCAATAAACAGAGACGTGCGTAGTCAAATTCCTCAATATAGACACCGTTGAGATCGCTGGACCAGTCGATACTCCCGTTGTGGATTCGTTCTGCCAATTCTTCCAAAGTAAGAATGGGGAGTGTTTTAGTCGCAGCATCGGCTTCCATCGCGAGAAGTCCCTCGGCTCTTGCTTTGTACACATTTCCTCTGACCTCGATTCCGGGATACGCGAATCGCAATATCTTGCCCGGCAGGCCTGACTCCGGGACCATCCCCTGGCCCACAGTTACCCCCAGGGCGAACGTAGCGAGATTGAAGGCGGTATCGGTCTCTCCCGGGAACGCTTCGGCGAGCAACAAATCCATCACGAGGCGGTTGGACGGATCTGTGTATACGACTTCAAAGTGACCACCATCTTCGTTAGAGGATGCGTCGTCATCACGCACGAGGCAATTGAAGCCGAGGAAATCGTTCAACCAGACTCGTACCGAATGTGGAGGCGCAATCTCTCGGTCGATGAAGAATTGTGCGAGTTCGTACTCTCGGACCTTCCCAGACTCACGTCGCACATGGTGTATGCAATCCATGGCCGTCATCACCTGTTTCGCGAAGTTGATCGCGTCAAAATGAGTCTCACTCTGCGCTGAGGGAGCCAAGGCTAATAGAAGGTCGACCAGCCAGCGATTAGCCTGATCCAGGGCAAGCCCGCCACCGCCATCCGTGGTGCCGTCGGGTATCGCAATGTATCGGAACCCGAATACATCATTGATCCACGCGCCCACGTTTTCTGTGCCAGCGAATCTACTGGCGGCAAGAAAGGGATCTGGCGCGGTTTCCGGCACCGTGCACGAGTCGTCATGGATGCGGCGAAGGCACCCCAGAGCAGTAGTTGCTTCCTCAACGGAGTGGGTGCGCTTCTTGTTCACGACCCCATCCTAGACGGCGACGCCCCCACCGTGATCGCAGGCCCTTCGACATCATTGCCCACGTCCCCAACAGCGATTCGACGGGACGCCCGACCTCGTGAAGGGACCAAGAGGATCGACGGACTCGGCGCAGATGTGAGTCGCGGCAGCACAGCCCACCGGGCAATTCAGGCCCAGTCTTCTTCGCCAGCAATAGCTCAAGCTTAAACACCGTTGAGAACTATGGTGTCGAACTTGCTGGCGATCGGGGTGCGTCGTCTCTGACCGACTCAACGGAGACGCTTGAGAGGCTCTGCTCTTAGCCGTTTGGTAAGCCAGCGACCCCGCGATGGCCCCTCATACCACTTCCCTTGGACCGCTCGGCTGCGAACAGCGTCGCCCAACTCAATCAGGCAGTCGCACCGAGATAACTCTTTGATCATCTGCCATGGGTAGAGGAGACACGATTGAAACGAGGGGTGGATCGGCCCCCTGCGGAGTGTTTGGAGTGTATGCGTCGAGTTCCACCATCACGAAGGGCAGCTGTCCGCTACTGGTATCACTGGGGACGCCCAAATCGAGTCCAGAGCCGCAATCGGTGCCGTCGCTGTATCCTTCGCCAACCATCATGAGAGGGAGGTGACCTGAGCTGCTCGGCTCAGGACGCACGTTGAATGAGAGGTCTGTCCAGCCATAATCAGGGGTCAGGTTCTCGAACGATGCTTTCCCGACCCACATGCGGATCATCTTGATTTCGTACCTGCTGGCGATGTCTCCGGTGGGCTCGAAGCACGCCGTAGGGCTCGTGCCCCCCATGCGCTGCCAGGTGCTGTCGCGAACCTCGCTGTTATCCGCTCGTATCGCGTCAGAGAACGCAAAGGTGACCCTCACCTTGCGGCCAATGCTGTCTTCCATAGTGAACGTCTTCGTCAGAGCGTAGACATTCACTTGCCTGCTCGGGCTCGGAAGGGGAGTGTCAATCGAAGGCAGAGAGCTTGACTCGGCTGCCGCTGTGGTCTCAGTGCTGGAGGGTCCATCATTCAGAGATGTTCCTGATGTGCACCCGGCCAGTGTGCAGATCGCGACGAGGGCAAGACGTAGACCAACGTGTGGAACCAGGAGTCGGGCAGGCATGGTGGCCGCCCGACCACTTGCAACTCTGTCCAAGCGCCCGGTGGCCATTACGACTCCTGACCAGCCTTGGCTGAAACGAGCGTCCGCGGAGCAACCCCATCCTGCACAGGCATGTCATCGGATCGAGCCGGTGCAGCGGTTGTTCTCGTAGCAGCCGCTTCGATGTCAGCGAAAGACTGGGGCAACAATCTAAATGTTACGTATAGCCCGACCGCCACAACGAGACCCCCGACGACTTTGAACACGGCCGCGGAGCCCTGGGCCATGACAAAGTAAATAGGCAATCCGACCGCAGCGGCGAAGCCTAGTTGCAAGGCGTTGTATCCTGCGGGGAACAAGAACAAAATGACCCCTACCGCCACAATGATCAGGCCACTGCTCATGTTCCTCGCACGTTTCATCTTGCTTGCCCCCCATTCCCGCTTGGGTATTGGAATCATAACACCGGGGCTGAGCTGTTCTTCCGGTTCCCGGCCCGCTAGTTCGGCATCAACCAGTCCGCGCACCTCAACCCGCCACACCGGCGTGGGCGCGGGGCACATGCCGCCGAGGTGGGCGGACCGCCTCCCGCACTCGACTCGATCTTGGCGTAGCCCCATCCTCCCTGGCTCGGAGGGAACTGGTACGAAACCTCAGGCTACCTCTTGGACAGAGTGGCCCAAGCGCTCAGCAACCCCATTCCAGCAAGGAGAATGGTGAGGGCCCAACCTGGCATGAATGTGAGCTTGATCAACAGTGACCCGATCAGACCGGGGTCGCTGTAGGTTGACGTGAACATGCTGGACCCAAAGGCTCCCTGCACGAGCGAGCACACGATGAATACCCCTACCGCGGCTCCGATAAAGCTCAGGCTGTTTAGCAGCGACTTGCTGTCTTTGGCCTCGACAGGCCTCGGCTCACCAACTGGATCGGTCATGTTAATTGGCTCCATCTCCCCCACGCGAGCACCATAGCCGCGAATGGTCAAGGCAAACCTACTGCATCGACTACCGAGTCGCGTGCTCATCATGAATGGTGACATCTTTGCGCTCCTGGAGAGCTCCGGGAAGCGTGATGAGGCGGTGGTTCGTGGGTTGGGTCCGCAATGGCGCAGGTACTCCCGGGTCGACGGCGTGGACAGGTTGCCTGGTAAGAGGGGAACAGCCAGTTCGCGTTTCAGACTGCCGTGTTGGCTCAGAGCCAGTCGGCGGTGGCTGCAGGTGAGTTCACTGAGCATGTCGATGGTGCGGGATCCGGTGGCGAGTGCGTCGATTCGGGCGAGTACTTCCACGACGGGGGCCGGTCCGGCTGCGGCGGCGTCGGCGGCCGCGCTGTTGCGCATGGCCACCAGCTCCAGCGCATCGGCGCCACTCGGATCGGCCTGGAACCCCGCAACCGGCAGATGTCACGCGGCACCGGATCCGGATCGCGAAAGACACCGGACTGCCAACCTCCCGTTGCACGGGGTTCAACGCCAACCGGATCTGGTGCGAGATCGTCGCCCTGGCGAGCGAGTTGCAGGCCTGGAGCGGGATGCTCGCCCTGGCCGGCCATGAAGCCCGACGCTGGGAACCGAAACGACTGCGCTACCGGCTCTACACCATCCGCGCGACACTGGCCAGACGAGCCCGCCGCGTCGTCCTCCACCCCACCGAACAATCCCCTTGGGGCCCAGCTGATCATCGACAGCATCGGCCCGACTCCGAAACCTACCGGCACCCGCGACCTGACCCTCGGACCTCCACATGTCCCTCTGAATCTGGAAGCTCTCGGCCTGGAACCCCCGCACCGCAAACGTCACGCGGGGTCTTGTCACACCCACCTGCAAGAATCACAACAACCTCGACGCCACCGGCGCCGACCAGCCCCACCCAGGCCCGCCATGAAAGATCGAGGCTAAGGACGCAATCTGTCCGCTATTCTGCCTGCGAAACAACACGGGGGAAGTGCAACGATGACTGAGATGTCTGGCACGCCGTTGGGCAGTGGTTACCTGCTCGAGGGTCTGATCGGTACCGGCGCGATGGGCAAGGTGTGGCGTGCCCACTCGCGCGAAGGTGCTCCCTTTGCGATCAAGGTCCTGCGGTCCGACCTGACGTCGGATCCTGGCTTCGTGGCGCGTTTCCTTCAGGAGGCGCAGATCCTCAAGCGCATCTCGGGTCCGAACCTCGTCTCGGTCCGTGACCTGGTGGCGGAGGGGACGACACTCGGGATCGTCATGGACCTCGTCGACGGTGCGGACTTGCGCAAGGAACTTCACGACCGTGGCACAGTGCCCGCTGCTGAGGCTGTCTGGCTGGTCGACCAGTTGCTGGCCGGCCTCAGCATCGTCCACGCCGCGGAAGTCGTTCACCGGGACATCAAACCTGAGAACGTGCTCATGGATCGCACGCCTGGGGGACTGGTTCCGAGGCTCACCGACTTTGGCATCGCCCGCATCGTGGAAACCGGGCCCGCCGCGAGAACGACCGCGATCGTCGGCACCCCTGACTACATGGCTCCCGAACTCGCTGACGGCGAATCGCCGACCATTCAGAGCGACCTGTACTCGGTCGGGATCATGCTCTACGAGTTGCTCTGTGGGGTCACGCCCTTTGCCGGTGGTTCACCCTTAGCAGTCCTGCGTCGCCACGTCTCACAAGAGCCTGGACGGCCCGACGGCATTCCAGACCAACTCTGGAGTGTGGTTTCGACAATGCTGGCGAAGGCGCCTGGCAACCGACCGCGTTCGGCCGATGACGTCCGCCAGCGACTGGGCTCTCTGCTCCCCATGTTGGGCTCCGTCGCCGCTCTCCCGAGACTGGCGGTCCCACCCGAAACACGCCCAGCCGCACACGAGACCGTCGTGGCAACCACTCTCGTGAACCCAGCGCCGAAGGCAGAGGCTGAGGCGCCGCGCAGGCGTGGGATCAAAGTCATGATGGGAGGGGTGTTGGTTGTCGCGGTCGCGATTGCGCTTGCGGTTTTCCTTTTGACACGCCAGGACACGACGCAGGCGACCGCGACCGGCGGGGGACAGTCGGCGGCGACACTGAGCCCGTCCCCCACCTTCACGCCTACACCCACCCCGACGCCTACACCCACGCCTACACCCTCCCCCACGGCGGAACCGAGCCTGGTAGTACCCGGCGCGAGCCCCGGCGCGAACGAGGCGACGGTGGCGCCGCGGGTGCCGACGGTCAACGGCATGCAGTTCGGCCCGGCAACCACGCTCCTGCAGCGCGCCGGCTACTCGGTGACCCTCAACGAGGTCATGGATGAGACGAAACCCGATGGTACGGTCCTCGATCAGAACCCGGTCGGGGATTCCATCCCGACGAACGACGCAGTGATTCTGACGATTGCGCGGCGTGCTGTAACCGAGTACCTCAGCGACTGGACGCCGGTTCAGGGCGACGCACCAGGTACCGAGACCGTGACCATCAATGGCGAGACCTACACCCACGGCATGGCATCTATGGTGCAGCGGGGTTGGTACGACACACGAACCTGGCAGTACGATCTCGGCCGCGGCTACCGCCAGGTGGTGGGGGTCGCCGGTTTGGGCGACACCAGCGACAGCGCCGCAGTCGTCCGATACGAATTTCTCCTCGACGGCCGGCAGATCTCGACCTTCGACTCGGGCCTGGGCAAGACGACGCCTATTGACATCGATGTGACGGGCGGTCTTCGGCTGGCCATCACGGTGACAGCAATCGGGGGAGAAGACAGGGCCTACCCGTCCTTTGGGGACCTGAAGATCATCGGGATCCCTGGCGAGGTGCCGTCGCCGAGTCCCACGCCCGATAGCTGACCGAATCCAGTGCGACTCGAGTTCACCCTGGTGGCCCGCAACGGCGTCCGTCACGACGTCGTCGTCATCGCCGAATCGGCGGTGACAGTGGGCACGGCCTTGGCTAGGTACGTGCGGCCAGACGAAGAGGTCTTTGACGGTCGCCGCCGACTCGACTTGGCGGCGCCGTTGGCGTCTGGGCAGTTGCGCATCGGAGGCGTCCTCACGGTCCGGGTCCCGGGCGAGGGTAGCGATTGGCCGCTCGACGGACCGTTGGTCGCAGTGGTCGCTGGCAATGCGGCAGGAACTCTCCTCCCTTTGAAACCCGGTAAACACACGGTGGGCCGCGATATGGAGTGCGACCTTGTGGTGGACGATCCCACGATGTCCGCCCGGCACGCGGAGTTCGACGTGGCGCGTGACGGCCAGTTAACGATCCGCGACCTTAACTCCACGAACGGCACGACGGTCCGCGGACGGCCTTTGGGAAGCAAGGACTCAGCTCGGGTCGACCCGCGCGAACGCTTCCTTCTTGGACGAGCGGTCTGCGAGTTGCGGCTGCCGACCTCCCCCGACGGCTCAGTCGAGTTGACCGACGGCGAGTGGCGCTTCAACCGGGTTGTCCACTTCAGTGAGGCCAGCGACACCAAACGCATCGCGGTCCCGGTCGAGGTCGAGGAAGAGCGCGGCTCGAGCTGGCCCCAGTACGTAGGTGGTTTCGCCATGCTCGCTACCGGCGTCGGGCTGTCGCTCTACAACGGCAGTTGGGCATACGCGGTCCTCGGCGCCATCGGCCCGATCGTGATGCTCATCGTCGCGTTCGCGTCGGGACGCAGTGGCAAGCGGGCTATGAAGAAGCGCCGGGCCGAGGTCGACCGCCAGGTCGCCCGAGCGCACCAGGACATGACGGAAGCTGCGGAGGCGGAGGACAGAGCGTTGTGGGCGGACACCCTCAACCCGGCGGATGCCCACCTGGCTGCACTCGGCCCCACCAAGTCTTTGTGGTCGTACGACGCCGCCGACGAGCGCGCCCTGACTTTGCGGGTCGCGACCCAAGACCGTGAGGCCGCAATCGACCTCGGCTCGGACCGCAGCGCGCGGCCGGTCCTGCACGGCGCGCCCGTGTCCGTGAACATGCGAATCTACCCCGTCATGGGCATCGCCGGCGAGCAGGAGGAGGCGGCCGGAGCCGCCCGGGCGCTGGTGCATCAGGCAGCGCTGGCGCGCAGCCCCGAGGACTTGATCATCTACTACGTCGCCGGGGACGCCAACGCGTCCGGCTGGACTTGGCTGCGGTGGCTCCCGCACGTCCGTCGGGGCGCGGACGGTGGCCACACGATCGGTGCGAACCGAGCGGCGGCCCGCGAGCGGCTGTCCGAGCTGATTGCGCTCATCGAGCAGAGGCAAGGCATCGACACGTTCGGACGTCGCGACGAACTGGTCCTGCCCGAGGTGCTGGTTGTGATGGATGGGGCGGGCGCCCTGCGCAGCAACGCCTCGGCAGTCCGGATCTTGAAGGAGGGGCCAGCCGTCGGCGTGCGCCTAGTGGCCATCGACCGACTGGCGGCCAGGCTGCCCGCCGAGGCCACCGCCAGGTTGGAACTCCGTTCGGGAACGGCGACGCTCGAGCTGCGAGATTCAGGCACGCTTCACGGGCTGACTCCCGACAAGGTGAGCGCGGCCGTGGCGGAACGCTCGGCCCGCGCCGTCGCCGCCCTGGAGCCCTTGGGCGGCAACGTTGAGGACGCCAGCCTGCCGCAGGTCGCGCGCTTCGTCGATCTCGTTGGGCTCGGGCAGCGATGGAGCCCGGCTGAGGTGCGCGCTCGATGGTCCGCGGGGCGCGAGGGGGAGGCGATCATCGGAGTCGGCGAGGGCCAGACTCTCGTGTCCCTCAACCTTGTCGAGCACGGCCCCCACGCGCTAGTGGCGGGCAGCACTGGGTCGGGCAAGAGCGAGTTCTTGCGGACATGGCTCGCGTCGATGGCGCTCAGCGCGCCCCCGTCAGCCCTCAACTTCTTCCTCATCGATTTCAAGGGCGGCGGCGCCTTCGGCAAGCTGCGGGATCTGCCGCACGTCGTGGGCTACGCCGACGACCTGACGATCGGCGGCCCCCTCGCGAACCGCCTGCTCGTGTCGTTGCGCGCCGAACTGGACCTGCGCAAGGCGCGCTTCAAGGACGCCGCTAACGCCAGCGACCTCGGCGAGTACCGGTTGCGCCGTCGTCAACAGGCCTCGTTACCCGACTTCGCTCGCCTCGTGGTCGTCGTAGATGAATTCGCCGAACTCAAGGAACAACAACCCGACTTCGTCGAGGGCTTGGTGAACGTGGCCCGCATCGGTCGCTCGCTCGGCGTCCACCTGGTGCTGGCGACCCAGCAGCCCGCTGGTGTGGTGACGCCACAGATCCGAGATAACGCCAACCTGCGTGTCTGCCTGCGGGTGCTGGACGCCGGCACCAGCCTCGACCTGGTCCGAACACCTGTGGCGGCAAGCTTCTCGCGACGCAACCGCGGCCGCGCCGTCGTCATGCTGGGCCAGGACGAGGCGCCGATCGTCCTACAGGCCGCTTACGTGAGCGGCCCACCGCGGCGGATGGGCGACGCGGCAGTACCGCCGCCGCGCGTTTTCGAGTTGCCTTGGAGTCAGGTCGGCGCCGCCGCCCTGGAGCCCGAGCGAGCCGAGCGCCAGGACGTGGAGACGGACCTGGTCCTGCTCGTCGACCTGGTCGTCCAGGCCGCCGGGGGCACGGACGCCGTACGACCGCGGCGTCCGTGGCTCCAACCCCTCGGCGACTTCTTGCCGCTCGAACAGCTGCAGGCGGTCTCAGACGCCGTCGCCGTCCCCTTTGCCGTCGAGGACCGCCCAGGCGAACAGCGCCAGGTTGCCATCGCTCTGCGCCTTGGTGCGGGCAACGTAGGGATCGCCGGCGGCAGATCCTCGGGCAGGTCCACGACGTTACGGACGATCGCCGCGGCCTGTGCGCTAGGCCACACCCCGGACAGTTTGCACCTGCACGTGATCGACTTCTCCCCCGCACCGGCGCTGCGGAGCCTGTCAGCCCTGCCGCACTGCGGCACAGTCGCAACGCGATCCCAGCCATACGTTGCGCAGCGGCTGCTCGTGCGCCTACGCGAGGAGTTGCAGGACCGCTCGCAGCTGGTGGCCCGCCACGCGAGCCACTCATTCGCTGACCTGCGCAACGCCCTCGGCGTGGACGCTCCCCCGTTCATCGTCGTGCTGGTCGACGGCTGGGATGCGATCGTCGCCGAAGCGTCCCAAGGGCGCGACCAGGTGCGGGACGCCCTGCTGACCCTCGCCGAGGACGGCCCGCCGCTCGGCATCCAGCTGGTCTTCGCAGGTGGCAAGGCCATCGGCTCTACCCGCCTCACCACGACCATGTCGCACATGCTGGTGCTGCGGTTCGAGCAGCGCGACGACCTCTCGGACCTCGGCGTCCCGGTGAAGGAGGTCCCGGATGATCTGCCCCCGGGACGAGCCTTCCGCCCCGGGGCGAGCGAGGCTATCCAAGTGGCGGCCCTAGGCACCGACGGCGGCACCGAAGCGCAGATGGCCGCCCTCGCGGCGCTGGCGGCATCCCAACCCCTACCCCTGCGCCACCGACCGCTCCGAGTCGAGGAGCTGCCTCGACAAATCACCCTCCCGGACGCATGCGTGTTGCCTCGGCGTGGGCCGGCGTCCGGGCTCGTCATAGGCGTAGGGGGCGACGAGCTGCGGGCCGAATACGTCGACCCGTGCCGAGCACGCGCCCCGTTCGCGGTAACCGGTCCGGCCGGCTCGGGGCGAACCGAGACGCTCGCCATAATCGCCGCCCAGGCCATGGCCGCGGGCGTATCCGTGGCGGTGCGCAACGTCCAGTCCCGCGACCTCGACCGGTTCCCCGGTGTGACAGTGATAGGCGACCCGTCCGACCTCGGGGAGGCGCTCTTGCTCGTCGACGACGCAGACCGCCTCGACCCGTACGACGACGTCCTCCTCGCGGCCGCGGAGCGGACGCCACCTCGCCTCGTCGTCGCGGGCGACGACGGCGGCCTCGTGGGCCTATCGGGCTGGAAGCAGGCGTTCCGCAGCGGGGTCGACGGCTTGGCGCTGAGCCCGGACGCCTACTCAGGCGAGGCGCTCGGAGTCCAGTTCACCCGCGAACATGCCTTTCACGGACCGGCCGGCCGCGCCTACCTCGTGGAGACGCGCCAGCCGCGACTGCTTCAGGTGCCCAAGGCGCACCAGAATTGAGAAATGCGCCCGCGACGACCAGCGGACCTCCTACGATAGCGACCGCATGGCGCTATGCCATTTCGAAATGAGGGGGAATCATGGAGGGCTTTCGTTACGAGCCGAAACAGCTGGCCCAAGCGGCCCGCGACCTGTCCACTGGCGCGAGCTCCGTGGAGTCGGAGTTGAGTCGCCTGCGCAACCGAGTCGAGCCGCTGCAGCAAGCGTTCCAGGGCCAAGCGGCCCAAGGCTTCCAGCAGCTGTGGAAGGAGTGGCAGGACTCGGCAACCCGATTGAAGGCCAGCCTCGACGGTCTCAGCAAGCTGCTGAACGGCGCTTCACAGAACGCCCAGCAGATGGAGGACGCGAACACCCGGTTGATGCGCGGCTGATCCAGCCATGGTGAGCGGCTTCACAGTTGATCCGGCCGCCCTGCGCTCGACCGCGCGATCCCTGATGGTTCTGTGCGCCTATTGGGACAACGCCACCGCCGGCGCGGGCTCGACCGACTCAGGACAACGGCCTCTGGACGAGGCGACGCGCGATTTCGCGGAACACTGGGAGTGGCAGGCGAAACGTGTCGCCACGTCCATCATGGACATGGCCGACCGGTTAAAGCAGGCGGCCGACCAGTACCAAGCGGTGGAGTCTGCGCAGCTCCGCGCGGAGGGGCGGTTGTGATGGCCGGCGACTGGCGCATCCTCGGCGGCGACCCGGCGCCGGGGTCGCTCGCCAGCCTCGACACGGTGATGCGCGACTTCGGCCGGGTCGCCGAGCGCTCGGCTGAGGCTGCGGGCACCCTGCGTCGGATCGGGGCGGACGTCGGCGTCCAGCGGTGGACGGGCACGGCGGCGGCCGCATTCAAGGACAACCTCGGTAAGGCGCCCGGTAATCTCGACAAGGCGGCCGGATCCTACGCCGCCGCCGTCCGCGCCCTTCGGGCCTACCACGACTTCCTCACGCACGCTCAGCAGCGAGCCAACTCCCTCAGGTCGCTGGCCAACCAAGCCGCCGCGGACGAAGCCGAGGCGGTGCGGAAGCTCGCCGACGCTAAGTCGCGCCTGGCTTCCTTGGAGGGGCAACGTCGCACGGCGGCCGCCCGGTCGACCCAGCTGAAGCTGCAAATCGCCGCCACAACGGACTCCACGGCCAAGACCCAGCTCCAAGCGGTCCTTTCGCGTGTCCAGGCCACCATTCGACGGCTCGACGCGGACGTCAATGCTGCCAAGGCGGACGCCGCCCGCCACCAGAACGCCTGTGACGATGCAAGGCGTCGGCTCGAGTCGGCCCGCCGACAGGCGGTGAAACTCGGAGAGGAGGCGCGACGCGCGGCGGACACGGCTGCCCGGCAGTTGCAGGAAGCCGAGAAACAGGCGCAGCTGCCGAACGCAGCTGAACGGGCCTGGACCGAGACGCGGGAGTTCGTGGCCGAGTACGGACCCGTGTTGGTGGGCACACTGCAGTTAGGTTCGACGCTGTTCTCTATCGCGGCCGCCGTGTTCCCCGTGGGCGCGCCCATCTTCCTTGCCGGATCGCTCATCTGCGGTGGGATGAGCCTGCTGTTGGACGTGGGCGTCACGGCCAACACGCCCGGCGGCTTCACCACGGAAAAGCTCTGGGACCTCGGTAGCCGGGCCCTCGGGGTTGCGGCGACGGCGGTAGGCTTCGGAGCAATGAAGGCGGCTGCGACGGGTGGGGCGTCCATCTCGACATGGGCGCGCACCGACAAGGTGCTGGACGTGGTCCGGGGCGGCGTCGAGCTCTTCGAGGGGTACGCGACAGGTGGGGCGTCCGGACTCGTGGGCGCGGCGGGGGCCCTGGTGCTCACCAAGGGCACGACCTATGTCGGGGGCTATGTCGGGGGCAAGGTGCTGCAGGCGGGTGTGGGGGGTCTCAACCACGTGCCGGTCGTGAAGGACGGCATCAAGGCGCTGAGCGTCGACGTCCGCCAGTCGCCCGGGCCATTCGGCATGACCGTTCCAGTGAGCACGGTCCGAGAACAGCAGGCACTGCTGGCCGGCAGCCACATCCCACCTGGAGGCTTCACGTACGGCAACAGCGGCTCGTCGCTCGCGGACCACCGCCTCGCGCAGAAGGAAACCACCGAGCTCTTCAAGGAAGCGACCAAGGACAGCCTGGACGACGCCGTGGACCAACTGGGGGTCGACGACCTCATCGCATCCTTCCTGGTGGCGAGTGAGCCCACGCCCGAGATCGACATCAACCTGCCGCAGAAATGACCACCATGACCGAGCTGCACGTGCCCTTCCCGGATGCTTGGGCTGTCCTCCGCGTGGGCGAGGCGGGGGCGGTCGACAGAAACCGGCTCGCGGCCGCCATGGCCTCCCTCGGCACCGAGACCCAAAGCCTCGTCGACTCCTACGCCAGCCAGATAGGCCAGCTGCTTGAAAGCACCGGCCTCGCCGCGCTGGCAACATTGGTCGTTCCCGCTCCGGACCCGGGCGACGAGGCGGCCGTTTGGTGCCTCCTGCAGTCGATTGGCCCGGTCGCGACAGACACGCCGGCGCTGGTCGACTTGGTGGTTCGCAACCCCTTCCCAGTCGTGGACGACAATCCGGACCCTACGATCCTCCAAGGGCGGCTGGGCACCATCGCAAAGGCTGTGCAGTTCCGGCCCAACCCGGCCCTCGCCGACCACGAGGGCCACTGGCCCTACGGGGCGTCGGTGCGCTACGTCCTTCCGACCGGGCCGAGTTCGGTGACGATCGCCCAGTTTGAAACCCTCTCCTTGGGCTACCTACCCGACCTCGAGGAACACTTCGACGCCGTCATGACCCACTCATTCTTGACGTGATGCGAGCAGCGCCGACTCAATGGGGTTGAGGAGGACGCTGTGGCGCCGGACGCTCGTTGTCACTCTTCGGCTTGGCGGGCCTTGCCGGGCCCACCTTTGCGGGCACACGACACGCTCGACGCCGAGGGCGTGGAGGGCGTCGTCGATGGCTTGCTCGCCTCGGCCAGGTTCGGTGGGATGACGCGCTCGATGGAGGGGACCAGGCGCGGGGCGCCGGTAGGGTCCCCGGGCTGGACGTGGTCGAGCCGTTCGTCGACCACGGCCCCAACGGCACCGGGTGAAGCACTGGTCGCTCATCTGCGGTGGGATGAGCCTGCTCCAACATTGCCGCCGCACAATCACCGTCCCCCCAGCCACCCACACCCAGCTCACCGACCAGAACCCCGACCGGAGAGGACGATCCTGATCCGGTGCCAACGGAGTGCTCTGATACGTTGTGCACGCCGGTGACATAGAGTCGCCGAGATCTCAAGGGGGAGATGTTGATGTCGGGTCGTGCATTCGCGTGCGGTATCGCTGCGGTGGGAATCATGTTGACAGGCTGCAGTTCATCTGGGGACGACATCGTCGGCAATTGGTCGCCTTCGGACGGCAGCGCGACTAAGACGATCATGGAAGACGGGGCCTGCCAGGGAATGTTCTACAACCAGGGCATGCCGCTCGACATCGGAGGCGGCATGACCTGTTCCTTCTCGGAGAACGAAGACTCCGCAGGTTTCCACTCGATGGTAGTGTCCCAGCCGCCCAACCAATCGACCTTGAAGCTGAAGTTCACTGATGCCGATACCGTCGAGGTGCAGGATGCCTCCGGTGTACTGCTGTTCACGATGAGCCGCATCTAGCGTCATGCCCGGCCAAGAGGCATAGCAGAGCGGATGATCCAATCCGCAGTCTGGGGTCCTGCTCGGCCCGGAGCCCGCCGCCGGACAAGGTGGTCAGCCGCGTCACGCCATGGCGGTTGCATCGGGTTTAGAGCTAGGTGAAGGTCCGGCGGATCCCGGATGACGCCACGCAACGGTCCCGCTGCAGCGCGTCGCGCCGTGGATAGCTCATGTAGCCATTCGTCTGGAGAGATCAACGCCCTCAGGCAGCTGATGTCAGTGGGGCTGCGTACTTTCGTCTCCCATGACCATGAAACGCTCGGATTTCGGGTCCCTCAGCGATCGTCTCGGGCGGACGCCAAGGGTCCTCGACGATCAGAGGGTGCGTCACGTCTGGCTCGACAGCACCGTCCCTGCTTTGGTGGTCGATCGTCGCAAGACCGCCGGCCGTTGGGAAGGGCAGGTGGTGCGCGTCGAGGACGGTGAGCTCTTGGTGGGCTGGGTCGGTGGCGACAGGATCTCCACGGTCGAGGTAGCCGCACCCCCTGGTCTCGGCCCTAGAGAGCCCGCAGGGTGACCGTCTGCTCGGCGTCGGGGATGGGGTCGACATGGGCACGGAAGACGCGGAGTCGGCGGTCTGCGGCCTCGACCTGCGTGTGGCGGGTGTGGGCTGCGCGGCCGGGCCAGGGTTGGTGCTTCTCCTCGCAGGCGCGACGCTGATCCCGGGTCCGGTCCAGGTAGCCAGGTAGGGCGTAGCGGTGCCATTCCTCCAACGGCATCGGCCCGGTGGCCTCCCCGGCCTGGAACCGCAAGAAGGCGAGAGTGCCGAGTTCGCGGACCAGGGGTGGATGTTCAGGCCAGCAGCCCGGCGTGTGGTCGGCGCTGTACCAGGCATGCTGGGAGTTGAGCCAGACGACGAACGCCTCGACCCATGTCCAGCAGTCCCAGCGCAGATCCGCGTCGGCGATCGAAGTGATATCCCAGATCCTAGGCAGAATCTCCCCCGTGGCCATGATCTCTTCAGCGGCCTCTCCCCCGCGGGCGAAGGCCGCAAGGTCGATGTAGGCGGCAAGCATCCGCTGAGTGAGATCGGGAAACGGCAGTAGCTGACTCATAGCGACTCAGGTCCTTCAGTCGGTGAGGCCGAGTTGGCGGGCGTAGGAGTGCGCCATGGCGGTCCTCTCCCCCGCACTCATGGGGTGGGCATCCGGTTGGTCGGCGATGAGCAGACGTGCTGCGCCCTGCTGGGCCAGGAGTCGCTTTCCGGGTTTGCCGTCGATGGCGCGGTGGAGGGTGGTGATGATGGGCTTGCCGTTCTCGGCGACGACGAGGGCGGTGCGGGTGGGCAGTTCGCGGAGTTGTTCGGGTCGGATGACGGGGGTGTCTTCGCCGTGGGTGGAGATCGAGCCATGCTGCCCGTGCTGCTGATTCCGTCGGGTGATCCGGCGGGTGCCGAGGAGGTCGCTGATCTCCCGATTGAAGCCGGCGTCTTTGGAGCCGCCGAAGATGATCAGGGAGTTGGTGAGGTCCTTGATGGCGCGGGCCTGCTGTTCGCCGAAGATGCGGGTGAGCTGGGCCCAGGTTTGGGAGGCCCAGATGAACGAGATTCCCAGCGCCCGCTCATTGGCCATCCGCGTTGGCAGGGTCGGCAGGGGTGCGGTGGAGGGGAGTTCGTCGAGGCAGGCCAGCATCGGCGGACACAGTCGGCCGAACCGCCCCTCGTTGGCGAGCTGTAGGGCGGTGTCGAGGACGTGTTCGGCGACTGCGGTCATCAGTGGGGATGCGGAGACGTAGGGGTCTTCGCGGCCGAGGAGGTAGATGGTGCCGTTTCTGCGGATGAGGTCGGCGATGTCGACCCACGACACGCCGTCTCGGTGGCACGTCGGTGTCGCATGCGACGCCGAACCCCGCC
>JAPUEL010000021.1 GCA_027492545.1 Propionibacteriaceae bacterium
CATCCGATGCCCTCCTTCGTGACTTGGATGCCTCCATCAAACCCGACACTTGACAGGCATCACGAGAACAGACAGCGCGAGCGGAAGAAACAGAAGCGCTGCCTGCCGGACCAATCGCGGGCCAACGCCCATCGGAAGCTGCAGACTTGCGTCACCGAGGGCCAACACAACGCCGATGGTGCAACCGCCAAGGAGAACGGCCCAAGGCAATCTCCAGATCAGGGCGATTCTGAGCAGGCTCATCCGATTCGCTCGTAGGTGTCCATGTTCCCCGCGATCACCCATGGCAGATAGATCGCGAGCGCCGCACTCAGGCACAACGCACAGCCAACCAACAGCAAGGCCGGTCGCATCCTGGGGAGCCTCGTCAACCAATTCAGGAAGATCCACAGCCCGGTCCCGACGACGAGATTGAGCGCGACGGTGGCCATCAGGTGGGTGGTCTTCGGTCGAGCATCCTCGTAGAACCACGTCGGGATCTCGGTCGTGAAGAGTTCCGGAAATCCAGACCAGAAGAAGAGCTGGTGTGCCAGGAATACGCCGAAGCCCAGCAGCGGGATCACAATGAGATTACCGAACAGCGTCCCGACGGCCATCCCGAGCGCAACCGCCGCGAACAGCGCCGCCGGCCCGGTGAACAATTGCCACGGCAACGTAGCCGATTCGATCGGTGCCCCACGCTACGCGCACAGGACGGCTGCGACTCCAATGGCAGTCAGCATCGCCGCCAGTCCCTGCAAATACAGCACTGCGAAGATGTGTCGACTGCTTGACCTTCCTCGAGGCAGCACCGCAATCTGTTCCCTCAAGCCGTGGGGCCAGTCACGGATCATCACCATAGCCGCACATGCGGCCATGAACGGTGATAGCAGCAGCGTCCCACCGTTCCACACGCCCAGCATCCAGCCCCAGTTAACGCTCCACCCAGGGTTGATGCCTTCTACTGGCTGCACGTTGCGCATGACCAAGAACATGATGGCCAACGCGGACGGGAACAACCACCACGTCTTCCTCCACCAGATCATCAACGGCATCGGTCAACCTGCTTCATCGCCGGTGAGTTGCATGAACCATTCAGCGTTCATGCTGCTGCTCAGGGCACCGTCGAAGACGATCTTTCCTTGGTCCAGCACGACGATTCTCTGCGCCAGTTCCCGAACGTCTTCCAAGAGATGGCTCGACAGCAGCACGGTGCCGGCAGACGTCTCACGGATCAGGCGCACCATCGTCTCGCGTTGACGTGGATCCAACCCTGTACTCGGCTCATCCAGAAGCAGAACTTCAGCATCAGCCGCCAGCGCCTGGGCCAGCCACACCCGCCGCACCATGCCACCGGAGAGAGTACCGAGCTTCGCTTTGAACGACTTGGTCAACCCCACTGCACGCAGCGATTCTTCCGCCCTGACCAGCGCAGAGGCTCTGTCCTCTCCTCGCATCCAACACAAGTAGGCGACAAGATCGATCGCCCGCATCCCCTTGGGCAGTTCTGCGATCTGAGGCATCCACGCCACCGTCGCCAATGCCTGTGCCCGCTCGGTCTTTCCATATGCATCAAAACCCGCGACCCGCACTGTACCCGCAGTGGGCTTCAGAGCCCCCGCGAGCGTGCGCATCAGAGTGGTCTTCCCGGCACCGTTTGCACCGATAAGCGCAATGACGCCCGGGTCCAAGCACAGTGAAACGTCGTCCAGTGCTAGGAACCGCTTGAAGACCTGCGATAGGCTCGAGACCTGGACGACATTCACGGGCTGTCCCATGCCAATCAGTAGACGGCCCCAGGCGTCGTGTACGGCGCCTCGTGGGTGGTCAGCCGGAAGGAGGGCTCCTGATGTGGGGAGATGCCCAAAGGTGGGCGGGCTGGTGCGTTCCGGACGCCGAGCGGGCGTGGCGGCTGTTCCTGCCCTTGGTGGCACCCGATGGCGCGGCGCGGCCGTGGCCCGTTGCCGCCGAAGACCTCGATGGCCAGATGTGGTGGCCCGATCTGGCGGAGTACCCCGGCACCGGCGGACCTGCGCTGGATCTCGAACCGGCGGCAGGGATGGTGGAGCCGGGCACTCTCGCGACGCTCGTGTCCGCGCTCACAGCCGTGACCGGGCCTGACGCCCTGTGGAGGCATCTGCAGGACGAGCCCGGCCCGCCCCAGCGTGATGCGCGTGGACCGCTCGCCGCCCTGGCGCGGGCGTGGACGACGGGCTTCGCCGGGCGCGCCTGGTGCCTCACCACGGTGATGTCCGTCGCGGCACCTCCCTACGCGGATTCCTTGGTCGTGGCCGGCCCCGCGCGGCTCGGGCAGGAACTGGCCCGCCGGGGGCTGCAGGTCGCACCAGTCGCGCCGAGCGCCGGCCACCGCCTGCACGTCACCTGAGACGCCTCGGCCGGGCGCGGCCGTCGCCGGTGACCCCCGGATCGGTCGGACCCCACGGTCCGCGGCGGCTCCTGAAGCCTCTCCTAACTAAACTATCTCTCTGGATGGCCCACTCCCATCGAACGTGGCCTTCCTCGGTGGGGATTCGGAACGCGCGTGGTCCCTCGAGAGTGCTGATCCGCCCCCAACCGACACCCCAACTCGACCCCCTACGTGACGAGGGCCGCGTCACGGACGTGAAGACTCAGCACCGACCGAAACCACCGCAATTGAGCAGCAACCAACGCGCTGCTTGGCTTAGACGCCAGCGGCTTGACCGCTCGTAGGGAGATGATATTGTTTGTCGATAACATCGAAAAACGATGTGTGGGGAGCCACCGATGACCGCTGCGCACGGCTCCCGGTGCCTGGGTCGGACCTCGCGACGGTGCCCGACGAGGTGCTCACGCTGCAGGAGCTCCCCGACCGAGTAGCCATCATCGGCGCCGGAAATACCGGTGCTCAACTCGCCACGATTTTCAGCTCGTTCGGCTCGCAGGTCACCCTGCTTGACGTCGCGCCGCGCATCCTGATGGCATCCGATGCCCTCATCGCCGAGCATGTTTCACGCGCGTTCGTCGAGCAGGGCATGACCGTGCGCACCGGAATCGACACGATAGCCGGACTCGTGCGCGCTGCGGATGGCTCCATCACCCTGTTCTGGAGCGAGGACGGGCGGCCGGAGTCGAGCAACTTCGACGCCGTGATCATGGCGACGGGATGGCCGGCGGATGTCGACGACCTGGGGCTCGATGCGGCGGGGATAGAGGTGGTGAAGTCCGCAATACCGGTCGACGGGTACTTCCGCAGCGTGGTGCCGCACATCTTCGCGGTCGGTGACGCGAACGGGCGCGACATGCTGGTGCAGGCCGCGCAGTTTGAGGGTGAGTCGCCGCGGAGAACGCCGTGCTCGACACCAACCGCCGCACCCCGCGCCACCTGTTGCCGGCTGGCGGATTCACCGATCCCGACTATGCCGGCGTCGGCTTCACCGAAGAGCAGGCGCGCGAGCGCGACGCCGAGTGCGTCGTGTGGGTCTTCCCATATACGGCACTCGATCGGGCGGTGATCGACGACCGTGAGCGCGGGTTCCTGAAGCTCATTTCCGATAGAAGGCGCGAACTCATCCTCGGCGCGCACGCCGTGGGCGAGAACGCGGTGGAGGTCATCCAGTCGGTGACAACGGCGATGGCGGCAGGAATCGACGTGGCGACTCTCGCCGGCGTGAAGTTCGCCTACCCCACCTACAGTGCGGTCATCGGAATGGCGGCCCGTAGTCTGCTCGCTGACAAAGTGAAATCCGAACCCTTCGAGTGAATCCTGCATCCATGCGCCGGCGCGGAACCAGTGCGCGTTCCCGGTTCTGAGGTTGCGCCACCCTGCGGTGGCAGGAGTCTTGGGGTGGCCGTCGACGTCTATTGCTGGGAGCCGCCCGGTCGGGTGCTGTCCCCGATTCCCCACGCATTCCCCACGGCAAGGTGGCAACATGGCGATTGACCGTCGTAAGACCTTGTCAGGGGGCCATCGTCGGCTGACAGACGAGAGCTTCAGCTCCACTCTCGCGCACAAAAAGTGCCGCTGACATGCTTCGGGGAGCGTTGGTGCGGGGGAGTGGGGTCAGCACTCGGTGTACTTGACGGCCAGGCCGCCTTGTGAGGTCTCCTTGTACGCGGTCTTCATGTCTTCGCCGGTGACGCGCATGGTGAGGACGGCGGCGTCGAGGGAGATCTGGTGCTCTCCGTCGCCGCGCAAGCTGATGCGGGCCGCGTTGATCGCCTTCATGCTGGCGACTGCGTTGCGTTCGATGCAGGGCACCTGCACGAGGCCGCCGACGGGGTCGCAGGTCAGCCCGAGGTTGTGTTCGATGCCGATCTCGGCGGCGTTCTCGACCTGGGCGGGCGTTCCGCCCAGCACCTCACACAGGCCCGCGGCGGCCATGGAGCAGGCCGAGCCGACCTCGCCCTGGCAGCCGACCTCAGCACCCGAGATCGAGGCATTCGTCTTGAATAGGATGCCGACCGCGGCCGCCGTCAGGAGAAATCGGATCACGCCCTCGTCGTTCGCGCCGGGGACAAAGGCGCGGTAGTAGTGCAGGACCGCGGGAATGATGCCGGCGGCGCCGTTCGTCGGGGCGGTCACCACCCTGCCGCCGGAGGCGTTCTCCTCGTTGACCGCGAGGGCGTAGAGGTTCACCCAGTCCATGGCCCGTAGCGGGTCGGAGGTTTCCCCTTCGGCCACGAGCTCGGTGAGGAGGCGTGGCGCCCGACGGCGGACGCGGAGGCCACCGGGCAGGAACTCCTCCGTCCTGTGGCACCCGTTGGTGACGCACTCCTGCATGACCGACCAGATCTCGAGAAGGCGGGCGCGGGTCTCGCGCTCCGGCCGCCACGCCTCCTCGTTGGCCAGCATGACGTCGCTGATCGACAGGCCCTCACGGGCGCAGATCTGCAGCAGTTCCGCGGCGCTGGAGAACGGGTGACGGACCGCCACGTCGTTGTCGACGAGGGTGGTGTCGCGGGCCACGGCATCCGCGTCCACGACGAAACCGCCGCCCACCGAGTAGTAAATGCGCTCGAGGAGGAGTCCGCCCTCCCGGTCGAGTGCCACGAAGGACATGCCGTTCGGGTGCCCGGGGAGCGACCGGCGCATGTGCATGACGAGGTCGCGCGAGTGCTCGAACATCAGCGGCCGGACCCCGCCGAGCAGCAAAGACCCGCGCCGGATGGCGTGGTCGACGCGGGCGTCCGCGGTCGCGGTGTCCACCGTCTCGGGATCCTCCCCGAGCAGGCCCAGGATGACCGCCTTGTCGGAGCCGTGGCCGCGGCCGGTGAGCGCCAGCGACCCGAACAGCTCGGCGCACACGCGATCCACCCGGTCGGTGAGGCCAAGTGTGTCCAACTCGTGCACGAACATCCGGGCGGCACGCATGGGCCCCACGGTGTGAGACGAGGAGGGGCCGATGCCGATGGAGAAGAGATCCAGCGCACTGAGGGTCATGGCAGCACCTATCGCCGGGCGTCAGCCCGGTAGGGAAACGATCGATGAAGACGCATTCTCAGATCGTGGGAACCGGCGCGGTTCCCTCTTTCTGGCGCCTGTATCAAAGGTAGATCGCGCCTGCCCATGCGTCCATCGTGAAGGTGCGAACTGCTTGTTCAGCGCCGCTTAAAGGGCCGCGCCCGGCGGTGGGCCCTTCTTCACTAGGATCGTGCGTCGTGACGGCCGGCCCCCGCCTGGTATCGCGTCCGAGTGGCCGCGCGCAGTTCCTTGATCACCGCGCGCACTGCGGGGGTCAGGCCGCTGGTCCGTGTGAGCACGAGGACGTCGCGGCTGCAGGTCGGCTCCAGTCGCCGGACCAGGAGGTCCTCAGTCTCCCGGCCCAGATTCAGTTCGCTCATGAGCGCGACTCCGCACCCAGCCCGCACCAGCCCGAGCATCGCGATGAGATTGCTGCAGTGACCCATGACCCTCGGCTCGAACCCAGCGGCGCGGCAGAGGGAGCGGGTGAACACCTCGAACGCGCTGCCTTCGGCGTCGAACACCCAGCGCTCGTCGGCGAGATCCTCCAGCCGGATCGGGGCGGCCGACATGGGTTCGTAGTCGGCCGGCAGACAGAGCACGATCTCGTCTCTGGCGAGGACCGAACTCACGACCCCGTCGAACCGGACATCGTGGAGGTCGTCAACCACGGCGACGTCGATGTCCCCCGACCGAAGCCGGGCCACGCTCTCCACCGGCTCCATGTCGCGGACGATGGTCTCCAGCGCCGGGTACGCGCGACGGAGGGCGTTGAGGGCGTGCGGCAGGATCGTGCTGCAGAAACTGGGGAAGGTGCTGATCGCAACAGTCCCCCGGACGTCGGTGTGGTAGAGCGACAGGCTGGTCTCCGCCGCCTCGACCGCTGCGGAGATCTCACGGTAGTGGGCCACCAACGCCTTGCCGGCCTCGTTGAGCCGGACGCGACGCCCGACGCGCTCGAGCAGGGGCAGCGACACCTCCCGCTCGAGCAGCGTCATCTGCTGGCTGATCGCCGACGTGGACATGTGGAGCCGGGCGGCGGCGGCCCTCATCGTTCCCTCGGCCTCGAGGGCGGCAAGGATCTGGAGGCGTCGCAGGTCCAGCATGACGTCACCGTCTCACGCCCGAGCGTGGCGGGGGGAGGAATGCGAGTCCTCGGGCGGATCCCACCCAAGATCGAAGCTCTTCGGCGACCAGCTCGCGGCGTTCCTTCACACCCCGGCGCGCCACGCCCATGCGGGGCTGTGATGTGCCCGCGGACGAGCCCTGAGTACGCTGGGCGCCGTGTCGAGTCCATCAGCGCCGGAGCCCATTTCAGCACCCTCCTCGGCTGCGGTCGGCAGCGGAGTCGACGCAGACGACCTGGCCGCGACATTGCGGGTTTTGCGCATCATCCACGAGCTCGACGAGGCCCACCCCGACTTCGTCGCCGTCCGACAGGCGACGAGCAGGATGTTCAAGGCCGTCAAGCGGCACCGCCGAGACGTCAGGCGAGCGGCGATCCAGGACAACGACAAGGCGATCGTCGCCGCGACAGCCACGGGGGCGCCCGACCGCATCGATGACGAGACACGGGGGCTGGCGCTCACGTCGGGTGTCGAGGCGCCGATGGCCGGGACGCTCATGAAGGCCCGGCCCTGCTACATCTGCAAGCAGCGGTACACGCTGGTGGACGCGTTCTACCACCAGCTCTGCCCCGCGTGTGCGGCCATGAGTCACACCAAGCGCGGGGCGCGGACGGATCTGGTTGGCAAGCGAGCGCTGCTGACCGGCGGTCGGGCGAAGATCGGCATGCACATCGCGCTGCGGCTGCTGCGCGATGGTGCCCACACCACGATCACCACCCGCTTCCCGCGCGACGCCGTGCGACGCTTCGCGGCGATGCCCGACGCCGCGGACTGGCTGCATCGACTCCACGTCGTCGGCATCGACCTGCGTGATCCGTCCCAGGTCATCGCATTGGCCGACGCGGTGGCCGCCCGGGGCCCGCTGGACATCCTGATCAACAACGCGGCACAGACCGTGCGACGCTCGCCTGGTGCGTACGCGCCCCTCGTCGACGCGGAGTCGATCCCGGTCCCGGACGGACTGTGGCCCGAGGGCCAAGGCCCAGAACTCCTGACGTTCGGGCACACACGGGACCTGCATCCTCTGGCGCTGGCCGAGTCGGTCAAGGCGCACCCGCTGCTCGCGGCGGCGGACGTCGCGGTCACCGGCTCTGTCGCCACTCACGCGGATGCCGAGGTCGCGGCCCGCCACGCTCAGCGCCTGACGGACATGGCTCTGGCTCCGGGCTCGTCGTCGCTGGCGCGTCTGGCCGACGGCTCAGCGATCGACGCGGGAGGGCTCGTTCCCGACCTTCACGACTCGAACAGCTGGGTCCAGGGCGTCGGCGAGGTGGACGCGCTCGAGATGCTCGAGGTGCAGCTCTGCAACGAGACGGCGCCGTTCATCCTCATCAGCCGCCTGCGGCCGCGCCTGGCCGAGGCGGCCAGGAGCGTGGGGAGTGGTCCGGCGCGGGCGTACGTGGTCAACGTGTCAGCGATGGAGGGGGTCTTCGCGCGCGGCTACAAGGGTCCCGGTCATCCGCACACCAACATGGCGAAGGCGGCGGTCAACATGTTGACCCGGACGAGCGCGCGGGAGCTGTTCGAGTCCGACGGCATCCTGATGACCAGCGTCGACACCGGCTGGATCACCGACGAGCGCCCGCACCCCACGAAGGTTCGGCTCGCCGAGGAGGGCTTCCATGCCCCCTTGGATCTGGTCGACGGAGCCGCTCGGGTCTACGACCCGATCGTCCGCGGGCAGGCCGGCGAGGACCTGTTCGGCGTCTTCCTGAAGGACTACGCGCCCTCAGGTTGGTAGGCCGCGCTCGACATGAACTCGCCCGATCGGTTTCGGCATTCTCTCGGCGAGCGGGGGGTGGCCGAACCGACCGTGTCCTGCCGGGTGGTGTCCCGATGCGGGAGGATCAGCTCATGTTCCCTCTGCCCACCGGCGCCACCCCCCGAACGTGGCGTCGGGTGGCGGCCGCCATGCTGGCCGCAGGCTGGGGTGCCAATCAGTTCGCACCGATGCTGCTGGTCTACCGCGAGCAGCGGGGACTGTCAGAGCAGCTGGTGACAGGCATGTTCGCCGCCTATGTCGGCGGCCTCGTGCCCGCCCTGCTCGCGGCAGCGTGGATGTCGCAGCACACCGGCAAGCGTCCCCTGGTCCGGATCTCGTCGATCCTGATGCTGCTGGGCAGCGTCCTGCTGCTGCTCGGTGCTGATTCGCCCGTGCTGCTGTTCGCCGGGCGGATCGTGTCCGGGATCGGGGTCGGCTTCATCATGGCGCCCGGCACTGCGTGGGTGAAGGAGTTGTCCGCCGGGCTGCCGCTGGGCACCGGTGCCCGCCGTTCCACGGTTGCGTTGACGGCCGGGTTCGCGATCGGACCCATGGTCGCAGGAGCCCTCGCACGATGGCTCCCGGCGCCACTGCACCTCACCTACGCCGTGCACCTCATCGCCCAAGCGGTTGCCGCAGCACTCGTCTGGAATGTGCCGGAGATGGACACCTCCGACCAGCCCACGCCGACGGTCGCCGTCGCCGCGCGGCACTTGATGCACGGCTGGTTCTGGAAGCTGATCGTGCCGTCTGCGCCGTGGGTGTTCGGGGCCGCGACGGTCGCGTTCGCCGTCACCCCGGCCCTGGTGGGTCCGGTCCCGGGCCTGCCCCGGGTCGCCGCCGCCGGCCTGACCGCGGGACTCACCCTTGGTACCAGCGTGATGGTCCAGCCGTCGGTCCGACGCTACGCCCATCATGATCCCGGACGGACGCCACCGCTCGGCATGGCCGTGCTGACCCTCGGGATGATGATCGCGACCACCGCCGCACTGGTGCCCCACCCGCTCTGGCTGTTGCCCGCCTCGGTGGTTCTGGGAGCGGCGCACGGCCTCCTCATGGTGGGCAGCATCACGATCGTCGAGCACCACACGCCTCCGCAGCTGATGGCCCCCACGACGGCGATCGTCTACGGCCTCACCTACATCGGCTTCCTCGCGCCCTATGCGGTCAGCACTGCGTCACTGTTCGTCCCAGCCTGGACGTTCCTCGCAGCGGGAGTCGGCGTCGCGGTCCTGACTACGGCCTGGCTCTGGTTCGAACGCAGGGACGCCTGAAACCGGCCTCTGCACACCGCAGCGAATGCCGGGGCCAGCACCCGCGGGAGCACTCCGAGACCTGGGCAATGGCTGGACACGTGTCAGCACAGACTGGAGGGGCGCGCCCGCAGGGCGTTGGGTGGCCACAGTCCCCACTCACATGCCGCATCCCAACCCCGTGCGACGGCGATGTGTCCCCAGTCGTGCTGGGGGTTGAGGCGGCGCCGGAACCGTTCACTCGGTGATCGGCTTCGGATGCAGCACGCCGCGGTGCACCTCGGTCAGGTGGGAGGTGCCGGGTGAGTGGGGGTCGTCGACGATCGGCTGGTCGTCCATGAACAGGCGGATGAGGTGGGCCAGTTCGCCGGGATGGCTGAAGTTGATCGCGTGCGCCGCGCCCTCGAGCATCACGAGCAGCACGTGGTTGTCCGTGCGGGCGGCGACCTCGTGAATGCGCTCAGCGCCCGGCATCAGCGGGTCACGGTCCCCGACGACGACGAGCGTGGGCACGCTCAACTCGAGCAGCCGATCCAGAGACGGGTACTGCGTCAGTGCGCGGAACATGCGCAACGTGCTGAAGACACCGAATCGCAGATAGTCGTGGGTGGAGACGGGATCATCCTCCATGGCTCCCGCCCGCCGACCAGGGTCGCGCACGGAGCTTCTGGAGCGGGACTGGATGCGGGAACAACATCAGCCGCCCGCGGTGTCGCCGAGGGGCTCCTGTTCGAAGTCCGCCATGGCCGAGCTCAGCCGAGCGCTGCCCGTGCCGGGGAGGATCTCGAAGCCCACCTCGAAGTGCACGAGGAGCGACCCCAAGGTGGACAGGACGCTGGAGTCGCCGTCGAGCCGCGCCACCCCGTCGGCGACCAGCTGCTGCAGGGTTGTGGCCCCTGTCATCGCCTGCTCGAGGTCGCTGCGATTCACGGTCATCGTGAGGTCGGGATCGTCGGCGAGGACTCCCTCGAGGTTGGTCAGGGTGGAGTGGCTCAACTCCACCACGAACGTCTCCGACGTGTCCGGAGTCACCAGGTTGATGGTGAACGACGTGCCTGCCGCCGCCGCACTGTCGAGCCGGATCCCCAGGAAGTCCAGGAACTGGGACGTGCTCAGCGCGCGGATGACGTCGGGGCCACCGGTCTTCGGGATGCCGCCGGTCGGGATGCCGGATCGGAGCTCGAGTGCCGCCGCAAGGAAGCTGTTGCGGACGCTCGGGCTCTCCTGCTGGTAGCCGAGTTGCTCGAACGCGTCGGCCAGGAGCCCCTTGGCCTCCTGGTTGAGCGGCTCCGCGAACACGAGCTTGTTGAGGATCTCGGTGGCGAGTAGGTAGTCGCCGTTGGCGATGAGGCCGCGGCCCCTGGCGAGGATCGGCTCGGCGCCGCCCATCATCTCGACGTACAGCGGTGCCGAGTCGCCGGGCGACAGCGGAATGAGGGTAGCCGGGTTCCCGTCCCAGTACCCCAGGTAGCGGTTGATCACGGCGCGGCTGTTGTGTTCGACCGACCCGTGGTAGCTGCGGGCTGACCACTCCTGCTGCAGGCTGTCGGGCACGCGGTACTCGTTGTGCACCTCGTTGATCGTGACCCCCTGATTCGCCAGGTGGAGGACACCGTTGTTGAGGTTCGCGTAGGTGTCGCGCTGCGTGCGCATCACCTCCTGGATGCGGTCGTTGCCCCACCGCGGCCACGAATGGGACGCGAACATCACGTCTGCTTCGCGCCCGAACAGGTAGAGGGCCTTGTTGATCTGGCGTGACCATTCGAGGGCGTCGCGGACCAGCGCCCCGCGCAGCGTGTAGATGTTGTGGATGGTGGCCACGATGTTCTCCGCCGCCCAGAACGCCTTGAGGTCCGGGAACCAGGTGTTCATCTCCGCCGGCGCCTCAGTGCCGGGGGTGTTCTGGAACACCATCCGGACCCCGTCGACCGTCAATTCCTCGATGTCGTCGCTGATGATCACGGTGGGTGCGATCAAGCCGACCGAACCGGCCGCGACAGCCTTCCCGATCGCCTGATCGACGTGACCGAACGGGCTGCGGTCCAGCAGCACGCCGTACTGGTAAAAGGCGCGCCGGTTCATGGCGTTTCCGGAGTAGACGTTCTCGGCAACCGCGTGGGTCATGAACCCGACGGGGGCGATGACCTGCACGCGGCCGGCCTTGACGTCGGCCTCGTCCACCACACCCCGGACCCCGCCGAAGTGGTCCACGTGGCTATGTGAGTACACCACCGCGACCACAGGGCGCTCACCCAGGTGTTCGTTGACCAGCGCCAGCGCGGCGGCGGCCGTCTCGCGGTTGGTCAGCGGATCGAAGACGATCCAGCCGCTGTCGGACCTGACGAAGCTGATGTTGGCCAGGTCGAACCCGCGCACCTGGTAGACGGCGCCCGGAACCACCTCGTACAGCCCGTACTCCATGTTGAGGGTGGCCTGCCGCTGCAGCGACGGGTGGATGCTGTCGAACTGCTGCCCGTCGAGCAGGTAGTCGTAGGCGCCGATGTTCCACGCGACGTGGCCTGCGTCGGCCATGATCTGGCGAAAATCGGGGGCGGCGATGAACCCCTTGCGGGCCTCGTCGAGGTCGCGGGTGTCGTGGAAGGGCAGCGATTTCCTCAGCGCGGCCTGGGCGGCGATGGTCGCCTCGGACGGAAGCTTCCCCTGCGGGTGGAAGTGTTCGGACATGGCCGCTCCTCTTTGATGCGTCGAACATTTGCCCAGCGGCCGAGTCAGGGGCGGATCGGTTGGTTAGACCTGCCCTGGACGCCGCGGACTCACAGGTACACAAGCTCAAGCCTGGGGTCTCCGCCAGTTCCGGACAATCACCCGGAGAAGGTGAGTTCTCCGGGTGCCGGCGGCGGTACCCTCGTGGGGCTTGTCTTGCTCTCGACGGGCGAGGATCTCATCAGTTGACAGGAGCTCCGCACGTGCTCACCGCCACGCCCGACCTGGGCGGACAGTCCAGAGGGGCGGTCCGCGGGCGCTCCCGCGTGCCACTGACGTCGGGAGCGGGTGCCTGATGGCCGCAACGCTCGCCGGGGGATCGATCGTCAAGTTCATCGTCAGCGAGCCGGCCATCCATGGGGTGATCCTCGTGGCGGGGCTTGTCGTGATCCTGGGCAACTCCGAGGAGGCCTCGTGGGACGTGCTCGTCAAAGTGATCGCCACGCTGGTGGTCTTCTGGGCGGCCCACGTCTACGCCGGCGCGGTGGCCCACCTCGGCGACGAGTACGAAGGCGACACCCCGTGGCGGACGCGGGCGGTCAGAGCGACCCGCGATTCGCTGGACCACTCCTGGGGCATGCTCCTGGCAGGGGTCATTCCGCTCGTGGTGCTCACCATGGGTACGCTCAACCTTCTCAGCGACCAGAACGCGATCTGGGGAACCCTCTGGGTTGCGGTCCTGATCCTCGGCGTCCTGGGCTGGCTCGGCGTGGCTTCGTGGTCGCCCAGGCCACAGGCCAGGTTCCTCGGCGCCGTCGTCACCTCGCTGCTCGGGCTGGCTCTGGTCGTTCTCAAGGCCCTCGTCAAGTAGGCCGCGGTCGCCAATGCCTTCAGGCCCGCTGAAGGCCAAGACCGGCGAGCCGCCCTGACGTGCGGGGCGGCCGGCTCAGGCCCAGGCGAAGATCGGACCGAACGCGACTCCCACGAACGCTGCCCAGCCCAGGTACACCGGCAGATAGCCCGTGTGCCAGCGTTCCAGGTGCGCGTAGGGGCGACGCCCCCGCAGGAAGCCGATCAGGATCACCAGCGAACCCACGAGGTTGACCAGCACGAGCATGTTCAGACCCAGCGACGCCACCTTGTTCGGGCTGAACCCGAACGCGCCGATCCGGCTCAGCATGGCCACCAACACGTAGCCGTCGACGATGATCGCGCTGCCGAGCAGGACCACCTGCAGTCGTTCGAACCCGCCAGGAGGGGCGAGGGGGTCGCGGGCCGACACCGAGTAGAGCACAAGTGCGAGCACGACGATGAGCACCAGATCGAACACGATGAGCAGCTCGCGGTCGACGGTGCGGGCGTCGCCCTGCCAGACCGCGGTCACACCGAAGGCGAGGAGCATGACGGCGAAGAGGGGTGTGAACACCCTCGTCAGCACCGGTGCCATGTTCTCGATGACCCCCTGCTTGGCGCCCACGAGCCAGGCCGCGACCAGCACGGCCCCGGCAGCGCCGCAGGGGAGGATCCAGGAGAACAGGGCGGTCTCGGTGTCGACCCCGATGGTGCTGAACACCCCGGCGGTGAGCCCCAGCAGCACGCCGCCCCCGAGCCCGATGAGTACGTAGTAGATGAACCACTCGCCCGTGAACCGGATGTAGTCCATCCGTGACCGCTCAGATCGCCAGTCGCCGCCCGCATGCGCCACCCCGAGCACGAGCCAGAGCGCGACGGGGAGATGGAGGGCGGCCAGGATCTCGGTGGCCGACTCCATGGCGAGCACCGCAGTGTCGGACTGCGCGCCGAACGGGTAGAGGTTGAGCACCAGTGCGGACACCGCCACCGCGACACCGACGATGGCGAGGAGACGGGCCCTCATGCCTGGCCCTACTCCGGCACGCCACACGAAGAAGCCTGCGAGGAAGGGCAGGACGAGGAGGGGGAGGTTCTTGACGAAGACCTCCGGGTTCTCCTCGAGTCCGATGCCGAAGAGTGCGGGCACCTTCACCGCGACGGCCGCCGCGACGCCCAGACCCAGCGCCACACCGAGCCCCCGTCGGCCCTCGGGGTCCGAGTCGGTGGGGCCTGCCACGAGCTGCTTCCACAGCCGGTCCGAATGCTCCTGGGCGTACTCGCGCGAGAGCGCGTCCACCTCACCCAGCCGGCCGACGGCGATGAGGAACGCCTCGTCCTCCGACAGCCCGACGCTCTCGAGCTCGCCCATCTGGTCGCGCAGGTGCGCCTCGAGCTCATCGACGTCAGCGGTGCTGATCGCGGCGCGGCGCCCGACGAACCCGCGCCAGGACGCGATGCGCGCCTCGACGCCGGACTCGGTGCCGCTGGGGGAGTGTCGGCCGGTCATCCGAGAGCCCCTCCCGCCGCCAAGTGGCGGGGATGGACGTCGGTCTCAGCCCAGATCTGCCGCAGCGCCTCGCTCACCACGCGCCACTGCTCGCCGTGCTCGGCGAGCGCCGCGCGGCCCTCCATGGTGAGCCGGTAGTGCTTGCGTCGGCGGCCCTCGGCCGACGTCCGCCACCCCGCCTCGACGTAGCCGAGCCGCTCGAGGCGGTGAAGCAGCGGGTAGAGCATGCCCTCCGTCCAGGTCAGCTCGCCTCCCGAGAGCTCACCCACCCGCTTGAGGATCGCGTAGCCGTACGACTCACCCTCCGCGAGGATCCCCAACACGAGCGGGGTCGCGGCGGCCGCGACCAGATCCTTGCCAACCCTCACGTCGTCCTCCTGCGAATGCCTAGGACTGCAAGGTATCGCGGGATGCCTAGAACTGCAAGGGGTCCAGGGTCTCGCTCGACTACGTGATGAGAGACCTCGGTCGGGGTCGACGCTCGCCTGTGCCGGGCCCTTCGGGCCGGCGACAGCCGGGTCAGGAGGAGGCGGCCACCTCGTCGACCATCGAGGCCTGGATTCCGCTGCGCAACTCGGCGCTGTCGTGGTCCTGATGGCGCGTGACCGCGTGGACCACAGCGGCCTCCAGAAGCTCCTCCTCCTCGCCCGACATCGTGAGCGTGCAGCCGACCTCGTTGGGGATCGCCCTGCAATCAACCGTCTTGCGTGCCATTGCCGTGCCCCTTCTGTGACGCCGGGCTCGCCCTGAGCGGGTCCGGGGGGCAGCCCTCCCCACCCTTCGGCGGCAGAGCCTGCATCTCGCAGGCTAGGCCCGGCGATTTCGCGACGCAACGGCTGGGCGCGTCCCTGGACTCGGGGCCCGGATCAGCACGCAGGATGTGGACGGCCTTCGCCCAGCTGCGCAACATTGACGGGCTGCGTGAGCCTGGAGAGGGTTGAGGTGGGACCTTGACGTCGACCAGTGCCCGGAGCAGGATCGGCCCCATGGTGCGTGACCGGGAGCGGCTGAGCCCCGCCGACGCGTCCAACGTAGTGATGGATTCGCCCGACCAGGTGAACGTGTTTCTCCTGGCAGGACTGCTCGACGTCGGGGGATTCGTCGCCTCGGACGGCACCGCGGACATCGATCGTCTGCGCATCGGCATCGCGGAGAGGCTGGCCGACCCCGAGCTCGCCCGTTTTTCCCGGCGCGTCGACCAGCGGACGCTGACCTGGGAGCCCTGCCGGCCGGACCTGGACCGCCACATCAGGCTGGCCCCACCCGTCGCCGGTGCGGCCGGTCTGTCCGAGCTGGCCGCCCGCCTCATGACCACGCCCCTGCCCCCCGAGCGGCCGCTCTGGGAACTGCTCATCGTCCCGGGCGCCGCGACACCCGCGCCCGGCATCATCCTGCGCGTGCACCACTGCGTGGCCGACGGGGTCGCGGGCGTCCGGCTCGTCGAGCGCCTCTTCGGCGCCGAGGCGGCGCAGCCCGGCCCCATCGCCGCCACTCGCGCGCCGCGTCGGCGTCCTCGGCTGCGTGCCTTCGCGGCCGGGCTCGCTCGCATCGCGGCCGTGTTTCGGGCCACCGTCCCCCCGACGGTGCTGCTGGGCCCGATCGGTCCCCGGCGAGGCGTCTTCTTCGCCGACGTCGAGCTCAGGGCCTTGGCGGGATCCGCCAGGAGAGCGGGAGCCACCGTCAACGACGCGCTGCTGGCCGCGGCGGTCGTGGCCGCGGAGGCGGCGCTGCGCGCTGACGGGCATCGCGTCCCGCCGGTACTGCCGGCCAGCGTCCCCGTGGCCCTGCCGGAGCGGGGCTCGTCCGGCAACGCGGTGGGCGTCATGCTGGTACCGCTCGCCACAGGGGTGTCGGACCCCGGGGCCAGGCTCTCCCGCATCGCCCAGGTCACGCGTGCAGGGAAGTCCGAGGCGCGCGGCCAAGGCACCTTCGAGTTGACCCGCACCCGCTGGGGGTCGCGGCTGTTCGCACGCCTGGCCCGCAGGCAGCGGTTCATCGCCCTCTTCGTGACCAACGTCCGCGGACCCGACCGCCCGCTGGTGGTCGCGGGCGCGCCCCTCGTGCGGGCCTGGCCCGTGGCGGCGATCCAGGGCAACGTCCGCTTCGGCGTCGCGGCCATGTCGTATGCCGGGCGGCTCGAGGTGGCCATCCACGCCGACGGTGGCGCGCTCCGCGTGCCGGAGGCGGGGAAGGCGCTGGCCGACGAACTCGCCCGGCTCGCGAGCCCGTCGGCTGAACCCGCCTCGGCTGAGCCGCACCGCGTCGCCACCTCTTCCCGGGGCCGATGGCTGGGCCGCCCGCGGCGGAAGCGTGTCACGTCCAAACCACCGCGGGTCTAGCGATGGAATGTCACCCCGTGCCGCGTCGGTGTGCGACGACCACCGCCAGTGCCACGGCGGCCAGGGCGGTGCTGACGAGGGTCGCCATGCCGAGCTCCGGAGCGGCCGCCCACAGCGATGCGAGCGGCACCCTGCACCCGAGCCGCGCAGGCGCGTACCCCCACCACAGCACGAGCGAGACCGTTGCCCCGGCGACGCCCACCGCCGGGCGCACCGGACCCCGTCGTCGGGCGAGCAGCGGCACCACGGTCAGAGCCTGAACAAGCAGGGCGCCCAGGACGACCAGCGCCGCGTTGGCCTCGATGGGGTTGAACGACGGCGGTGGAGCGGGAGTGCCCAGGACGACGTGCGTGAGCTCGGACTGGAACCGCGCCCAGCGCGTCGTGTCGAGGCCCGCGCCGGTGTTGGTCACCGCCACGATCCCGAAGCCCAGCGTCGGGCAGGCGAGCAGGTAGGACTGGGACCGGTAGGTGCTGCCGAGATGGTCGACGCAGGTGGGCAGCGGCGCGCCGTCCGGTGTGGTGGCCAGGGGATCGCCGACGCGGTCGAGCAACTCCCACAGCGGGCGCACCACCCACCCGGACCCGTACTGCGAGTACGCGTCGACGGTGACCAGCGGCTCGCGGGTCGCGTCCAGAACAGCGTCGGGCAGCTCGGTCGTCACGCTTCCCAGGTGGGCGCCCACCAGCCTGGTCAGGTCCCCGGCGCTGGACACCTGGAACGCTGACGGCACCGCTCCCGGGGTGCACGGGCAGGGTGTGGGCGTCGTGAACAGCTCGAGCCAGAGGTGGTGCCCCGTGGCCACCCCGTCGACGGCACCGGGTGTGGGGGTCGCGCTGGTGTGCGTCAGGCCCAGGGGCTGGTAGACGAGTGTCGCCATCGCCGACTGGAACGGCTCGCCGGTCGCCTGCTCGACGACGGCGCCGAGCAGGTCGTAGTTGCTGTTCGAGTAGGCGTAGGCGCCGGGGTGTGGCGCGGGGGTGGTCAGGTCGAGCGCTTGGGCGTTGGCCCCGATCGAGTCCGGCCGCCCGGGCGACCATCCCCACTGACCAAGCCCGGTCGTGGTCGAGAGCCCAGAGGTGTGCCCGAGCAACTCCCGGATGGTGACCGCTCCCAGGCCTCTGCCGGTCGGCCCAGCGGGAAGCACGTCGCCGAGCCGCGTCTCTAGGCTCAGCCTGCCGTCGGAGATCAGCCGCTGGACAGCGAGCGCCGTGAACTGCTTGCTGGTGGAACCCAGCACGAAGGGGGTCTCCCGGGTCACGGGGCGGCCGGCTCCCGCCGTGCCGAGGTAGCTCTCGTGGTAGACCTCGCCGTCCAGGACGACGACGACGGCCAGGCCCGCCAGTCTCAACTCTGCGGCGCGCCGCTCCACGAAGTCGCCGATCTCGCTGGGTGTGGCCCAGCGCGACGCAGCGGCGGGTGCGGGCGTGAGGGGCTCCTGCGCCGCGGCGACACGCACCATGGCCAGGGCGAGCATGGCGATGGCGGTCCACATGATCAGCGCGCCGGCGGCGACGCGGATCGGGCGGCGTTCGCTCATGACGAGCGCCTACGTCGAGGTCCGTGGGTGACCGCGTTCAGAACGAACTGCGCGACCGCGATGACCAGCGGCGCGAGGAGCCGCCAGTCCATCGTCTCCCGGAAGGGCAGCTTCAGCACCCAGTCGTAGAGTGCTTCCAGCGAAAGGAATCCCAGGAAGATGCCCAGGAACACCGGGTACTGCACGGGGCTCGCCTCCCGGTAGGCGATCACCATCCCGAGCACAGTGGGTCCGGCCAGGAGAAGGTACAGCCAGCCGGAGCGCGCGACGAGGTCGAGCCGCTTCCGGCGCACCACAAAGACAGCGATCAGGCTGACGGCGTCGTCCAGACCCAAGGCGAAAAACGGCGCCACCATGGCGGCCACCCCCTCGACACCATCATGCTCCCGCCGCCCACCCGACGGAGCGGAGTGACTCACTCCCCGAAGGTCATGGCCCTTGCGACCGCCGCACGAGGCAGAGGGGAGGATCCCGACGTCCTGGCTGCCGGCGCCGGGATCCCCGCCCTGGCGTGCGTCGCCGCAGTCTCACCGATCCCCCCGACGAACTCACGGTGATGACCACCGGCGGTTCACCGCCTGCCGCGAGTGGGCGTCCGTGTCCTGGCGAGGCTGTCCAGTCCGTGGGCGTCTCGCAGCTCCAGGACCAGGGTGGCGCCGTCGACGGTGAGGTGACTCAGAGTGCCGGGCGGGGCGCTCCCGCAGCGGGTCGGCGCTGTGCGCGGGCCCCCTGAAGAACTGCGCGGTGATTGCGGGGCCGAGCGCGTCCTGCGTGACGAGGTGCTCGCGTCTCAGGCGCCTGTCAGGCGGGCGGCCGCTTCCCGGAGCCCGTCGGCACCGAGCGCTCCGTTGATCACCTCGACCTCCCCGTCGGGGCTGAGCAGCGCGAAGGCAGGCTGGTACACCACCCCGTACTCGCGCCATAGGACACCCTCTGTGTCGACGAGGTGGGTGAGCACCCCCGTGCCGGTGTCGGTGACGAAGTCCTCCATCTCCGGCACCTCGCCGCGGCCGGGAACTCCCAGGATGGTGACGTCCGACCCCGATGACTCGAGCTCGCCGACGACCTCGATGACGTCGGGCGCCTCGGCGCGGCAGATGGTGCACCAGGGGGCCCAGAACCACAGGATGACGGGCCGGCCCTCGGTCGCGGCGGCGTCGAAGGTTTCTCCGGTGAGGGTGGCCACGGCCAGGTGAGCCCGCGACGCCGCGGCCGGGGCGCTGGTGCTGGGCTCCGAAGAACCCTCTGGCACGGCCGTCGGGCTCTCGGAGGCGATGGTCGACGGGGCGGGTGCGCTCGTCGCAGCCGCACCATCGCTCGGCACTGCGGTCGAACCCTCGGGCTCTGGGACGGCCGGATCGCTGGCGGCGCACCCGGAGGCGACGGCGAGAGCGAGTGCTGCGGCGAGGATGATGCGCTTCATGGCGGAGTACCTTCCCTGACGGATACCTCCGATAACACCCCGTGCCGGCAACTACTTCCGGCCGGGCAGGAATCTTCTGTTCCTTGCGGGGGTTGTCTGTGGCATCGAGCGGGCCACCGCACGAGGAAGCAGGTCTGCCATGCGGGTCCATCCGTCGTCATCCCGTGTCGCGGGACACCGGGACACACCGGGCGCCGGTCTCGTAGGCCCAGGCGCCGGCGCCCCTCACCCTGACGAGGGCAGCGGCGGTGCCCGGCGATGACTGCAGAACTGCTTCCCGCCCTCGCCCTGGCCGTCTCGGCGGGCGCCATCGCGGCGTTCAACCCCTGCGGATTCGCGATGCTGCCTGCCTACCTGGCGCTGTTCCTGGGCGAGCCCGCAGGGCGCCGGGCCGCCGTCGGGCGCGCTCTCGGGGTGGGGGCGGCGGTCACCGTCGGCTTCATTCTTGTCTTCGGGATCGCCGGGATGTTGATCACGCTGCTGTCCCTCAGCCTGGGGGACTGGCTGAGCGTCGTGACCGCCGCCTCCGGGCTCCTGTTGATGATCGCCGGTATGTATCTGCTGACGGGGCGGGAACTGGCACTCAACCTGCCGCGGGCACGGCTGACCGTCGACGGCAGCCCGCGGGGCATGGTGGCCTACGGCGTCATCTACGCCACGGTGTCGCTGTCATGCACACTCCCCGTGTTCCTCGCAGCCGTTGTGTCCGCGTTCACTGTGTCGGGCGGATCTGCCTCGGTGGGGGTGGTGGCACTCGTGGGGTACGCCCTCGGTATGGGGGCGATGCTCTCAGTGCTTGCGCTCGTCACCGCGCTGCTCGGCTCGGGTGTGTCGGGCCGGCTGCGTGCGTTCGCGCCCCAGGTAAAGCGGATCTCCGGCGTGTTTCTCGTGCTCGCCGGCGCGTATGTGGCCTGGTACGGCTGGGTGGAGTACCGCGCCTTCCAGGGCGACCTGATCACGGGGGGCCCCGTCGAATGGGTCAGTAGGGCGTCGTCCCGCATCGGGTCGCTGATCGCCGGTGCCGGACCTACCCTCGTCGTGGTCGCCGGCCTGCTCCTCGCGGTGGCGGGCCTCATTACCGCGCTGCGTCGCCGGTCTCAGGCACGTCGCCAGGGCCCTGCGCGTGACGACTCCCCAGGCGGCTAGGGCGTGTCTCCCAAAGATCTGGGTCGATGGGCGGGATTGTTGACTCA
>JAPUEL010000022.1 GCA_027492545.1 Propionibacteriaceae bacterium
CTGAACAAAGCTCTCGAAGGATCAGCGGCTACACCACTTCCGGGGACTTGACCCAGGAGGGCAGTTCAGTCGTCTGTCCCGTCGTCTTGGATGCTGTCGGAGAGTGTGGCCGCGATGCCTCTGCGGGTGAGGCGTTCTTGGGCGTCCCGGACGATCTGGCGCAGCTTGGACTCGAGTTCTGCTCGGGGTGGCAGCGTCGTCCAGTACTCCATGACCGCGATGCCGTCCTTGTGTAGTTCGAGGAACTCGACCTCTTCGCGGTCGGCTTCGGAGCACAGGATCAGCCCGATGGGTGCTTCCTCGCCGGGTTGACGCTCGTAGGTGTCGAGCCATTTCAGGTAGGCCTCCATCTGGCCCTTGAAGGCCGGACGGAAGGCCCCAAGCTTCAGTTCCACGGCCACCAGGCGCCGCAGTGGACGGCTGAAGAACAGCAGGTCGAGTCGATACTCCTTGGTGCCGACTGCCATACGTTTCTGGCTGGCGACGAAGGTGAAACCGTGGCCGACTTCCATCAGGAAGGTCCGGAGGTCGTTGAGGATGGCGGCCTCAAGGTCCTTCTCCAGGTAGGTGTCGTGCAGGCCGAGCATGTCCAGGAAGACCGGGTCGGTGAACGTGTCGCGAGGAACGGCTGAGCCTACGGGGATCTGGCTGTTGGCGATCTCGCGGCGTTCCCAGGCCTTGCGGGCGATGGCTTGGCGCAGGTCGCGGACCCCGAGGCGTTTGAGGGTGGTCTGCTCGATGTAGAAGGCCCGGGCTTCGTCCGAGGTCAGCGGAAGCAACTCCTTGAGGTGGCTCCAACTCAATTGTCGCGACACTGTAGCGACAATCTCGTAGTCGGGGAACTCCTGGGCAAACTGGACCATACGGCGCAACGAGGCGAGTTCGAAGCCGCGCCCGAAGCGGGTCGTCAATTGTCGCGACAGCGTAGCGACAATTTGTTTACCGTAGTCAGCGCGCTCTTGACGGAGCATGTTCATCGAGATCGCTCGACCGATCAGCCAGTAAGTCACGGTGAGTGCCGCATTCGCCTGGGAGGAGGCGACGTGGCGCCCCTGCTCGATGAGGTCGGCCACGTAGTGGAACAGGCCGTCCTCGTCGTCAGGGATGTCATCCCTGGGTACGAGATCCGTCATGTCGGCTCCTTCCGTCGGTTCCTGACTGGCCTGCCGGCGTCAGGTGTCGGCGCAGATCAAGTCTTCCTCGTCCCGGCCAACGTTCTCGGCAGCGGTGGACGGCGTGGCGAGCGTACGCGCTGATACGAGGTGGCGTGCGTTCGGGCCCTGTCGCGGAGGAGTTCATCCCACAGCATCCAGCGCGAGTCCGGGGGATGCGGGCGCGTGCCCTTCGGTCTCGATCGCGTCGGTGACGCCGAGGTTCCGCAGCACCTGGACGGAGGCAACGAGGATGGACAGTGGCTCGGTCAGCCTGACTGTCAGGGTCGGCCCGGTTGACGTGGTGCGCACGCGTTCGCTTCGCTCGGCCCTGGCCTGTACTTCCTCGACGACTTCCGGCGAGCCGCCCAGTTTCTCGGGTGACCTCTCGCGTGGTTTGGCCGTACGGACGTCAGTTCCCCGTAGCATTCGTGGTCCGGCGAAGTAGAGCAGGGCGATGCCGACGAGGGCGACGGGCAGCGCGACCGGGGCGAATGAGAGCATGGTCATGCTCACGCCGCTGTCCTTGGCAATGCCGGCGATCAAGAGGTTGGAGCTGGTTCCGATCAACGTGATCGACCCGGTCAGCGTGGTCAGGTGGGCGAGCGGGAGCATCAACTCGCGCGCGGGGATCGACCGCGTCCTCACTCGCATCGGCCTGCCAGATCCGCAGCAGCGTCGTCTTCCCGAACCCGGCTGGCGCCACGACGATCGTCAGCGGAGCCAACAGGGCTGAGGCCCAGCAGGCCCCAGAACCATCTAGCCGGCGAGTTCGTATGCGCGCCGCAGCAGGGAGCGGAGCGCGTCCAGGTCGAGATCGGCGAGCCGCTTGAAGGTAGCCGCGCTGGCTCCCACTCTGACGTTGCCCAGGTAGTCGGCGCGGTGCCGGACGAGATAGTCCCCCTGTTCCACTGCATTCACGTAGAGGCTCAGGTGCTGCTTCTGGGCCGCGAGGCCGACCAAGAACCACTCGGCTTGTTGTCCGCGGGGCCGGGGCTGAGTGATGGTGCCGTAGCCGATGATGCTCTGGGCCGAGCCACCCCAGAAGACCCCCTCCCAAAGTTCTCGCGGGAGATCGTCAAGTTCCTCGCTGACGACGCGATCCAGTGCACGCAGATCATCGCCCTGACTGCCCTCGACCGAGGCGAGGAACTCATCGACATCGGCACCTGTTCGCTCCACGGGTGGCATTATCGCGCATCGGCCCGGAGCGGGCTGGTGTCAGCCCGGTGCATCCATGAGCCCTCGGACGCTGACCACATCGAATGTTAGTGACTAACATTATGGCGTGACCTCACTGCAACGCGGCTCTCGGAGCGCCCGGACCCGAGCCCGGATCCTTGAGGCGGCCCTGGGGTTGTTCGAGTCTCACGGGTATCAAGGGACGACGGTCGCTCAGATCGCCGGTGCGGCGGGAGTGACGCCGATGACTTTCTTTCGGCACTTCGCGACCAAGGACGCAGTGGTCGTCGCCGATCCCTACGATCCGCTCATTGCCGCGTCGGTGGCCGCGCAACCGCTCGGCCT
>JAPUEL010000023.1 GCA_027492545.1 Propionibacteriaceae bacterium
GGTGCTGAGGTTATGTTTTTTGCTCTTTTTATTACGGGTGTGGTGTTTGTGGGAACTCGTGGACGGTACCTGCACGCCTCGCCTGAGCTGAGTGGGGCGGGCCTCGGCCCGCCCGCCCGCCTCCCCTCCGGCACTCGCCTGCCACATCCCTCGTCGCCCCTTCCCGTGCACGACACGCCGTCGCAGCTGCGTGTCGTGGTTGCAGCGGTGGCCGGGGGTGCTCGGAGGCGGCTGTTGGTGCACGCGTCTCGACGACGACGCCGCGGCAACCGCACCGGCGGGTAGCGTGGAGCCAGTTCCCGAGGGAGGCGCCATGAGCAACGTCGAGGCTTCACCGCAGTTCGTCGACTGCGAGCACCACAACCACCCGCCCACCGAGGTCCAGCACCTGTCGCCGAAGCTCGTCGCGCTCGGTGAGGGGTCGGACGCCATGACGGTCCGGCGCACGCTCCCGCAGCTTGAGCGATCCTTCGTCGGGGCCTGGTGCTTCGCGGACCACTACGGACCCAACCTCGTCGAGGCCACCGGCGGGATGGACGTCGCGCCGCATCCGCACACGTCGCTGCAGACCGTCAGCTGGCTGTTCGACGGCGAGATCGAGCACCGCGACTCCGGCGGCGTGCACGACTTGGTCCGCCCCGGCGAGGTCAACCTCATGACGTCGGGCCGCGGCATCTCGCACTCGGAGGTCACCACCAGGCAGACCGGCTACCTGCACGGCGTGCAGCTGTGGGTGGTGCTGCCCGAGCATGCCAAGGACGTGGCGCGCGGCTTCCAGCACCACCGGCCAGACGTCGTCGACATTCCCGGCGGGACGGCCCGGGTCATGGTGGGGGAGCTGGCCGGGGCGTCGTCGCCGATCGTTACGGAGACTCGGCTGTTGGGCGCCGAGGTGATCCTGCGGCCCGGCGCCGAGTGGGAGTTCGAGGTCGAGGCCGGCTTCGAGCACGGCCTGCTGGTGGACATCGGCGCCGTGGAGATGGACGGCGTTCTGATCGAGAAGGATGCGATGGGTGTCCGCGACGCTGGCCTCGGCCACCTTCGCCTCCGCAACCCCACGGACCGCGACAGCCGCTTGATGCTGCTCGGCGGCGAGCCGTTCGAGGAGGGGATCGTGATGTGGTGGAACTTCATCGGCCGCAGCCATGAGGAGATCGTCGAGCTGCGGGAGGCGTGGCAGGCGGGCGACGAGCGCTTCGGCGACGTCCGCGGCTACACGGGGGCGACGCGGCGGCTCGAGGCCCCGCCCCTCCCGACGGCGAGACTCAAGCCGCGCTTCCGCCGCCGTGGCTGACTAACCCGCGGCCGACGACCGGTTGGGGGTCCACTTCGCACAGCGTGGCGGTCTTTGCATCCCGTGTGCGGGATGCAAAGACCCCTGCGGTGTGCGAAGAGGGCCCCGCCGCCCGGCGCGCTGTGTCGAGCCCCGTCTCGATGAGGTGCGCGACCCTTCCCTGCACACGCAGGTCGTCCCACGTCCATCGGACGACGATGTAGCCGTGTGCGCGCAGGCCGTCCTCTCGACGCTTCTCCTTCATCAGCTCAGCCGTCGGGTCCGGGCCTGACAGGTCGATGCCGTACTTGACGGCGCCGTCGAACTCGCCGATGAGCCCGAACTCCTGCCACAGGTAGTCCACGCGGGCGTCCTCGTCCCAGGATTTCAGCTTCACCTGCAGATCGGGACGAGGAAGGCCCGCCTCGTGGATCAACCACCGGCTGAGCGACTCTCCGGGGCTCTCCGAACGGGGATCCAGGAAGCCGGCCACGAGTCGGGCCCTCCGGAGACCTGGACGGTGGGCGGCACGGTGGAGTTGGGTTGAGATCAGGGCCGTGAGCTCCTCCGCTGAGGCTGCCGCGCGAAGTGCCGCGTCCCCGCTGGCGATCGCCCAACCGAGCGGTTCGTGCCGCCCGAGGTCGACGATGGTGCGCGCGAGGGTGGTGACTGGAAGGTCGCCGATGAACTGGACCTCGTCCGGCATGAGAGGACAGGCGTAGACGTGCACACCGGGATCGGCGCGCCCGCCCCCGCGACGGCTCCGCGTCACGTGGACCGAGTCCATGGCCGCACGCCTGACCGGTAGCCCGTGTAGCCAGGCAGCAGTTGCATGGCTCAGGACGGCCTCGGGGCTGCACGCTTCTCTTGTGGCCAGGATGGTCGGGCGCGTGGTGTCATCGGCCTGGCTGTAGTAGCCACGACGCAGGCGTGTGAGCTCCCTCGCGCGCATCGCGGAGCTGAGGCTGTGTCGTGACCAGCCGAGATGGTCGAGCTGGGCGCGTGTGATGACTTCCTGCACGTGCCCACACTCGTGAACGCGGCTGTGGTTCTCCCGGACGGGAGGCAGGGTGTGTACAAGGTGGGCTGTGTTGGAGTTCCTGCTGTGGATTGCCGGGAAGGGGTTGTGCTGGCCCGGTGGGCTCGACCAACTCCCCCCCGCATTCCCTCGCGGAGCCGTCTGGTGTGGTCGGGCCCCGTCTTCGCATACCTGACGACGGGAGGGGGCGCACTTCGCATACCGTCGCCGTCTTTGCATCCCGTATACGGGCGGCACAACCCCCCCCGCGGAGGGAATAGCCGCCCC
>JAPUEL010000024.1 GCA_027492545.1 Propionibacteriaceae bacterium
CCGAGATCGACATCGTCGTCGCGTCCTACGACCGCACCTTCGACTACCGCAAGCTGCAGATCGCCTTCGACGCGCTGTGGTTCCACAAGCGCGCCATCCTCATCCAGACCAACCCGGACCGGTTCTGCCCGTTCCCCGGGGGTCGCGGGGAGCCGGACTGCGCGGCGATCACGGCCGCGATCGAGGCGTGTACAGGGGTGACGTGCAGCGCCAGCCTGGGGAAACCGTCTCCCGTGATGCTGGAGGCGGCGTTGGGTGGGCTGGGGCTGGAGGTGTCGCGGTGTCTGATGGTGGGCGACCGGCTCCACACCGACGTCCAGATGGCCGTCGACGCCGGCATGGCGTCGGCCCTGGTGCTGACCGGGGAATCGACGCTGGAGGATGTCGCGGCGCTGCCGGAGGACCAGCGGCCCACTTACATCGTGGAGCGGATCGACCAGCTACTCCCCGTCGGCTGACTCCACGGCATCCAGCACGAGCTCCGGGTAGACCGGCTGCCACATCCGCTCGAACACGTCCTGGACCGGATTCTCCAGCTCGATCGCGGCCACGCCGTCGTCCGCGGCCGCCTTCGCCACGGCGATCGCGACGGTGGCCGACACGCGGCGAAGGTCGCTGATCCTCGGCAGCAGCGGGGCCCCCGCGCCCCGGATCCCCACCATCGAGGCGACCGCCCGCGCCGCCGCCGCGATCATCCGGTCGGTGACCCGGGTGGCGCCGCAGACGGCCACCCCCAGGCCCAGGCCCGGGAAGACGAGCGCGTTGTTGGCCTGGGCGATGACGTACTCGACGTCGTCGCGCAGCACCGGGTCGAACGGCGAACCCGTGGCGAGCAGGGCCCTGCCGTCGGTCCATTCGAGCAGCTCCGCGGGGGTGGCCTCCGCCAGCGCCGTCGGGTTGGACAGCGGCATGATGATGGGCTGGTGCACGTGGGCGGCCATGTCGCGCACCATGTGCTCGGTGAACGAGCCTGGCTGGCCGGAGGTGCCGATGAGGAGGGTGGGGTGCACGTTGCGCACCACATCGGTCAGCGACACCGCTCCGCGTCGGTCCACGTCCCAGTCCGCCACCTCCTCCGCGGCCCTGGCGTAGGGGCGCTGGAAGTCGCGCACGCCCGACGACGCGTCCGTAATCAGGCCACGGCTGTTCAGGCACCAGAAGCGCTGGTGGGCCGCGTCGTCGTCGAGGCCCTCGCCCGCCATCATGTCGCGCATGAGGTCCGCGATCCCCACGCCGGCGGTGCCCGCCCCGTGGATGACGATGCGCTGATCGCTCAGCCGCTCCCCCTTGGCCCGGACGGCCGCCAGCGCGGCGGCCCCCACGACAGCGGCGGTGCCCTGCACGTCGTCGTTGAAGGTGCACACCTCGTCGCGGTACCGGGTGAGGATGCGGTGGGCGTTGGCCGCGCCGAAGTCCTCCCAGTGGATCATCGCCCGCGGGAACACGCGCTGGGCCGCGTCGACGAAGGCCTCCACGAACTCGTCGTAGCGCTCGCCGCGCACCCGGGCGTGCCGCAGCCCCGGGTACAGGTCGTCGTTGAGCAGGCCCAGGTTGTCGGTGCCCACGTCCAGCCCGACGGCGATCATCCGGTCCGGGTCCACGCCTGCCGCCGCGGTGTAGAGGCTCATCTTGCCGTGGCAGATGAGGATCCCGCCCACGCCCTGGTCACCGATGCCCAGGATCCCCTCCGAGTCGGTCACCACCACGATGTCGATGTCGTCGGCGGTGCGGCCGCTGGCGCGCAGCGACTCCTCGATGTCCTCAGGCGAGTCGATGGACAGGAACACCCCGTCGAGGCGGGTGAACTGGCGGCTGAACTGCTCGATGGCGTCGCCGATGGTGGGGGTGTAGACGATGGGCATCATCTCGTCGAGGTGCTCGCTGAGCAGCCGGTAGAACAGCACGGTGTTGCGGTCCTTGAGCGCGGCGAGGCGGCGGAACTTCGCCATCGGCAGCCGAGCCTCCAGGTACTGCTCGTAGGCGCGATGGACCTGCGCGTCGATGGGCGTGACACCCGTCGGCAGGAGCCCGACGAGGCCGAGGTTCCGGCGCTCCTCCGCGGTGAAGGCGGTGCCCCGGTTGAGGCGGGGCGTTCTCAGGATGGCTCTGCCGCGGATCTTCACCTTGACTCGTGAGCCGTGGTTGCCGGGGAGGACCTCGTAACGACGTTGTTCGGGCACGGTGACAACCTACCGGGCGGGCCCCTCCTGCGGTGAATCGGGGGCGGAGTCCTGTTCGTCGGGGCCGGCCAGGGCGCGATCCACCCAGGCCACCGCCTCGGAGAGTTCCCGGACGTGCTGATCCTCGTCGAACACGTGCATCAGCCGGCAGGTGCGCTGCTGGGACTCGGTCATGCCCTGGACCACGAACCGCACGCCGCGCGCCTTGAACTGCCGCGACACCGCCTTGATGGCGTCCGCCCCGGACGCATCCAGGATGCGCATCCGGTGGCAGCGCAGGATCACGGCGTCGATCTCGTCATCGACGGCGGTGACCTCGTCGACGAAGCGGCGGGCGTCGCCGTAGAAGAGGGCGCCGTCGACGCGGAACAGCGCCACGCGGGAGCGCAGATGCTCCTGTTCGGGCGTGAAGTCGACGTCCCCCTCACGGGTGTTGGTGGGCAGCCACTGGCGGGCGACGGCGGAATAGGACGCCATGTGACGCAGGCTCATGAGGGCGGCCATGCCGATCCCCAAAAGCACCGCGGCCACCAGGTCCAGCAGGACCGTGGCACCGAGGGTGAGCAGGAAGGTGTTGCGGTCCGCCCTGGTCACGCTGGTGAGGGTGCGGACCAGCCTCAAGTTGATCATCCGGCCGGCGGTCACCAGGAGGACCCCACCCAGCGCCGCCATCGGGATCCGCGACACCAGCGGCGCCAGCAGCAGCATCACCGCGAGCAGGACCACGGCATGGGAGACGGAGGCCACGCGGGTCTTCGCGCCGGAGCGCACGTTGACGGCAGTGCGGGCGATGGCACCGGTCGCGGGGAGTCCCCCGAACAGGCCTGAGGCGATGTTGGCCAGGCCCTGTCCCATCAGCTCTCGGTCCGGGCTCGTGGGCGTCACGTCGGGCCGCATCCCGTCGGCCACCCGGGCGGACAACAGCGACTCGAGGGCCGCCAGCGCGGCCACCGCCAGCGCAGGGGCGGCAAGGTCCTGGACGAGCGTCAGGCTGAGCTCGGGCAGTGCGGGCATCGGCAGGCCGGTGGGCAGGGCGCCGATCCGGTCCACGTCGGCCCCGGCCAGTTCCACGGCCAGGGTCGCAACCACGATGGCGATGAGCGACAGCGGCAGGTGGCGGAAGAACCGGTGCCCGATGAGGTGCAGGGCGATCACGCCTGCCGCGACCAGCAGCGGTTGCCAGGCGCTCGACCAGTCGGTGGCGGACAGGGTCAGCCACGACGACACCAGGGTGGACTCGGCCTCGCCGCGCTCGGTCCCCAGGGCCAGCGGGATCTGCTGCAACGCGATGATGACGCCGATGCCGATGGTGAACCCCTCCACCACCGACAGGGGGATGAACTCGACGGCGCGGCCCACGGCGGTCAGCGCCATAACCACCACCAGGACCCCGGCGATGATGGCGAGCAGCGGCACCACCGGCACCCCGTGCTTGGCGATCAGCGGCAGCAGCACCACCGTCATGGCGCCCGTGGGCCCGGACACCTGGAGGTGGCTGCCGCCGAAGACGGCCGCGACGACGCCGGCGATGATGGCGGTGACCAGGCCGGCCGCCGCTCCCACGCCCGACGCCACGCCGAAGCCGAGGGCCAGCGGCAGCGCCACCACACCCACCGTCACGCCGGCAAGCAGGTCCTTGGCCCAGGAGGAGCGCAACCCCGCGTAGTCCGACGGCGTGGGCCAGAGCCCCTTGAAGCTGATCAGGTGGTCGCCCACCATCTCGCGGTAGCGCTCGAACTGTTCCTTGGGGGTGAGCCGAGCCGCTTCGATCCTGAAATCCCTGTTGCCCACGCCTCACCCTTTCCGGGCTCAGGGTACGCCCGTCCCGACCCGGGCTGCGCGGTGGGGTCGGCGCCCGGTGCGCCCCCAGGGGTTGGTCAGCGCAGGAACAGGGCCTTCAACCGCAGCGTGGCCGCCGTCGTCCCGAGCGCGATCATGACGGCGAAGTAGGCCAGATGCCCCCAGATCGACGGCTGGATCAGGCCGGTGGTGAGCTGCCGGACCATGTCCACCGCGTGCCACAGCGGCAGGGCCATGATCACCAGCTGCACCGTCTCCGGGTACACCTCGATCGGGAAGAACGTGGCCGAGAGCAGGAACATCGGGAGCATCACGAAGAAGACGATGTCGAGGTGCTGGAAGGACTTCATGAAGCTGGTGGCCGCCAGGCCCACCGCGGCGAAACCGAACGCCACCATCAACGCGGCGGGGATCGCAAGGACAGCCGTCCAGGCCAGGTTCAGCCCCAGCGCCGTCGTCACCACCATGAATCCACACGCGTACAACAGTCCGCGGAACAGCGCCATGATGATCTCCCCCAGCGCCACATCCAGGGGGCCGAGCGAGGTGGACAGCATCTGGTCGTAGATCTTGCCGTAGCGCATCCGGAAGAAGACGTTCATCGTCGAGTCGTAGAGGGCGCCGTTCATGGCCGAGACCGCCATGAGCGCGGGCGCGATGTAGGCGGCATAGGGCACGTCGCGGCCGTAGAACTGAACCGTGCCGATCAGCGCGCCCAGGCCCAGACCCATGGACAGCAGGTAGAACACGGGCTCGAAGAACCCGGTCAGGATGATCAGCCAGTTGTTGCGCGCGACCACCCTCATGCCGCGGGCCACCACCGAGCGGGTGTTGCCGCCGTAGAGGCCGGCGAGGAAGGCCGGCACGCGAGGCGCCGGCGCCTGGATTGGGGCGGTCATTCGTCGAGCCTCCGCCGGAAGGTGCGGACCGACAGCCAGGCGCACACGCCTGCGAGCAGCGCCAGGAAGCCGACGTGCACGCCCAGCATGGCCGGCGTCAGCGGCTGGCCGTACATGGCCCACCGGCCCAGTTCCGCCGCGTGCCAGAGCGGGGAGACCCAACCGATGGGCTGGAGGTAGCGGGGCAGTGTCTCAAGCGGGAAATAGGTGCCCGAGAACAGGGTGAGCGGGACGACGACGAACCGCTCGATGAAGGACAGCTGGCCGCGGTCGTCCTTCTGGGTGGCCACCCAGGACATCACTGCGAAACCCACGGCGACGGAGAGCAACAGCCCAACGGGGACCAGCGCCAGGGCCCGGAGCGGGTCCGCGATGCCGAAGAGCACCAGCGCGAGGAGGTAGAACAGCAGCACCGGCAGCACGCGGATCAGGGCCGCCACCTGGACGCCGAGTGCCATCTGGGCGGGGCTGATGGGCGTCAGCCGCATGGCCGGGAAGGTGTTGAACCACTTGAACCCGCCGAAGACGCCGTAGGTGTTCTCCTGCGCGGCCGTGAGCATCGCCGTCGACATCACCAGGGCGGGCGCGATGAAGGTGAGGTACGGCACGCCCTCGATCCCCTCGCCGCCGTCGACGAGGACGCCGAGCCCGGCGCCGAGCCCCAGCAGGTAGACGATCGGTGAGCCGATGCCGGTGATGAGCAGAGTGGCGAGGTAGCGGCGCATCCGGTGCAGGTGGTGCTCGACGACGGCCCACCAGCCCCAGCGCTCGACGACGCGGTGGTCCGCCGCCATGCCGCGGTCGATGACGGGGGTGCGAGGGGTGACGTCTGCGCTCATTCGATGAGGCTCCTGCCGGTGAGGCGGAGGAAGACGTCCTCGAGCGACGAGCGACGCACCAGCGACGTCACCGGCTCCAGCCCCCGCTCGATCACCGACTGGAGGGCGTGCTCACCGTTGTCGGCGTAGATGAGGACGCGGTCCGGCAGGACCTCCTGCCGCTCGCCGATGCCGACGAGGATCCGGGCTGCCTCCTCGTTGCGCGAGGAGCCGAAGCGCACCTCGAGCACCTCGCGGGTGGAGTACTGCCGGATGAGCGACGGCGGGCTGCCCTCGGCCACGATCCGCCCCTTGTCGATCACCACCAGCCTGTCGCACAGCTGCTCGGCCTCGTCCATGAAGTGCGTGGTCACCACCAGCGTCACGCCCTCCTCCTTGAGCCGGAACAGGCGGTCCCACAGCACGTGCCGGGCCTGGGGGTCCAGGCCTGTGGTGGGCTCGTCGAGCAGCATGATCTTCGGGTTGTTGATCAGGCCGCGGGCGATGGTGAGGCGGCGCTTCATGCCGCCGGACAGCCCGTCGACGCGGGTCAGCCGCTTGTCCTTCAGCTGGGCGAAGTCCAGCAGCTCCTCGGCCCGCTGCCGGACGTAGGCGCGCGGGAGCCCGAAGTAGCGGCCGTAGACGGTGAGGTTGTCGATCACCCTGAGCTCCTCGTCGAGGAGGTCGCCTTGGGGGACGATGCCGAGCTGGGCCCGGATCTGCGGGCCGTGGTGGTTGGTGTCGAGACCGAGGACCGTGAGCTCGCCGTCGGTGCGGGTGGACGTGGCCGCGATCATCCGCATGGTGGTTGACTTGCCGGCGCCGTTGGGCCCGAGGAAGCCGAACGACTCCCCCGGCGCGATCTCGAAGTCGATCCCGTCGACGGCGGCGAGGGTGCCGTAGCGCTTGGTCAGGCCGCGGGCGATGATCACTGGCTCTGTCACCCGCGCCACACTACGACACCCCACCGACGATTCACACGGCCGCTGCGCAGGGCCCACCAGGCTTCGACACGACGCAGGGGCGACGCCCGCCGACTGAGCCGCGGCCATCCCGCTGGCTGAGGAGCCGCGAAGCGGCCTCGAAGCCTAGGAAACGCGAGTTGACAAGGTCACTCTCCTCAGGTCTCGAGGCTCGTCGCTCCGCTCCTCACACCTCGGCCAGCGGTGGGGTGTCGAGGCTCGTCGCTCCGCTCCTCACACCTCGGCCAAGCGGTGGCCGTGCACCTCCCCCGGCCAAAGGTGTCACGTGCGCGAGCGGTTGCCCGATGTGCGGGTGACCTGGACGATGGTGGGCCGGGGCACGGCCACCTTGTCGCCCACCTGGACGGGTCCGCCGGCGGGCAGCTGGTCCGGGAAGTACGACGTGTGGGCGCCCCACTTGCCGTCCTCGCCAGGGTGCTGCACGGCGACGAACACGGACTGGTCCTTGTCGTGGATGACCGGGCCGCAGGTCTCGGCGTCGCGAGGCACTGCCAGGAACTGCTCGACCCGGCCGCGCTCCGGGCCGGTGAGGGTCACCTTGTGCAGGGCGTCGCTGAGGTTGATCTTACCGGGGGCGCCGTCGGTCGAGATCCAGAGGTTGCCGTCGGAGTCGAACGCCAGGTTGTCGGGGCAGCTGATCGGCGAGACCTTGTTCTTCGGGAAGCCCGCGAAGTAGGCCGACGTCGAGGTGGCCGGATCGCCGCACAGGAGAAGGATGCTCCAGACGAAGGTCTCGGCGGCTGCGTCGTTCCCTGCCTCGGTCATCTCGATGACGTGGCCGTCGCGGTTGCCTGTGACCGGGTTGGCCTCGTCGACGGAGGCCAGCGTGCGCGAGGAGTTGTTGGTCAGCGCCAGGTAGACCTTGCCGGTGAGCGGGTTGGGCTCCATGTCCTCGGGTCGGTCCATCTTGGTGGCGCCCATTTTGTCGGCCGCGAGGCGGGTCCAGACCAGCACCTCTTCGACGCTCATGTAGGGCACCATGGACTCGTTGCCTCGGACCAGAGCGATCCACTCGCCCGTACCGTCGAAGGCGCCGTCGGAGGGCAGCGCACCCGTGCCGCCCGCGATCTCCGACTGCGGCGAGTTGCCCGAGTACTTCGCCACGTACAGCGTGCCCTCCTCGAGCAGCGTCATGTTGTGCGCCTTATCGCCCCTGCGGTACTTGGCGGAGGAGACAAACTTGTAGACATAGTCATTGGCCTGATCGTCGCCCATGTAGACCACAGCGTGGCCGGACTTGGAGATCGCGACCGCGCCGGCCTCGTGCTTGAAGCGTCCGAGAGCGGTGTGCTTGACCGGAGTCGAAGTCGGGTCCTCGGGGTCCACCTCGACGATCCAGCCGAACCGGTTGGCCTCGTTGGCGTAGCCCGCATTGCGAAGGTCGAACCGGTCGTAGTGCAGCTCCCACTTCCGGCCGGTTTCCCTGGCACGGATTCCGTAGCGGCCCTCCTCTGTCGTGCCGGCGCCGCGGAAGTACTGGTCGAAGTTCTCCTCGCCGGAGAGCACCGTGCCCCACGGCGTTGTGCCGCCCGCGCAGTTGTTGAGGGTGCCGATGACGCGCCTGCCGGTGGTGTCGTCGTCGGTCTTCATCAGGTCCGAGCCCGCCGCCGGGCCGCTGACGCTGAACTCGGTGAAGCCGGTGATGCGACGGTTGCGCCGCCCGCCGCGTACGTAGGTCCACACGTCGCCCTGCTTGGCGCGGGTCAGCTCGACCACCGAGAGGCCATGGGCGGCCAGTGCCGCGTCGACGACGTCGCGGGGGTCGGTGCCGGGCGGGAACATGATGGTCTCGTTGGTGTACTCGTGGCTGGTCACCAGGTAGCCGGTGCGGTCGTTGCGACCGTCGGAGATGACGTTGAGGTAGTCGCAGTTGTAGCCGAACTGCCGCGCCTGCGTGGCGCCGGTCTGGCTCGCGATGTTGAACTCGGGCGAGTCGGCGAACAGCGGGTCGCCCCAGCGGATGATCGGATCCCAGCGGTAGCCCTCCGGCACTGTGACGGTGTCGACGGTGCGGGCCGTCGGTTCGATGGCGGTGAAGGGGAGCTTGCCGCCGCCCTTGGGCGGGTTGCCGAAGTCGGCCGCCGCGGGTTGGGCGGCCCAACCGCCGACGACGATCGCGCCGGTCACCCCGGCGCCCGCTCCGAGGGCCGCGCGGCGGGAGAACACACCGCTGACGATGTCGCGGAAGGACTCGTTGGCGGAGGTGTTGGGGGCGGGGTGCGCGCAGGCGCTGCCGCACTTGAGCTCGCAGGTGACAGCGGATCGGTTACCGCGGGTGTGGCCGAGCATGGGAAGCAGTCGCTTCATGTCTGGTCTCCTCAGGGGGTAGGACGTCCCAGCCATCCAACGCGACCCCGGCGACGACTTCCCCCACCCTCGGGTGACCGTTGAGTGAACACTCGGTGACCCCGCCGCGCCCCTCCCGGGGTGGGGAGGTTTGAGCAAATGGAACGGGTCAAAGCCCGGGGCGCCCCATTTGATCGATCACATTCACCGCGACCCGTTCCATGTGCTCAAACCCCACCCAGCCACAGGCGATGCAGGGTGGGGTCGGGGACGAGCTCGGGGTGGAAGGTGCACGCCACGACGGCGCCCTGCCGCACCGCCACCGGCTCGTCATCACGCACCGCCAGCACCTCGACGCCGGCGCCGACCCGCTCGATCCGCGGAGCCCGGATGAACACGCCGCGCATCCGTCCGGCACCGGACCCGGGAGGTGGCGCCGCCGCGCCGCTACCTGCCCGCCCCCCGCGCGAGGTCAGCGCGGGGGCCCACGGCTCTCCCGCGCGGCCCCGCGACGCCGCCGCGACGGAGCCGGGCCCCGACAGCGCACCGGCGGTGAGCTGGACGTCGGCCTCGCCCGACGCCAACTGGGCCCCGAAGGCGTTGCGCCGCACAGTGACGTTCAGCCCGCCGATGGTGGGCAGGCCCGAGAGCGCCGCGGGGTCGGAGACGTCGTCGGCCAGCAGGATCAGACCCGCGCAGGTGCCGAACACCGGCAGCCCCCCGTCGATCCGTTCCCGGACGGCGCCCAACAGCCCGGCGGGACGGGCCAGCCTGGCGATCGCCGTCGACTCCCCGCCCGGCAGCACGAGTCCCTGAATACCCTCGAGGTCCTCGGGCCTGCGCACCAGGGACACCCGCCGCCCGAGCTGCTCCAGGACCGCCGCGTGCTCACGCACCGCGCCCTGGAGCGCGAGGATGCCGACCGTCACCAGCCGCGCTCGGCCAGCCGGTGCGGGGCCGGCACGTCGGCCACGTTGATGCCCACCATGGCCTCGCCCAGACCCCGCGACGCCTCCGCGATGGCCGACGGGTCGTCGTAGTGGGCGGTCGCGGCGACGATGGCCTTCGCCCGCCGCTCGGGGTTGCCCGACTTGAAGATGCCGGAGCCCACGAAGACGCCGTCGGCGCCGAGCTGCATCATCATGGCCGCGTCTGCGGGGGTGGCGATGCCGCCGGCGACGAACAGCACCACGGGCAGCTTGCCCTCCCGCGCCACCTGCGCGACCAGCTCGTAGGGTGCCGCGAGCTCCTTGGCAGCGACGTACAGCTCGTCGTCGGACTTCGCGCCCAGCGCGCGGATCTCGCCCTTGATGGTGCGCAGGTGCTTCATGGCCTCCGACACGTCGCCGGTTCCGGCCTCGCCCTTGCTCCGGATCATCGACGCCCCCTCCGTGATGCGCCGCAGCGCCTCGCCGAGGTTCGTGGCGCCGCACACGAACGGCACATCGAAGCGGGTCTTGTCGATGTGGTTGACGAAGTCCGCCGGCGAGAGCACCTCGGACTCGTCGATGTAGTCCACCCCAAGCGCCTGGAGCACCTGCGCCTCGACGAAGTGCCCGATGCGCGCCTTGGCCATCACCGGGATGGACACGGTCTCGATGATGCGGGAGATGAGGTCGGGGTCGCTCATGCGCGCCACGCCGCCCTGGGCCCGGATGTCCGCGGGCACCCGCTCCAGCGCCATGACCGCGACGGCGCCGGCCTCCTCCGCGATCCGGGCCTGCTCGGGCGTGACCACATCCATGATCACGCCACCCTTCAGCATCTCGGCGAGGCCGGTGTTGACGAGGGTACGGGGGGACACGGGTGCATCGGTAGAGGTCATGGGCTCGATCTTCGCCCGACGCACTGGACCAGACAAGAGCCAGACGCTTCCCAGTTTGTTGGGCCAGTTGTACGCTTGGTCCATGGAGTCCGACGCGCTCTCCACGCTCCCACTCGACCGCACCCCCGGCGCGGCCCCGCTTCCGGCGCAGATCGCGGCGGGGGTGCGCGGGCTCATCGCCTCCGGTGCCCTCACCAGCGGGGACGTGCTGGCCTCCAGCAGGTCCGCCGCCGAGACCCTGGGCGTGGCGCGGGGCACCGTGAGCGCGGCCTACGACCAGCTAGTCGCGGAGGGGTACCTGGTCACACGGGACAGGTCCGGAGTGCGCGTCGCGCCCAACCTGTCCGCCGCGCCACCCCGGGCGGCGCCACCTGCCAGGCGGCGGCCTGCCCCTTCCCCACCTCCACTCGATTTCGGCTCCGGTCACGAGACGTCCCGGCCCCTCGACGACGCCCTCTGGCGCTCGTCGCTGCGCGCCGCCGTCTCGCCCGGTGGCCCCATCCTGGCCGATGCGATCGCGCAACACCTGAGGCTGATGCGGGCCATGGCCGTGGACCCGGCGTCGGTCATCGTCACCGCCGGGGCCCGCTCCGGGTTGGCCCTGCTGCTCGGGGCGGTGGCCCGGCGCACGGGGAGCCGCCCTCGCGTGGGCGTCGAGAGCCCCGGCTTCCCGGGCCTGCGCCGCGTGCTGGAGGTCCTCGGCGTCGAGATCATCCCGGTCCCCGTGGGCGTCGACGGTGTGGACCTGGCCGCCCTGGACCGGGCCCTGCCGCTGGACCTCGTCCTGGTCACCCCCAATCACCAGTTCCCCGCCGGCACGGCCCTGCACGCGGCGGGCCGGCAGGCGCTGATCGGCTGGGCCACCCGCAGCGGAGTCCTGCTCGTGGAGGACGACTACGACTCGGAGTACCGCCACCTCGGGCCTCCCCTCCCCCCGCTGTGGAGCCTGGCACCGGACCTGGTGGCCCACCTCGGCACGTTCGCGGCGGTGCTCGGCCGCGACGTCGGCACGGGCTACCTGGTGGCCCCACCGTCGTGGCAGGACGAACTGCTGGAGGCACGCTCGGCCCTGGGCGGCGGCGTGGCCCCCATCGTGCAGCGCGCGCTGGCGCGCTACCTCCAGGCCGGGGGTCTGCGGCGGCGCCTGGCCCGCGCCCGCCGTCGGGCCGAGGCCGCCCAGGCGGAGGTCAGTCAGAGCATCGACACCCTGCGCGCCCGGCCGCACGTGACGGGGGTGACGGACACGGGGCACCTGCTCGTGCTCGAGATGCCCGCGGGCGCAGCGAGCAGGGCCCGCGGGGACTGCCGACGGCGTGGACTCATCCTGGCGGACCTTGCCGACGGCTGGGCCGGCAACCCCGGGCTCACCGGTCTGCTGCTCAACTACGGCGGCCACGAGCCGGCGGCGGTGCGCCGCGCTGTTGACCTCCTCATCGAGGCGGCAGGTGCGCCGCAGCCAGCCACGTCCGGCTGATCTGGATCACCCCGCGTGTTCGGCGCCGCGGTGGACGCCGCTGTGATCGAGGGTCCGCGGCAGTGGGACTCCAGTGCGGGGGTTCAGGCTCAGTCGGTGGACGGGTGGGGGCCTCTGCGGTCACGTTGCCGCGGGCACGAGTTCGGTACCTGGTGGAGGAGGTGGGCGCTGTCCGCGGAGGAGTGTCGGTAGTGGCGGTGGCCTGCGGCCGGGTTGAGCGTAGGGGGCGGCACTGGGGGACCGTTTCCGCGGTGGAGGCTCGATCGGGGCCCGCGTCCACAGGCCCAGCGCTCGGAGGCCCGCGGCGAACGCAGGACGCTTGCGGCGGCGGCGGCCATCGCGCCAGTGGGGCCCCTCGCCCTCGACAACACCGACGGGAGCGGGCGAGACCTACGCCGCGCCGCCCGTCCGGTTCACGTGCCAGACGACGCCGAACATGTCGCGCACCTGGCCGTAGTCGTCGCCCCACATCTGGCGCTCGAACGGCACCTCCACCTGGCCGCCGTCGGAGAGCTTCGCGAAGACGTCGGCGAGCAACGCGTCGTCCCCGGAGAGCGACATGCCGACGGTGTCGCCTGGCTGGAGCGCCATGCCGCCGGTGTCGCTGCCCATGATCACGTGACCGTCCGCAGTGGTCAGCTGGGCGTGCATGATGCCGTCGGGATCGACGCCGGGCACCCCCGACTCACCGAAGGTGCTGATGTCGAGTTCGCCGCCGAGGACGGACTGGTAGAACTCCATCGCCTGGCGGCAGGTGCCGTCGAGGACGAGGTACGGATTCAGGGTGGAGGCCATGCGGGTTCCCTTCGCGTGCCGGCGCGAGCCGTGCGGCCCACCCGGCAAGCCTAGGCTCGCCCAGGCCCGTTGGCAGGGGTGAACGGTGACCCGGGAGGGGTAGCCGCCGAGCCTCAGGCGCGCGGCTCCGCCGGCGAGGTCACGACGGCGGGCTGGCTCGGCTGATCGGACTGTTCGAACATGGACCGCCGACCCTCGAACGCCCGCCCCAGGGTGACCTGGTCCGCGTACTCGAGGTCCCCGCCCACGGGCAGTCCGCTGGCGGGCCGGGTGACGCGCACCCCGAAATCGCGCAGCATGCGGCTCAGGTAGGCGGCCGTCGCCTCCCCCTGTGTGTCCGGGTCCGTCGCGATGATCACCTCGGTGACCGCGCCGTCGGCGAGGCGCTGGAAGAGCTCGCGCGTATGCAGGTCGGCCGGGCCACGGCCGTCGATCGGCGAGATGGAGCCGCCCAGCACGTGGTAGAGCCCGCGGAACTCGTTGGTGCGCTCGATGGCCACCACGTCCTTCGACTCCTCCACCACGCACAGCTGGCTCCGGTCACGGCGAGGGTCGCGGCAGACGCGGCACCGCTCCTCCTGCGAGATGTTGAAGCACACCTCGCAGAACCTGGACGACTCCTTCACCCTCCGGATGGTGTCCGCGAGGAGGTAGACCTCCTCCTCAGGGGCGTCGAGGAGGTAGAACGCGATGCGTTGTGCCCCGCGAGGGCCGATGCCCGGCAGGCGGCTCAGCTCGTCGATGAGGTCCTGGATGGGGCCTTCGTACACGGTATGGATCAGCCCCCGAGGCCGGGCATCGACGGCAGGTCCGGCATCACGGCCGCCGTGGCCGCATCCGCCTCGGCCTTGGCGGACCGGAAGGCCGCGATGATCAGCGCCGACAGCGTCTCAGGATCCTCTGGGTCCCAGGCCTCGGGCTTGATGTCGATGCGCTCGATGTCCCCACCACCGCTGATGGTGACGGTGACGAGCTCCCCGCCGGCCGTGGCGGTGAAGGTCTTCTCCGCCAGCTCCGCCTGTGCACGCGCCAGGTCCTCCTGCAGCTGCTGGGCCTGCGCCATCAGCGCATTGATGTCGAAGTCTCCGAACATGTTTCGTCTCCTGGGATGGGTGGTGATGGGCTGAGGCCGCGCCTCAGGGCTCGTTGATGTCTCTGACGGCGATGACCTCAGCACCGAAGGTGGCGCTCAGCAGCTCCTCGGCGTTGTGCGCGGAGTCCAGCACCGCGTCGTCGACGGAGACCTCGGGCTCGGGGCTCGGGTCTGGGGCTGCCTGGGGCGGGGGTTCGGGCGCGGGGGGCTGGGCGACGGGGGCGCCGGACGGGCGCTGCCTGGGCGTGGCGGCCGGCTCATCCCCGGAGGTCAGGACGGGCTGGATGCGCAGCTCGACCCCGATCACCTGGATGAGGGAATCGGCCAGCACATCCTGGCTGCCCCCTGTGCCGAAGTTGTCCTTCGGGCCCGGCTGCGTGAAGCCGAGCTGCAGCACCCCGTCGGCCACGTCAAGCACCTGGGCGTGCTGGCTGAGCAGCATGAAGGTGAACCTGCGGCGGCGCTTGACCTCCTCCAGCACGTTGGGCCACACGCGGCGGAGCTCGGCGGCCGACAGCTGACCAGAGCGGGCCGACGCGGCACCGGGCGCGGGCGACGCGGCAGCGGGCGCGGCCGACGCGGCCACAGGCGCGGGTGCCGGCGGTGGCGACACGGGTTGGGGGGCGGGCGCCGTGCCGGCCGGGCGTTGCCTCGGCGGTTCGCCGGCCGGGCGGCGCTGGGCAGGCTCGCGTGGCGCCTCCTGCACCGGCTGGGTGGGCTCGGGGGGCCGATGGGCCCGCGGAGACGGACCGGGGGCCTCGATGCGTTGAGTGGGCTCGCCGACGTCGTCCCAGTCGGCAACCGGCTGCTGCCGCTCGCCGACGCCCATCATGCCCACCCGGCGCTCCAAACGGTCCATCCGGGCGTGCAGGCCACGCTCGTCGGCGTCCGCGCCCGGCAGCAGCACCCGCGCACACATGAGCTCGAGGTGGAGCCGGGGGGCGGTTGTGCCGCGCATGTCCGTGAGGCCGGTGGCGATCACCTCGGCCGCGCGCGTGAGCTCCCCCGCGCCCATGCCCGCCACCTGGGTCTGGAGGCGCTGCGCCTGGTCCGCGGCCACGTCGAGCAGTCCGTTGGTGGCCGCATCCGGCACCGCGGAGAGAATGACCAGGTCTCGCAGCCGGCGCAGGAGGTCCTCGGCGAACCGGCGCGGGTCCTGGCCCACCTCGATCACCTTGTCCACCGTGCGGAACACCCCGGCCGAATCCCCCGCGGCGAAGGCGTCCATGATCTCGTCGAGCAGCGCGTCCGGCGTGTAGCCGAGCAGGGCCGCGGCCTGGGTGTAGCTGACGCCCTCGTCCCCCGCCCCGCCGAGCAGCTGATCCAGGACCGACAGCGAGTCACGCACCGATCCCCCGCCGGCGCGCACCACCAGGGGGATCGCCGTCTGGTCCACCTCGACGCCCTCGGTCCGGCAGATCTGCGCCAGGTAGTCCGCCAGCAGGCGCGGGGGGACGAGCCGGAACGGGTAGTGATGGGTGCGCGACCGGATGGTGCCGATGACCTTCTCCGGCTCGGTGGTGGCGAAGATGAACTTGGTGTGCGGCGGCGGCTCCTCGACGAGCTTGAGCAGCGCGTTGAAGCCCTGCGGCGTCACCATGTGCGCCTCGTCGATGATGTAGATCTTGTAGCGGCTGGCCACCGGCGCGAAGTAGGCGCGCTCGCGGAGGTCCCGCGCGTCGTCGACACCGCCGTGCGAGGCAGCGTCGATCTCGATCACGTCGATGGACCCGGGACCCCCGCGGGCGAGATCCTGGCAGGACTCGCACACCCCGCAGGGCGTGTCCGTGGGACCCTCCGCGCAGTTGAGGCAGCGGGCCAGGATGCGGGCCGAGGTGGTCTTCCCGCAGCCGCGCGGCCCGGAGAAGAGGTAGGCGTGGTTGACCCGGTTGTTGGCCAGCGCCCGCTGAAGGGGCACCGTGACGTGGTCCTGCCCGATGACGTCGGAGAAGGCGTCCGGGCGGTAGCGGCGGTAGAGCGCCAGCGGCGCGGCCGGGGACTCGATGCGGGGAGCGGTGCTCAGCTTCGACGGCGGCACGTGCCGCGCGGGGGCGTCCGCCTCGGCGGTGCCGAACAGTGCGGGGCCGGACTCCACGACGGGCCCTGAGGAGTCCGCGTCGAAGAGGCCGGGGCCGTCCATGGGCTCGAAGCCGGGCAGGTCAGCCGCACCGAACCCCTCGTCGCCCAGGGGTGCGTACTCGTCCTCGTCGTACTCGTCGTCCACGCGCCCCACCCTATTCCAGAGCCCCGACATGTCCAGTGGCAAAGAAAAGGGCCCCTCGCGCACCCGGAAGAGCTCACTTACCCTTGCTGCCTTCCGACCCTGGGGGAGTTGGGCGAGATACCGCCGCGCGAGGAACCTCCGCCCACTCTACCCCATCGCCAGAGGGGGCGACCACGTCCCGGATTCGCTCGCCGCCCGACGATCCCCCGCCTGGGACAGCCGCCTCATCGACGACCCACTGGCGCACGACACTAGGCTCGCGGCATGGTGAGTAGCTCTGACCCGGTGATCGCACAGGTGTGGCGAGGTGGGTACGTCGAGTGCCTGCACCACGGCGCGCTGGTGATCACCGCGCCCGGCGGGAATGTCCGGTTCGCGGCCGGCGACACCGTCATGCAGATCCTGCCCCGATCCTCCCTCAAGCCGCTGCAGGCGGTGGCGATGCTGCGGCACGGCCTCGACGTCGGAGGCGCGGAGCTGGCCCTGGTCGGCGCCTCCCATTCCGGCGAGCCCTTCCACCTCGACGGGGTGCGTCGCATCCTCGAGGGGGCCGGCCTCTCCCCCTCGGACCTGCAGACCACGCCCGGCCTGCCGCTCGACGCGGAGGCCCAGGCATCCTGGCTCGCCGCCGGGCACGTCCCCGATCCGCTCGCGCACAACTGCTCCGGCAAGCACGCCGGCATGCTGCGCACCTGCGTGCGGTCGGGGTGGCCGCCCGACTCCTACTTGGATCCGGCCCATCCTCTGCAGCGCGCCTGCCGCGACACGATCGCCGAGCTCGCCGACGAACCCGTGGGCGAGCCGGTGGTCGACGGCTGCGGGGCCCCCGCGTTCGCGATCAGCCTGACGGGCCTGGCTCGCGCGTTCGGTCGCGTGGCAGCTGCCGGGTCAGGGCCGGAGCTTCTGGTGGCCGATGCGTTCCGGGCCCACCCCGAGTGCGCGTCGGGCACCAGGCGCGACGAGGTGGTCCTGCATCGCGAGGTGCCCGGCCTGGTGACCAAGGTGGGCGCCGAGGGATGCTTCGCCGTCGGCCTGTCGGACGGCACGGGTGTCGCGGTGAAGGCGGGCGACGGGCACCACCGGGCCGCCGTCGTGGCGTTGGTGGCGGCGCTGGCCGCACTGGGCCACGACACGCCCGCGCTCCGGAGCCTGGACCCCGAGCCTGTCCTGGGACACGGGAGGCCCGCAGGGCGGGTCATCGCAGACCCGGACTTCGCCGCGTCCCTGCGCGCCGCCCTGCGCTGACTGGTCCCGCCCGCGCCCGCCGTCGACGCGTCCGATAGTCTGCGCGCGCCCCGCCGTCTCCCCCGAGGTCTGCCGTGAACGCCGTCGTGCTCTCTGTTGTCGTGATGCTCGTGCTCTCCGTGGCGCGCGTGCACGTGGTCCTCGCCCTGTTCCTGGGGGCGCTCGTCGGCGGCCTGGCGGCCGGTCTCGGGTTGGAGGCCACCATGGTCGCGTTCCAGGACGGGCTGGCGGGCGGCGCGAGGATCGCGCTCAGCTACGCCCTCCTCGGCGCGTTCGCCATGGCGGTGGCCCACTCGGGGCTGCCGCAACTGCTCGCCAACTGGCTGATCCGCAAGCTGGACGCCGACGACCTCAGCACGTCGCAGAAGGTGACCCGCTGGACGACGGCGGGCCTGCTGGGCGGCACCCTGGTGATGTCGATCATGAGCCAGAACCTGATCCCGGTGCACATCGCGTTCATCCCGCTGCTCATCCCGCCGCTGCTGATCATCATGAACCGCCTGCGCCTCGACCGCCGCGCGGTGGCCAGCGTGCTGACGTTCGGCCTGGTCACCACTTACATGTTCCTGCCCATCGGGTTCGGCAAGATCTTCCTCAGCGACATCCTGTACGGCAACATCATCGCCTCCGGCCTCGACGTGAGCGACGTCAGCGTGATGTCGGCGATGGGGATCCCGGCCCTGGGCATGGTGGGCGGACTGCTGCTGGCGGTGTTCGTCGCCTACCGCCGCCCGCGGGACTACGACCTGGACGCCGTCGTCGACCACGACGCGCCCAAGGAGATCAAGGGCTTCCGCATCGTCGTCGCGCTGGCGGCGATCGTCGTCTCGTTCGGCGTCCAGGCCTGGCTGACGTTCGCCGGCTCCGATGCCGACCCGCTCCTGGTGGGCGCGCTGCTGGGCCTCTGCCTCTTCATCATCACCGGGGCCGTGAAGTGGCGCGACGCGGACGAGGTCTTCACCGGCGGCATGCGCATGATGGCGCTCATCGGGCTGATCATGATCGCGGCGCAGGGCTTCGCCTCGGTGATGCGGGCGACGGATCAGATCGCGCCCCTGGTGGAAGGCTCTGCGGCGATCTTCGGCGAGAACCGGGGCATGGCGGCGTTCGTCATGCTGCTGGTGGGCCTGTTGGTCACCATGGGCATCGGCAGCTCGTTCTCGACGCTGCCCATCATCGCCGCCATCTACGTTCCTCTCTGCGTGTCGCTGGGCTTCTCGCCGGTGGCGACGGTGGCCATCATCGGCACCGCGGGCGCCCTCGGCGACGCCGGCTCCCCCGCCTCGGACTCGACGCTGGGCCCGACCGCAGGCCTCAACGCCGACGGTCAGCACGACCACATCCGCGACACCGTCATCCCCACCTTCCTGCACTTCAACCTCCCCCTCTTGGCGGCCGGCTGGGTCGCGGCGATGGTGCTCTGACCACGTCACGGCTCTGGCGGTGCGCGGGGAAAACCCTGCGGCTCGGTCTCCCGCATCCCAACTTGAGCCGCCAGGACCCGCTCCGGTAGGGTCTCCCGTGGAGGATTCGCCTAGAGGCCTATGGCGCTCGCTTGGAAAGCGGGTTGGGTTAAC
>JAPUEL010000025.1:0-15659 GCA_027492545.1 Propionibacteriaceae bacterium
GGCCAGGGTTGAGTCGAAGCCGCCACCAATCGACCACAGAAGACCGCCACTTAGCAATCACATCCACACTCGGCGGCGTAGACCCGCGACGACTCCTTCGGGGTGCGCTCCAGCGTGTCGCGGTCCACTGAGTGCAGGCCGAACTTCGGGCCGTAGGCCGACACCCACTCGAAGTTGTCCAGAAACGTCCAGTGGCAGTAGCCGAGCACCGGCACGCCGTCGGCGATCGCACGGTCGAGGCCGGCGAGGGCCTCCGGGATGAACGCGCACCGCTGGGCGTCGTCCTCGGTGGAGAGGCCGTGCTCGGTGACCAGCACCGGAACCCCCGTCGCCTCGGCCACGTACCGAACGGCGCCCTCAAGTGAGGCCGGCCGGATCGGCGACCCCATTCCGTTCAGTTCCACCGCAGGTCCAGGGGCTACCCGACCGGACGCATCGTAGATCGCCTGCTCGTAGTTCTGCACCCCGACGAAGTCGTCACTCTTCGCCATCTCGAGCCACCGCCCGTAGCAGGCGGAGCGCACGCGGTCGCGGTGAGCCTCCCCGCCCGGCAGGGCGACGTCGTCGGCCACCGCGATCGACAACCCCACCGGCAGCTCCGGCCGCACGGCCTTGACGGCGGCGCGGGCCGCAATGTGCGCCGCAGCGAACCCGTCCTCAAGCCCGGCGATCTCGTCGAGCTTCGCCACGTTACCCGAGCGGTACCGGGCCACGCCCGCAGCGGCGGAGGCCGCGTCGAGGGTGGCCGCGCTCAGCTCCCAGACGGCCGGAGGCAGCATGTCGGCCAGCACGTGCTGCAGGTTGGGCTCGTTGAGGGTGACCACCAGGGCGAAGCGGTCACCGAGGCGCTCGGTGACGAGCCGGCAGTAACCCGCGAACAGCTCGGCCGAATCGCCGGCGAACCAGCCCCCGCGGGCGGCGAACCAGTGCGGCAGGGTGAAGTGGCTCAGCGTCACCAGGGGAGCGAGCCCCCGCGCCAGGCAGCCGTCGAGCATCGCGGAGTAGTGTGCCATGGCCGCCGCGTTGATCTCGCCCTGACGGGGCTCGATCCGCGACCACTCGATGGAGAACCGGAAGGCGTTGAGGCCCATGGCCGCGGCGAGGTCCAGGTCGGTCTCCCACCGCTCCCACGCGCCGCACGCCACTCCGGCAGGCTCGACGAACACCGTCGGGGTCACGTTCTCGAGGAAGGTGGTGTCGGAGTCGACGTCGCCACCGTCCACCTGGTGGCCCGCGGTCGCCGCGCCCCACAGGAACGTTGTGGGCATGCTGATCTGGCTCATGGGATGAAGTGCCTTTCTAGAGTAAGAGTGAGAAGCCGGGCGAGATGACGTCGTTCAACCACTACGCGTTCGGGTCGGTGGGCGACTGGCTGCACCGCTCGCTGGTGGGGTTGTCGCCGCTCACGCCCGGCGGGTCTGTGCTGCTGGTGCAGCCGACGCCGGTGCCGGGGATCGACTGGGCCCGCGCGGAGCACGACACGCCGCACGGTTCCGCGTCGGTGCACTGGCGCCGCGCGGGGGAGTCCATTGTCGTCGACGTCGTGGTGCCGGCGAACTCGACTGCGGAGGTACGACTTCCTGGGCTCGACCCCGTCGAGGTGGGCTCGGGTGCGCACCGTTTCGAGTCGCAGTATCCGCGGTTCCGCGAGTCCGCGGGGTCGCTGTCGGTGCGCTCGACGCTGGCGGATCTGGTGGACCGGCCGGCTGCGGTCGCGGCGATCCGCGAGGAGTTGACGGAGTTCTCGGCCGGCTACGCGGACGGCTTCTTCTCGCGGACCTCCTGGACCGAGGGCTCCCGGCTCACCGACGTGCTCTTCGGGGTGCCTCCGCACATCCGGGCCCGGCTCGACGAGCGCTTGACGGCCTTCTGAGCCATAACCCGTTGGTTGAGGTGCGAGGAGGATAGCGACGAGCCTCGAAACCTATGAATCATTCCTTGTCAGCTCAGGTTTCTTAGGCTTCGAGGCCGCTTCGCGGCACCTCAGCCAGCGGTGGGGTCGAGGCCGCTGCGCGGCTCCTCAGCCAGCGGAGGGTGGCTCACGTTTCTCAGGTTTGGAGGACGATTCGCGGCTCCTCAGCCAGGCCCCCGCCCGCTGGCTGAGGCGCGACGAGCGAAGCGAGGAGCCTCGAAGCCTCAGGAGAGTGACCTTGTCAGCCTACGTTTTGTAGGCTTCGAGGCCGCTGCGCGGCTCCTGAGCCAGCGGAGGGTGGCTCACGTTTCTAGGGGTTCGAGGCCGATTCGCGGCTCCTCAGCCAGGCCCCCGCCCGCTGGCTGAGGCGCGACGAGCGAAGCGAGGAGCCTCGAAGCCTCAGGAGAGTGACCTTGTCAGCCTACGTTTTGTAGGCTTCGAGGCCGCTGCGCGGCTCCTCAGCCAGCGGAGGGTGGCTCACGCTTCTAGGGGTTCGAGGCCGCCCGGCTCCTCAGCCAGCGGGGCAGGCCGCTGCGCGGCACCTCAGCCAGCGGAAGACGGCTCAGGGGCAGGTCGCATCGAAGCTGCCGGGGACCGATTCCATGAGGTCGCTCTCGTAGTCGACGAACCCCACCTCGCCGCTGGCCTCCTTGCCGCTGACGGTGATGAACTCGTCGGCGTTCATGTCGGAGTCCCAGCTCACGGTCGGATCCTCGAAGTTCTCGACGTCGTGGATGCTGGCGGAGTGCCCGAACTCGTCGATGGACAGGTAGAACTGGACGCCGTCGGCGATTGCGGAGAGCACGAACTCGGCCCCCTCCTGGCCGATCTCGTCCGGGCCGAACGCGCACAGGACACCGTCGAAGTTCCAGGTCTCCTCACCGATGGTGAGGGACGCGGAGCCGCCGCTCTGCTGCCCCTCGAGACTGTCGGCCATGTCGGAGAAGTCCTCCGCCATCTCCGAGGCGTTCTCCTCCAACTCCTCCGCGGAGATCGGGACTGAGGGGTCTGCGGCGGCGCTGGCCTGGGACGCGATGTCCTCGGCGGTGGTTGCGGCGTCGTCACCTGCGCCTCCACATGCAGTGAGCCCGAGCGCGAACGCCGCTGTGAATGCGAGCAATCTGGGCCGTGATCCGATGGGCATGGCTGAACCTCCGGTCGACAGGTGCCGACCAGGCTAGACCGTCTGGTCCCGTCGGGACAGGGGCCGCCGAGCCGACAGTCCGCCGCAGGCGGCCGCGTTCCGCGGGATATGTTGCGTGCCGGGGCGAACCCCGCCCATGTCAGCAGCCGCAGGAACGGCGGAGGATGAGTTCGGGGGCGAACACCTGGCCACTGCCGCCCGGGTGAAGCAGCTGTTTGACGGCCGCCCTCGCCATCGCTGCCATCGGGACGCTGGCCGTGGTCAGCGGCGGGATGGTGAACTCCGCCTCGGGGGAGCCGTCGAACGACGTGATGGCCACGTCGCCCGGAATGGAGCGCCCCGCGGCGGCCAAGCCTGAGATGAGCCCGATGGCCTGCTGGTCCGACATCGTGAACACGGCGGTGCAGTCCGGGAACTCCGAGACCATCCGCGCCGCCGCCTCACGCCCGGCGGCCAGGGACCAGTTGACGCGGATGATCGCGTCTGTGGGGAGCCCCGCGGCGGCCAGCACATCCCGCCACGCCCGCTCGCGGTCGTCGAACCCCCGGGGGTCGGTGGGGGTGTCGAAGCCCGCAACCAACGCGATCCGACGATGCCCGTGCACCTCGACCAGGTGGCTCACGGCTGCGCGCGCGCCGCCGTAGAAGTCCGGCAGGACCGAGGTGTCATCAATGTCCGGCGGCACGAGGCTCAGCCGCACCATGGTGATCTTGTTGCGCAGCACCACCCCGAGCGCCGCCCCTTCCGGCACGGCCGCGGTGATGATGCCCGCCACGAGGTGCCCGCTGAGCGACTCCATCAGCGCCGCCAAATGCCCTGTCGACCCCTGCGCGAGGACGAGATTGACCCCGGCAGCCCGAGCCTCTACCTCGACGGCCTGCGCAAGCGCCGCGAAGTAGGGGTTGCGCACGTCGGGAACGATCAATCCGACCAGATCGGAGCGGCCCATGATCAGTGAGCGTGCTGCCGCATTGGGCCGGTAGCCCAGCTTGTCGATGGCGTCAAGGACCCGCGCCCGGGTGGCCTCCGCCACCGGACGCGGACCGTTGTTGACCACGTAGCTCACCACCGCGGAGCTCACCCCGGCGAGGCGCGCGACGTCGTCGCGGGTGGCGCCACGCGTGACGCGAGCCGCTTCGCTGGACATCGCACTCCTTCAGATCGGTGTGGGGAAAGCCTATTGGGCGCCGGCCCGGCCGGGAAACTGGTCAGTCGACGGCTTCCACCAGGTAGATCAGCGCGTGATCGGGGTGGACGGAGGCCTCCATCAACCCGGCCGAGGACAGCACGCTGCCAGGCAGCACCACGCCGGCCTCGTCGGCCACGGGGACCAGCTTCGGCGGGCGGCCGTGGGTGAGGTCCACCGTCTCGGTGGTCATGTCGCGCTTCACGCCCCACCACGACGGCGGACGCAGCCCCGACGGAACCCGCCCCACCAGCGCCGGCGACACCCGGTACCGGCGCTTCGGATCCAGCCCCGGCATCCGCAGCCGACCGCGGAGGCTCGTGACGTGCGTGGACACCGCCGCGTAGGAGTAGATGGCCCGTGACCGATCCGGCGCGACGACGCCCATGGCGGTCAGCGACTCATCCGGGAAGTCCAGGCGCACCAGGTCGCCGCCGTGCAGCAGCGAGCGGTGCTCCTTGTGGAAGGCCACCCACTCGCTGAGCTCCTCCAGCTCCGACTCCGACGCCTGGCGCAGGTCCCACTCGATCCCCAGGTGCCCGAAGATCGCGGTGGCGGCGCGGAAGTTGAGCTCGTGGGTGCGTCCGGTGGTGTGCGAGGTGCCTGAGGCGATGTGCGAGCCGAGCATCTCGGGCGGCAGCAGCTGCTGGGTCCAGCGCATCATCTGCTGGCGCTCCAGCGGGTCGATGCAGTCCGAGACCCACACACGGTCCGTGCGCTGCAGGATGCCGAGGTCCACGCGGGCGCCGCCGGAGGAGCAGGACTCGATCTCCAGCCCGGGGTGGGCGGCCTTCAGCTCGTCGATCAGCCGGTAGACGGCCTGGGTCTGGGCGTGCACGCCCGCCTGTCCGAGGGGGTGGGTGCCGGCGTCGATGAGGTCGCGGTTGTGGTCCCACTTGATGTAGCTGATGTCGTATTCGCCCAGGATGGCGAGCATCTGGTCGCGGATGTAGGCGTAGCACTCGGGGATGCCGAGGTTGATCACCTGCTGGAAGCGGGTCTCGACCGGCATCCGGGAGCCGGTGACCATGATCCACTCGGGATGAGCGCGGGCCACGTCGGAGTCCTCGTTGACCATCTCGGGCTCGAACCAGAGCCCGAACTGCATGCCGAGCTCCTTGACGCGGTTGACCAGCGGGTGGAGACCTTCCGGCCACATGTCGGTGGAGACCACCCAGTCGCCCAGGCCGGCGTGGTCGTCGCGGCGGCCGCCGAACCAGCCGTCGTCGAGCACGTAGCGCTCCACGCCGACGGCTGCCGCCTTCTCCGCGAGCTCCAGCAGCGGCTGCAGGGAGTGGTCGAAGTAGACCGCCTCCCACACGTTGATGGTGACCGGGCGCGCCGACGACGGGTGCTGCGGCCGCGACCTGAGGTAGCGGTGGAAGCGGCGCGCCACCTCGTCGAGGCCCACGCCGTAGGAGCCGTACAGCCAGGGGGACTCGTACGCGGCGCCGGGCGCGAGGGTGACCTCGCCGGGGAGCAGGAGCTCGCCGCCGCCGATGAACTGCTCGCCCGTGAAGCCGCGCTCGGCGATGTGGGTGTGGTTGCCGGACCAGCCCACGTGCACGCCCCACACCTCGCCGTCGGCGAAGCCGAACCCGGGGACGCCGGCGTGGAGGACGGTGGCCGCATCTGCGCCGGTGCGGCCCTTGCGGCCCTCGCGGACGTGTGCGCCGACGGTGAAGGCGCGGCGCTGCGGCACCCGCTCCTTGGCCCAGCGGCCCGCCTGGTCCTGCAGCTCAGCGGCGACGGTGGGGACGGGGTAGGCGAGGATCAGGTCGTCGACGCGGTAGTCGTCGTCGCCTGTGTTGGTGAGCCGGGCCTGGCTGCGCAGCACGCCGCCGGGGGTGAGCTCGAGGGTCAGGGCCAACTCGAGGCCGGCCACGTCGTCGGCGGCGAGCACGGTGACGCTGCCGTGCCCGAGCTCCACGAGGGTGGCCTGTTCGGCCGCGGCGTCGGTGTCCACGCCGTCGATGAGGAGGGTGTGGGTGACGAACTTCGGCGACCATGCGGCACCGTCGGCGCGTGACCCGCTGAGGCCGGGGCGACCCATCCAGCCGGCCCAGTGCTCAGGGAGGATGGCCAGGCGGGTGGGGTCGTCGACCATGCTGGGCGCCGCCGGCATGGCGGCCGTGAGCGCCAGCGCGGTCGCGTCGTCGAGGGTGAGGCGGCCGAGCTCCGGGCCCCAGTGCAGGAGCGCGGGGAGCCTGCCGTCGGTGAGGTCGACGACGACGCCGACCCCCTCTGCAGACAGGGTGACGAACGCGTGGACGCGATGGCTCATGGTGGATCCTCCTGGATCGGAGCGGGTTCTGTGGGGGGAGTGACCGGCGTGGCTTGAACTGCATTGTCCGTCGATCATCTACGCATGTAGATATCATGGTTGCACCATCGCTGGGGCAAACGCAAGCGTGATTCTAGCGAGGTAACGATTCTGTAACGGCATCTTGCGCTACCGATGTGACGCGTGTAGATTCCATCATGCAAACCCGCACACCCCCCGTCAGAGATGCCGGGGCAGTCCCAAAGAGGGGAACGTGGTGAGTACACGAACACTCGAGGCCAACCTCGACACGAACCGCAAGCGCAAGAGCGACCTCCGCACTGCGCTGATGTTCATCGCCCCCGCCGCCATCGGCTTTGTGGTCTTCTACCTCGTGCCGGCCATCCGCGGCGTCTACTTCAGCTTCACGCAGTACAACATCCTGGGCACGCCCACCTGGATCGGCACGGAGAACTTCGAGAAGATCGCCGTGGACCCGCTGTTCTGGAACGCCATGTGGGTGACCACCGGCTATGTGATCCTCAACATCGGCTTCCAGACCGTGATCGCGATCCTGCTGGCCGTGATGATGCAGCGGCTGACCAAGTCGATCGCACTCCGCGGCGCGCTGCTGCTGCCGTGGCTGATCTCCAACGTCATCGCCGCCATGCTGTGGTTCTGGCTGCTGGACTACCAGATCGGCCTCTTCAACCAGGCCATCGAGTGGCTGGGCATGTCCAAGATCGCCTTCTTCGCCGACGAGATGTGGGCCATCCCCACCATCGCCTTCGTCAACGTGTGGCGGCACATGGGCTACACCGCGCTGCTGGTGTTCGCAGGCCTGCAGACCATTCCCAAGTACATCTACGAGGCCGCCTCCATCGACGGCGCCTCCGAGTGGACGTCGTTCTGGAAGATGACGCTGCCGCTGTTGCGCCCCGTGCTCGCGATGATCCTGGTGATCACCGTCACCGGCTCGTTCCAGGTGTTCGACACCGTCGCGGTGACCACGCGAGGCGGACCCGTCAACGTCACCCGCGTGATGCAGTACTACATCTATCAGAAGGCCTTCGGTGAAGGTCAGTTCGGCTACGGCAGCGCCCTGGCCGTCATCCTCTTCATCATCCTCGCCGCCCTGGCCGCCATCCAACTGCGGATGCTGCGAGCCGGCGAGTCGGACCTGGCGTAAGGAGACCCATCATGGCCAATCACGCTGACACCACCACCGAGGCGCCGGTCAAGCGCACCAAGAAGAAGTGGAACGCCGGACGGATCCTCGCCTGGACCGCGATGATCGCCTTCCTGATCCTGTCGCTCTTCCCCTTCTACTGGATGCTGCGCACCGCCCTCTCCACCACCCGGTCGCTGTCGTCGGACCCGTCGTCACTCCTCCCGGTCGACTTCACCCTCGGCGCCTTCAGGCGCGTGCTCGGACTCGCCACACAGGAGGAGGCCATCGCCGAGGGCGGCTCCGGTGCGTCGGTGAACTTCTGGCTCTACCTGCGCAACTCCGTCATCTACGCCGGCGCCGTCACCATCGGCCAGGTGTTCTTCTCCGCGATGGCGGCCTACGCCTTCGCCCGGCTGCGCTGGCCCGGCCGCAACGTCGTGTTCGGGATCTTCCTTGGAGCCCTCCTGGTGCCGCCGATCTTCACCAGCCTCCCCAACTTCCTGCTCATCAAGAACCTCGGCCTGCTCAACACCTTCCCAGGCATGATCCTCCCGTCGTTCCTCATGACCCCTTTCGCCATTTTCTTCCTGCGCCAGTTCTTCCTGGGCATCAACAGGGAGATCGAGGAGTCGGCGTCCCTCGACGGCGCGGGCCCCTGGCGCACGTTCTTCAAGATCATCCTCCCGATGAGCACCGCGCCCATCACCACCCTGGCCATCCTCACCTTCATCGGCACCTGGAACGACTACTTCTGGCCGCTGCTGGTGGGCAACTCGGAGAACACCAAGGTGCTCACCGTGGCGCTCGGCGTCTTCCGCTCCCAGACCCCAGCCGGTTCGCCCGACTGGGCAGGCCTCATGGCCGCGACCCTCGTCGCCGCGGTCCCCGTCCTCATCCTGTTCTTCATGTTCGCCCGCAAGATCATCGACTCGATCGGCTACTCGGGCAGCAAGTAGCCCGGAGTAGTCCCCTTCCCTTGTCCGCCCTCTCTCCCCACCCCTTCCCGAAAGGAACAGCAATGCCGAAGTTCACCCTCCGCAAGGCCGGCACCGCCCTCGCGGCCGTCACCGCCCTGTCCCTGTCGCTGACCGCCTGCGGCGGCGACACCGAGCCCACCGCCACCACCGGCGGCGGCGAGGCCATCGACACCAGCGCCGCCTCCGGCGAGATCGACTACTGGCTCTGGGACAACAACCAGAAGACCGCCTACGAGCAGTGCGCCGCCGACTTCGCCGAGGAGTCCGGCGTCACCGTCACCATCACCCAGTACGCGTGGGACGACTACTGGTCCGGCATCACCAACGGCTTCGTCGCCGGCACCGCCCCGGACGTGTTCACCAACCACCTCTCCAAGTACCCCGAGTTCGTCACCCAGGGCCAGCTGCAGTCCCTCACCGCCACCCTCGAGGCCGACGGCGTGGACGTCTCCAACTACCAGGAGGGCCTCGCTGACCTCTGGGTGGGCCAGGACGGGGAGCGCTACGGCCTGCCGAAGGACTTCGACACCGTCGCCATCTTCTACAACAAGGCCCTCATCGCCGACGCCGGCGTCGACGAGGCCGAGCTGGCCACCCTCGAGTGGAACCCGGAGGACGGCGGCACCTACGAGGAGATGATCGCCCACCTCACCATCGACAACAACGGAGTCCGCGGCGACGAGCCCGGCTTCGACAAGGACAAGGTCGCGGTCTACGGCCTCGGGCTCGACGGTGGCTCGGGCGGCGGCAACGGCCAGACCCAGTGGAGCATGTACTCCGGCACCACCGACTGGACGATGACCGACAAGAACCCCTGGGGCACCAAGTACAACTACGACGCCGCCGAGTTCAAGGACACCATCTCCTGGATGGCGTCGCTGGCCGACAAGGGCTACATGCCCACCGTCGAGGCCGTCACCGGCCAGAGCTCCGGCGACATCTTCGGTGCCGGCAAGTACGCCATGATCACCAACGGCTCCTGGATGATCAACCAGATGTTCGGCTACACCGGCATCGAGACCGGCCTGGCCCCCACCCCCACCGGTCCCTCCGGTGAGCGCGCCTCCATGTACAACGGCCTGGCCGACTCCGTGTGGGCCGGCTCGGACAACAAGGCCGCGGCTGTCAAGTGGGTTGAGTACCTCGGCTCCGCCGCCTGCCAGGACATCGTCGGCGAGGCCGGCGTCGTCTTCCCGGCCATCCCGTCGGCCACCGAGAAGGCGCAGGCCGCCTTCGCGGACCGCGGGATCGACGTGGAGCCGTTCCTGGTGCACGTGAACGAGGGCACCACCTTCCTGTTCCCGATCACCGACTACGCCTCGCAGATCACCGGCATCATGCAGCCGGCGGTCGACGCGGTGTTCACCGGTGCGGCCGACGCCGACTCCCTGGATGCGGCCAACGAGCAGGTCAACGCCCTGTTCAACGGCTGATCCACTGATCGATGAAGGGGCCGGGCGGGCGACCGCCCGGCCCCTTCGTCCGGTCTGACTGACGCACGTGATCTTCCTGCCCCTTGGGCCGCGCCCGGCGGCCCGCCCACTGCGTTGAGCAAAGGGCTGGGCTCGCGGAGATCCCCCCGCTCTGGCTGAGCGTGGGGATCTCCGCGAGCCCTGCCATTTGCTCAAACCACCACCCCCCAAGAGGAGAAGTGATGCCAGCTCTCACCGTTCCGACGCCCGACCTGGTCCGGGTTCAGCTCGGGCCCCGCGACGCCTGGCGCGCCCCGTCCGTGGCCGGCGCTTCCGTCGGCCTGCGCCCCGACGGCGGGGGCCTTGCGGTCCACGTCTCGGCCGCGGCCGGCGTGGGGATGAGCCGGATCCATCTGCGCTGGCGGCAACCGTTGCCTGCCGACGCGTTGATCCTCGGCGACGAGTGGGAGCGCACCTACGGCGACACCTGCTGGCAGCCGCTCCGCGCCGAGGCCGTCCACCCGTGGATGGTGCTCATCCACTCACCGTCGGGCGCGTCCACCTGGGGGGCTGGCGTCGACGTCCGCGCGGGATCGTTCGCGTTCTGGACGGTGGACGACGACGGGGTGTCGCTCTGGCTCGACGTGCGCGCCGGCTCGGACCCCGTCGAGCTGGGCGACCGCGAGCTGACCGCCGCCGTCGTCCGGTGGGTCTCGGGCGGTGAGCCGTTCGAGACGCAGGGCGAGCTGGCCTCGGCGCTCTGCCGCGACCCTCGCCCCTCCGGGCCCCTCGTCGGGGCCAACAACTGGTACTACGCCTACGGGCGTGGGTTCGACGCCGATGCGGTGGTCCGCGACGCCCGCACGGTCGCGGAACTCGTCGGCGACCATCTCGTCCGCCCCTTCGGCGTCGTCGATGACGGCTGGAGCCTCGACGGGACCGCAGACGGGCTGCCCGCCTCCGGCGGCCCGTGGGATGTGGGCCGCCCCGTCGAGTTCCCGGACATGGGTGAGGTGGCGGCGAGGATCGCGGCCGAGGGCGTGCGGCCAGGAATCTGGTTCCGGCCACTGCAGCACCGCTGGGAGCCCGAGGCCGGAGGGTTGCGCCCATGGGAGGGTGGCTGGGCGCTGGACCCCAGCCACCCCGCGACCCTTGAGCGCGTCGCCGATGACGTGCGACGCATCCGAGGCTGGGGCTTCGAGCTGATCAAGCACGACTTCTCCACCTTCGAGGCGCTCGGCCAGTGGGGCCCGACGATGGGCCCGCGTCCCATCGCCGACGGCGTGCACGTGCACGACCGGACGCGGACCACCGCCGAGGTGCTGGTGGACTTCTACCGGGCGATCAGGGTCGCGGCAGGGGGCGGCGGGGTGGTGCTGGGCTGCAACGTGGTCGGGCACCTGGCGGCCGGCCTCGTGGAGGCGCAGCGCACCGGCGACGACACCTCCGGCCTCGTGTGGGAGCGCACCCGGCGGGTGGGGGTCAACACGCTGGCGTTCCGGGCGGCGCAGCACAGGCGGTTCTTCACCGTCGACGCGGACTGCGTGCCCAGCACGCCCGGCACCGACTGGGCGAAGAACCGCCAGTTCCTGGACCTGATCGCACGGTCCGGGACGGCGCTGTTCGTGTCGGTCGACCCTGCGACGAGGACTGATGCGGTGGACGCCGATCTGTCTGCGGCGCTGAGGCTGGCCCTCGACGGCGGGGTGCCTGGGGGAGTGGAGCCGCTGGACTGGCTGCACACGTCGACCCCGTCGGTGTGGCGCTCGGGCGGGGAGACGGTGCGCTACGAGTGGATGGCCGACGAGGGGTCGGACCCCTTCGACGCGACTGGCGACGCCGCCCCGCCTCCCCCGGAGGGCTGACCTCGGGGGCTAAGTTCGCCACATGCGTTGGGTGATCCGGATCCTGGTGGGCATCGTCGTGGTTGCGGTCGTGGTAAGCGTGGCGGGCTACTGGTACGCGCGCCCGCTGCTGCTCACCGGCACCGGGTACGCCGCCCACAACGCGTGCGCTCTGACGCGCCTCGCCGACCGACCCGCCGAAGACGACCTCCCACCCAACCCACTCGTGCCCTACCTGCGCACCAGCACCACCGACGAAGGCGCCCGCACCACCGTGCTCGGGGCGCTCGCCGGGCAACGCGCCTGGTACTCGCCCGGCTTCGGCTGCACCCTGGCCGACGCCGCGCCGGACCTGGGTGAGCCGACGCCCATCGCCCCCAACGCGCTGACCGCCGCGCCGCCTCCCGTTCCCTCCGCAGAGGTGGACGCCGCCGTCGCACGGGCGTTCGGTGACGACCTTGACGCCGCCGCCCAGGCCGAGCTGGGCACCCGCGCCATCGTCGTCCTCCACGACGGGGAGCTGGTGGCCGAGCGCTACGCCGACGGGTTCACCGCCGCGACGCCGCAGCTCGGCTGGTCCATGGCCAAGAGCGTGGCCAACCTGCTGACCGGGGTGATGGTGGCAGAGGGGAGTGTCGCGGTGGACGACGATTCGCTGCGGCCGGAATGGACCGATGGGCGCCGCGACATCACCGTCGACGACCTGCTGCGCGGCACCAGCGGCCTTGAGTGGGACGAGACCTACGACCTCGGCACGCCCATCACACGCATGCTGTACCTCGAGGAGGACATGGCCGGGTACGTCGCGGGCCTGCCGCTGGCCCACACCCCGGGTGAGTACCAGCAGTACACCAGCGGCGGCACGAACCTCCTGTGCTCGGTGCTGACCGAGCGCGCGGGGGTGGGCGCGGACCTGCCGCGCCGCGCGCTGTTGGGACCGCTGGGATTGTCGTCTGCCGTGTGGGAGGCCGACGCCACAGGGTTGCCCGTGTGCAGCTCCTACCTGTGGGCCACCCCGCGCGACTGGGCCAGCATCGGCCAGTTCGCGCTCCAGGACGGGGTGTGGGAGGGGGCGCGGCTGCTGCCGGAGGGATGGATGACGGCGTCCACGATGGTGCAGGAGGTCGCCGGGAGCGAGGAGGCAGGGTACGCCGCCGGATGGTGGGTCAACCAGCTGCCCGACGGGTCACTCATCGACGACACGCTGCCTGCGGATACCTACTCTGCCAACGGCCACGACGGTCAGCGGCTCTACGTGGTGCCGTCGGCCGGCCTGGTGGTGTTGCGGATGGGGTTCAGCCCCGAGGTCGCGCGCGACGACCTCCGCGTGCGCGAGCTGGTGGCGGAGTTGGTGTCGCGGCTGGGGTGAGACCTGCGTCCGGCGACGCTGGCATCGCGGACGGGTGAGGAGCCGTGCAACGCGGAGGATTGCCAGGAGGGGCACCCACCATCCCCCTCGCTGAGCGGGGCCGCCCGCACTGGGGGACCGACGCCGCGCAGAGGCCGGATCTGGCGGACGCCGCGACCCCACGAGGCTTGACACGACGGAGTACGCGCGTATTCTGAGGATACATACGTATTCCAGGAGGCCCCATGTCCATCCACCTCGCGCCCCGAACCGATCCCGCCCTCGCCGCCGCCCGCCCGATGGCCACCTGGGATACCCGACACCCGTGGCGGCTGGCTGCCGCCGTCGGGGTGGGTGGGGTACTGCTGACCGCCGTCGGCATGGGGGTTGTGGATGCCCTGGGGCTGGACGGGGCCTCGGCCCTGCTGGTCCCTGCCGCGTTCGTCGGACTCTCCGCCATCCTGGGGTTGCTGGTGATGTGGCGCTCCCGCCCGTCGTTGGTTGACTACGGCTTCCGTCGACCGGAGGGCCCCGCCAGGATCCTCTGGGCGCTTCCGCTGGTGGCCGTGGTGGTGATCGTGATCGCTACCTCGGACATCCGGCTGGTCCCCGCGACACTCGCGGCCTCAACCCTCCTGGCGGTGGCCGTCGGCTTCAACGAGGAGATCTGGTTCCGCGGGCTGCTCATGGCCGCCCTGCGTCAGCTCGGCGCCCGCCGCTCCGTCGTGGGATCTTCAGTGATCTTCGGCGCCCTGCACCTGACCAATGTCTTCACCGGCCAACCCCTGCCCCACCTGCTGGTGCAGTTCGCGTTCGCCTGCCTGGTCGGGTTCGTGCTGGCCGAGATCGTCGCGCTCACGGGCAGCCTGTGGATCGGAATCGTGTGGCACGTGGTCTACGACGCGGTGGCGCTCACCGTCGTCGACGACTTCACCGACCGAGGGTTGGTGGGGCTGACGGCGATCGTCGTGGTCCTGGCCGCCTACGCCGCCTGGCTCTGGCGGGCACTCTCCGTGGACGGCCGGCGCGTTGCGGTGGCAGGCTGATCCGATGCAGCTGACGCCGCGACAGGCCGACTTCGCCGACGCGGCCCTGCGGGTGCTCGTGCGCGAGGGTATGGGGGCGGTGAGCTTCCGCACGGTCGCGGCGGAGGCCGCCATGTCGGTGGGGGCGGTGCAGAAGGCGTTCCCCACCAAGGACGAGATGCTGCGCGCGATGTTCGCGCGGCTGAGGGCGACGGCGTCCGCCCCAGTCCTGTCCGAGCCCGGGCGGCCCACTCTGAGCGGCTGGCTGGTGGACCTTATGGTCGCGGTCCTGCCCCTCGACGCGCCGCGTCGTGCCGCCGAGCTGCAGGGCGCCGCGTTCGCCGAGCGGGCCGCGTTCGACCCCGTCATCGCCGACGCGGTGGCGTCGTCGGACCGGGAGCTTCGGGCGGCGATCGCGGGGCTGGTGAACCGGGCCCGGGCCGAAGGTGAGGTGCCGGCCACCGTCGACGCGGACGCCGTCGCCTGGGGTGTGCTGGCCTTCATGCAGGGCATGGCGAGCCAGCTGCTTTACGACCCCGCCCCTGAGGATGCGGTGCGACGGCAGTGCGAGTGGGTCGTGGACGGCTTGCTCAGCGCCTGAGCGCGTCCGGTGGTCAGGCGAGGTTCTTGGCCAGTGACCCGCCGCGACGCTCGAAGCCGACATGCTCGAGGTAGTGGCGGTGGGCGTCGGTGGTGGGCGCGGCCGTCACCGCCCGGATGCCGTGGGCGCGCAGCGCGCTGGTCCTGGAACCGTAGATCCATCTGCCCAGTTGGGAGTCGCGGTAGGCGGGGAGGACGTAGTCGAGGGTGAGGTGGAGGGTATCGCCGTCGCGCGTGCCGAGGACGGCGCCTGCGGGCATGCCCTCGCGCATGAGGACGAAGGCGGTGTCGGAGGGGCGCTGCTCGTACTCGGGCTGGGACCTGCGGATGTCGTCGAGGTGTGAGTGCAGGAAGTCGACGAGGAAGGGCGCGTCAGGCGCGATGGGGGTGGCGCCGAGCTCGGACTTGCTGCTGAACTCCCTGAAGAGTGCGATGCAGTGGAAGACGACGATGGTGGCGTTGGCCAGGATGATCGGCACCGAACCGATCAGCACGCCGTAGGCCACGTAGAACACCGACCCGACCAGCGAGATGGTGCGGATCTTCACGATGGAACTCATCGCGAAGGACAGCACCACGAACGCCGAGGCGACGTAGCCGACGAGTTCGATCCAGTTCATGTATTCGCATTCCTTCGCTTGCTGGCCGTGGAGCACCCGCGAGTGCTCCAGGTGAGGCCCGTCAGGCCCTCTTCGCATAGGTTCCGCGGTATGCGAGGTAGGGCAGACGGCCTCGCCGGACAACTTCTCACACCTGGGGGCTCTTCGCACACCGTAT
>JAPUEL010000025.1:15759-22652 GCA_027492545.1 Propionibacteriaceae bacterium
ACGGGCTGCGAGGATACCGGCGGTGTGCGAAGTGTCTTCGCACAGGTTCTGCGGTGTGCGAAGTGGGACCAGCGGGCTCGCCCGGCACTTCGCACACCTGGGGGCTCTTCGCACACCGTATACGGGCTGCGAGGATACCGGCGGTGTGCGAAGTGTCTTCGCACAGGTTCTGCGGTATGCGAAGTGGGACCAGCGGGGGCTGGGGACCGCGAGGATCGCCGACGGGGGCGCGGGGTCTCAGCCGACGGTCACCACGAACTGGGCGTACCGCGTGAGCGAGGGCACGCCGTCGTCGGTCACCTCGAGGACCACCACCGCACGCTGGCCGGCCTCGGCCGTCGCGGGGAGGGTGAGCGTCGCGTCGAAGCCGTCGGACTCCAGCGACGGGGACCCGGTCAGCGTGCCCGCCTCGTCATAGACCCACCAGCGCGCCTCGAGGGCGTCGCCGTCGGGATCGGTCGCCGTCGCGGTCAGCCGCACGGCGGCACCCGGCGCCGCGGCCAGATCGTGTTCGGCGGCGGAGACCATCGGCGCGTGGTTCGCGCCCCGGAAGTCCGGCGCGATGCCCCAGTCGGCGCGGGCGGCGAAGTCGTTCTGGAATGCAGCGGTCCAGCGCGCCACGGTGTGAAGGCGCTGGTCGAGCCCGGCGTGTGGGTTGTGGTCCTCCCCGGCGACGAAGATGTTCGGGCTCGCCTCGGTGGCCAGGAGCCTGCCGCCCCAGCCTCCCAGGCCCGGATCCTCCAGGAAGCGCAGGCCGGTGGGGATGAGACACATGAAGGCAGGGGTGTCGCCCTCGCCGGTCCAGTCCAGGCGCTCGAAGCCGCCGATCAGGTCGAACATCCGGAACGCCGACGGGTCCTTGGCCTGTCCCGGCTGCCAGCCAGGGTTGTCGCCCTCGCCCTCGAACCAGGTGCCGTCCCCGATCAGGCCGTAGTGGGCCAGCACCGGCCCGTGACCGTACTTGATGTTCGGCGCCCAGAACTCGGCCCGGTAGTAGGGCAGGAGTTCGGGCGAGGCATAGCGGCGAGAGAACGAGGTGAAGCCGCCGAAGGCGCCGTCGAAGTCGAGCAACGGGATCTCGGGCCAGGCCTCGGCGATGTAGTCGGCGTAGGCGGTGTCCTGCTGGCCGATGCTGAGGATGACGGCCTTGCCGATCACGCGTGCCTTCACGTCGGCCCAGTCATCGGACTCCAGGTGCTCGAGCTCGATGCTGAGCAGCGCCCGGGCGACGGTGTTGGTCCCGCCCCAGATCTGGAGGTAGAGGGGGCGGGGGTCGTCGTCGAGGAGGGCGGCCTTGATGAGCTCGGAGCCTTCGGTGTCGGCGCTGAAGTCGCTCTCGAAGGCGACGTTGCCCACCGCGACGGCCGCCCACAGGTGGGCGGGGGAGGGGTAGTTGGGGTCGTGCTTCAGGAGGTTGGGGTAGATCTGGCTGTAGTCGTCGAGCAGGATCCGCTCCATCCAGCCCATCGGCTCCCATCGCCAGGTCATGGCGTCGTCGGAGCGGGCATCGCTGCCGGCGGTCTCGCCCATGAAGCTGGTGATCAGCCCCCCCTCCCGCGCCTCGCGGAGCGTGTGCACGCCGTCGCCCTGCCAGTGGTGCACCGACGAGTTGTAGATCAGCCCGATGATGTCCAGCTCGTTGGCGTAGTAGAGGAGGCGCAGGAACGAGTTGATGTCGTCGGCCTCGCTGTCGGTGGTGACGATGGTCCGCGGGCGCGACGATGCGGGCGAGGGCGACGGGGGAGTGTGGGGCTGCACGGACTCAGCATAACACTGCGGAAGCGAATAGCTATGCACAATGGGACGAGTGGCGATCGCCTTGGGGCGTGGCGAGGGAGAACATGAAGATGGTGGAGCCGGTGGCCGGCCCGGCGGCGCCGTCGGTCGAGAACACAGAGAAGGCCGGCCCGGGCATGCGCTCCCGGGCCGGCCAGATCAGGTGGTCGACGTCCACCCCGCGGCGACTACCGCAGGGGGTGCGTGGGCGACGGGGGGATCACCGGCCGGTTGGACGGCGATGCGGGCGCGGGGAGGGAGTCCTTCGCGTTCGGGGCAGCGGCCAACGAGTCCAGGGCGTCCGAGAGCAGCTTCTCGGCCTCGTCCACCATGCTCTCGCTCGGCGTCCGGGCGCCCACCACCACCCCGGCGATCTCCAGTGCAGCCGTCACTTCGGCGAAGGAGGCGGCCGTGTAGTCGCGGGGGTCAAGCCCTGACGCCGACGCGACCAGCGCCGAGAGCCCGGCGGTGTCCGCCGCGACCCCGGCCGGTGGCCCGAGGACGACGTCGTCGAGAGTGCCCCACGCGCCGCCCGGCAGGGAAGCCGAGATGGTCACGGTGACACTCTCCCCGTCCGCGACCGTCACAGGTGCGGTCTCGGCGGTGTACCAGTTCGTCCACCCGTTCAGCTGGAACGACGCGGACTCGGACGTGCCGCCGGACGTCTCGACGGTGATGGTCAGCGATCCGTCGCCCTCGGCGTCGCCCTGGACGGAGGCCGAGGCGGCGAACTCACCCGCGGTTGCCGCGGACACCGTCTGCGAGAGCGTGAACTCGTACGACGACCCGGCCCAGAAGTGCGCCGACCGGGTCCCTGTCCGCGGAGTGTCGGAGGAGCGCACGGTGAGGCCTTCACCGCTGCCCGACCACATCGACACGTCCGCGTCCTCGAAGCCCGGGTTGGCCAGCAGGTTCGAGGCGACGACGGTGACGGTGGCGCTGACCGCGTGGCCCCCCGACGTCACGCCGGGCACCGGATAGACGCCGGGCCCCTCGATCCACGTCACCGCGTCGGACCAGGTCACCGCCTGCTCCTGCGTGGAGCCGTCGTTGAACAGCACCGTCACCATCGACGGCAGCTCGACCGGCTGCCCATCGACAACCTCGACCGTCGCGCCCTCAACGGACGTCACGGCCAACGGCGCGACGGCGCCGGTCTGGGCGTATTCGAAGACGCTCAGCGACGGCAGCGGACGGCCGTCGGCCTGGAACAGTGCCTGGTTCTCCCACGCCGATCCGCCGTACCACTGGCCGGCATCGTCGGGGTCGTACTCGCCTGCGTAGCTGGTGGCCCACCCGGAGCCGTCGCGCTCCCAGAGCACCCGGTTGGCCTCCCACTCCGACGCCGGGCCCACCGGCAGCCAGGCCGGCTCCCAGTAGTAGACGCCGATGCCGCCGGCGTCCACCACGGCCTGGATCACGTCGCGAACCGCGGTGGCCTGGCCCTGCACGCTGACCGGATACGCGGTGGCCTCGGCCGCCTGGTCGATGACGTTGGTGTGCCCGTCGAGTTCGTCGAGCGTGTACGCCCAAGATGTCTCCACGACGGCCACCTCCTTTCCGTACCGGTCCCGCACGTCGCTGAGCAGCGAGGTCAGGTTGGCCAGGGTGCCGTGCCAGAACGGGTAGTAGGAGGAGGCGAACACATCGTAGTCCACCCCGCGCTCATCGAGCGCGGCCGCGGCCCGTGCGTAGTGGCCGTCCCGCTGCGGGTCGGTGAAGTGGATGGCCACCTTCGCCTCGGGCAGCACCTCGCGCACTGCCGCGGATCCCGCGGAGAAGAGTGCCGCCATGCCGTCGAACCCGGAGACGCCGGCGATCCCGCCGTTGGTCTCGTTGCCCACCTGGACCATGGTGACGTCGACCCCGGCGTCCTCGAACTGAGTCAGCGCGTCGACGGTGAACTCGCGCAGCGCCGTCGCTTTCCCGGCCACGCCCAGGTCCTGCCACGCCTTCGGCGCCTGCTGCTTCGAGGGGTCGGCCCAAAAGTCGGAGTAGTGGAAGTCCACCAGGACGCTGAGCCCGGCAGCCGTGGCGCGGCGGCCGATCTCGACCGCGCGCGGCACATCGACGTTGCCGCCGCCGTAGCCGTTGCCGTCGGCGTCCCAGGGGTCGTTCCAGACCCGCACGCGCACGTCGGTGACGCCGTGATCCGCCAACACGCGGAACAGGTCCGCGGGCTTGCCCTTGCGGGTGCGGAACACCACGCCGGACTCCTCCAGCGACAGCACCGACGAGACGTCGACGCCGTTGGCGAATCCCTCAGGAAGGTTTTCCACCTTCTCGACGAAGACGTCGGCGCGGACGGGGCCGCGCTTGGCCTCGGCGGGCAGCGCGACGGCGGACCAGGCCAGCGCCGGCGCGAGGAGCAGGGCCAACGCCCGCCCGATTCGTGGAACTCTCATGAAGAAACTACTCCGATCGTCGGTGATGGTGAGAGCGGGCTGAGGTCAGCCCTTGACGGAGCCGGCGGTGAGTCCGCCGACGATGTAGCGCTGAAGTGACAGGAACAGGGCGAGGACGGGCAGAGCCGCCAGCACGACGCCGGCGGCGAACAGCCCCCAGCGCGACGTGAGCTGGTTCGACACCCACTGGTACATGCCCACGGACAGGGTCCAGTTGTCCTCGGAGACCAGGATGATCCTGGCCAGGATGAAGTCGCCGAACGCCGAGATGAAGGCGAGGAGACCGACGACGGCGAGGATGGGCGCCACGAGCGGCATGATGAGCCGCCAGAAGATCTGTGCGTGCGAGGCGCCGTCCATCTTGGCCGACTCGTCGATCTCCATCGGGATGGTGTTGAAGAAGCCGTACATGAGGAAGGTGTTCGCGCCCAGCGCGCCACCCAGGTACACGCTGATCAGCGCCAGCTTGGAGTTGATGCCCAGAGCGGGCACCACCTCGCCGAGCCCGAGCAGCAGCAGGAACACTGCGACGAACGCGATGGTCTGCGGAAACATCTGCACGATGAGCAGGGAGGTGAGCGAGAAGCGGCGACCCTTGAAGCGGAAGCGCGAGAAGGCGTAGGCGGCCGCGGCCCCCATGAACACGGCGCCCACGGCCGCCGCCCCGGCCACGATGAGGGTGTTCAGGAACCAGGTCCAGTACATGGTCTCGCCGAGAGCGGCGAAGTTGGCCGCCGAGAACACGCTGAACATCTGGCTGCTGCCGGCCAGCGAGCCGCGCGGGTTGAACGACGCGGACACCACGTACAGCAGCGGGAAGACGGCATAGACGATCAGGACGACGGCCAGCGGATACTTCCACCCTACCTCGGCCACCCACAGCTTTCGCCGGGCCTGGCGGCGGCCCTCACTGTTGCGTTCGTCGACAAGGGGCTGGGACATCACTGGAACTCCTCCAACTTGCGGGTCTGGCGGAACGCCAGAGCGGAGATGGCGCCGATCACGACGAACACGACGATGGACAGGGCGCTCGCGAGGCCGTAGTCGGCCACTCCGCCGGAGACGCCGGAGATCTTGTAGATCGCGGAGATGAGGATGTCGGTGGCGCCGAGCCTGGCCTGATTGCCGGGGAACGCGGGACCGCCCTCGGTCAGCATGTAGATGATGGTGAAGTTGTTGAAGCTGAACGCAAACGAGGCGATGGCCAGGGGCGCCGTCGAAACGAGCAGCAGCGGAAGTGTGATGGCGGTGAACCTCCGCCACCGGCTGGCGCCGTCGATGGTGGCCGCCTCGAGTGTGTCGGCCGGTAGAGCCTGCAGCGCGCCGGTGCAGACCAGGAACCAGTACGGGTAGCTGAGCCACACGTTGACGAACACAACGGCCAGCCGCGCCAGGACCGGGTCCGACAACCAGCCGATGGAGGAGCCGAAGAAGAACAACTCGTTGACCACCCCGAACTCGGCGTTGAGCATGCCGCGCCACAGGAGGGCGGACATGAACGCGGGGAAGGCGTAGGGGAGGATCAGGAGCGTGCGGATCACCTTGCGGCCGCGGATGCGCTCGTCGTTGTAGAGCAGCGCGAAGGCGAGCCCGACGGCGAAGCTCACCACCACCGAGGCGATGGCGAAGACGAAGGTCCAGATCATGACCTGGAAGAGGGGGCCCGCGAGGGTGGTGTCGGTGACGGCGCGGACGAAGTTGTCGAAGCCGACGTTGACGTACCAGCCGGCTGGCAGCGAGGAGCCGTCGTCGCCGATGAACCGGCCCGTGTCGTCGGCGGAGTAGACCACCCCGGTCTCCGTGTTGGTCAGCGTGCCGGCGTCCGGATCCCACTCCATCGACGAGGCGTAGACGGTGCCCTTGGACCCCTCGCGGGTGCGGATGGATCCCTCCTCCGCATCGTCGGAGACCGGCACGCGCAGCGTGGTGACCACCTGCTGCAGGGCCGTGTCGGTGAGCAGCTCCGCGCGGGGTACGACGTCCCAGCCCGGCACCAAGGTGGGGGTGCCCGCTTCATCGGTCTCGGCGTCGTCGACCACGGTCAGCGGCTGGGTCTCCGTGCCCACCCTGACCTCGTCGCCGTCGGCGACGGCGAAGCCCACCTGGTCGCCTTGCCTGACGACGGACAGGGGGTACGTGGGGGAGTCGGGGAGCCGCTTCTCCGCCTGGATGAGGGCCGCGTCGACCGCCTGCTGCATGGAGCCGGCGTGGCCGGTGCCGTAGTTGGTGAACGCCACGTAGCCGGTGTAGGCCAGCGTGAACACCTGGAAGATCAGGAGGAAGACCAGCCCGGGAAGCAGGTACTTCAGGGGCAGCGCGCGCTTGGAGAAGTACACCCAGTCGGCGAACAGCAGCAGCACGGCGGAGGCGCCCAGGACCACCCAGGACTCGGCCTGCCAGGCGCTCAGGATCACGGAGATGCCGAAGGCGTTGACCACGCCCATGAGCAGGAGCTTGACCAGAAAGCCTGCTCCGAGGCCGCGCCACGCCCGGGCGTGAGGTTCAGGTGTGGGGGGCGCCATGGTCCGGGCGCTTGGCTGGTCTTCAGTGACCGTCATCAGGGTTCCTCACGGTGTCGGGTCGTGGGGGGGGGGGGGGGGGGGGGGGCGCCCCCCCCCCCCCCGGGGGGGGGGGGGGGGGGCCCGCGCGGCCCCCCCCCCCCCCCGAACCACCCGAGCGACAGGGACATGAAGCAAAAACCCCAGACGCCGA
>JAPUEL010000025.1:22662-88463 GCA_027492545.1 Propionibacteriaceae bacterium
GGCGTGCGGTTCTGGTGGGGGGGGCGCCCGGGTCCGGGCGTGTGGCTGGTTTTCAGTGACCGTCATCTGGGTTCCTCAGGGTGTCGGGTCGTGGCGGGGCGGGCCTGGAATGGCCCGCCCCTCCAGAGGTGGCTACTTGTCGAGCTCGGCCTGGAGGTTGGTGAGCATGGTGTTCCAGGTGGCCACGGGCTCAGCCCCGGCGATGATCTGGGCCTCGGCGGCGTTCCAGAAGTCCCAGACGGCGCCCATCTCGGGGATGTTCGGCATGGGCACGCCGTTCTTCGACGACTCAAGGAAGCCTGCGATGACCGGATCCGCCTTGACCTCCTCGCCGATGGCGGTGAGGGCAGGCAGCCGCGGGTCGGCGTCGTAGAGGGCCTGCTGGCCCTCCTCGGTGCCGAGGTAGTTGACGAGGAAGTCCTGCGCCAACAGCGGGTTCTGGCTCTGCGAGCTGAGGTAGAAGCCCTGGACCCCGACGAAGGGAGCCGACGGCTCGCCACCGGCTGACGGGATGGGGCTCACCTTGAGGTTGACGCCCTCGAAGGCCGGGATCGCCCAGGGCCCCTGCACGGTGAAGGCGGCCTTGCCGGAGGAGAACAGCTCGTTGTTGATGTCGTAGTCCACGGTGGTGGTGAGGTAGCCCTTGCCCTTCATGCCGTTGTCGTAGAGCCACTGGGCGAACGCCTCGCCCTGCTCCCCGCCCATGCCCACCTCAGCGGTGTACGAGCCGCTCTCGTCCTGGACGAACACGGGAGCGCCGAAGGAGGTCTGGAAGCCGTACATGGTGTAGCCGTCGCCGGTCTCACCGCCGGTGTTGATGACGAATGGCCGCTCGGCGCCCGACGCCTCGCCCATCTGGATCATTTCGTCCCACGTGGCAGGGGCGGCGTCGCCCACGAGGTCGACGTTCTGGATGAGTGCGACCGTCTCGAGCGAGTACGGCAGGGCGTACAGCTGGCCGTCGTAGGTCATGGCCTCGAGCGCGACGGGCTCGAACTCGGCGGCCATGTCGCCGACGTCGACGGTGTCGACGACGCCCGCGGTCACCAGTGCGCCCAGCCAGTCGTGCGCGCCGACGGTGATGTCGGGACCCTCCCCGGTGGGAACCTGGGCGATGAAGTCGTTGCGGAGGTCCTCGAAGTTCTTCTGGACCACCTCGACGTCGGCGCCGGTGGCCTCCTCGAACAGGGCGGCCTGGCCCTCGATGGCGGCCTGGCGCTCGGCGTCGGTCCAGATGGTCAGCGTGATGCCGTCGCCGGCCGGGGCGGCGCTGGAGGCGGCGGCGCTGCTGGCGGCTTCGGAGGCCGAGGGGGAGGAGGCGGGCGTGGTGCCGGAGCAGCCGGCGATCAGTGCGGCCGTGCCCAGGGCGAGCGAGGCCTGCAGGAGCTTGCGCATGTGATGCGTCCTTTCGGTGGGGTGGTGTCAGTGCCCCGGGGCGGGGCGGTCGGGGTCAACGGCGTGGACGACGGCGACAGCGCCGCCGGCGAGACGGAGGGCTCCGTCGTTGGTGGTGCCGGTGACCAGATCGGTACCGGGGAGCGGCAGCTCCGCGGGCTTGTCGGTGTGGTTGATGGCGACGGTGAACCTCTCCCCGGCGGCGCGCCGGGTGACCACCTCGACGCCGTCGGGTAGGTCCTGCGGGGTGAGGCCGGCGTCGGCGTAGACGCTGCGCATGATGTCGCGCAGCGAGCCGGGGTGGAGCCGGGTGGAGACGTACCAGGCGGTGCCCGCACCGTGTCGGTGCCTGGTGATCGCCGGGGCGCCGGCGGCCGGGCCGTCGGCGTAGGTGGCCACCACGTTCGCGCTCGTCACGACCAGGTCCTCGGCCCACACATCCGCAGCCAGGGTGTGGCCGTCGGTAGTGGTCAGTGTGAGGGTGTCGCCTTCGCGCAGCGGCAGGAACTCCTCCACCCACACGCCGAGCGCCGGCTCGAGGGGGGTGAGGAAGCCGCCTCCGTGCACGGCGTCGTACTCGTCGACGACGGCCGAGAAGTAGGACACCAGCAGGGTGCCGCCCTTCTCGACGTAGTCGTTGAGGTTCGCGGCGTCGTCGTCGCGCAGAAGATACTGCGACGGCACCACCACCAGGCGGTAACGGCTGAGGTCGTGGGAGGGCAGGGCGAAGTCGACGGTGACGCGGTCGCGCCAGAGCCGCTCGTAGTAGGCGCGGACCTGCCGACGGTGGTCGAGGTCCTCCGACGGGCGCCACTCCAGGTCCTGGGCCCAGAAGGATTCGAAGTCCCACAGCACGGCCACCTCGGCGTCGACGCGGGAGCCGCGGATGGCGCCGAGCCGCTGCAGCGTGGCGCCGAGCTCGACGACCTCGCGGAAGACCCGCGATCCGGTGCCGGCGTGGGGGACCATGGCGGAGTGGAACTTCTCCTGCCCATACCGAGCGGCGCGCCACTGGAAGAAGAGGACGGCGTCGGCTCCGCGGGCGACGTGGGCCAGTGAGTTGCGCGCCATCTCGCCAGGGCGCTTCGCCACATTGCGGGGCTGCCAGTTGACGGCCGAGGTGGAGTGCTCCATCAGCATCCACGGCCTGCCGGCGGCCACGGACCGAGTGAGGTCCGCGGCCATCGCGAGGCCGATCTCGGCCTCGGGGTCAGCGGCCGTCAGGTAGTGGTCGTCGGAGACGACGTCGACCAGCTTGGCCCATTCCCACAGGTCGGTGCCCCAATGCTGGTTGGCCATGAAGTTGGTGGTGATGGGTTGGGTGGCGTGGCGGCGGATGGCGTCCCGCTCCAGCGAGAAGCACGCGCGAAGCTGGTGGTCGGTGAAGCGCGCCCAGTCCAGGCGCATCGTGGGATTGACCACAGACGGGGCAGCCGCGGGGGCCCCGATGTGGTCCCACGCGCGGTAGGTCTGCCCCCAGACCGCGGTGCCCCACAGCTCGTTGAGCCGATCGAGGGTGCAGTACCGGGCGCTCAGCCAGTCACGCCAGGCTGTGACGGACGCGGGGGAGTAGTCCTCGCTGACCGGGGTGCCGTATTCGTTGTGGATGTGCCACAGCACGACGGCCGGGTGGTCGGCGTAGCGCTCGGCCAAGGCTCCGGCGATCCGGGCAGCAGCCTCGCGGTACGCAGCCGAGGAGTGGGAAGCCATGCCGCGGGATCCGAAGCCCATGACCGTGCCGTCGCGGGTGACGACGCGGGCGTCGGGGTGATCCGCGAAGAACCATGCCGGCGGGGAGGCGGTCGGGGTGCCAAGGTCCACGGCGATCCCGTTGGCGTGCAGGAGGCCGAGGAGGTCGTCGAGCCAGTCAAAGGCGAACTCGCCGGGGGAGAGCTCCACCTTGGCCCAGGAGAAGATCCCCACGCTGACCAGGTTGACCCCTGCCTGGCGCATGAGCGCCACGTCCTCGTCCCACACGGGACGGGCCCACTGCTCAGGGTTGTAGTCGCCGCCGTAGGCGATGCCGTCGATGGCCGGCCAGGGGGTGGTCACGTGGATTGACACCTCGTCGTATCTCGTCTTGTCGTCGGGCACCGCCGACCTGTAAGCGTTTACAGTCTTGATCTGATGCGGGCTGAAAGCAAGCCCGACAACGAATCGTTATCAAACTGTAATCGCTTACAGGTCGGATAGCGGTCGCCCGGTCTACCGGCGCTAGAGTTCGTCACGTGGAGACCATGGCGCCGAAGGGGCGGCCGACGATCAACGACGTCGCCGTCGCCGCCGGCGTGTCCAGCGCGACCGTTTCGCGCGTTCTCAACGGCGGGCATTGGGTCTCCGACAAGGCAAGACTCGCCGTCGAGGGCGCCGTCGTGGCCACGGGATACACGGCCAACCACTCGGCACGGAGCCTGGTCACGGGGAGGGCCAATTCGTTCGCCTTCCTCCTGGCGGAGGACACGGCCCTGCTGTTCGCGGACCCCACCTTCTCGAGTCTGTTGCGCGGCGCCGCCCAGGCGCTCGCCAGGCGATCGATGACTCTGGTGCTGCTCGTCGCGGGATCCGAGACGGAACGCGAGAGCGCACGGCGCTACCTCGGCTCCGGACACGTCGACGGGGTGATGCTCATTTCCTCGCACGAGTCTGATCGGCTGATCGAGTCGCTCACCGGTGCGGGCGTGCCGACGGTGGTGTGCGGCGTCCCGCTCGGACGGGAGGACGAGGTGGCGTGGGTAGCCGTCGACGAGGCTGGCTCGGCGCGTGAGATGGTGCGGTTCCTGCGGGGGCGTGGACGCCGTCGCATCGCGATGATCGCCGGGCCGCAGGATACGTCGGGCGGTCTGCTGCGCCTGCAGGGGTTCCGGGAGGAGATGGGTGCGGACTTCGACGCCGACCTCGTTGAGCACGGGGACTGGGGGCTGCGGTCAGGGGTTGCGGCCACGTCACGGATCCTCGGCCGGGGTAAGCCGTTCGACGCGTTGTTCGCGGCCTCCGACGCGATGGCGGCCGGCGCCATCCGGGCGCTGCGCCAGGCGGGGCTGCGGGTGCCCATGGATGTCGCGGTGGCCGGGTTCGACGACTCGGGTCTGGCCGAGGAGCTCGACCCCCAGCTCACCACCATGCGGCAGCCATGGGCTGATCTGAGCGAACAGATGGTGACCCTGCTGTGCGAGTTGACCAGCGGCGACGCGCCGCGTCACGTCACGCTTCCCACCAGTTTGGTGGTGCGCGACAGCGCTTGAACTGTGGCTAGGCCGAGGTTGAGTCCAGGACCCGTAGCAGGGGCGCGTAGTGGTTCTCGATCGCGGCCCGGTAGGCAGGCAGGTCGCGGGCGATGGCGGCGTCCAGCATGGCCCGATGGGCCGCCACGGTGTCCGCGATGTCGCGGGGCGTCGGAACCCCCAACCGGGGGGCCAGGCGGGTGTGCACGTCCCAGAACGCCCCCACCAGTTCCACGTAGAGCTCGTTGCTCAGCATCGACGCCAGGGCGAGGTGGAAGGCGCGATCCTCGGCCGCGAACGCCTCGTCGCGCTCGCTGTGCTCCGCCATCGCCTCGCAGAGCCCGCTGAGCTCCGCGGCCACCTCATCGTCCATCCGCTGCACCACCTCGGCGGCCAGCGTGTGGTCCAGCCCGCTGCGCACCTCGACGATCTGCCGCAGCGCCTCGAAGTCCAGGCCCGGTGACACCACGCCGCGGAACGCCAGCCCCTCGACCAGCGGCTTCAGCGACATCTGCCCGACGAAGGTGCCCGTCCCGTGGCGGACCTCCAGGATGTCGAGCGCCACCAGCGTGCGGACGGCCTCGCGCAGGTTGCCCCGCGACACGTCCAGCAGGTCCACCAACTGCGCCTCGGTGGGCAGCGGGTCCCCAGGCTTGAGGCCCTGATCGAGGATCAGTTCCTTGACTGCCTGGATGGTGGACCTCAAGCGCTGCGGCTCGTTCCTGGCCATGTGTACCCCCCGGAGGTTGGTGAGCGAAACGCTCACAGTGTTGAGCGATGTGGAAGCGGACGTCGATTCCATGCGCTAGCATAGCGGACACGTCAGACATCGGATGTCCGATCACCTAGGAGTCAATGATGAACCAGATGCCCGTCACCTCCCGACGGAGTCTCCTCAAGCTCGCGGGCAGCTTCGGCGCCGCGGCAGCCTTCACCGCCGGACTGGCCGCCTGCGGCTCGTCCACCGAGACCCCCAGCGCCACCTCCGGGGCCACCGACGCCTCCAGCGCGCCCGCCTCGTCGGCCGGCGCCGCCGGCGCGATCACCGCCGCCATCTCCTACGAGCTGGGCACCAACGGCTACGACCCCATGACCACCACCGCGGCTCTCACCGTCGCGGCCAACTGGCACACCTTCGAGGGCCTCACCGAGATCCACCCCGCCACCCGCGAGGTGTTCGCCGCGCTGGGCAAGGACCTCCCCAGCCAGGTGGACGACACCATCTGGGAGGTGGCCCTCCGTGACGGCGCCGTCTTCCACGACGGCACCCCCGTCACCGCAGACGACGTGGTCTTCTCCTTCCAGCGCGTCCTGGACCCAGCCAACAAGAGCCTCTACGCCACCTTCATCCCGTTCCTGGACTCGGTGGCCAAGAAGGACGACACCACCGTCACCCTGACGCTCAAGTACCCCTTCTCGCTGGTGGCCGAGCGCCTGTCGGTGGTCAAGATCGTGCCGAAGGCGCTCGTCGAGAAGGACCAGAAGGCGTTCGATCTTGCCCCCGTCGGCACCGGCCCCTACAGGATGACCGACAACGGCGCCGCGTCGCAGAAGATCACCTTCGAGGCCAACGACGCCTACACCGGCCCCCAGCCTGCGCGCGCCGCCACCATGGAGTGGCAGATCATCCCCGACGACTCCACCCGCACCAACGCCCTCACCTCGGACGCCGTCCAGGCGATCGACTCGGTGCCCGTGGCCAACCTCGCCACCCTCGCTCAGTCCAAGTCGGTGGCCGCCCAGCAGGGCTTCGGGCTGGTGTTCGTCATGTTCAACACCGGGTCGGCGCCCATGGACGACGTCCGCAACCGCCAGGCGGTCATGTACGCGCTGGACTACGAGAAGATCTGCACGGTGGGCATGTCCGACCTCGCCACTCCGGCGACCGCCTTCGTGCAGAAGGAGCACCCCGCCTACAAGGCTGCGAAGGTCCAGTACCCGGGCAACCAGGCCAAGGCCAAGGAACTCCTCGCCGAGACCGGCCTCACGCAGGTGCGCCTCCTCGCCTCCGACCACGGCTTCTTCGCCAACGTGCGCCCGATGATCAAGGAATCGCTCGAGGCCGCGGGCCTCACCGTCGCCTACGAGGAGAAGAAGTCCTCCGACGTCTACGCCACCATCGACGGCAACCCCGGAGCGTTCGACATCGTCGTCGCCCCCGGTGATCCGTCCGTCTTCGGCGACGACGCCGACCTCCTGCTCCGCTGGTGGTACGCCGGCGAGACCTGGACCGACGCCCGCATGCACTGGAAGGGCCAGGAGTCCCACACCAAGGTGCAGGAACTGCTGGACACCGCGTCGCAGGCCACCGGCGACGAGCAGAAGGCCGCCTGGCACGAGACGTTCGACGTGATCAGCGAGAACGTGCCGCTGTACCCGATCTTCCACCGGAAGACGCCCACGGCGTTCGACGCGGAGACGCTGGCCGACTTCAAGCCGCTCGCGGTGACCGGACTGTCGTTCGTCGGCGTCGGCTCCACCAAGTAACCCGCAGGGCGGCGCAAGCCCGCCCTCGGCCCACGGCGGCGCCGTCGATCCGTCCTCGACGGCGCCGCCCCAGCCGGGCCCATCTCTAGGAGCTCACACGTGTCCACCCTCATCCGCCTCCTCGGCCGCCGCATCGTCGCGCTGCCGATCATGGTGCTCGGCGTGACGCTGCTCGTATTCATCGTCATGTCGCTGTCGACGGCCGATCCCGCCCGTCTGGCCCTCGGCGAGAGCGCCTCGCAGGACGCCCTCGACGCCTACAACGAGCAGCTCGGCCTCAACGACCCCCTCCTCGTGCGCTACGGCCGCTACCTGATCGGCCTGGTCCAGGGCGACCTCGGCGAGTCCTTCACCGGCGTGCCCATCTCGCAGATGGTGGGGGAGAACTTCCCCGTCACGCTGCAGCTGACCTTCATCGGCTTGGCCATCGCGGTGGTGGTGGCGCTGATCCTCGGCGTCGTCGCCGCGCTGTACCGCGACAGGTGGCCCGACCAGGTCATCCGCTTCTTCTCCATCGCCGCGCTGGCGACGCCGTCGTTCTGGCTGGCGCTGCTGTTGATCCAGGCGTTCGGCAACGTGCCCGGCGGCACCGGGACCTTCCCCGCGGTCATTACCGAGTGGGCCTCCTTCCGCGACAGCCCGGCCGCCTACATCAACCAGATCTTCCTCCCCGCTGTGGCGCTCGCAGTGCCCGTGGCCGGCTCGCTCACCCGGGTGGTGCGCACCTCGATGGTGGAGGAGCTGGACCGCGACTACGTCCGCACCGCCATCGGCGCGGGCGTGCCGAAGCCGGTGGTGGTCGGCCGCAACGTGCTGCGCAACGCGCTGATCACGCCCCTGACGGTGCTCGGACTGCGCGTCGGCTACCTCATGGGCGGCGCCGTGGTCATCGAGATGATCTTCAACATCCAGGGCATGGGCCAGCTGATCTTCCAGGGCATCACCCGCAACGACGTCAACATCGTGCAGGGCGTCACCATCACGGTGGCCATCGCGTTCATCGTCGTCAACGTGGTGGTCGACATGCTCTACGTCCTTGTCAACCCGCGAATCAGGAGCATCTGATGTTGTCGGCGGAATCCCGCACCAAGCTCCAGCGGCCCGGGCTCAGGCTCCCCGGCTGGTCCTCCCTGCCGATCGGCTCGAAGATCGCGACGGTGGTGCTCGGCCTCATGGCCCTGATCGCCGTGTTCGCGCCGCTCGTCGCGCCGTTCGATCCCGGGGCCGCCGGCCTCGTGCCGCCGGACATGGTGGTGCAGCAGGAGATCGAGATCGAGGGCGTGGGCAAGCAGCTCGTGCCAGACAGCTCCATCCCGCCCAACTCCCTGTTCTGGTTCGGCACCGACGACACCGGCCGCGACACCTTCAGCCGCATCGTCTACGGCGCCCGCGTCTCCCTCATCGTCGGCCTCGCCGCGACAGGCCTGGCCCTGCTGGCGGCCGCGGTGCTCGGGTCCGTCGCGGCGACGGGGGGCAAGTCCGTCTCCGAGGTGCTGATGCGCATCCTCGACATCATCATGAGCTTCCCCGGCATCGCGCTGGCCGCGGTCATGGTGACCGCGCTGTCGTCGCGGCTGCCGATCCTGCCCGTGGTGATCTTCTCGATCGCCTTCCTCTACGTGCCGCAGCTCACCCGCGTGGTCCGCGCCAACGTGCTCGCGCAGTTCGGCGAGGACTACGTGTCGGCGTCGCGGGTGATGGGGGCGCGCACGTCGTGGATCCTCATCAAGCACGTGGCGCGCAACTGCCTGGCGCCCATCATGGTGTTCGCGACGGTGCTGGTGGCCGACGCGATCGTCTTCGAGGCGTCGCTGTCCTTCATCGGCACCGGCATCACGTCGGTGAACACGCCCACCTGGGGCAACATGCTGAGCGAGGGCAAGGCCCTGCTGCTCAGCGGGCATTGGTGGGTGACGTTCTTCCCCGGTCTGTTCATCCTCATCACCACGCTCAGCCTCAACGTGCTGGCCGAGGGCCTGACGGACTCGCTGGCCTCCCCGAAGATCCGCACGCGGGTCAACGTGCAGGCCGACGAGGACAGGCTGGCCGGCGAGGCCACCGCCGCCGGGATGGCCGCGTCCTACGCCTCGCAGGCCGACTCGCTCGAGGCCCGGTTGGCGTCGCTGCGGGCGGCCGAGCTGGCCCGCGACGACAGGCTGGTGCTCTCCGCGCCCGACGCCGAGCCGCTCCTCGAGGTGGAGGACCTGTCCATCTCCTTCCCAGGCGCGCACGGCGAGGTCAAGATCGTCGAGGGCGTGACGTTCACCGTGCGTGCGGGCGAGACGATGGGCCTGGTCGGCGAGTCGGGCTGCGGCAAGTCGATCACCTCGATGGCGATCATGGGCCTGCTGCCCGAGACCGCCCGCATCGAGGGCTCGATCCGGTTCGCCGGGCGCGAGCTCCTCACGATGACCCCGAAGGAGCGCAACGCGCTGCGCGGGCACGAGATGAGCATGGTCTACCAGGACGCGCTGAGCTCGCTCAACCCGTCGATGCTCATCCGCGCCCAGATGAAGCAGCTCACCTCCCGCGGCGGGACGCGCACCGCCGAGGAACTCCTCGAGCTGGTGGGCCTGGACCCCGTACGCACGCTCAAGTCCTACCCGCACGAGCTGTCCGGCGGGCAGCGGCAGCGGGTCCTCATCGCCATGGCGCTCACCCGCAACCCGCGGCTGGTGATCGCCGACGAGCCCACCACCGCCCTGGACGTCACCGTCCAGGCCCAGGTGGTGGACCTCCTCAACGAGCTGCGCGAGAAGCTGGGGTTCGCGATGGTGTTCGTGTCGCACGACCTGGCGCTGGTGGCGCAGGTGGCGCACCGGATCACGGTGATGTACGCCGGGCAGGTGGTGGAGCAGGCCGCCACCCGCGAACTGCTCACCAACCCCGTCCACGAGTACACGCGCGGCCTGTTGGGCGCGGTGCTGTCGATCGAGTCCGGCGGCGGGCGCCTGCACCAGGTGCCCGGCGTGGTGCCGTCGCCGCGGGAGTTCGTTGTGGGAGACCGGTTCGCGCCGCGCTCCTCGCACCCCGGCGTCGGGCTCGACGAGCGGCCGCGGCTGCGCACCGTGCCGGGAACCGATCACGTCTACGCCCGCACCGACGCGCTCGCCGAGCTGCTGGAGAAGGAGGCCGTCCGATGAGCACGGTGACACGCGAGGAACATCCAGCCGGGGTGCCGGTCGTCGACCTGCGCGACGTCCACGTGGTCCACAAGGCCCGCACGGGCACGCTGTTCAAGCGGGACGTCGTCCACGCGGTCAACGGCGTCAGCCTGTCGGTGAGCCGGGGCGAGACCGTCGGCCTGGTCGGCGAGTCCGGCTGCGGCAAGTCGACGCTGGCGCGCGTCATGGTGGGCCTGCAGAGCGTCACCGACGGCGAGGTCCGCTACTTCGGCGAGCCGCTCAAGCTCGACGGCGCCGGCCGGAAGAAGCTGGGACGCGCGGTCTCCGTCGTGTTCCAGGACCCGGCCACCGCGCTCAATCCCCGCATGCTCGTGCGAGACACGCTGCTGGACCCGTTCAAGGTCCACGGCGTCGGGACGTCCGCGGAGCGGGAGCGGCGCGTCAAGGAACTGCTCAACCTCGTGGGCCTGCCGCAGTCGGCGCTCGACGTGCTGCCGCGGCAGATCTCCGGCGGTCAGCGGCAGCGGGTCGCGATCGCGCGGGCCCTGGCGCTCGACCCGGACGTGATCATCGCGGACGAGCCGACATCGGCGCTGGACGTGTCGGTGCGGGCGCAGGTGCTCAACCTGCTGACCGACCTCAAGGACCAGCTGGGCCTCGGCCTGGTGTTCATCAGCCACGACATCAACACGGTGCGCTACGTCTCGGACCGGATGGCGGTGATGTTGGCGGGGCAGATCGTCGAGACGGGTCCGGCGGACCGGCTGTTCGTCGACCCGCAACACGAGTACACCCGCACCCTGCTCAGCGCGGTCCCCTCCCTGCTGTGACAAGCGTCGGTGTCGACGCGGGCGCGCGTGGCATTTCGCTGGCTGAGGTGCCGCGTAGCGGCCTCGAAGCCTAGGAAGGCCGAACACGACTGCACAACTGAATCCAGGGATCTTGCGTTTCTGAGGCTTCGAGGCTCGTCGCTGGCGCTCCTCGGGGATTCGTTGGCTGAGGTGCCGCGCAGCGGCCTCGAAGCCTAGGAAGGCCGAACGCGACTGCACAACTGAGTCGAGGAATCTCGCGTTTCTGAGGCTTCGAGGCTCGTCGCTGGCGCTCCTCGCGCCTCGGCCAGCGGGAATCGGCTCAACCAGCGGGATCCCCGCTGGTTGAGCAGGGCCTAGCCGCGAAGCGGCGCACGCGTCGAAACCCACCCGCACCACACCCACACAACTGAACCCAGACCACACCCGTTCTTTCGAACTACCCAAGGAAACCCTCACCATGCACACCTTCCACGGCACCATCCCGCCGGTCGTCACCCCCTTCACCGCCGACGGCGACCTCGACCTCCCCTCGCTGGACCGCGTCGTCGACCACCTCATCGACGGAGGCATGAACGGGCTGTTCATCCTCGGCTCCTCCGGCCAGGTGGCCTACCTCACCGACGACGAGCGCGACACCGTCACCCGCCGCGTCGTCGAGCGCGCCGCCGGCCGCGTGCCCGTCCTCGTCGGCACCCCCGACTTCACCGCCCGCCGCGTGGCCGAACAGGCCGCCCGCGCCGAGCGGCTCGGCGCCGACGCCGTCGTGGTCACCGCCCCGCTGTACGCGATCAACGACGTCGCGGAGACCGAGCGGCACTTCCGCATGGTCGCCGCGGCGGTCAGCGTCCCCGTCTTCGCCTACAACGTGCCCGTGCGCGTGCACAGCTACCTGGGCGTGGACCTGCTCGTGCGCCTCGGCCGCGACGGCGTCATCGCAGGCGTCAAGGACTCCTCCGGCGACGACGTCGGCTTCCGCCGCCTCGTGGCCGCCAACGAGCGCGCCGGCCGCCCGCTGGCGCTGCTGACCGGGCACGAGGTGATGGTCGACGGCATGTACCTCCTTGGCGCCGACGGCGCGGTCCCCGGGCTTGCCAACGTCGACCCCGCCGCCTACACCCGCCTGTGGACCGCCGCGCAGGCCGGCGACTGGGCCGCCGCCCGCGACGAGCAGAACCGCATCGCGCGGCTGTTCGACATCGCGTTCGTGCCGCAGGGCCGCTCCGGCGACGCGGGCGGGATCGGCGCGTTCAAGGCGGCGCTCGCGCTGCTCGGCGTCATCGATTCGGCCGCGATGCCCGCCCCGCTCGAGGGCCTCTCCGACGACGACACCGCGGCCATCCGCGCCATCCTCGTCGAGGTGGGACTCCTGCAGTGAGGGCCGTCGGGGTCGATCTCGGCGGCACGAAGATCGCGGTGGGGCTCGTCGCACGGGACGGGAGCATGGGCGAGGTGCTCACGGCCCCCACTCCCGCACTCTCCGGCGGTGAGGCGGTGCTGGACGCCGTCGCCTCCCTGATCGCCCTTGCGGCGGAGGGGGCCGACGACGTGGCAGGGGTGGGCGTCGGGACCGCCGGGGTCGTCGACGCGACCCGCGGCTCGATCATCTCCGCGACCGACACGTTCGCCTCCTGGGTGGGCACGGACGTCGCGGCGGGTCTGCGCTCCCGGCTCGGCTGGGACGCGACGAGGGCAGCCGAGGTGCGCAACGACGTCGACGCGCATGCGCTCGGCGAGGCCTGGCTCGGCGCCGGGCGGGGGAGGTCGTCGATGCTCATGGTTGCGGTGGGCACGGGGGTCGGGGGCGCCGTCGTGCTCGACGGGCGGCTGTGGACCGGCGCGCACCATGTGGCCGGTGAGATGGGACACATCCCCACCCCAGGGGCCGAGGGGCTGCGCTGCCCGTGCGGGGCCGAGGGGCACCTGGAGGCGGTCGCCGCGGGGCCGGCGATCGAGCGGGCGTACGCCTCCGTCGCGAGGGAGACGTTGCCGGGGCCGCAGATCATGGCGCTCGCCGCGACCGGCGCGGAGCCCGCACGGCGCGTGGTGGCTGAGGCCGCCGTCGCGCTGGGTCGGGCGATCGCCGGGTTGGCGACGGTGCTGGACCCCGAGTGCGTGGTGATCGGCGGGGGAGTGGCCCGCGCCGGCGAGGAGTGGTGGGGGCCGCTGCGCGACGCGTGTCGCGGCGAGGTGGTGCCGGTTCTCAAGAACCTGGCCATCATGCCGGCGGCGCTGGGCCCCGAGGCCGCGATCCTCGGGGCAGCGCGGACGGTGTTCGACGCCGTCGGCGCACGGATGGACTGAGCCGTGGGGCTGTCCCCGGCAGTGGAGAGGACTGAGATGAACGACGTGACCGAGGCGATCCACGGGCGGCTGGTGGTGTCCTGCCAGGCCTACCCGGGCGAGCCGATGCTGGACCCGCGGACCATGAGCCAGGTGGCGCAGTCGGCCGTGATCGGGGGCGCGGCGGCCATCCGGGCAAAGGGCCTGGAAGATCTGCGTGCGATCCGCGCCGCCGTCGAGGTGCCGATCATCGGCCTGGTCAAGGTGGGTAAGGAGGGCGTGTTCATCACGCCGACGCTGGCCGACTGTGTCGCGGTGGCGGAGACCGGGTGCGAGGTCGTCGCGCTCGACGGCACCCGCCGCCCGCGGCCGGACGGGCTCTCGCTCGCCGAGACCATCGCGGGGCTCAAGGAGAGGTTCCCGGCGGTGCTGGTGATGGCGGACTGCGGGTCGGCGGGCGACGCGCTCGCGGCCCAGGAGTCGGGCGCCGACCTGATCGGCACCACGCTGGTGGGCTACTCCGGCGAACGGCCGAAGACCGACGGGCCGGACTGGGAGGCGGTCGACGAGATGCTGGCGGTGGCGGACCGACCGCTGATCGTCGAGGGGCGCCTCCGTACTCCCGATGATGCGGCCGAGGCGATGCGACGCGGGGCCTGGTCTGTCGTCGTGGGCACGGCTATCACCCACCCCGCGACGCTGACTCGCTGGTTCGCAAAGGCCGTGAACGCAGCCACCGGGCGGCGCTGAGAAGAACGGCGGAGAGGGTGTCGTCGGCCTTTCCCTGAGGTCGAAGATTGCTCAGACGTGAACGAGAGTTAGGCGGACATCCGCCGCTCACTAGCACGTACGCTTGCGTACATGGACCGGTTTCAGGGCTGAAACACAAACCCCCTAGTATTCCTCCCGGGACGGTGAGTTCGCCGACAAGCGGACGGCCGGTCGATCATTTCACTGGGGAGGCTGGGTCTCATGGCTGTGCCGCTGCGCCGTCGTGCCGAGACAGTCGTCGTAGGCGCTCTGACCGTAGCCCTCGGCCTCCTGGCCTTCGTCCACAAAGGTGTCCCGGCCGCTGAGGTGGACCTCAACGACGGCGGCGTCTGGGTCACCAACCAGAGCAAGCTGCTCATCGGGCACCTCAACTACCCCTCCCAGACGCTCGACGGAGGACTGCGATCCGCCTACGCCGGCTTCGACGTGTCGCAGGCTGCCGGCAACGTGCTCGTGACGAGTCCCGAGGTTGTTCAGCCCCTCGACACCGCCACGGTTGCGTTCACAGGTGAGACCGCCGTGACCGGTCTCGCGGTGGAACATGGGGCAGATCAGGTGCTGTTCGCCGACCCGTCCGAGGGCACAGTGTGGACCTCCACCACCGCCACGGCCGCCGGATTCAGCCCGTCCGCCGAGCCCACCCTCAAGGATCTGGATCAGCCGAGGGTGGCTGTGGGTGTGGACGGCACCGGCTACGTCCTGACCGCCGACGGCGCGGTGCGCACCGTCGAGGGTGCCGGGCAGGAGGCCGCGGTCACCATGCTCGACTGGGGGATCGAAGGCGGCGTCGGAGTTGACGCTCAGCTCACCGCGTTGGGCGACCAACTCGTCGTCCTCGACGGGACCAGGCTCACCGTCGGCGGCAGAACCATCGACGACCCCGCGCTTGCGGACGGTGTGCTTCAGCAGCCGTCTGAGGCGGGCTCCGCGGTGGTCGTGGCCACGCCAATCGCCCTGCTGAAGGTGGACGCAGGCAATGGTGCCGTCACCAGCCAGGACGTCCCCACAGGCGTGCCTGCCGCACCAGTAGCCCTTGACGGATGCGCCTACGGGTTGTGGGGCCAGTCCGGGTTCTACGTGCGCGACTGCGGCTCACCCGAGCTCGATCAGGCCGCCCAGTTTCCAGAGCTAGCCACGGCCCAGGCGCCGGTCTTCCGCACCAACCGCAAGGTGATCGTCATCAACGACACCGTCACCGGCGCCACCTACCTTCCGCTCGAGTCGATGCTGCGCGTCGACAACTGGGACCTCATCTCGGCGCAGCTCGACGAGCAGGACAACCAGGAGTCCGAGGAGACGGACCAGACCGAGCTGTCGCAGGTGCAGGAGTTCTCGGAGGAGCAGCACGCACCTGAGGCTGTCGACGACGAACTCGGGGCGCGGGCCGGGTCCGCAACCACGCTTCCAATCCTGCTCAACGATCTGGACATCGACGGCGACGTCCTGACCGCCGTCCTCAAGGATGTGCCCTCGGACGTCGGTGTCACACTCGCCAAGGACGGCCGCGCGGCCCGCATCGAGGTTCCGGCCGGCCGGAGCGGATCGGTCAGCTTCACCTACCAGGCCTTCGACGGCATCGACCTGTCCAATGTGGCCACGGTCAACGTGAACATCCGACCCGCCGACGGGAATCAGGCTCCCGAGCGCAAGCGGCCCAGCCTGCTGCAGCTGTCGGAGCGGTCCAACGGGGACTACTCGGTGCTGCCGGACTGGGTTGACCCCGACGGCGACCCGATCTTCCTCGAGAACGCCGTCGGGGAGGACGGCCTCAGCGTGACCTGGCGGCCCGACGGCTACGTGTCCGTGACGGATCTGGGCACCGGCGGCCCAGGGCGCCGTGTCGTCACCGTCACCGTCAGCGACGGCACGGCCAGTGCGGCCGGCGAACTGGTGGTCCAGGTCTCGCCTGGAGCCTCCAACGTGCCGCCGGTGGCCAACAACGACCACTACGTGGCCACCGTGGGCGAGTCCATCACGCTCCGGCCACTGTCGAACGACACCGACGCCGACGCCGACGAGCTCAAGCTGGTGGAGGTGGGCCCGACGGCCCCGGAGGTGGAGGCCACACCCGACTACGCCGAGAAGAGCATCCAATTCACGGCCTCGAAACCGGGCAGCCACACGCTGATCTACACCATCAGCGACGGTCCCCACACGGCGAAGGGCCGGATCCGGGTGGACGTCATCGACCCGGCGACTGCAGACGAGCGCCCCGCCGCCGAGAACGACCTCGCGCTGCTGCCGCCGAACGGGTCCGTGGTGGTGGAGCCGCTGGCCAACGACTACGACCCGGCCGGCGGGGTTCTCGTGATCCAAGGCGTGTCCATGGGGTCATCGGAGGGCCTCACCGTCGAGGTGGTGCGGCACTCGCTGCTCCGGGTCTCGTCACCGGCCGGAATCACAGCTCCCCAGACGTTCGAGTACACCGTCAGCAACGGGCGGGCCTCCACCTCGGCAAAGGTCCTGGTGGTCCCGCTCACGGTGAAGTCCACGGTGCAACCTCCGGTTGCCCTCCCCGAGGAGACAGTTGTCAGGGTGGGCGACATCGTCTCGGTGGACGTGCTCGCCAACGACTATTCACCCTCGGACATGGCCATCAGCCTGCGCCCGGAGCTGGATGTGCGCACGGCCCCGGAGCTGGGCGAGTTCTTCGTCTCGGATGAGCAGGTGCGCTTCCGCGCCGGCCAGGTGGCTGGTTCGGCCGAGGCCATCTACACGATCTCCGACGAACAGGGCAATGTCGCCTCATCCACCGTGAGAATCACGGTGCGCGACTTCGACGACCGTAACCAGCAGCCCGTGCCACGGGCCGTTGTGGCGCGCACATTCACCGGGTCCACCGTTCGGGTGGCCATCCCCATGGATGGCATCGACCCCGACGGAGACTCCGTGGAGCTCATTGGCGCGTACTCGGCGAAACAAGGAGCTCCGACAGTCGAGGGTAACTACATCGTCTACGAGGCGTCCAAGCAGGCCAACGGCACGGACACATTCAGCTACCGCGTGAAGGACCGCTTCGGCGCCGAGGGCGAGGGCATGGTCCGGATCGGCATCGCTCCGGCCCCCACCAGCAACCAGGCCCCGGTGGCGGTCCCGGACGAGATCGCCTCCAGACCAGGCACCAGGCTCGAGATCCCGGTGACGGTCAACGACGTGGACCCAGACGGCGACACCATCTCGATCGTAACCGATTCGGTCAAACCCGTCGACGACCGGTGGGATCCGGTGGCCGAGATCAAGGGTCAGAAGGTGGTGGTGGAGACCCCCGCGGAGAAGGGCGTCTACCAGCTCTACTACTCGATCACCGACGGTGGGGGTGTCCCCGTCGTGGGCGTCGTCACGGTCACCGTCGACGAGAACGTGCCGCCCGTTGCCCCCATCGCGCGAGACGACTACGTACCCGTGAACTCGGTCAACGGGCTCGAGGCCGTCGAGGTGCGCCTGCTGGACAACGACTCGGATCCCGACGGCATGGTCGAGGATCTGGAGGTCAGCGTCGAGGCCGGCGAGGTGAAGGGCGGCGTGGCCACCGTGCCGCTGACCGATGACCGGCAGATCGTGCTCTACACCCTGACCGACCGCGACGGACTGACGGCCAAGGCCGCCATCGTGGTGCCCGGACGCGACCAGATCCCGCCACAGCTGGACCGATCGAAGAGGGCAACGGTCAAGGGCGGGGAGACCCTCACCATCGACTTCGACAGCTTCGTGCTCACTCGCCCGGGCCACTCGGCCAAGCTGACCGGCGTGGACACCGTGGTGGCGGGGCCGGGCGGCAGCACCGAGGATCCGCAGCTCGGGCTGACCGTCGTCGACGACCGCACCATCACCTTCACCCCGGACAAGCTGTTCATCGGCGCCACCTCGGTGTCGTTCCAGGTCACCGACGGCGAGACGCTCGACGACCCCCGCGGGCTGACCGCAACGCTCAGCCTGCCGATCACAGTGGAATCGTCCGGGCTCTTTCCTCCGGAGCTCCGCCCGAGCGAAGTCAAGGTCGCCCCGGGTGAGGAGCCTGTCGAGGTGTCGCTGGCTGCGATGGTGGAGGACCCGGACCCGGGTGACAACGAGAAGATGGCGTTCGGAGTCACATCGGTCACCTCACCCGTGGAGGCGACGGTGGTGGGGCAGACCGTCCTCGTCTCAGTCCCGGCCGAGACCCCCGTCGGGACGTCGGGCAGCATCGTGGTGAGCGTCCACGACGGCACCACCGAGCCACTGGAGATGACCCTGCCGGTGACCGTGGCACCCTCCACGAGGCCGCTGATGATGGTGACCGACATCACCGAGAACGAGGGACGTGTCGGCACCACGTCGACCTTCGACTTGTCCGAGGTCATCACCAACCCCTTCGCGGACCGTGGGGGCGACGTCGTCCTCGTCGGGCAGCCGTCCGTGACCGGACCGGCCACCGTGTCCGCGAGCGGGCTCACCGTCAGCGTGACCCCCACGGACTCCGGGGCCGCCTCGGACTCCGCGGAGAACGTGGTGGTCACCTACCGGGTGGCCGACGACACCCGCGACGCCGCACGCGAACGGACCGGCAGGATCACGCTGACCGTCAAGGACACCCCGAAGGCGCCCGTCAACGTGGCGGCCGAGGCCCTGGGGTCGAAGACCGCGCGGGTCACCTGGAGCCATTCGGGTTGGCGGGGCGGAACCCCGAAGGGATTCACCGTCTACTGGAGCGGTGGGAGCAAGTTCTGCGGGCTGCAGACAAGCTGCGACATCGACACGCTGCCCAACAACAACACCTACCAGTTCACGGTGCGGGCCGAGGTCACGGAGGGTGACATCACCCCCTCGCCGGACTCGGCGCCCAGCAACGAGATCTTCATCGACGTGCTGCCCAACACGCCGGCGGCCCCCACCGCCACCTTCGGCGACCGCCAGATCGACCTGACCTGGCCCGTCACCACCGTCCCCGACGGCGGGTCTCCGGTGACGAAATACACCGTCAGCATCATCCCCGCGGACGCCAGCGGCCGCACCCAGCAGGAGGTTGCGGGCACCTCGTTGACGTGGACCAACCTCAACAACGGCACCGCCTACCAGTTCAGCGTCACGGCGCACAACAAGCTGACCGAGCTCGACCCCCGGGTGACGGCACCGCAGGGACCCGAGTCGGCGCCCGAGATTCCGGCCGGCGCGCCGGCCAACCAGGGCGCTCCCAGCGTGGTCAAGGACACGGCCGCGGCCGGCGTGACCCCCAGAGCGAACGTGTCGTGGGGCGCTCCGGCGAACCCCAACGGGGACACCAGTTTCACCTTCGAGATGCGCCAGAGCGGAACCACCTCGCTGCTCTACACGGGCAGCGGGACCTCCACCTACATCACCATGGCCGTGGGCACCGAGGACAAGACCTTCGAGGTGCGCAGCACCAACAAGTCGGGGCTCTGGAGCTCCTGGTCGCCCGCGTCCAACGCGGTGCGCGCCTTCCAGCCACCCGGCGCCCCCACGAGCTTCAGCCTCACCCCCACCGGCGACGGCACCCGTGCGCGCTTCGACTTCGGGGCCGCGGCAGGCAACGGCGCGCGCCCCGCGGAGATCAGCTACCGCTGGAGCGCGGGCGGCTCATCCGGCACGGTGAGCACCGGCCAGATCGTCGACAGCGGGGCATTCCCCCTCGGCAACACGGTCACGGTGCAGCTGACGGCCATCAGCACGGTCAACGGCGAGACCGCCCAAGGCGGTTCCGCCTCCGCCACCGTCAACACCTACGCGCCTCCCGCGGCCCCGTCGGTGAGTGCCGGGCGCGCGGGCGACGGCAACGTCGACCTCTCGTGGAGCATGGGCGGCAGCAGCAACGGCCGCCCGGTGACGACCGTCGTGGTGGACACCTCGCAGAACTCGCGCGACGGCAACCAGGGCCTCTCCGGCAGCACCCGCGAGGGCACCGGCCCGGACCAGACCATCTGCATCACCGCCTACTCGGTCAACAGCGAAGGCCAGCGGAGCGGGTCGGTGCAGCAGTGCGCGACGACGCGCGGCAGAGGCACGGCGACCGTTACGCACGGTCCGTCCTCCGGAACATGCCCGACCTGGGATGGGAACTGCGACCAGGTCATCGTCAACCTCTACAACTGGTATCCGCAATCCAACGTGACCTGCTCCCTGCAGGGGGCTGGGTCCGGTGGCAACGGCACATATACCCGGACGATGCAGGTGGACGGCAACGGCAACTGGTCAGGCTGGTTCGCCAACATGGAGATCGAGCAGGGGTTCTTACCGAACCCTCAAGACGCAAACGGCGACTGCCACTACTAGCCACCACCACACAGGCAGAAAGCGAACGACACACATGACCATGACCCCCGAACACGCCGCCTTCTTCGCGGACATGTTCCAGCGGCTCACCGACAACGTCGGCCAGGCCCTGCTGGGCAAGGCCCCGGTGATCCGGTTGGCGCTGACGTGCATGCTCGCCGAGGGCCACCTGCTGCTGGAGGACACCCCGGGCACCGGCAAGACCGCGCTCGCCCGCGCCATCGCGGCCTCCGTCCACGGCAGCCACAACCGGATCCAGTTCACCCCTGACCTGCTGCCCTCGGACATCACGGGCATCACGATGTTCGACCAGTCGACGGGCCGGTGGACGTTTCACCGGGGACCGATCTTCAGCTCGATCGTGCTTGCCGACGAGATCAACCGCGCCTCGCCGAAGACCCAGTCGGCGCTGCTGGAGGTCATGGAGGAGTCGCACGTCACCGTCGACGGCCAGCGCTACGCCACGGAGCGGCCGTTCATGGTCATCGCGACGCAGAACCCCGTCGAGCAGGCCGGCACCTACAAGCTGCCCGAGGCGCAGCTGGACCGGTTCCTCATGAAGACCTCCGTGGGCTACCCCGCGCGGGAGGCCGCGCTGCAGGTGCTGGCGGGCTCGGCCCAGCCGGACCGGTCCAAGAACCTCACGCCGGTGATCGCCCAGCAGGCGGTGGCCGAGATGATCGACTCCGTGCGCGACAACTACGTCGACGTGGCGGTGCTGGACTACGTGCACCGGCTCGTAGAGGCCACCCGCGATGACCCGGACACGTCCATGGGCGTCTCCACCCGAGGCGCCATCGCCATGGTGCGCGCCGCCCGGGTGTGGGCCGCCGCGCACGGCCGCAACTACGTCCTGCCCGACGACGTGAAGGTGCTCGCGGCCGCGGTCTGGACGCACCGGCTCATCATGTCGCCGGAGGCCGAGTTCGCGGGCACGAAGGACACCGACGTGATCGCGAGGGCGCTGGCCGCCGTCGAGTCGCCGGTCAACCGGATGGCCAGCTGACCGGTGTCACGCTTCACCCGCCTCCTTCCTCCGAGCCTCGTCGTCTGGCTCCGTGCCCTCGCCTGGCGTGCCTCGCGGCATCCCGTCCTGGCCAGCATCACCCCCATCGGGTGGGCGCTGATCCTGGGCGGCGTCGGCGCGGGCTGGCTCGGCTGGCGCGAGGGGTGGCTGGAGTTCCGGGCGCTGGCGACGATGGCTGCTGTGGTGCTGCTCGTCGCCCTCGTCACCATTCTGGGGCGCCGTGAGCACGAGGTGCTGCTGGAGTTGCACCGGCCGCGCGTCCAGGCGGGCGGCGAGGCCCTGGGTCGGGTGCTGGTCACGACGGCGGGCGGCAAATCCTCGGGCCCGGCCACGCTCGAGTTCCCCGTCGGTAAGGCGGTGGCCTCGTTCCGGGTGGGAGCGCTGGCGGTCGGCGACGAGCACGAGGAGATGTTCACCGTCCCCACCCGCCGTCGCGGGATCATCACGCTGGGCCCGGTGCGCTCGGTCCAGGTGGACCCCATCGGGGCCGTCAGCCGACAGAAGGTGCTGGCCCCGGCCACCGAGCTGTACATCCATCCGAGGATCACCCACGTCGACGCCGCGGCGGTGGGCGTACTGAGGGACGTCGAGGGGGTCACCACCTCCAATCTGTCCTCCTCCGATGTCTCGTTCCACGCGCTGCGGGAGTACGTCCCTGGCGACGACCGGCGCTCCATCCACTGGCGCACGACCGCCCGGACGGGCAAGCTCATGGTCCGCCAGTTCGAGGAGACGATGCGCGCCCACCTGCTGGTCATGCTGTCCACGGTCGCGGCCGACTACGAGACCGAGGACGACTTCGAGCTGGCCGTGTCCGTGGCCGGGTCGCTCGCCGCGTCGGCGCTGCGCGACGACCGTCAGGTCAGCGTGTACACCTCGGTGGGGGAGCTCCGTTTTCCCAACCTGCTGGGCATGCTCGACAGGCTCTCCGGCGTGACGCTCGGCAACACGGGCCTCACGATGCGTGAACTCACAGCCAGGTACGGGTCGATCCCCGGACTGTCGGTGGCGGCGTTCGTCACCGGAACGACGAGCCACGCGGATCTCCGTGCAGCCCAGCTGGCGCTGTCGCCCAGCATCTATCCGTTCGCGGTCAGGTGCTCCGGCTCGGGGGAGCTGGCCCGACGCAGGGTCGGCGACCTGGTGATCCTCGACATCGCCGGCCTGGCTGACCTGCGCCCAGCAGTCAGGAGCCTGGTGTGAAGCGCCCGCCCGCCTTCTCGCTCTCCCGCGCACTGGGCGCCTGGGCGCTGCTGCTCCCGGGGGTCGTCGCCTTTCAGCCCGCCTTCGGCGGTCTTCGCGGGTATGCGGCCGCCTTCGTCGGCATCACGGTGGGCGCCGCGATCGCACTCGTCGCGGCCCGTTTCCGCTGGTCCACCGCGCTGTGGTTCGCGGCCCTGCTCGGGTCCTACCTCCTCATCGGCGGACCCTTGGTGCTCCCGGAGACGATGATCGCTGGGGTCATCCCCTCGCTGGAGACCCTCCGCCGGCTGGTGCTGCTGATCTTCCAGGGCTGGATGGATCTGCTCACCGTCGCCACTCCGGCCGGTGACCTGTCCGGCCCGGCGGCCGTGCCGTTGCTCGCCGGCCTGCTGTTCGGCGCGGCAACCATGGGCGTCGTCCGGCTGACCCGCGCGGTGGTGTGGCCGCTGCTGCTGCCGCTCGGCTGGCTGGCGATGAGCATCGCGTTCGGAGTGCGGAGCGCACCCACGGCCGCCTGGCTGGGCGCCGCGCTGGGGGCCGGCCTGCTGGTGTGGCTGACGGCGCACCGGTTGAGTCGCAGCCGTGCGGTCAACTCCGAGATCCTCGTGCGTCGCGACCAGGGGATGTCCCGCGCGACCGCGAAAGTGCTCTCCGCGGGCCTCGTGATCGCCCTCGCCACCGTGGCGGCCGTGGGCGTCAACCTGCTCACGGGGGACCGGGTCAACCGACAGGTCCTGCGCGACACCGTCGCGCCTCCGCTGAACCTGCAGGAGTACGCGAGCCCGCTCACCCGCTATCGGCTGTACGAGGGGACCCTCAAGGACGAGGTGCTGTTCCGCGTCTCGGGCATGCCGGAGGGTAGCCGGCTGCGCCTCGCCGTCCTCGACACCTGGGACGGCACCGTTTTCAACGTCTCGCAGGCCAGCAGCCAGTACCTGCGGTCCGGGCGCGAACTGCCGTGGACGCCCGATGCCGACCCGGCGAGGGCAGAGGTCACCGCCGTGGGTTACGACGACGTGTGGGTGCCATCGTTCGGCGACTCCAGCAGCATCGAGTTCTCCGGCGACCGGGCCACGGCCCAGGCCCGCGGCCTCTACTACAACCGGACCACCCATCAGGCGCTGACCACCGGACGGTTGGCCGAGGGGACGGCGCTCATCGTCGACGCGGTGCCGGTGGTTCTCCAGGACGAGGCCGAGCGGGAGGCACTGGCCGAAGCAGGCATCGGGCGGTCCGCGCTCGCCGAGGTGTCGAGGGTGCCGGACGTCCTGGTGAAGGCGGCCACGGACTGGACTTCTGAGGCGACCAGCGCGTACGGGCAGCTTGAGATCATCGCGGAGAGGCTGCGGGCCGAGGGCTTCTACTCCGACGGATCGGATGGGAAATCGCGCTCAGGGCACACCGCCGAACGCCTCGCGACGATGTTCAACCAGCCCCAGTGGGTCGGCGACGACGAGCAGTACGCCACCGCGATGGCCCTGATGGCGACGCAGCTCGGCATCCCGGTCCGCGTGGTGATGGGGTTCCATCCCCTCGAGGGCGACGCGCCCACCGAGGAGTGGGACGTCACCGGCACGCAGGCACACGTGTGGGTCGAGGCGAGCCTCGACGGAGCCGGATGGGTGGCGTTCGACCCCACGCCGGACCGCGACAAGGCGCCGCAGACCGATGTCCCGCGCCCGAAGCCCAAGCCCAAGCCGCAGGTGGATCCGCCGCCGAACCCGCCCGAGAAGCTCCCCGACGAGCCGATCGTGGCGGACGAGAGCGCAGTCAACGTGGATGAGGAGGACGACGGCGAGTCGAACCTCGGGCTCATCCTCATGATCATCGGCGCGGCGGCCGGCGGCCTGCTGCTGGCGGCCAGCCCATTCCTCCTCATCGGCGCACTCAAGGCGAGCCGTGCGAAGAAGCGCCGCACCAGCGGCGAGGTTGCCGACCAGATCGCCGGGGCCTGGGAGGAGATCGTCGACAGGGCCCGCGACCTTGGCCACTCGGCCCCGAGCACCTGGACCCGGCGAGAGGCCGCCGCCACCCTGCAGCAGAGCTACCCCGGCCTCCCGGTTGAGCCGGTTGCCCACCGGATCGACGCGTCGATCTTCGGAGCCGGGTCGCCCGCTCCGCAGGAGAGTGACCATGTGTGGGGGGAGGTCGACGTCCTCCGGGGCGCGCTGCTGGCCACCCGGCCGTGGTACGCGCGCCCAGCCGCGCTGTTCTCCACCCGATCACTGCGACGACGAGCCCCGCAGTCTCGCCTGAAGCGCGCCCCGCGGGCGCCACGTGAGTGGGGCGCGTGGGCACTGCGCCCCCGCCGCACCGCACCACCGAAGAACGAGCCGGCGTCAGCCAGCCCCACAGCTCGACGCGCCCGAAGCGGCGTCGTCCCCGAAGAGAAGGAATCCTGATGCGCACGCAGTACGGGAACGTGACCGCCGCTCCGGTCGACGTGGGGCGGCGGGTGGTGGCTCGTCTCATCGTCGGAGCATTCGGACTCGCGGCCAACTTCATCCCAGCGATCGCCCAAGGCGTGGGCGGGGCGAACTCGTCGATCACCATCGTGAGCGTCGTCGCGGTGATCGCTCTGGTGGCCTGGCAGCTGGTCCTGTTCGTCACGGCCTCCACCAACCTGGGCGGCTTCTTCCTCAAGTTCCGCTACATCCGAACCGATACCGGCGCGGACGCGAAGGCGATGGTGATGCTGAAGTACCTGGTCCAGGGCGTCTTCGAGATCACCACCCTGGGTCTGGGACTGATCTCCTACCTGGTCAGCTATCGCGACGGGCAGCACTGGCTGGACCGCGCCTTCAAGCTGGCCGCGGTGCACAACGCCTCGGTGGAGGTCCTCTCCGTCTCTGGGGCGGGGATGGTCGTCGCCCCACCGTCGCAGCCGCGCGTCCTGCCGGTGCAGATGCCGCAGCCGCCCGCACCGAGGACCTCGAACTTCACCGGCCAGATGCCCGAGCCGTCCTGGCCGGCCACCCAGCAGCCGCTGCAGCACGCAGCGTCCACTCCGGGTCAGTCGTTCGGTGGGGCCGGGCACGCCCAGCCCCCGTCGCCAGAACCGATGCCTGGGATGGTGCCCGCGGCCCCCGATCAGCCCGAACCGGTACCCGCATCGCCGTTCGCCCCTGCGAACCCGTGGGCGATGCCGGTCCAGGGCGAGGACCCCGCCAGAGCACCTCAGCCCGCGCACCTCCCTGACCAGGTGCCTGTCTACTCCGCGCCGCATCCGGTCCAACATTCCTCGGAGCCCGACTTCGCCGTTGCCGAGCCCCAGCGGCCCGCCGCCCCGTCGCTCCTCAACGACGAGACCGTCGTGGACTCTGACCCGGCCGTCGCTGAAGTGGTCCTCGACGATGGTCAGCGGATCCCCGTGGACGCGCCCGTGGTCCTGGGACGCAACCCCTCCCCTCCGCCGGCCTACCCTTTCGCGCGATGCGTACAGGTGGTTGACGAGTCCATGCGGCTGTCCAAGACCCATCTCGTTCTGGTCCCCGCCGATGGCGGCGTCGGCGTGTACGACGCGGGTGCCACCAACGGCGTGCACGTGGAATTGGACGGCTCACGGACACGCCTGCCGGCCGCGGAGATTCATCCCATACCCCAGGGCGCTGTCATCCACTTCGGTGGGCGATCACTCCAGGTGTCGCAGTGACCCAGCCCGAGATGGCGGTGCGGTTCGGTGCCGTCACCCACCAGGGCCTCGTGCGATCGAGCAACGAGGACTCCTACCTCACCGTGCCGCCGGTATTCATGGTTGCTGACGGCATGGGCGGTCACAGCCAGGGCGAGGCCGCGTCGCGCGCTGTGGCTGACAGCTTCCTCGAACTGTCTGCACAGGAATGGCTCTCGTCGAATGATCTGGCGGACGCGGTGGACCGTGCCGCCACCGTCGTGATGGGCCTGCCCTCCACCGGGCGCGCCCCGGGCTCCACGCTGTCCGGGGTGGGGATGTCGCTGCAGGGCGGGATGCCGTGCTGGTTGGTGTTCAACATCGGAGATTCGCGCACGCACCTCCTCCGCGACGGGGAGCTGACCCAGATCAGCGTCGATCACTCCGCCGCCGCCCGAGCCGCCGCCGCGGGGGCGGCTCCTGTGGCCCGAAACGTCATCACTCGGGCGCTCGGGGCCGGGCTCAGCAAGCCGATCGCGGATCAGTGGCTCATCCCGGCCGCGGACGGGGACCGGATCCTCGTGTGCTCCGACGGGCTCAGCAACGACGTGTCCGCGGAGCTCATCGCGGCCACCCTGCTCACCGTCGCAGACCCGCGCGAGGCCGCCGATTCCCTTGTTCAGGCTGCGCTGAACGCCGGTGGCCACGACAACGTGACCGCTGTGGTCGTGGACTGTGACCGCGTGGTGTCGACGGCCACCGCAGGGTCGGGCCTCGATGATTCGACCGTCTCTCCAGACGACGACACTGTCCCTGAATGGGCGGACGAGTCATGACGGCGGAGCGGGCGATCCCGCGATGGGAGGCCGGAGGCATGCTGGCCATCGCATGGCCCGGCGGAGTCGCGCTCGTCGATGCCTCCGTCGGGGTGAGCAGCGCGGAGCGAATCTGGAGCCGGTTGCACCGGGACTCGAAACTGGGCACGTTCCTCAAGACCCTGGCAGAAACCTCCGAGGCCGGTTTCCTGGACCTGCCCCCCTTCGCGGTCGCCGTGGCCGACGGCGGCCGTTGGCACATCGCTGTGCGGGGCCCGGTGTCTCTTGAGGTCCAGTTGGACGATCGTGTGGAGTCGCTGACCGGGGAGGGCATCACCACCTGGGCCGAGCGGGTGCTCGCATCGCCGCAGGGGGTGCGCCTGGGCGCCGAGCCGGGTGCCGGACCCTCGGGGCCGATCACTGACGGCGTTGTGCCGGCGGGAGGCATCCACTTCGGTGAGTTCGCCTCAGGGCCCCATCCGGAGGGACGGCTGCGCGCTGAGCCGGTGTCGGTGGAGGCCCCGCGAAGCGAGGATGCGGTCGGCGAGCAGGCCGCCCCACCCGTTTCCCGGGACCGCGACCCGGAGGTGTCCATGGCCGGCCCGCAGCCCGAGGCGTCGGAGCCGGCTCCTGCACCGTCCGAGTTGACCGCCGCCCAGGAGACGCTGGCCGAGGACGACCTCGTAGTGCCGGTGTTCGCGACTCAGGAAGAGAACAAGTACGCATCGCTCTGGGACCACTCGATCGCCCTCGACGTCGAGGCCGCAGCCATCAGGCCGGAGGCCGAGGAGGCATCCGCCGTCGCCGTAGCTCCCGTCGATCTGCTCGGCGGCGACACCGTCGTCGACGAAGGGGCGGTCGAGGTGCAGATGGTCGCCCCGGCCTCCGCGGGGCCCCAGGTACTGGCCAGGTTCTGCGACCGTGGACACGCGAACCCGCCCGAGCGGGCCACCTGTTTCGTGTGCGGATCAGAGGTAGCAGGGGAGGCGCGCCGCGCCCCTCGGCCGCAGCTGGGTTGGCTCCGGATCGAAGGTGGGGAAACCATCCCGCTCCGGGGCCCCATCATCGCGGGCCGCAACCCCCAGTCCAACGTCCTCAAACTCGACGAGACCCCACGGCTGGTGGCCCTGCCGCATCCGCATGTGTCCGGCACCCATCTCGCCATCCTCATCGAGGGGTGGCGGATCTTGGCGCGGGACCTGCGCAGCAGTAACGGCACCTACCTGAGACGACACGGAAAGCCGCCGGTCAGGCTTCCGGAGACCCCGGTGCCACTGGTGCCCGGGGACCTGATCGACCTGGGCAAGGGGCTCTACATCCATCTCGACAGGACCCCCTGACATGGCGGCGCGCACCACACCTCCGGACCTGCCGGGCTTCACCTACCTGGGGGAGTTGGGCAGCGGCGGCTTCGCTGACGTGTTCCGGTACCTGGATCAGTTCGATCGCCGGGTAGCCGTCAAGGTGCAGCACCGAGGAATCGACGGCGGCGTGTCCGCGGACTTCCAGGCCGAGGCCAACCTCATGGCGAAGCTGTCGAGCCACCCCAGCATCGTCACTGTCTATCAGGGGGGCGTCGCTGCGGACGGCCGACCATTCCTGGTGATGGAGGAGTGCGCCACGGCCCACCTGGGGGCGCGCATCGGGAAGAGACCCCTGACCGCGTCGAAGGCCATGGAAATCACCGTGCAGGTGGCCGGGGCGGTGGAGACGGCCCACCGGATGGGCATTCTGCACCGCGACATCAAACCGGCCAACATCCTGTTCACCGGGGCGCAGCGCCCGGCCTTGACGGACTTCGGCATCTCGGCCTCGGCGCAGCACGTCACCGCGAACAGCGCGCTCAGCCCACATTGGGCTCCGTGGGAGCAGTATCCCGACTCGGGCCTCGCGATGGGGCCATGGAGCGACGTGTTTTCCCTGGCCGCGACGACGTGGGCGATGCTGGTCGGCAGGAGCCCCCTCGTTGTGGCGCACGGCGACAACGACCGCCTGAGCATCCGGCACCGGGTACGGACCCTCAACGTGCCGCGCACCGGACGCCATGACGTGCCCGAGCTGCTGGAACGCGTGCTCGCGACGGCTCTGGCTGCCGACCCGCAACAGCGCTACCAGTCGGCGCTGGAGTTCGCGCGCGCCATCCAGGGCGTCCAAGGGCAGCTCAACGAGTCCGTGACTCCCATCGACGTGTTGTCCGACAGCGACGACGACGCCGACGACGAGCCCGAGCTCGCCGAGACGGGGACCCGCGTCAGCGGGTTCATGCTGATCGATCCTGACCAGGTCGAGGACTGGAGCGGCACCAGCAGGATCACCGGGCCGTCAGGCGGGGTCACCTCCCCCCAGGACGACTCCTGGCACCAGTACGACGCGGCCCCGCAGGGGCCGATCGGCGCCCCCGTGGCCCAGCACGGCCGCGGGTTCGGCCAGCCGGGTCTCCGGGACTTCACCGGCCCGGCAATCCCCGAGCCGGCCGATCAGACCGTTCTCGACCGGCCGTCGCAGCAGCCGCCCCCCGCTGAGAGGCGCACCTCGCGCCGCTGGGGTCCGCTGGCAGCCGTGCTCGCCGCGGTGGCGGTTGTCCTGGCGGGTGGCCTCGCTCTGGGCGGGCTGTGGTTGAGCGGGGCGCTCGGCGAAGCCACCGCAGGCACCCAGGCCACGGTCTCCCCGGAAGCCTCACCCGCGGCACAGGATCCGCTGGCACTCAGAGTCCCGTCCGTCGAGGATGCCGCCGGGCAGGTCGCCGACGGTCAGGTGACCTTCACCTGGACCAATCCGGATCCGATGGCCGGCGACAAGTATCTCGTCGAGGAGTTGAGCCTCACCGACGCGGCGCCCCTGCAGGTGGTCGACGCCCCTTCGGTCACCGTCCCCGCACAGTCGGGCCGGACGTGCGTGGACGTGACCCTGCGCCGCGCCAGTGGGACGACCTCCGCCGCCGTGAAGATCTGCGACAAATCGTGACCGCGGAGATGAGCACGCTCGAGGTGGAGTACGCGGGGGAGCGCCACGAGCTGATGCCCGGCCGCGACTTCTCGATGGGCCGGGTGGGCGACCTGGTGATCGACGACAACCCCTACCTGCACCGCAACTTCCTCACGCTGGCCTTCGCAGACGGCTTCTGGTGGATCAGCAACGTGGGCAACCGTTCGGCGGCGGTGCTGTCGGACCCTGCCGGGCTGAGCCGCAGCACCCTGACGCCCGGCGCGCGGATGCCCTTGGTGTTCGGCCACACTGTGGTCACGTTCGCTGCCGGCCCCTACAGCTACGAACTCAACCTGACCGTCGATGCGCCGGCCTGGGAGCTGCACCACCAGCCGGAGGAACCCTCCGACGGTGACACCACCATCGGTCCGCGAACCTTCACCGACGCCCAATTGCTCGTGATCCTCGCCGTCGCCGAGCCGCTCCTCCGCCGCGCCGGAACGGGCGCCTGGCAGGTTCCCACGGCCGTCGAGGCCGCTCGGCGCCTCGGCTGGACGCAGACCAGGTTCAACCGCAAGCTGGACAACGTCTGCGACAAGCTCGACAGGGCGGGCGTACGGGGGCTGAAGGGCGGGCCAGGAACGCAAGCACGGGGCCGCCGGTCGGCCCTGGCGGAATACGCCGTCAACGCCAGGATCGTGACGCCGGACCATTTGCCCGCGTTGGAGACCGAACAACGGCGCAACAATGAGGGAGGCACGGCATGAAGGTCCGGGTGCGGCTGGTCCGGAATCGGCACGAGCCTGTGACGGTGACCGTCGTCGCCGACGGCACCGCCACCGCCAGCGACGTCGCCACTGCCATCGCGAGCGCAGGCATGGAGCGTCCCGTCGAGGTGGCCGGGCGTCGCCCGACACTGAGGGTAGAGGGCGATTACCTCGCCCCCCGGACACTCTCGCCAGAGACTCCCTTGGCCGAATCAGGCCTCTGCTCGGGCTCCACTCTCACTGTGGTGGAGGAGGGCGGAAGCGACCATCGCGCCCCTGTCGGCGCGGTGCTCCGAGTTGTGGGCGGTCCAGACCGGGGCGTCGAGGTTGCGTTGAAGGTCGGGACCTCGTTTGTGGGGCGTAGCCCGGAGTGCCAGGTGAGGCTGCAGGACTCCAAGGCGTCGAAGCGTCACGCGCGGATCATCGTCGGCCGCCAGATCGAGATCGTGGACGAGAACTCCGCCAACGGTGTTGTGATCGCGGGTCAGAAGGTGACCCGTGCCGTCATCAAACCCGGCGACACCGTCGTGCTCGGTGACAGTTCCCTGCAGGTCATGCCGCACGGGCTTCCCGAAGCAATCGCCGACACTCAGGTGGAGGTGCGCTACCTTCGGCCGCCAGTGGTCCAGACCCGCCCCAAGGAGGACGAGATCGGGCTACCGGACGTCCCCCAGCCAGCCCGGAGGACCGCGTTCCCATGGCTGGCCATGATCGCCCCCGTCGTCATGGGCGCGGCCATGTACGCAGTGACCCGGTCGCCGTTGACCCTGCTTTTCGTGGCCATGAGCCCGATCCTGATGTTGGGTTCATGGATCGGTAACTCCGTGGACTCCAAGCGCAAGCACAAGACTGAACTCGCCAATTTCGACGAGGCGATGCGGCTCTTGGAGGCTGAGATCCTGGAGGCGCGACAGCTCGAGGCGCAGCAGTTGCGCGCACTCTTCCCGTCCGTGTCAGCACTTGTGGGATCGGCCCTCCACCGCGAGGGGCACCTGTGGTGCCGTCGGCCCGAGCACCCCGAGTTCCTGCAGGTCAGGCTCGGCATGGGAACCATGCCGCCCGTCGTCGCGATCGCCCGGCCGGGTCGCGGCGGCGTCGCCGAGCTCGTCAAGCGGCAGCGTGACCTCGCGGAGAAGCACCGGCACCTGCTGGACGTCCCCGTGGTGGCGAACCTGCGCTCCGTCGGCGGGGTTGGCATCGCCGGCCCCGCAGGCCTGGTCGTGGGCGTGGCGCGGGGGGCCGTCATGCAGGCAGCCGTACTGCACTCTCCGGCCGAGGTGGTCATCGCCTGTGTCACATCGAGCGCTTTGAAGGAGGAATGGCGGTGGCTTGAATGGCTGCCGCACTGCGCCTCCCCACACAGCCCTGTGGCCGGCCCGCTACTTGCCTCCGACGACGCGCGCGGCCGAGCACTGCTCGATCAGATCGACGAGCTCATCGACGCACGCACCGACACGCACCCGGCTCTGCGCGGACCCGTCGAGAAGCAGGAACGGGTCGCGTCCCCGGTGACGCCCTCCCTCCTCCTCGTGGTACACGACGCGTCCGTGCCCACTGAGAGGCTGGCGAGCATCGCAGAACGAGGTCCCGACGCCGGTGTCCACGTCCTGTGGGTGTCTCAGCTCCGCTCGGGGCTCCCGGCCGCCTGCCGCACCTTCCTCGAGATCGGCACCGACGAGGGCGCCACCGTCGGCATGGTGCGCCAGGAGCGGATTGTCGCGGGCGTGAGCACCGAATCGCTGGATCTTGAAACGGCCCACGTCACCGCCCGCAGCCTGGCACCGGTGGTCGATGCGTCCGCTCCCGTCAGTGACGATTCGGATCTCCCACGCATGGTCTCAGTGGTGGGGTTGCTGGGGCAGGCGGAAGCCGTCGACGCGAAGCAGGTGGTGGCGCGGTGGCAGGAGAACGGTTCACTGGTGGACCGCTCGGCTCCGGCGCAGCCCCGCGAACGCGCGGGCGACCTGCGGGCCCTCGTCGGGCATGCGGGCTCGGAGCCGTTCGCCCTGGATCTTCGTGCCCAGGGGCCACATGCACTCGTAGGGGGCACCACCGGAGCCGGTAAATCGGAGTTCCTCCAAGCGTGGGTGCTCGGTATGGCCCACGCCTACAGCCCGGATCGGGTCACGTTCCTGTTCATCGACTACAAGGGCGGCGCGGCCTTCGCCAAGTGCATCGGGCTTCCGCACACCGTCGGGCTGGTCACCGACCTGTCGCCGTACCTCGTGCGGAGGGCGCTGCGGAGCCTGCGGGCCGAGATCCGGCGCCGTGAGCACCTCTTCCACGACAAAGGGGTCAAGGATCTCGTGGACTTCGAGAAGACCGGAGACCCCGACTGCCCGCCCAGCCTCATCATCGTCGTCGACGAGTTCGCGGCGCTGGTGGGCGAGGTGCCCGAGTTCGTCGACGGGGTGATCGACGTGGCCCAACGCGGACGCTCACTCGGCCTGCACCTCATCCTCGCCACGCAGCGTCCGGCCGGCGTGATCAAGGACTCGCTGCGCGCTAACACGAACCTACGGATCGCACTGCGGATGAACGATGCGCACGACTCCACCGACGTCCTCGGCAGCGCGGTCGCGGCCGACATCGACCCCTCCACGCCGGGCAGGGGAGTGGCCCGCGTGGGCCCAGGGCGCCTCATCCCGTTCCAGGCCGCCTTCCCCGGCGCCCGCACCCCGGATGAACCACCGGCTCCCCCGATCGACGTCATCGAGGTGGACTTCGGTGTCGACACCGCATGGAAGATCCCGCGACCCAGGGGCGTTGGCGCCGCCGTCGACAAGGACATCGACCGGGTGGTCGACACCTTGATTCAAGCGGCGGTGGACGCCCGCATTCCACCTCCGCGCAAGCCGTGGTTGGAGCGGCTTTCGGTGGGGTACGACCTGATGAAGCTCAACCAGCGCACCGACTACAACCTTGTCCTCGGGGTGGTGGATGACCCCGACGCTCAGAGCCAGCACGTGGATCATTTCCATCCCGACGAGAGTGGAAACATCGTCTATTACGGGGCAGGTGGATCCGGGAAGACCACTGCTCTGCGTTCCCTCGCGATCGCAGCCTCCATCACGCCGCGGTCCGGCCCTGTCCAGATCTACGGCCTCGATTTCGCAGGCGGTGGACTGAGCATGCTGGAGCCCCTGGTCAACGTCGGGGCCATCATCTCGGGCGACGACGACGAGCGGATCGCCCGGCTCATGGCGATGCTCGACCGACTCCTCGACGAGCGGGCATCCCGGTTCACGGCCGTGCGTGCGGACTCGTTGCGGGTTTATCGCGAGTTGCCGGGCAAGGCCGACGAAGCCCGCATCCTCGTCCTCGTCGACGGCTTCGGGGCCTTCCGTAGCGAATACGATTCTGGCCTGCAACGGCAGGCCACGTTCGCCCGCTTCCAGCGCCTCGTGAGCGAGGGGCGTGCATTCGGCATCCATTTCGCTGTCACGGCCGACAGGTCCGCGGTGATCCCGTCGTCGATGCAGGGCGCCTTCCAGCACCGCATCGTGCTTCGCATGCCCGACGAGGACGGTTACGTGGCGCTCGGGGTTCCCAAGGATGTCCTCAACGCGGCGAGTCCGCCTGGCCGCTGCATGAATGCGAAGTCCCCCAACGAGCTGCAGCTGGCCGTTCTGGGGCAGGACCCGTCTCCGTTGGGTCAGGCTCGGGAGATCGAGTTACTGGCCGCGATGGTGTCGAAGTACCAGCCGGCCAGGCCCGAACCGGTGCGGAAGCTACCCGACATCGTGGTGTCGTCGGATCTTCCCGTCACCGTTGGGGGGCGACCCACGTTGGGCTTGGAGGATGCGTCTCTGGCACCGATCGGGTTCGACCCTCAGGGTGTGCTGATGGTCGCCGGGCCGCCGAAATCCGGAGTGAGCTCGACGGTGAGCTGGCTCGCCGAGTCACTGCGTCGAGCCTTGCCCGGGGTGCCCCGGGTTCTGCTTTCCGCCCGGTCCACCACACTGTCGCAGCTGCCCATCTGGACCGTGGTGGTGAGCGGACCGGACCGGATCAAGGAGTACGTGGAAACGCAGCTGAAGCCCTACCTGGCGAGTGAGACGGTCGAGGGGCAGCCCAAGGTGGCGATCTTCGTGGCTCAGTTCCCTGAGCTTGCGGGCTCGACGTGCGACATGGCACTCACGGAGGCCATCAAGAGTTCCCGCCGCAACGGTCACCTGTTCGTGGGGGCGGGGGAGACGGCGTCGTTCACCGGCTTCTCGTCGATGCTGACCGAGATCCGGGCCTCGCGGGCCGGCATGCTGCTCACCCCGGAGCAGAGCGACGGTGACCTGCTGCGCACCCCGTTGCCTCGCGGCCGTTCGCAGGAATTCCCTGCGGGCCGCGGGTACTGGGTCCGTGGCGGTTCGGCGCACAAGGTGCAGCTGCCGGTGGTGGAGTGATGGGTCGGCCAACCCATCGACGGATGCAGCCACCGGCTGTGAGGATGAGCGCCAGGGAGGCGACATGAGCAACACACTCGTCATCAGGGATGAGGTGGTTCAGTCCTGCATCAACAATGGCCGGGCGAGCTACCAGCAGCTTGAGGCGTCGTCGGGATTCGCAGACGGTCTGGCAGACGCTGCTGGAACCAATGGTCCGTTGGCGCAGACGCTGCGCGATGCGGATCAGGCGTGGACGCTGCGTCGCATCAAGCTGCTTGAAATGTTGAAGTCACTGGTGGACTCGATTGAGGCGGTGAACCAGGCCTTCATCGACGCCGACGCAGACCTGGCCGACCAGATCAAGCCGGATGCGCCCACACCGGCCCCGGCGCCGACCCTCACCCCAGTGGGCGACGCCACGACCCCGTCCTCGGGCCCGACCCAGCCGATTCCACAGCCCCTGCCGCATCCGGACAGTGCGACGGGGTCCAGCTTCCCCGGTCCGGCGGTTGTCGGAGATGCATCGCCCGCGGCACCCGTCGCGGCCCAGCCGGCTGAGGAAGCAGCTCCAACGGAGCCAGGGGGACTTCCTGGCTGGTCGGTGCCCCCGGCGACGACGACGGCCATCCCGCCCAAGTTCGAGATACTCATCCGCGACTTTGCACCACGTTGGTCAGCCCTGACCGGACAGTCGGTCGACGCCGTCGTGACACTCGTCGTGGCCGGGCTGGGTGCCGGTGGCGTGATCACCGTGGCGGCCATCGCCACCATTCTCGCAGCCCTCCAACCGAACGGCGGCCGTCACCAAGGCGGTGCGCCTTTCGCTGGCGGGCCTTCGTCGGGCGGGTCGATCGGGAAGCCCCCACCCGGCGTCGACGGCTCGCCGGCTGGAAGCGGGCAGGGGCAGCCTTCCGGCGAGTCGGGGGAGTCCACAGGCGATGCGGAGGCGATCTCCGGCGTGGACGGCGAAGCGGCGGTGGAACCGACCGATGGCACCGATGGGGACCCTCAGTCGCTGGAGGACTCCGCCGACGCTGCCGACGCTGCCGAGGCTGCCGACCACGTCGCGGAGACCCCGATCGTGGGCGACACAGCGGTGTCGCCGACCGACCTGGAAGCACTGACCCCCGAAGCGGGCGGGACCGCAACCCCGGAGCTTGCGGACCTGGCACCGCTTCCCCCGCTGGGTGAGGGCGGAGGAGGTGGGTCCGCGGGTGGTGCTGGCTCACCGGTGGAATTGCCGCCGCTTGAGCCCCGGGCCAACCCCGCGTCGGATGCGATGGCGGCCTCTGGTGCCCCCGATGCGCTGCCCGCTCTGACGAAGCCGACCGGCTTCGAGGTTCCGGCTCAGATGTCCGACGGTGCGCCGCTGCCGGATCTGACAGCTGTACCGGCTGAGGAGCATGAACGGATGGCGGCTGCGCCGATGATGGGCGGCCTGGGCGCGATGGCCGGCGCGGCATCCGGAGCACACCCTGCGGCCTCCCCGTCCACGAGTTCGGTCGGGGCAGAGCGCAGTGGCGCCCGCCAAGCAGCCCGCGACGTTCTCAATTCACATGAAGGGGAGGAGGGACGATGAGTGGCATCTGCCTGGACCTGTCCCCGGTAGGGATGTCGACCGAGTTCGACGGTTCGCCGGACGCGCTGGAGAGCGGGGCGCAGACGCTTCGTTCCACGGCGACCACGCTGGACGCGGCAGCCGCGAACATCCGACGGCTCACCGAGAACGGGAACGAACTGGAGAGCCAGGCGTTCTCCGCGCTCGCCGAGCGCAGCAGCGAAGTCCACGGCACCATGGGGAAGGTGGCCTTGCGGTACCGCCTCATGGCCACCGCCACCCAGAAGTTCGCTGAGGTGTTGCGCACCGAGCAGCAGACTGCGGCCCGCCTTGTCGGTGAGGCCGCGGAGGCGCGCAACGCATACACCCACGCGTCTCAGCAGCACTCCCAGGCCCGCCTGCTCGCGCGGGACCCCGAACCGTCCTCCCAGCAGCGCGCCCTGGTGTTGTCGCAGCAGGCGAACGTGGCGGCGAACAGAGCAAATGCAGGCCTGGAGTCGGCCAAGCAGCAGCTTCGGGCTGCGGCGCGGCGCGTCAACGACGCGAACAAGAGTGCTTCGGAGGAGATCCGCTCCGCCATGGAGGTCTCGGGACTCGACGACACTCTCTGGGACAAGATCTGTTACGTCGGGGCGAAGATCGGGGAGGCGGCGGCGGCCGCCGCGAAGTGGATCTGGGACAACATCGACACGATCTGCCTCGTGCTCGACATCGTGGCGCTCGTGCTGGCCTTCATCCCCGGAATCGGCACAGCAGCGGGCGCCCTGATCAAGGCCGTGACCATACTGGCAAGGGTTGCCAAGGGCGTATCGCTCATCAAGACCGCGGTCGAGGGGGTCGAGAAGGCGCAGCAGGGCGATGGATGGGGTGCTGTCGGATCTTTCGCCAAGATCGGACTGACGCTGGCGGCGGGCCCGATCGCCAAGAAGGTTGGCAGTGCCTCGAAGGTAGGAACCGATCAGATCGCAAAGAAGATGTTCAGCATCGACTCCAGCGGAAAGATCCAGCAGACCGCCGTCGGGCGGGGGATCCACAACCTCGCCGAACGATTCGCAGGGCCCACCTTTCCCGCCGGGACGCCGCTGCCGAGCAACTTCGTGAGTCAGCACATCGGCCGTACAACGGCCCTGATCCAGGGAACATTCACCGGCGCGATTGAGAAGGGCACCAAGGTGCTCGTCAAGGATGTTCTTCCCGCAGTGGTGGAAGCAATCACGCCCAAGCCACCCCGCCCCTACTGCTTCACAACATCCGATCAGAGCGGCGTCACCATCGGAGGACGAGTATGAGAACGTTCGAGGCGATGCTTCCGCCCGGCTGGGCGCAGGTGGATCTCACCAGCCCCGTGGCGGAGTCGGTCGACACGATCGTCGGCGGGATGCTCGAAGGGCTTCCCCGGGAGGCCGCGGACCCCGCGCGTCGACATCTGACCGAGCAGCTTCGTCGGGCCATGACCGGTCTCGCCGGCGAAGGTGCAGTGGTGGCGTACCTCCCCGTCGACGACGCCATGACTTCCCCCGTCCGCCCGTTCATCGCGGTGCGCCCGGTGTCGTTCGAGATCGGCGGCGCCACCGTCGAGCCTCTTGACTACCTCGTGGCGATGATGACCCAGGAGGGTGTCTCGCTCATTGAGCCCATCGACATGGTGGGGATCAAGCGCGTCACGGATTCCAGCAACGCCGGCCGGTTGGCCACGGCGCTGGAGGATGTGCCTCAGGAACTGGTCGAGCAGGCGGACCGGACACAGCTCGGCTCTGCCGTCGCGGCAGGTCAACGGACCCGGCACCTCCAGTACATCATCGGCGTCCCCGACGCCGCGGATTACTGGATGAGCGTTGAGGCCAGCGTGTCCGCCCCTGGAGGCGCGGACGCCGACGAGGCGCTCGACGCCGTCGAGGAATTCATTGATGCCTGGGTGGGCACGATCCGCTGGACGGAGGAACCCCGTGGCTGATCAGATCGAGCCCCTCATGCTGTTCGTACCGGCTGACCTGGGCCTTGAACAGCGCCACGAGTGGGTGGAGGCGATCCTCGATGAATTGCGCGAAAAAGACCTGGTTAAGGCGGGCACCGAGGACGCTTGGCGATCGATGCTGGTCGAGACCGCCACGGTCGGCCTGCACCCGATCGCGGTGGCACAGTTCCTGATGGCCCTCCCGGGAGCGCAGCCCGTCTACGTCTGGGCGACGGTAGGGGAGCAGCCGGCTGGGCGACCCGAAGCCCTGATGGAGTCCATCGCCGGCGAGGTGGTGAAGCCGTTCGGCGCGCAGAAGTCCCGCATCCAGGTCGATGCGGTCTCGGTCGACGTGGGTCTGTTCATGGCGCGTGAGGAGCAGGAAGGCGCCTCCGATGTCGTCTACCTCTTGGGCGCTGTCGCCACGAGCCTGACTCTGGAGGAAATTGGCGAAGCTGACGTGTGTCTCTGGTTCACGGGCACCGAACTGTCGGAGCTCCCCGCGTCACTGCCCGCGCTTGCGCGGTTCATCCGCGACCCGGATATGGCAGCGTTCCTCACCCTGTAATACCTCGTCACCGGACAGACAAGGGGACCCGGTGGCGGTAGAACAACAACACCTCCCCGCCAAAGAAGAAGGGAAACACCATGGCAAACCTCAACGTCAGCTACGCCGAGATGGAGGCTGAGGCCTCCGCGCTCATGAACGGCCGGCAGCAGATCGAGAGCGAGCTCACCAACCTCGCTAACCGCATCAACAACCTGGTCACCAGCGGTTTCGTCACGGATGCCGCGTCGGGCGCCTTCCAGTCGATGTTCACCGAATACAGCACGTCGGCGAAGAACACCATCTCGGCGCTGGACAACATCGCCAACTCGCTGAAGCAGATGGCTCAGACCATGCAGGAGACCGATCAGTCCATGGCACAGTCAATCGGTCGTTGATCGCCTCCGGCGCTGGCCAGTAGATCCGGGAACGACGAGGGTGCCCTTGGTTGGGTGGCACCCTCGTCTCTTCTCCGGGGAGAACTGGTGCAGGCGCCAGCAGCTGATCTTGGGCCATCCCGGCTCGGCCGGCAGGCTGGCTACTCCGCGACCAAGTGGAGGAGCAGCGCCTGCATCGGCCACAGTGTCGGGAGCTGCAAACCCACCTCCACCAGCAGCGACCCCGGCAGCGACACCTCGCCGGCGCTCAGCCACGGTGGCACCACCCAGCCGTACTTCGCCTCCCCGATCTCGGTCCGCACCCGCACCCGGTAGGTCCGCGACGGGTCCAGGCCGGGGATCCGCAGCCGCTCCGCCCGCGCATCCTCCAGCCCCGCCACCGTCGCCAGCACCACCACCGCCTCCGAACGGTCCTGCGCGATGAACCCCGTCACGCGCCACGCCGGATCGGTCAGCGGCGGGTGCGTAACCCTCGCCGTGTGGATCAGCGGCCGCAACTCCTTGTAGAGCGCCGCGAACGCGGTGATCCCCGCCAGCTCCGACGGGGAGCACTGGAGGATGTTCCACTCCAACCCCGACGAGCCCATCAGGCTGGTGGCCACACGCAGGCCCAGCGACGTCAGCCGCCCCGAGCTGTGTGACTCCGTCGGCCCCACGTGCGCCCCCACCAGCTCCGGCGGCAGTAGCAGCCCGGTCCAGCGCTGGATGTCCTGACGCTCGACGGGGTCGTTGGAGTCCGACGCCCATACCCGATCGCAGTGCGCCATGATGCCCAGATCGGTGCGCGCCCCGCCGCTGGAGCAGGACTCGATCTCCAGCCCGGGATGCCTGCGCTTCAACTCGTCGACCATCCGGTACACCGCCAGCGTGTGCGGGTGGGTGCCGGGGCGGCCGTCGTGCATCGGCTCGACGAGGTCGCGGTTGTGGTCCCACTTGATGTAGTCCACGCCCACGTCGGCCACCACCGCGGAGATCGGCTCCAGGATGTGGGCGTAGGCGTCCTCGTTGGCGAGGTCGAGCACGAACTGCGTCCGCCAGGAGAGCCCCGCATCGTGGGCGAGGTGCCGAGGATCATGCAGGAACCAGTCCGGGTGTGCGCGCGCCAGCTCCGAGTCCAGGCTGATCATCTCCGGCTCGAACCACAGCCCGAACTCCATGCCCAGCCCGTGCACGTGGTCGGCCAGCGGTCGGAGGCCCTCGGGCCAGACCGCCGGGTCCACCGTCCAGTCGCCGAGGCTGGTGGTGTCGTCGCGGCGGCCGAGGAACCAGCCGTCGTCGAGCACGAACCGCTCCACCCCGACGGCGGCCGCCCGCTCGGCCAGCTCCCGCAGCTGGGCTGGATCCTGGTCGAAGTAGACCGCCTCCCAGGTGTTGAGCGTGAACGGCCGTGGGCCCGACGGGTGGCCGGGCCGCGCCCGCAGCCACCGGTGGATCCTGTCCGCCACGCCGTCGAGGCCGGAGTCCGAGTACACGAACGCCACCGACGGCGCCGCGTACTCCTCTCCCGGCGCCAGCACGATCTCGCCGGGGCGCAGCATCTCCCCGCCGCCCACCTGCGGCACCGCCTCGGTCAACCTGTCGGTGCGGTAGGTGACATCCGCGGACCACGCCACGTGCGCGGCCCAGACCCGGCCCTCGTGCCAGCGGGGCTCGCCCTCGGAGAGGACGGCGAAGATCGGCGAGTCGTGGCCCGGCCTTCCGCGCCGCGACTGCCGCACCGTCGATCCCGCGGGCATCCGCGTCGTGACCGGGCGCTTCTCCCGCGACCACCGGCCGTCGAGCGTGGTGAGGTGCGTGCCCGAGCGGGGGACAGGCAGTGTGGCCTCCACCCAGTCCACGCCCAAGGGTCCTGGCCCGGTGTTGCGGAGGCGGTGGCTGACCCACACCACCCCGGCCTCGGCGATCTCCACCCGGGAGACGAGCGTCAGCCCGCCGTCGACGTCGTCGGCCGTGACGTCGAGCGACGCCGAATCCCGGCCCAGCGAGGCCACCGTCCACCGCGGGTTGAGCAGCCGGCCGTCGCGGTGGACCTGCAGCCCGGGCCGCCCGGCCCAGCCGTCGCCCTCCGCGGGGAGCAGGGAGGTGCGCCAGGCAGCGTCCAGCGTGGCCGGGAGGGTCTGCCGGTCCAGCGCGGCGCCCGCCCGGTCGAACGCGCCGGCGGCGCCGTCGAGGGCGGCCCCCCAGTACTCGACGCAGGGCAGGCCGGGGCCGTTCACGTGCAGGAGGAGCGAGACGCCGTCGCGGGTGATGAGGGTCATGGGGTGTCCTTCGGGGGTCGTTCGCCGGTACCTCGTTCGACGAGCCAGGTGGGGTGGACGATCTGCCGCGGTGTCGCGGTGGGGTTGCGCATCCGCTCGAGAGCCACCACGGCTGCGGCGCGCCCCAGCTCGGTGGGGTCGTAGGACACGACGGTGACGCCGATGACGTCGGCGGTGTCGAAGTCGTCGACGCCGATGAGCGCGGTGGCGGTGTCGCCGAGCTCCTTGAGCACGCGCAGCGCGCCGACAGTCACCCGGTTGTTGCCCGCGATGATGGCGGTGGGTGGCGCCTCGGAGGTGAGCAGCGCGCGGATCATCCTCTCCGGGGTCACGGCCCGGTCGTCCTCCAGCGCTTCGTACGCGGAGGTGTCCGCCACCCCCGCCTCAGCCATGGCGCGCCGGTAGCCGGCGAGCCGCTCGGCCTGCGAGTACACGCCCGCCGGGTTGCAGACGTAGGCGATCCTCCGGTGCCCCTGATTGGCCAGGTGCCGGGTGGCCACGTATGCCCCGCGGCGGTTGTCGAGCACCACCGAGTCGGCCACCAGGTTGGACGCGGGCCGGTCGATGGCGATGATCGGGGTGCCGAGCTGGCGCTCGCCCTCCAGGTAGGACTGGTCGTCGGCGACGGGGATGATCAGCAGCGCGTCGATCCGCTGCCCGAGCAGCGCGTCCGCGACCCTGGCCTCGCCCGAGGCGCTGTCGTCGGTGCTCGCCACCACCAGCGCGTAGCCGTGCCGGCTCAGCTCCTTCTCCAACCCCGCGGCCACCTTGTAGTAGAACGGGTTGCCCAGCTCGCCGACGATCAGTCCGAGGGTCTTCGTGGCGCCCCCGGCGCGCAGGTTGCGGGCCATCGTGTTGGGGCGGAACTTCAGGCGCGTGGAGGCGTCGAGCACGCGCTCGACGGTGTCCTCGCTGACCAGCTCACGCTGGTTGAAGACCCGCGACGCGGTCTTCTGGCTGACGCCCGCCAGCCTCGCGACATCTGCCAGCGTCGCCCTCTGCTGAACCGCCATGGTTCCTCCCTCGTCGGCGCCCTCAGCATAGATGACACCGTGGGACATGGCGCAAGCCTAGCGGGCATGCTCCCTATTTGGGCTACTAGGAAACGAACGACTCGCAAGAAGGGGGACTAAAGCGCTTTACAATATCGGCATGAGTGTCCTACGATGTCACCACCCGGAGGCGAGAACGGTCTCGCCGGTGGACTACAAGGGAGTAACACCATGGCAACGACGACAACCCTGCGCCTCGTGGCGCTGACCGCGGTAGCCGGCCTCGCGCTGTCGGCCTGTTCGAGTGGCTCGGCCACGGAGCCGGAGGAGAGCGCCAGCGGCGCGGTCGCGGGGGACATCACCTTCCTGACCCACCGCACCGACCTCCAGACCGACGGCACGTTCGACGAGTACGTGGCCCGATTCCAGGAGGAGTACCCGGACGTCAACGTGAAGGTGGAGGGCATCACCAACTACGCCGACGACATCAAGACCAGGATGAGCACGCCCAACGGCTACGGCGACGTGCTGAACATCCCCAACGTGCCGGCGGACCAGTTCTCCACCTTCTTCGAGCCACTCGGAAGCGTCGACGACATGTCAGGGACCTATCGCTTCCAGGCTCCGGCCAGCTTTGAGGGCATTCAGTACGGCATCGCACTGGGAGGCAATGCCAACGGCGTCCTCTACAACAAGGACGTGTTCGAGGCTGCGGGTATCTCGGAGCTGCCCAAGTCCCACGACGAGTTCATCGATGCGCTGAAGGCCATCGACGAGAAGACCGAGGCCGTGCCGCTCTACACCAACTACAAGGATGGCTGGCCTCTGGGCGGCCAGTGGTCCAGCAACATCGGTGCGGTCACCGGCAATCCGGAGGCGCAGAACCAGATGGCGCACGAGGCCGCCCCATGGAGCGAGGGCACCGACATCTACGCCATCGACTCGCTTCTGTTCGACGTCGTCGCAGAGGGGCTCAGCGAGGATGACCCGCTGACCACCAACTGGGAGCAGTCGAAGAACGATTTCGCCACCGGCAAGATCGGCACCATGGTCCTCGGATCGTGGGCCATCACGCAGTTCCAGGCAGCAGCCACGGACGCGGGCGTCTCTGAGAATGTCGTCGGGTTCATGACCTTCCCCGCCAACGTCGACGGGCAGCAGTACGCGACCATCGGCGGCGACTACAACCTGGCCATCAACAAGAACTCCGAGAACAAGGAGGCAGGCCGCGCCTGGATCGACTTCCTCATCGAGGAGTCCGGCTTCACCGACAGCCAGGGCATGATCTCGGCCCTGAAGGCCGCTGACCTCCCGGCGAACCTCAGCTCGCTGCAGGACGAGGGCGTGGAACTCATCGAGAGCACCCCCGCTCCCGCCGGCGAAGAGGGACTGTTCAACAACATCGCTGACAAGTCGCAGGTCGACATCTGGGGCAACATCTACCGCCAGAAGCTGGTCGACACCGCACGCGGCCAGGCTGACGGAGACAAGCAGTCCTTCTTCGACTCCCTCAACCAGCAGTGGGGCTCGGCCATGGAGGAGTTGGCCGGCTGACCCCGACCCCGGTCGTGGCGTGTGGCAGTCCAAGGCGCACACGCCACCCGGGGGAGAGGCCAGTGAGCCACACACGGACATGGGGAGAATCTGATGACCGCAACGACGCGGCCGGCCGCGGTGGACACGCCCGGTCCGGTACCCGCAACGCACCTGACCCGACAGCCCGCCGAGAAGACCGCGGAGAGCGGCCGTCGGCCAGCGCCCCGGGGGATCATGACCCGGTTAACGCCTTACCTGTTCGCCTCGGCGGCCGTGGGCCTGCTGCTCCTGCTCACCTACCTTCCCGCTGCCAACATGATCTGGTACAGCCTTCACGAGTGGACCGGATTCGGCCCTGTCGAGGACTTCGTCGGGGTTGACAACTACGTGGATGTGTTCACCGATCCGACGATCTTCGCCGTCTTCGGCGTGAGCCTCTACTACTTCGTCGCCTCATTCCTCCAGATGGGCCTCGCGCTCTATTTCGCGACCCTCCTGAGCTTCACCACGAAGTTCTCCAGCTTCTTCAAAGGGATATTGTTCTTCCCCTACCTCATCAACGGGGTGGCGATCGGCTTCGTCTTCCTCTACCTGTTTCAGCCGGGCGGGACGCTCGACACAGTCCTCGGCTGGTTCGGCGTGGCGGACACGCCGCAGTGGCTGGGCGATGCGTCGATAGCGAACTACTCGCTCGCCACCACCTCGGTGTGGCGGTACACGGGCCTGAACTTCGTCCTGTTCCTCGGCGCAATCCAGTCGATCCCCTCGGAGCTGTACGAGGCGGCCGAGATCGACGGCGCCAACCGGTGGCAGCAGTTCACCCACATCATCTTCCCCGGCATCAGGCGGATCATCGGGCTGTCATTCATCCTGGCCATCTCCGGCAGCCTCTCGGTCTTCGAGGTGCCCTACATCATGACCGGCGGAGCAAACGGAACCGCCACCTTCGTGATCCAGACACTGCAGACGGCCTTCCAGTTCCGGCAGGTCGGGCTGGCCTCGGCAATGGCCGTGGTGCTCCTGATCATTGTGTTGTTGGTGACGTGGCTGCAACGCGCAGTCTTCCCCGACGAGAAAGTTGATCTGTCATGAGTCGTCGATTCTTTGAGATCTTCAAATACACCTCTCTCAGCCTCGCTGTTGTCGTGGTGCTTCTGCCGTTGTCTGTGGTGCTCTTTGCCAGTTTCAAGACGACGGAGGAATACGCCACCACCGGTCCGCTGGATCCGCCGCGCAACTGGTTCAACTTCAGCAACTTCATCGAGGCGGCCCAGAAGAGCGACATGCTCTCCGGCTTCATCAACACCATGGTCATCCTGGCCGTCTCCATGGTGGGCACCATCTTCATCGGAACCATGGCCGCGTACGCGGTGGACCGATTCAACTTCAAGGGGCGCAAGCTGATCATGGGACTCTTCCTCATGGCCACGCTGATCCCGGGCGTGACCAGCCAGGTGGCCACGTTCCAGATCATCAGCGGGCTCGGCCTGTACAACACCAAGGCCGCACTGGTCCTTCTTTTCATGGGCACCGACATCGTGGCCATCTACATCTTCGTCCAGTACATGGCCTCCATCCCCGTGTCCCTCGACGAGGCGGCCATGATCGACGGCGCCAACCGCTGGACCATCTACTGGCGGGTGATCCTGCCGCTCCTCAAGCCCGCCATCGCCACCGTCGTGATCATCAAGGGCATCGCCATCTACAACGAGTTCTACCTTCCCTCCCTGTACCTCCAATCCGAGAACCTGATCTCGACGGCGCTCTTCCGCTTCAAGGGGCCATTCGGCGCCCAGTGGGAGCTGATCACGGCGGCCACCATCCTGGTGATCGTCCCCACCGTCATCGCGTTCGTGCTCCTCCAGCGTTGGATCTACAGCGGCCTCACCGCAGGAGCAGTCAAGTGACCCTCACCCTTCCCGCCCTCGCCCCCGTCGCGCGCCGCGAGCTGCACGACGGCTGGAGCCTCACCGCCGGCGCGGGGCCCGCGCCGGCCGAGGTGGCCGGCCGGAGCTTCCCCGCCACCGTGCCCGGGTGCGTCCACGTGGATCTGCTCGACGCCGGCGCCATCACGGACCCGTACCTCGACAACAACGAGGCAGCCACGGCGTGGATCGGGCTGACCGACTGGGTGTACTCGACCTCCTTCGAGTGGCGCCCGGACGGCCACACGCGCCACGACCTCGCCTTCGACGGCCTCGACACCGTGGCCACCGTCCGCCTCAACGGCGCCGTGGTGCTGGAGAGCGCCAATCAGCACCGCTCCTACCGGGTGGACGTCCGCGAGCACCTCGTCGACGGCGCCAACACCCTGGAGGTGTCGTTCCGGGCCCCCGTGCGGTGGGCGAACGAACGCAGCATGGAGTACGGCCCCCGGCCGCGCCCCTACCCGCACCCGTACGAGGCCATCCGCAAGTCCGCGTGCAGCTTCGGCTGGGACTGGGGGATCGCCACGTTCACCTCAGGCATCTGGCGCGCCGTGCGGCTGGAGTCCTGGTCAATTGCCCGGATCGCCGAGGTGGGCCTCGCCGCGACACCCGTCGCCGACGGTGGGCGCGTCGACGCCACGGTGCTCCTCCAGCGCGACACCGACGGCGACCTCGCCGTCGCGCTGGAGGCCGCCGGGGCGCGGGCCGAGGCCGTCGTTCCCGCGGCGGCGGACCGGGTCGTCGTCGCCCTCGACCTCCCGGAGGTGGAGCTGTGGTGGCCGGTGGGCCACGGCGGGCAGGCCCTCTACGACGTCCGGGTGTCGCTGAGCTCCGACGGGCACCCCCTCGACCAGGCGGCCCGCCGCGTCGGGTTCCGCACCGTCGAGTGGGACACCGCCCCCGACGACGCCGGGCACCCCTTCACCCTGCTGGTCAACGGCCGGAGGATCTTCGTCAAGGGCGCCAACTGGATCCCCGACGATGCCCTCACCGTCCGCGTGGACCGCGCCCGCTACGAGCGGCGCCTCCGCCAGGCCGTGGCCGGCAACCTCAACCTGATGCGGGTCTGGGGCGGCGGTATCTACGAGTCCGAGGACTTCTACGATCTGTGCGACGAGCTGGGCCTGCTCAGCTGGCAGGACTTCCTCTTCGCCTGCGCCGCATACCCCGAGGAGGAGCCCCTGCGCTCCGAGATCGAGGCGGAGGCCCGCGAGCAGATCGTCCGGCTGGCCACCCACCCGTCGATGGTGCTGCTCACCGGCAACAACGAGAACGTGTGGGGCTACGAGGACTGGGGCTGGAAGACCTCCCTCGACGGCCAGACCTGGGGCGCCTACTACTACTTCGAGCTGTTCCCCTCGCTCGTGGCCGAGCTCGCCCCGCAGCTGACCTACAGCCATGCCAGCCCGTTCAGCCCGAACGGCGCCCACCCCAACGCCGAGCCGCATGGCACCATGCACCTCTGGGAGCAGTGGAACCGGCAGGACTACCTCACCTACCGCGACCATCGGCCCCGCTTCGTCTCCGAGTTCGGCTGGCAGGGCCCGGCGGCGTGGACGACGATGCGCCGCGCCGTCTCCGACGAGCCGCTGACCCCCGAGTCGCCCGGCATGATCATCCACCAGAAGGCGATGGAGGGGAACGCCAAGCTCACCAACGGGCTGCTGCCGCACTTCCGGCTGCCGCGCACCATGGACGCGTGGCACTGGGCTATGCAGCTCAACCAGGCGCACGCCGTCGGCTTCGCGCTGGACCACTTCCGCTCGCTGGCCCCGCACTGCATGGGGGCCGTGGTGTGGCAGCTCAACGACTGCTGGCCCGTCACCTCGTGGGCGGCCATCGACGGCGACGAGCGGCTGAAGCCGCTGTGGTACGCCATGAAGCACTCGTTCGCCCCGCGCGTGGTGACGGTCCAGCCTCGCGACGGTGGGCTGGCCGCGGTGCTCGGCAACGACACCGCCGACGCCTGGACCGGGCAGCTGATCCTGCGCAGGCTCGGCCTCGACGGGTCTCTGCTGGCCGAAGAGACCCACGCGTTCGAGGTGCCCGCCTGGGCCACCGCGACGGTCGAGATCCCCACGGCGCTGAGCACGCCCGGGGACGCGGCAGGTGAACTGCTCGCGGCCACCGTCGAGGGCACCGGAGAGCGGGGGTTGTGGTTCTACGCCGAGCCTCGCGACTCCCGCCTGGCTCCCGCCGAGCTGGACGTCGCGGTCACGTCCGTCGACGGCGGCAGCCGGGTGCGGGTCACGGTCCGGACCCTGGCCCGCGACGTCACCCTGCTGGTGGACAAGGTGGACCCGGACGCGGTGGTCGACGACGCGCTCGTCACGTTGCTGCCGGGGGAGTCCGTCGTCTTCGTCGTGACCCACGGCGACGACGTGGACCCGGCCCGGTTCGGCGACGCGGACGTCCTGCGCACCGCCAACGAGCTCGTGGCTGGCGCATGAGCAGCGACGTCGTCGCCCAGCTCGAGCCGTACGTGGCAGGGATGACGTGGGGGTGGACCGGCGTGCGCGGCACCTGGGCCACCCCCGCCGCCGCCGAGTCCATGCGGGCCATGGCCGACCACGGCGTGACCTGGACCGCCATCGCCTACGCGGCCCTCCAGGAGACGCCGTTCTCCACCGACATCGCGTTCGACCGTGAGCCGACGGTCACCGACGAGGAGATCGTCTGGGCCGTCCGCGAGGCGAAGTCGCTCGGCATAAAGGTGTGCCTCAAGCCGGTGGTGAACGTGGCCGACGGCACCTGGCGTGCGCACATCGGCTTCTTCGACTGGGACGTGCCCGGCGAGCCGTCGTGGACCCAGTGGTTCGCGTCCTACCGCGAGTTCATCCTGCACGCCGCCCGGATCGCGGAGGCGGAGGGCTGCGAGATGCTCTGCGTGGGCTGCGAGATGGTGCGCGCGGACGGCCAGGACGCCCACTGGCGCGCCCTGATCGCCGACGTCCGCGCGGTCTACTCGGGGCTGGTCACCTACAACTGCGACAAGTATCAGGAAGACCGCCTCACCTGGTGGGACGCCGTCGACGTGATCAGCTCCAGCGGCTACTACCCGATCGACTCGTGGCAGCAGCAACTCGACCGGATCGAGCGGGTCGTCGAGCGCGAGGGCAGGCCCTTCTTCTTCATGGAGGCGGGCTGCCCCTCGCGGGAGGGCTCGGCCCGGCTCCCCAACGACTGGAACCTCGTGGGCCCGCCGTCGGGCGAGGAGCAGCTCACCTACTACCGGGCGATGTTCGACGCGTGCGACGCCCGGGCTTGGGTGCGCGGCCTGATGCTCTGGGACTGGCCCGCCGACCTGTACCCGGCCTCCGACGCCGCCGCCAACGACGACTACTGCCCCTACGGCAAACCCGCCGGCGAGCTGATGCAGGCCCGCTACTTCAGGAAGGCCGGGCGTCGTGAGTGACGGCGAGGTTCTGCTGGCTGTCGATGCCGGGCAGAGCGGCGCCAAGGTCCGCGTCCTCGCCGGGGGCGAGCCCGCCTGGGACGCCACCCTCGACGGGGTGCGCACCAGCATCCCGCTGCTGCCGCAACTGGCGCGGACGGCCCGTGAGGCGCAGCGCTTGAGCGGGTTCGAGGCCCGGACCGTCGCGTTCGGGATCTCCGGCTGGACCGGCACGGACCCGTCGGCGAGGGACCTGCTGGCGCAGCTCGCCGGCGACGGGATCAGGCGGCTGCTGCTCGCCCATGACTCCGTCACCTCCTTCCTCGGCGCGCTGGGGGACCGGCGCGGCGCCGTCGTGGCGGCCGGGACCGGGGCGGTGACCATCGCCGTCGGGTCCTCCCAGGTGGCGCGGATCGACGGCTGGGGCTACTCGATGGGCGACGCGGGGAGTGCGTACTGGATCGGCAACGAGGCGCTGCAGGCCGTCATGCGGGCGCATGACGGTCGTGGGCCGGCGACGGCACTGACCGATGTGGTCGCCGGCTGCTGGCCGGACCTGGAGGCGGCCTACGTCACCCTGCAGGCCGACCCCGGCCGGGTGCGGCTCGTGGCGTCCTTCGCGGAACCGACGGCGAGGATGGCCGGCAGCGATGCGGTGGCCCACGGCATCTGCCGTCGGGCGGCCCGCGAGCTGGCGCACTCGGCGGTCACCGGCCTGCTGCGGGTCGGCGAGCCGGGCACCGACGGCTCGGGACTGGCCGTCGCCGGCATGGGCGGCGTCTTCCGGAGCGAGCTGATCGCCGAGCGTTTCCGGCATCACGTGCTGGAGGAGCTGCCCGCCGCTGCCGTGGTCTCGCCGGTAGGGGCAGGCGTCGACGGGGCCTCGCTGCTGGCGGGGCTGGAGGCGGGCCATCCGTTGTGTCCGCTGGTCGACGAGGCTGAGGAGGTGTCGGCGTGGGTGCGGTGAGCGTGGTTCCGGTCGTCAATACACCGCGCGATTACGCATGGGGTGTCCGAGACGGCATCTCGCAACTCTTCGGCTGGGTGCGCACGGGGCGCCCCGAAGCGGAGCTGTGGTTGGGCGCCCACGAGGCGAGCCCGAGCCGGGCCGCCGTCCCCGCGCCGTGGGCGGACCTGGCCGAGTGGCAGCGTCAGGCGGGCCGACAGTTGCCGTTCCTGCTGAAGGTGCTGGCCGCCGAGAGCCCGTTGTCGCTGCAGGCACACCCCACCGTCGAGCAGGCACGCGAGGGCTTCCGGCGTGAGGAGGGGCAGGGCGTGCCGCTCTCGTGGCCGACGCGCAACTACAAGGATCCCCACGCCAAGCCGGAGATGATCGTCGCCCTGAAGGACGGTTTCCAGGCGCTGTGCGGGTTCAGGCGGCTGGGGGAGTCGGTGGCCGATGTCGCGGCGCTGGCCGAGGCCGCCGTGGATCCGGCGCCGTTCCGTACGTGGTTGTCGCTCCTGACCGACGATCGCGAACCCGACGGGGCCGAGGGCGTGCGGTTGGGCGCCCAGGTTCCGCAAAAGTCGGGCGCGCCCGGGCTGCGTCGGAGCGTGTCGTGGCTGCTGGGAGGATCGGACGAGGTGTCGCGGCTTGTCACGGCGCTGCCGTCGGCCGCGGATGCTCTCCCCGGACGCGCACGGGGGCTCGTCCAGCTGCTGAGCGCCCGCTACCCGGGCGACGCCGGGGCGGCGGTGGCGCTGCTGCTCAACCACGTCGAGTTGTCCTCGGGCGAGGCGTTGTGGCTGCCGGCCGGCAACATCCACGCGTACCTCTCCGGGGTGGGCGTAGAGCTGATGGGGCCCAGCGACAACGTTCTGCGCGGCGGGCTCACGCCGAAGCACGTGGACGTTCCGGAGCTGCTGCGGGTGCTGGACTTTCACGCCGGGCCGGTGCCGTTGCTCGCCGCAGAGGAGGTGGGCGCGGGCGTGCGTGCCTATGTGCCGCCCACCTCGGACCCGGCGACGTTCGAGCTCCGCGAGGTGACGGGAGACGCTTCGGTCGCGACGGGGTCCGCGTCGATCGTCGTGGTGGTGGACGGGTGTTTCAGGGTGAACGTGGCAGGGGAGAACGCGTCAGTCGGTCCGGGTGACGCCTTCTTCGTCTCGGGCCCCGCGGGGCTGGACTTCTCAGGCCGCGGTCGCGCCTTCATCGCCTCGGCCGAGGCTGGGTAGTCCCATTGGAGAGGCGCGAGCCTGACATCGGCGTCTGGGTCGGGTTCCGCGGCCCTTCCGCGGGCTGAGGTGTGAGGAGCGCAGCGACGAGCCTCGAAGACTGAAGAACGTGCGCTGACTAGGTCACTTTCCTGAGGCTTCGAGGCCGCTGCGCGGCACCTCAGCCAGCGGGGTGGGCCGCTGCGCGGCACCTCAGCCAACGGAGATCCGTTGGTTGAGCCGGGCCGTGAGGAGCTTCAGCGACGCGCGCCCGCGTCGACACCCTCCCGTACCCGGTTCATGGACTCTGGGGGGTTCCCCAGATGGCGGAGGAACGTTCGATCAGCTCGTCGAGGCTGTATTCGGCGTACTTGTCGCGCGCGTCGCGGGTGTCCGGGTCCGGCGGTTCCGGGTCCCAGCCTGGGGGACCGGGGTCGTGTGGGCAGGGTGGTGCCGCTGGCTGGAGGTTGAGTTGTTGAAGTCGGTGGCGTTGGTGCTGCCTGGGTCGTCGGGCGGGGTCGATGTGGCGGGGTGGGGTGAACCACGGCTGGCCGGTGGCGTCGTCGAGGTGGACCCGCCACTGCGACTCCTCGGACTGCAACGGATCAGGCTCTAGCAACCGATGATGGAATGGGCACAGCAAAACGCCGTTGGCTAGGCATGTTGCCCCGCCCTGCCACCAGGGGATGATGTGATGCGCCTCACACGCGGCCGGGGCGGCGGCGCAGCCGGGGAACACGCACCCCTGGTCCCGCTGCAGCAGTGCGGCGCGGAGGGCGGGGGTGAACAGGCGGTGGGTGCGGCCCACGTCGAGCGGCCGCGAGGCGGTGCCGAGCACCATGGGGATCAGGCCGGCGTCGCAGGCCATCCGGCGTGCCTCCGCGGCGGACAGCCCGTCGACGCTGGTCGTGCCGAGCACGCTCACCGATCCGACGCCGGTGACCAGGGTGTCGTAGTCCAGGGTGAGGTGGATCTGCGGCCGGTCCACCCCATGCGACGGCAGCGTCCCGCCGCCGGCGGCGTGCTGGATCAGCAGCACCAGGGCATCCGCCCGGCGAGCATCCCTGCTCGGCGCCTCGCCAGTGTGGGCGTAGGCCGACGCGGGGGGCATCAACGCATCCAACTGCGCCGACAACAACGCGGCATCCGCCACCGGCAACTGGCCGGTGATGCGCATGGAGCCGTGGTGGTCCGGGGCGAGGCGCAGGAACCGGTTCCGGTGCGCGGCGCGCTCCTCGCGGGCGAGGCGTTTCGCGTCGTCGGCGTCGGCGCGGTCGGGGTCGATGACCTCCAGCAGGCGTGAGGCGAGGGTCCGCAGCTCGGAGGGGCCCAGCTCGTCGACCCAGGTCAGGATCTCCCTCTGGCACAGCTCCAGCTCCGCCGGGCTCAACCGGGCGGGCAGTTTCCGCAGCCCATCGGTGATCGCTTCGGCCTGCGCAGCCGAGATCAGCCCGGCCTGCAGGGCCTCCAGGATCAGCCGGAACCGTTCGGAGAGGTCGACGGCCAGCCGGATCGACGCTTTGGCCTGCGCATGGGTGTGACGGGTCGAGGAGGTGACGGCGTCGAGGACCTTGGCGGCCTCGGGCATGTACCGGACCTGGTCCAGCACGGCCAGCCGGAGCCCGGCCAGATGTGCCTCGGCCTCCGCAAGGGCCTCGAGGAAGCCGCTCACGCTTTCCGGGCCGGCGGCCGTGGCGGCGCGGGCGGAATCCCAGGCGGCAGCCATGAACTGCTGCTCCAGCTCCCACACCCCCGCGTCGTTCATACGCACTATTACATCGCCCACCACCGACAGAAACGGATCCAGAACAGCCCCTCCGGCACCAACTTCGGTCACAGTTTCATAAACGCTTCGCTGAGGTCACGGGGCCACCCGGAACCTGGCCCCACCAGGCATCTCCCAGGTCGTTCCTCGGACGGCCGCAGCCCGGCTCGTCCACCTGAGAATGTCGTCGGAACAGGTGGCGGTCCGCTCGGCCGGCCGTCAAGAAGGGGAGCGTCTCGCCTGGTCGGCTGGTCGCCCGCTGGAACTCCGCCCTGAACCTGCGTTGCGGCGCGGGCGGTCGTGACCCGCCCCGGGGAGGCGAAGCGGTGCCTGTCCGTATGCTGGCCGGGTGAAGACCCCCGACCCTGGCAAGCGCGTCACCATCAGCGACATCGCCGCGAAGGCCGGGGTCTCGATCGGCGCGGTCTCCTTCGCGCTCAACGGTCGCAAAGGCGTCTCCGAGAAGACCCGCGCCCGTGTCCTCAAGGTGGCCGACGAACTAGGGTGGGCCCCCACCAGCGCCGCTCGCACACTCGCGGGCGGCGGCACGGAGACCGTCGGGTTGGTGCTTGCACGTGACCCCCACAACCTCGGCGTCGAGTCGTTCTACATGCAGTTCCTGGCCGGACTCGAGATGGAGCTCTCACAGCGGTCCTTCAGCCTGATGCTTCAGGTGGTGCCGGACACCGCCGCCGAGATCGAGACGCTCAACCGCTGGCGCAACGCGCGCCGCGTCGACGGGGTGTTGCTGGTGGACCTGGCGCTGGACGATCCCCGAGTCGAGCTGAGCTCCCGGCCCGGTGCCCTGCCCGCGGTCGTGGTGGGGGACCCCAGCGTCGCGGGAGGGCTGACCTCGGTGTGGACCGACGACGCGTCGTCGATGGCGTCCGCCGTTCAGCACCTGTTCGCGATGGGGCATCGACGCATCGGGCATGTCTCCGGCCTGGCCCCGCTTGCCCACACCCACATCCGCGACGAAGCGTTCCTGCGCGAGATGGAGTGGCTCGAGGGTGAGGCGCTGGTCCTGCGGACGGACTACACGATGGATTCCGGTGCCGCCGTCACGCGGGCCGCGCTGATGTCACCCCAGCCTCCGTCGGCGCTCATCTACGACAACGACGTCATGGCCGTGGCCGGGCTGTCCGTGGCCACCGAGCTTGGACGCAGCGTGCCGGAGGATCTGTCGATCGTCGCGTGGGACGACTCGCTGCTGTGCCGCCACACCATTCCCCGGCTCACGGCCTTGAGCCACGATGTGGTGAGCTTCGGCTCCCATGTGGCGCGCCGCCTGCTCGGGGTCCTCGACGGCGAGCCGTCGGCCGCGTTCCTCGACTCCACTCCGCAGCTGGTGGTCCGCGACTCGAGCCGGGCCGCCCGGCCGTAGCGGCAGGCGACAAACCGGGGTGGTGCGGCTCTTCCTGCGCATGGCTCGACACGCAGCCTCGTCGGATCAGATCCCAGTGCCGGGATGGTGACCGTGAAGCCCGGGCCGCAGGGAGCGTGTGCCATGATGCGGGAGAGTCAGGGGGGCGACGATGAGGCGCTGTCTAGCGTGTGGGAATCCGACGGCGGGGGACCTGTGCCCCGAGTGCCTGGCGCGGTTCGGTCCAGGCAGGCAGGGGAGTGCCGGCCCGACGGCGGATCCTGGCCCGCAGCCGCCGGTCGCCCCGCCCTACCCCGGTCCCCAGGCGCAGCCGTCGTCACACCCCCACCAGTCCACCCCTGCGCAGGGCCCGGGGTTCATGTATCGGCAGGATCTGCCGCAGCCGGCCGCCGACCAGCCCGGCTGGGCCTATCCGGCCTCCGCCATCCCTGGCACAGGGACCCCTGCCAGGACGGGCCGTGGCGCGACGATCGCCCTCGTCGTGGGTCTCGCCGTCGTGGTCCTGGCGGCGGGTGTTGGGCTGCTCATGTTGCTGCTCGGCGGCGGTGATCGGGAGTTGGCAGCGGATCCCGTCGCCGCGACACCGGCCCCCGCGTCCACGGTCTTCGTGACGGTGGCGCCCTCCGCCGAGCCGACGACGCCGGCACCGTCGACCCCGTCCGCCAGCGCGGACGCCCCGAGCGTCGTGACCCAGTCAGCCGCCCAGCCCGCCCAGCCCGCCCAGCCCGCCGAGCCGACCCAGGCGGCCCCGCCCCCCGCCGCGCCCGTCAAGCCGCAGGTGTTCGAGCGTTACTACCCCCTCTTCCGCGGGGACCAGGGCTATGTGGTCCTGGCGCTGCAGGAGCTGCTCGCCTACCGCGGGATCCGGACGCTCGCCGACGGCGACTTCGGCCCCGCCACCGAGCGCTCCGTGCGCCAGTGGCAGGCGCAGGAGGGGCTTGAGGTCACCGGGGCGGTCGACGATACCACCTGGGACTCGCTCGTCCCCACGCTGAGCCAGGGCTCCCAGGGCGACGGGGTGGAGGTGCTGCAGCGACTGCTCGGCTACCGGGGTTACAGCGTGGTGGTCGACGGCGACTTCGGCCCCCAGACCGACGCCGTTGTCCGCGCGTTCCAGGCGGACCGCGGCATCCCCGTTGATGGCCTGGTCGGCCCGGTGACCTGGGCCACCCTGCTGGCCTAGGCCAACGTCCCTGTCGGCGCACTCCGCGGATCTCGCTCGCCGTGTCCTGGCGCTCCCCGACTCACGTACCCACCTCGATGATCGTGATGCGGGATCCAATCAGGGACAGTGGCGCAGGCCGGCGGCCCGATCGGAAGCCGTTCACAGCGCCCGAGGCGGCGTCAGGAATCCACAGCATCGGTTCCGTGCTTGGCCGGGCGAACGACGCGTGTATACCGGCTAACCGGTCCTGGCTTCGTAGAGCGTCGAACATTTCTATGTCCCTGCGGTTGAGCGAGTCGGTTCTCGACTCAAGCACCGCGCGGCAGACACCTCTGCTGCGTAACTCGGCCACGAGCCGCTCCAGGCACTTGCGCCGGGCTCGCTCCGGCCGTCGCCCGTCATAGCGCGTGTTGACGACGACAAGCAGCGTCACATCCAAAGTCGAGACGGTCCGGGCGATCTGGACCTGCCGCGCCGCCGACTCTGCGTGCCAGTGCAGGCGGGTTGCTGCCTTTGGGAGGAGTCGCATCATCGCCGTCCGGCTCTGGTCGGACTGCAGGGGGTCGGCGACCCCGGCCGCGAGGATGTACATGCCGTCGCACTTGCCCGGCCGGGGGTCTCGCATGGACTCGTCGATATATGCGCAAAGTTCGAGGTCCTTCATGCGTGCTGTCGTGGTTTCCATGCCTCTGAAGAACCCTGCGTCGAACGAGCTAGAGCGTGAGCGATCTTCAGTCAGTGCTGGTGGGTCATTCGACTTCGAGGAACCAATTCGATCCGCATGCCCGCGACCTGGTGGAACATCGCGCGCCGGGGGGGGAATCCATGTGGGGCGAACGGCTGGTCTGCTCAGGCCAGCGCGCGAACCACGTCGATCTACCTGCGTTCCACCGACGGCAGGGTGGCTGAGCCGGAGGCTTGTGGGCAGACGACCTGTGTATACGAACGTTCTGATACAGTTGCTCCGTCGACGAGGACGAGGGGAAGCCATGGAACGCAGCACGACGCGCCGGCACGACCCTGAGCGCCGCGAACGGATCATCGCCGCGACCCTCACCCTCATCGCCGAGCACGGGGTGGGAGGGGCTACGTACCGCACTGTTGCGGTGGCCGCGGACGTGCCCCTCGGCTCCATGACCTACCACTTCCCCTCCCGCGACGACCTGCTCTTCGCGGCCTTCGAGCGGTTCGCCGATGAGACCTTCTCCCCGCTGGACCGCGCCATGAGCATCGCCGACGGCGATCCCCGCGAAGCGCTCACCCAGTTGGTGATCCAAGATGACGACGATCCGCGCACCAAGATCCTCCTTGCCGAGCTGTACGTGCTCGCCTTCCGCGAGCCCCGCTACGCGGACCTGATGCGCCAATGGATGGGCAGGTCCCGCGACGCGATCGCCCGCCGAATCGACGGCGTCAACCCGCGCGTCCTCGACGCCGTCCAGGAGGGACTCGGCCTCCAGCGCTGGCTCCTGCCGGATGAACTGACCGACGACGACATCCGCCAGGTCTTCCACGCACTCATCCCCGTACCCCACACCCCGCCGTCGGCCCTGAGCAGGAGTAAGACATGAACGCGATCCCCTTCAACGACGGCTGGTCCTACCGCCTCCCGCTCGGACCGTTCGCCGCCGCCAACGGCGAGGGCGCCGAGCCCACCCCGGTCCGGCTCCCGCACGACGCCCTCCGCGACACCGATCGCACCCCGGATGCTCCCGGCAAGGGGGCAGGCGCGTACCACCAGCCGGCCGGCTTCACCTACCTCAGGGCCTTCCAGGTTCCGGAGGAGTGGCGAGGGAAGCTCGTGCGCCTTGAGATCCAGGGCGCGTACCGGCGGGCGCAGGTGTTCTGCAACGACGAGTTCGCCGGCAACCGGGCCGATGGCTACGCCCGCTTCTTCGTCGACCTCACCCCCTACCTCCGTTACGGCGAGGAGAACGCGCTGCGCATCGAGGTGCGCTCCGGCCAGGACTCGCGCTGGTACTCCGGCGCGGGCCTCCACCGCGAGGTCCGGCTGCATGTCGACGAGCCCGTCCATGTGGTGCCCGACGGTGTGGCCGTCACCACCGTGCGCATCGAGGACGACCAAGCGGTCGTCGACGTGGTCACCACGGTCGCCAATGCCGGCCTCACCACCCAGACGGTTTCCGTGGACACCACCCTGGCTGCGCCCGACGGCGGAGCGGTGGAGCGCGACGCCACCCCGTCGACCCTCGCCCCTGGCGAGACCGCCCTCGTCCGGCAGCGCTTCTACGTCCAGCAGCCGCGGCTGTGGGGCCCGGAGAGCCCGTCGCTCTACACCGCCACCGTCGACCTCGGACTCGGTGACCCGACGGTCGTGTCGTTCGGCATCCGCACCGTCACCGTCGACCCCCGCAAGGGCCTACGCATCAACGGCGAACCCGTGCTCCTCCGGGGTGCGTGCATCCACTCCGACAACGGCCCGCTCGGCGCCGCGGCCATCGGGCGGGCCGACGAGCGCCGCGTCGAGCTGCTCAAGGAGGCCGGCTTCAACGCCATCCGCACCGCCCACAACCCTGCCTCGCCCGCGATGCTCGACGCCTGCGACCGGCTTGGGATGCTGGTGATGGACGAGGCCTTCGACATGTGGACCCGCTTCAAGACGCCGTACGACTACGCCTCCGAGTTCCCGCAGTGGTGGGCCGCCGATCTGGAGGCGATGGTCGCCAAGGACCGCAACCATCCATCCGTGATCATGTACTCCATCGGCAACGAGATCGCCGAGGTAGGCACCCCGCACGGCGCCCGCTGGGCGCGTCGGATGGCCGAGCTCGTCCGCGCGCTCGACCCCTCCCGCCTCGTCACCAACGGGATCAACCCGTTCCTCGCCGTGATCGACGAGGTGCCCGCGATCGCCGAGGAGTCGGGCGGCCTGAACGAGATGATGGCCGCCGAGGGTGGGCCGTTCGCCGTCGTGAGCGCGAGCGAGTCGGCCGGCAGGCGCACCGCCGAGTCGAGCGCCCCGCTGGACGTGCTCGGGCTCAACTACGCCGAGTCCCGCTATGCCATCGACCGGGAGCTGTTCCCGCACCGGGTGATCGTCGGGTCGGAGACCTTTCCGTCCCAGATCGGCAGGCTGTGGCCGATGGTCCGGGACTCGCCCAACGTGATCGGCGACTTCACCTGGACCGGCTGGGACTACCTCGGCGAGGTGGGCATCGGTGCGACGGCGTACGCCGAGGACCCCGGTGCGGTCGCCGGGTTGGAGCGTGAGTACCCGTACCTGACGGCGTGGTGCGGCGATCTCGACCTCACCGGCTGGCGACGCCCCGTCTCCTACTACCGCGAGATCGTCTTCGGCCTGCGCACCGAGCCCTATATCGCTGTCCAGCGGCCGGAGCATCACGGGCATATCGTCACCATGCAGTCGCCGTGGGGATGGAGCGACTCGGTCTCGTCGTGGACGTGGCCGGGATTCGAGGGCAGGCCTGTGGTCGTCGAGGTGTACGCGGACGCCGACGAGGTGGCGCTGCTGCTCGACGGGGTGGAGGTGTCGCGGGCGACGGTGGGGGAGAAGCTCCCGATGATGGCCACCCTCGAGACCGCCTACCGGGCGGGGGAGCTCACCGCCGTCGCGTACCGGGGCGACGCAGAGGCGGGCCGCACCAGCCTCGCCACCGCGACGACGCCGGCCCGGCTGACCGCCGCCGCCGACCGCACCCGCCTGATCGCCGACGACGCCGACCTCGCCTTCGTGGCCGTCGAACTTCGCGATGACAACGGAGTTCTCGTCCTGACCGAGGACCGCGCGATCACCGTCGAGGTTCACGGGGCCGGCGTGCTGGCCGGGATGTGCAGCGCGAACCCCAAGACCGAGGAGCGTTTCGACTCCTCGACCTGGCAGACCTTCGACGGCCGGGCCCTCGCCGTCGTCCGACCCGCGGGGCAGGGCGAGATCTCCGTGAGGGTCTCCGCGGACGGCCTGGCGCCGGTGGTGCTCACGCTGACTGTGGGCTGAGCCGGCGCCCCGGCGCGGCAGGCTCGAACTGCCTCAGTGTCACGTCTGGGGTGGTACTCGACCCCGAACGTGACACTGAGTGGTCCTGCCCGGCCGGCCTCAGCCCTGGAAGTCCTCCGGGTCGACCTGGTCGAGGAACTCGCTGAACGCCGCGACCTCCGCCTCCTCGTCGGCGTCCCCCTCGCGCTCGTCGGGGACGCCCGCCTGCTCGAGCACCTCATCGGCCACCCAGATCACCGAGCCGGTCCGCAGCGACAACCCGATGGCATCCGACGGGCGGGCGTCGAGCACGCGCTCGCCGGCCGGGGTGCTGAGCCGGATCTCGGCGAAGAACGTGCCGTTCTCGAGCTTGGTGACCGCGATGCGCTCCACCTCCGCGTCGAGCGACTCGAGCATCGCGCGCATGAGGTCCAGCGTCAGCGGACGGGGGGCCGGGTTGCCGTCGGCGCCGGCGAGGATCGCGGCGGCCTCGAGGCCCCCGATCCAGATGGGGAGCATGCTGCCCTGGCCCGGCTCCTCGTCCAGGGGCTTGAGGATCACCACCGGTTGTTGCTTCACGTCCAGGGCGAGCCCTGCGATGCGGACGGGGATCATACGCTCCACCTCCCAGCGGGTCCCGGCCGGGGCGCCGGGCGTTCGTGGTCACTTCCCATCGTAGGCCGGATGCCCGGCAGCCGCGTCGCCCCGGGCGGGGCTGGGGGTCAGACGCAGGGGCGGAGGAGAGCGGCCGGGTCGTCGACCATCTGCTGCAGGATATGGGCCGAGCGCACCAGGTAGAAGCCGTCGGTGACCCGCTCGTCGACGGTGTAGACGACGTTCACGCGCCGCCGGGCGACGATGACGCCGCCAGCGTCGACCACGGGCTCGGGGCGGATGGTGCCGATCGAGACGAACACGCCTGCGGTGCCGCGTCGGTACAGGTGGTGGAACGGGGCCTCCGCGTGCAGCGAGCCCAGGTTGACCAGGTAGGCGCTGGCGTAGGTGGGGATGGCGTCCTGCAGGACCCGCGGCAGCCGGTTGACCGAGTCCAGTGCCCAGGCGGTCTGGGCTATGGCGGCGAGCAGCGCGCCGGGGAGGCGGACCAGCCGCGACACCAGCACGTCGCTCTCGTTGCGCGTGTGGTTGCGCGCCCGTTCCAGCGCCGCGTCCACCTTGACGCGCACCTCGTCCACGGTCTCGCCGCCCGTGAAGCTGATGCGTGCCTGCACCTCGTCGGCCTCATCGGTGTAGGCCTTCTTGACGGTGAACGCGAAGGAGATGTCGCGGTGCTCGTAGGTGCGCCGCCCCGAGATGAACCTGTTGAGCTCGGGACGCTGGTGGAACAGCCGGGCCAGCGCCGCGAGCATGACGTGGAAGAAGCGGATCTGCTCGTCGGCCGGGCGCTCCAGATTGACCTCGTCCAGCCAGGCCATCAGCCGTTCGACCTCGAGGTGGTGGGGATAGAACACGGTGGCGTCGAGACGTGTGGGCATGAGGTGCGGCACCACGCGGCGCACGGAAGGGAGGTCGTCGACGAGGCGGCCGTCGCGTCGACCCTTGAAGGGGCGTGCCCCGGTGAAGATCATGGCTTCCTCTCCTGGCGTCGCGGCTTCGGGTGATCCGTCAACCCTAGGCTCAGGGCCCCGTCAATCTCGCGATGGGGCGAAACAGGTCCCCGCGCTGCCACACGGTGGCCACGAAGTAGCCGAGCAGCAGGCCGCCGACGACGTCGATCGAGTAGTGCCCGTGGGCGAGGATGAGGCCGGCGATCATGACGCCCACCAACGACCACTGGAAGCGCCGGAGCCGGGGCCGGTCGTCGGGCACCAGCAGGGCGAGCAGGGTGAGGAGGGCCGTGTGGCCGGAGGGGAACGTGCCGAACTGCTCCTGGGGGAAGACGAAGATCCCCTCCCCGTAGGCCGGCGCGAGCGGGGTCAGGGCGATCATGCCTGCCCTGAAGAGGTACAACAGCGCGATCGTCGCGCCGACGGCGGGCAGCCTCGACGGCGACGCGCGGAGGGTGGCCCACAGGAAGGCCCCCAGTCCGGCGACCAGCGCGACCACCGTGAGCCAGCGGGCCGGACCGAGGTAGGGGAGCAGCTCGAACAGCAGGTCGTCCGGGCGCGGCGCGTCCGCGAAGTACCGGACGATCGCCAGGTTGGCGAGCCACGTCGAGACGGCGGCCAGTGCGCCCAAGACCGCCGTGGTGGCCCAGGCCACCGCGAGGGACGGTGGCGTCCGTGCCGACGGTTCCTCCATGGCCCCAGTCTCGCCGAAGCTGCTCGCTCGCGCCGGCCGGATCGCCGGAACGCCCATCGGCGAGCCGGTGGCGTGCCGCGACCGGGCCTACCCGACGGGCGTCAGGACCGCGCTGGTGTCCCGGGTCATGACGGTGAACGGGGCGGCGATGAACCGGGGAGGGAGGTCCGGGTCTGTCGACGCGGCCTCGATCCGCTCGGCCAGCAGCTTGACGCTCAGCTTGGCGATCTCGGTGCGTCCGGGATTGACGCTCGACAGCGACGGCATCGTGTATTGCGCCGCCTCGGTGTCGTCGAAGCCGATCACGGCCACGTCCCCCGGCACCGAGAGTCCGTTCCGCTTCAGGGCGTGGATGGCTCCGAACGCCAGCAGGTCGTTGAGCGCCACCACGCCGTCGAAGTGTGTCCCCCGCGACAGAAGCGTCTCCACCGCGTCGGAGCCCTTGTCGCGGTGCCACCGATCCTCACCGACGATGAGCGCCTCGTCGACAGGGATGCCACGGGCGGCCAGCGCCTCCTTGTATCCGCGGAGGCGCAGGCCGGAGGCCCCCCTCAGCTCCTCCGGGCTGGCGCCGATGAGCGCGATGCGGCTCTTCCCCGCGGCGAGGAGGTGTTCGGTGGCGGCGCGGGCCGCCTCGACGTTGCTCATGGTGACGTGGTCCAGGCCCACGTCGAACACGGCCTCGCCGAGGAGCACCACCGGGAAGTCGACGTGGAACAGGCGCTGGTCTGCCTGGCCGAGCAACAACGGCGAGAAGATGACGCCGTCGACGCCGAGGGCCTGGGCGCCCTCCAGGATAGCGACCTCGGCATCCCGGTCGAAGTTCGTCTGTTGAATCAGCACCTTGAAGCCGTAGGACTTCGCCTCCTCCAGCACCAGGTCTGCGAGTTCGGCGAAATAGGGATTCTTCAGTTCGGGCAATGCGAGGCTGATCTGCCCGGTCTTTCCCTGACGCAGATTGCGGGCCGCGACATTGATCCGGTACCCCAACAGGTCCACGGCCTCCAGAACGCGCTTCCGGGTTTCCTCGGTGGCTTTCGGATGCCCATTGAGGACGTTGGAGACCGTCTTCGTCGAGACGCTGGCCAGGCGGGCGACATCCTGCATGGTGACCCGCCTGGCACCGGCAGCTTTCATTATCCCTTCAATCCTCCCGCGAGCAGTCCGCTGACGATGTGGCGCTGAGACGACGGCCTCTCGTCGTGCAAGCAATTCATCGATGGACCATCGCGTCATGGTTGCATGAGTCAGGAGGCTCGTCAAGCATCGATTCCGCAGCAGCAACGCAGCACACCGCAATCTCCTGGATTGACGCGACTAAGGCCCTCTGACATTCTGAGTTCATCGATGCACCGTCGCATGCGCGAGGGTGTGGTTGGGGGCGCACACATGGCGTCAACCCGCCTCGCTGATTGAGAAGGAGACACCTGTGCCCACTACGCCCATCACCGCCGTCGTCAACCTCGACGTGCCAGGCCCCACGATTTCCCGCCACGTCTACGGGCACTTCGCCGAGCACCTCGGCGCCTGCATCTACGGTGGGCTGTTCGTCGGTGAGGACTCCGAGATCCCGAACGTGCGCGGCATGCGCTCGGACGTAGTCGAGGCCCTGCGCGGGATCGACATCCCGAACCTGCGCTGGCCGGGTGGCTGCTTCGCTGACGAGTACCACTGGCGCGACGGCGTGGGCCCGCGTGAGGATCGGCCGTCGGTGGTCAACACCCACTGGGGCAACGTGGTGGAGGACAATTCGTTCGGTACGCACGAGTTCATGGACCTCGTTGAGCAGTTGGGTACCGAGCCCTACATCTGCGGCAACGTGGGTTCCGGCACCGTCCGCGAGATGGCGGACTGGGTCGAGTACCTGACCCGCTCGGGTGCCGCCCCGATGTCGGAGCTGCGCCGCGCCAACGGCCGCGACGAGCCGTGGACGGTCAAGTTCTTCGGGATCGGGAACGAATCCTGGGGATGCGGTGGGAACATGCGCGCCGAGTACTACGCGGATCTGGCCCGCCAGTACTCCACGTACTGCCGTGAGCACGACGGCAACCAGCTGTACAAGATCGCCGGCGGCGCGAACGTCGACGACTACCACTGGACCGAGACCCTCATGAAGACCCTGGGCGACCTGGGGTGTGGCTGCAACCCGCGGCACTTCTTCGACGCGATCTCGCTGCACTACTACACGATGCCCAGCACGTTCGAGGACAAGTTGTCGGCCACCGACTTCGATGACGACACCTACTACGCGACGATGTCGGCGGCGTGGCGGATCGAGGAGCTGCTGACCCGGCACGGCAACATCATGGACGTCTACGACCCCTCCAAGCGGATCGGCCTGGTGCTCGACGAGTGGGGGACCTGGTTCGGGGTGGAGCCCGGCACCAACCCGGGGTTCCTGTACCAGCAGAACACGATGCGCGACGCCCTGGTGGCCTCTGTCCACTTCGACTCGTTCCACCGCCACGCGGACCGGTTGGTGATGGCCAACATCGCCCAGACCGTCAACGTGCTCCAGGCCGTGCTGCTGACCGACGGCGACACCCTGATCAAGACGCCCACCTACCACGTCATCGAGATGAACCGCGCCCACCACGATGCCGACAGCCTGGCGGTGGCGTGGATCGGGGAGCCGGTGCCCACCCGGCAGGTCGGCCGCACCGCCCTGCCGCTCGTGAGCGGTTCGGCGAGCGTGAAGGACGGCGTGGCGCTGGTCTCGCTGTCGAACCTCGACCTCGACGAGGCCCGCACGGTGCGTCTCGACCTGCGCGGCCGGGCGGTCGACGCCGTCGAGGGCCGGATCCTCACCGCCGGGGCGATCGCGGACCACAACACCGCGCAGGCCCCCGACGCCGTCACGCCCGCCGAGTTCGCCGTCGGGGCTCCGGTTGACGGCATTCTCGAGGTCGAGCTGCCCCCGCACAGCTTCGCCACGGTGTCGCTGACGCTGGCCGCCGCCTGACGGCCGACCGATCCAGGGGCGGATCTGGTGGCGTAGTCGCGACCAGATCCGCCACCTTGGGCGGTGCCACCCTGCCCACCCGCTGCCAGCGCAACGTGGCTGGCACCCCTGGGGTGTGGCCGTGGCTTCATTGTTCGCCGGCGAGGGTGGGGGTCACGTCGGCATCGGCTCGGTCCTGCTCCTGCCGGAGGTGCTGACCAAGCCACTCCGGGAGGCCCCGGACTCCGCCGAGGTCAGGGCGCTGGCGGGCCTGCTCGGTCGGCTGGACCTCCGCCCGCTGGACGAGGCGACGGCGCGCCTCGCCGTCGCTCTGGCCGTCAACTACGGGCTGCGGGCGGCCGACGCAGCCCATCTGGCCACAGCCGTCGCCTCGGGCGCGGAGCGCTTCCTGACCAACAATCGCAGAGACTTCCCGCGCTCCATCCGGAGGTCGACGTCGTGTATCCCGAGGATCTGGCCGACGACAGTGTGTGAGGCGCTCAACCGTCAGCGGACGCGGGCGCCC